>NZ_CP119862.1:1843294-2457725 GCF_029338175.1 Citrobacter enshiensis
TCGCGGTGGTGAGCGGTACGATGTCACTGCGTTTTACATTAGGATCGCAGAGCATATTGGCAAGCTTGACCGAATCCATTTTCATGACTTCTTCGGCACGTGCCAGATTAATCCCGTAGCGGGCGATGAAATGGTCAATCAGGTCAAATTCGCTGGCGGCTTTGCCATCCAGTTCGGTCACTGCGCCGTTGACGATTTTAATCGAGGGTTTAGGATCGTTCGGGCTTTCCATTGCAATGAAGCCTTCTTCGATCCACTCCTTAACGAAGCCGTCCTGATTCACAGGGCGTTTCGCCAGTGCTTCAAATCTTTTCGATCTCATGAATCAGCCTCATGGGTATTAGATATAGGACGGACGATCGTTTTTCGGTTCAGAGCCGAGGGTCGACAGGACGGTTTTGCCAATTTCGCGAGCAGAGATAACCGCCTGACGTACAGCGCCGGAGTCGCCGGAAATCACCAGAATGGCTTCATTACTAAAGCTGGTTCCATGTGCCGGAGAGCTATAGGCCACGACCTCAACGTTGGCGGATTTCAGCGCGGTATCAGCCATTAACACGCCGACAGAAGCTGGAGCGCCAACAATGACGCCGCAGGCGCGACCGAGTGGTGCGCCGAACGCTTTTTCAAGGGCATAACTGGCGCGTGCGGTGTACTGCAGTTCCAGATGACCCGCTTCGTTGGCGTAGACATCGCCAAAGGTACGGTCAAGTTCTTTGAGCGCGACTTCGATGCCGCGTTTTACGTCTGAAACATCGTTGCCGCCCAGAATGATCAGCGAACCATGCCCGGCACCGCCCTTGGTGTCGCGGGGAAGCTCAATGCTGACCACTTCCGTATTCGTCGCTTTTACGGCTTCATCAGCGGCCATAATGTGTGGACCTGCACCCGTACGTGCGCCCAGAATGCCAATTGAGCGATAACGCTTCTCAAGCTTCATCGCCTCCAGCAAGGCGCTGTCTACGTTCGCGATGACCAGACCAACAGTGTCGCCAATCGCGGTGCCGACAAATTCCGTTAAACTGCAGCTCTTTTCTGCCATAGCCGTCTCTCGTTTTGGATAGGGTTTATCAGGGATGACCGGTTGAGCGGGGGTTGCCACGCGGGCAATCACCTGCGCCATGATCTGTTCCACCAGCTCATTGCTGCTCATTGGCTAATTCCCTTCGGTAGGATTTTTTCTACATCGGTATGAGGGCGTGGAATCACGTGTACGGCTTTCACTTCTCCCACGTTGCGGGCAGCTGCCGCACCTGCATCGGTAGCCGCTTTGACTGCGCCGACGTCACCGCGAACGATAACTGTCACCAGTCCCGAGCCAATTTTTTCGTAGCCGACCAGCATGACATTGGCTGATTTCACCATCGCATCAGCGGCTTCGATGGCAGCGGTTAAACCTTTGGTTTCTACCATTCCTAATGCTTCTTGTTGCATAAAGACCTCGCCTGGGTTGTCCCGATAATCAGGACTATAAAAAGAAGCGAGGAAAAAGAATGGCTGACTTATCTTTGAACGTGAAAAAATAGTGGGTTGTCAATGCTATTAAATTGCTTAAATTTATTTCATGTTGTTGTTTTTAAACAAAAATAAAAATAATAAAAATGTAACTATTTTGTTTTTGTTATTTCATTTTTACATTTTACCAGGTGACAAAATAAAATTAATTTGCCAAGGAGAAATGAATATGTGATGTTTGTTGGAAATTTAAATGTTGGATTTAGCCATTTTTTACTAATGCAACGACTGCATTTTATTTATCGAATCGCTCGTGGTGTCTGCTCTACGGGGTAAACGAATAGCAATAATTTGTTATTGCGGCACGATTTTTCAGAGCCTGCCAGCCTTCAGGTTGCCAACAATTTGCAGAGATCAGTTTTTATAGTGAAAGTCGGTCGTCAGCAGGGAAGCTTGCTGGCACAGACACAAACTCTGCTTAGAAGGTGTCACAATGAACGATTCATTAAAAGCGCAATGCATTGCCGAATTTTTGGGCACCGGGCTGTTTTTGTTCTTCGGTATCGGTTGCCTCAGTGCGCTCAAAGTTGCTGGCGCAAGTTTGGGATTATGGGAAATCTGTATCATTTGGGGGTTAGGGATCTCGCTTGCCGTTTATCTGACCGCCGGAATATCCGGTGCGCATTTAAACCCGGCAGTGACGATTGCATTATGGTTGTTTGCCTGTTTCCCAGGCCGTAAAGTTCTGCCCTACACAATCGCCCAGCTTGCTGGCGCGTTTGGCGGGGCGATGCTGGCATATCTGCTTTATGGCAGTCTGTTTATCGAATTTGAAACGGCTCATCAACTGGTGCGTGGCAGCGTCGAAAGTTTGCAACTGGCGAGTATTTTCAGTACATATCCAGCTGCGGCCTTGAGTGTATGGCAAGCTGCGCTGGTGGAAGTGGTGATCACGTCCATTCTGATGGGGATGATCATGGCGCTGACCGACGATGGCAATGGTGTGCCTAAAGGACCGTTGGCCCCTTTGCTGATTGGGATACTGGTGGCGGTTATCGGTGCTTCCACCGGTCCTCTTACTGGATTTGCGATGAACCCTGCTCGTGATTTTGGCCCAAAACTGTTCGCATGGATGGCAGGATGGGGAGACATTGCGATGACAGGCGGACGTGATATCCCATATTTTATTGTACCTATCGTGGCACCGATTGTTGGGGCTTGCGGGGGGGGCGGCAATCTATCGCTATTTTATTGGTAAAAAACTTACCGTGTAATGCCTGTAAGCTGGAAGAAAATCAGGGGTAACGCCGTTTTTATGGGCTTTTCTGAAATAGGTAAATGATTTCGTGATCTGGTTTCACGAACTGAATAAAACGTCTCCCAGGGATGGGGGACTTTTGTTATTGTGCATTATGCTTTGATCATTAATACCTCAAGATAATGATTAAGCGAATGTAAATAAAATGTGCTGTTTATAACAATAAATTAACTGAGAGGTTTTATCATGATTTCTGCGAGCGCTCTGAACTCAGAACTCATTAATAAAATCGCACAGGATTTTGCACAAGCCACCAGTCTGGCGGTTGTGGTTGTCAATATTCATGGTGATGAGATTTCTGAGCTGTTTAATTTCACACCATTTTGTCAATTGATGCGCCAACATCCCCAACACAGTACGCGTTGCCGTATGAGCGATCGCTGCGGCGGTCTGGAAGCATCAAAATCAGATCAGCCTTGTATTTATCGCTGCCATGCAGGGTTAACCGATTTCTCTATTCCGTTGGTGATTGCGGGTCATCTGGTTGGGTTCGTCCTTTGTGGGCAAGTGCGTTTAAGCAATGATGTCGGCCTGGTGGATATTCTCAATGTGGATGACCGTTGGCAGGCCGATCCCGAGCTGCTGAACGAATTTCATAACGTACCAGAGATGGACTATTCAAGGGTGATGGCGTCAGCAGACCTGTTGAAGCTCATTGTTGAAAATTGCCTTAAAAAACAACTCAATTTTGTTGTTATCAAAGATAATCCACAGCAAGCTGAACCGGCCCGGGCGAGCCGTAGTCCTAATCCGCATGACAGTAAAATAAAGAAAGCGCTGCGCTACATTGATGCGCATTTGTCGGACGATCTGCGTCTTGAGGATGTCGCGTCACATGTTTATCTTAGCCCGTACTACTTCAGCAAGTTATTTAAAAAATATCAGGGCATCGGTTTTAACGCTTGGGTAAACCAGCAAAGAATGGCCAGCGCCAGGGAACTGCTGTGCCACAGTGACTGGAGCATTGCCAGCATTGCGCGTAATTTAGGCTTTTCTCAAACCAGTTATTTCTGCAAAGTTTTTCGCCAGACGTATCAGGTGACGCCGCAGGACGTTTCGTCAGCAAATTAATGAAAATTCGTCTATTGAATCTGCGTAAATATCAATATCTGGCAATTGCCGATTTTTGATATCCTGTGGCATGTCATTCATTATAAAATGAAAGTAACCGCCTCAATGCGATAAGTTGTCGTAGCGCAACAAAATAGTATTATTTGCGGGATAAACTGCGTCTGTTTTTATTTTTGTGATGGGGTGCAGTTTCGGGAAGTTGGTGGTTTTTATTATTATTCCCGCTGCACTCATTCAGTACATATACGAGTGAAAATATGCATTAGTAACGCCAGAAAATTGGCGTAAGAAAGAGTGAGATGTAATTAGAATTTAATTACCGTTATGGGTTGATAAAAATCCCTAACGTAAGTCGACAGGTTTGCCACATTTGTGGCAGGGAAGGGGGTGAGAAATCCCCCGCAGCCCCGCTGCTGTGATGCTGACGACCCCGTAAACGCCACTGATCGCAAGATTGGGAAGGACGGGTGAGGATGACGCTGAGCCAGAAGACCTGCCTGTCGGCCATTACCAACAACTTCGGTGGGAAGTGGGTTGATCGGAAGCGGTACAGTCTGAAGGCACTGGTTACAAGCGCATCTCTACACCCCTACCACCCTGAACAGGATCAGGGGTATGGCGGCACGTTCTCACGCATTTATTCTTGCAGGCACCGGAAGCGGCTGTGGCAAAACCACGGTAACGCTGGGTTTGCTGAGTCTGTTAAAACGTCGCGGTCTGCGTGTACAACCCTGCAAAGTGGGACCTGACTATCTCGACACGGGCTGGCATACGGCGGTTTGTGGCACGACCTCCCGCAATCTCGACAGTTTCATGCTCCCTGAGCCCGTTCTTAATGCCTTGTTTTGCGAGCATATGCAGCAGGCTGACATTGCCGTCATCGAAGGGGTTATGGGGCTGTACGACGGCTACGGCACCGACCCCAATTATTGCAGTACGGCGGCAATGGCGAAGCAACTGGGTTGCCCGGTCGTTCTGCTGGTGGATGGCAAAGCGGTTTCAACCTCGATTGCCGCGACGGTGATGGGATTCCAGCACTTTGATCCTGATCTCAACATTGCGGGCGTCATCGTCAATCGCGTCAAC
Source organism: Citrobacter enshiensis (assembly GCF_029338175.1). Lineage (NCBI taxonomy): Bacteria > Pseudomonadati > Pseudomonadota > Gammaproteobacteria > Enterobacterales > Enterobacteriaceae > Citrobacter > Citrobacter enshiensis. The sequence goes on from NZ_CP119862.1 coordinate 1,848,225, forward strand.
AGCGAAGCACATTACCAACTCCTCAAAACGGCAATTGAGCGCTACTGCACGGTGCCTGTTCTGGGCTATGTCCCTCGTGCTGAGGGCGTTTCATTGCCTGAACGCCATCTTGGACTGGTCACCGCCCGAGAGTCGCTTATCAATCAGCAGCCGTGGCAGGAATTCGCCAGTACCCTTGAGCAGACACTGGATATCGACAAACTGCTTTCGCTGAGTCAACTCACGTCGCTGCCTGAAGGGGAATGGCCTGCATCACCGTCCGCCTCTGCTGGCGAAGGACTTACGCTGGCGCTCGCGGATGATGAAGCCTTCAATTTTTATTACCCGGACAACATCACTCTGCTGGAGCGTACTGGCGTCCGTATTGCCCGTTTTAGCCCTCTTCATGACCGCAAACTTCCTGACTGCCAGATGATTTGGCTTGGCGGTGGATACCCCGAACTGCATGCGGCGGGTCTTGCCGAAAATACAGAGATGTTGTCGCAATTGCGGGCAGCGCACCAGCGCGGTGTGGCTATCTATGCGGAGTGCGGCGGTTTGATGTACCTGGGAAGCTCGCTGGAGGATGCAACCGGAGCGGTGTATCAGATGGCCGATGTTATTCCGGGCCATAGCCGGATGGGAAAACGACTTACCCGCTTCGGCTACTGCGAGGCGCAGGCCAGGCAGCAAACATTACTGGCAGCGCCTGGCGATGTGCTTCGCGGACATGAATTTCACTATTCGGATTTTACCCCGGAAATACCGTCCGTGATGGCGTGTCGCAAAGTGCGTGACGGTAAAATTTTGCAGGAGTGGTCCGGCGGCTGGCAAGTGGGCAATACCTTTGCCAGTTACCTTCACGTTCATTTCGCACAGCGTCCGGAAATGCTGAACCACTGGCTGGCTGCGGGCAGGGAGTCACTATGACATTGCTGGCATGGGGCGTTGCCTGGCTTCTCGATTTCATTATCGGTGACCCGCAAAACTGGCCGCATCCGGTACGCTGGATTGGCAATTTAATCTCCTCGGTTCAGCGCCTTGTCAGACGTTATTGCCATAGCGAGCGCGCGCTGCGGATTGGTGGTGCGGTGATGTGGGTTCTGGTGGTCGGCGTGACCTGGGGTGTTTCCTGGGGCGTGCTGACGCTGGCGACAATGATTCACCCCTGGTTTGGCTGGCTGGTTGAAGTCTGGATGATCTTTACCGTCCTGGCGGGACGCTGCCTGGCAAAGGCCGCGATGGATGTTGAACGTCCATTGCGGGCTGGCAATCTTGCCGAAAGCAGGGAAAAGCTCGCCTGGATTGTGGGTCGAGACACGTCGCAGTTACAGCCGGATCAAATCAATCGTGCGGTGGTAGAGACCGTGGCGGAAAACACCGTTGACGGCATTATTGCGCCGCTGTTTTTCCTGTTGATTGGCGGCGCGCCTTTAGCCATGGCCTACAAAGCGGTCAACACCCTTGATTCTATGGTGGGCTATAAGCATGAAAAATACCGGGCCATCGGTATGGTCAGCGCTCGCCTTGATGATGTGGCGAATTACCTTCCAGCCCGTCTTAGCTGGCTATTGCTTAGCCTTGCCGCAGTTCTGTGCCGTCAGGATGGTGCCCGCGCACTGCAGATCGGCTGGCGCGACCGTTACAACCATAGCAGTCCAAACTGTGCCTGGTCTGAGGCGTGTGTGGCCGGGGCGTTGGGGATTCGCCTGGGCGGGCCAAATAACTACTTTGGTCAGCGTGTTGAGAAACCCTGGATAGGCGATGCGCGGCGCGACATTTCTGTAGACGACATTTCCCAAACGATTCGATTGATGTGGGTAGCTTCGACCCTGGCCCTTGCGCTGTTTATGGTGGCGCACTGGCTGGTAGTTGGCGCGGCCTGAGGAGAAATACATGCAATACATCCAGCAACCCCAGGCGATTGAAACCAAAAGTTTCGACATCATTGGCGAGATTATTCGTGAAACCCGCCCGGATTATCAGTTTGCCAGCCCGTTGCATGAAGCGATCATCAAACGGGTTATCCACACTACGGCAGATTTTGACTGGCTGGACATTTTGTGGTTTTCCAGCGATGCGCTGGAGCACCTGTGTGCGGCACTCCAGCGCCAGTGCGTTATCTACACCGACACCACGATGGCGCTTTCCGGGATCAATAAAACGCTGCTGGCCAAATTTGGCGGTGAATGCCGCTGCTACATCAGCGACCCGCGCGTGGTGAGTACAGCAAAAGCGCAGGGGATCACCCGCTCAATGGCGGCCGTTGATATTGCGGTTACCGAAGAGTGCGAGAAGGTGTTTGTATTCGGCAATGCGCCAACGGCATTGTTCCGGTTGCTTGAACATGATGTTGCCGTCAGCGGCGTGGTCGGTGTGCCAGTAGGATTCGTTGGCGCCGAAGAGTCGAAAGACGCGCTAACGCAAAGCAACCTGCCGGCTATCGCCGCATTGGGGCGCAAAGGCGGAAGCAACGTGGCTGCGGCCATCGTGAACGCCATGTTGTACCACCTGCAGGGGGCGCGATGAGCGACGCATCCTTTGATGCCCCGGTATGGCACAACGGCAAAGCGCTGCGTAAGGGGTATACCACGGGATCCTGTGCAACGGCGGCAGCAAAAGTCGCTGCACTCATGGTATTGCGCCAGCATTTGATTCATCAGGTTTCTATCGTGACGCCTTCCGGGGTGACGCTGTGTCTGAACGTTGAGTCTCCCCACATTGAAGGGCAGCAGGCCATTGCCGCGATTCGTAAGGATGGTGGCGATGATGTGGACGCTACCCACGGCATGCTGATTTTTGCCCGTGTGACCCTGAATGAAACCGGTGAGATCGTCTTGCTGGGCGGAGAAGGCGTAGGCACGGTTACCCGCAAAGGTATTGGTTTGCCTGTCGGTAGCGCGGCGATCAACCGCACGCCCCGGCACACCATTGAATCCGCAGTACGTGAAGCCATTGGTCCGGCGCGTGGCGCAGAAATCGAAATCTTCGCCCCGGAAGGCGAAGAGCGAGCGCAAAAAACCTACAACTCACGCCTCGGGATTCTGGGGGGGATTTCGATCATTGGCACGACAGGAATTGTGACGCCAATGTCGGAAGAGAGCTGGAAACGTTCTTTGTCGCTGGAGCTGGAGATCAAACGCGCTGCGGGTCTGGACAGGGTTGTGCTGGTGCCTGGCAACCATGGTGAACGTTTTGTCCGCGAGCAAATGGGAATCGACACTCAGGTTGTCGTCACCATGAGCAATTTCGTCGGCTACATGATTGAAGAGGCGGTGCGACTGGGGTATCGCCACATCGTGCTGGTGGGACACCCCGGTAAGCTCATTAAAATCGCGGCTGGGATCTTCCATACGCACAGTCATATCGCCGATGCCCGCATGGAAACGTTAGTGGCGCATCTGGCGCTCCTTGGCGCACCGCGTGAACTGCTGACGCTCGTCAGCGACTGCGATACCACCGAAGCGGCGATGGAACATATCGACGCCTACGGGTTTCAGTGCATTTACCCGCATCTGGCCGAGCGAATTTGTCTGCGCGTCATGCAGATGCTGCGCTTTACGAAAAACCCGCCTTGCTGTGACGCCATTATGTTCTCTTTCGAGAATCAGGTTCTCGGCAGTAACCGCCCGGTCGAAGAGATTGCGAAGGAGATGCAATGTTAACGGTGGTGGGAATGGGACCCGCAGGGCTACATCTGATGACGCCAGCCGCCCGGGAAGCGGTGGCGCAAGCCGACGTCCTGGTAGGCGGAAAACGTCATTTATTACAGTTCCCTGATTTCAGCGGCGAACAGTTTGTGCTCGGCGCCAACATTGCGGAACTGCTGGACTGGGTTGCCCGCCATGACGATAAACGCGTGGTGGTACTGGCCTCTGGCGATCCGCTTTTTTACGGTATCGGCACGCGCATGGTGGCGCACTTTGGTCTTGAGTGGGTGCGCATTATTCCGGGTATCAGCGCGGTGCAGTATCTCTGCGCGCAGTCAGGCGTTGACATGAACGATATGTGGCTCACCAGCAGCCACGGGCGCAGCGTCTGTTTTGACGAACTGGCGCGGCACAACAAGGTCGCGATGGTGACAGACACGCTCTGCGGCCCACGCGAAATAGCGGCTCAGTTAATGAAACGCGGTAAGGGACATCGCTGGATGGTGATCGGTGAAAACCTGGCGATGGAAAACGAACGGATCCACTGGCTGCCCGTCAGTGAGGTCAACAGCGACTATGAGATGAATGCAGTGGTGATCCTTGATGAAAGATGAGCTGTTCCTACGTGGAGAGAAAGTGCCGATGACCAAAGAAGTGGTTCGCGCACTCGCCCTCTCAAAACTTGAATTGCACCGCGCAAGCCATCTCATAGATGTCGGCGCTGGAACCGGAAGCGTCTCGATTGAGGCGGCGCTGCAGCATCCTTCTCTGCATGTCACCGCCATTGAGCGTAATCCCGCAGCGCTGCGACTGCTGGATGAAAACCGCCAGCATTTCGCCTGCAGCAACATTGATATCCTGCCGGGTGAAGCGCCAATGATGCTGACGCGAGAAAGCCGATGCGGTGTTTATGGGCGGCAGCGGTGGTCACCTTACCGAACTGATTGACTGGGCAATGCGTCAGCTTCACTGCGGCGGCCGCCTGGTCATGACCTTCATCCTGCAAGAAAACCTCAATACCGCGCTGGCGCATCTGGAGCACATTGGTGTGCAGGACGTGGATTGCCTACAGCTACACGTTTCGTCACTGACTGCCCTCGGCAGTGGTCACTATTTCAAACCGAATAATCCTGTTTTTGTTATCGCCTGTCAGAAGGAAGAACACCATGTCTGAGACATTTGATCCCCGTAGTGTGTGGTTTGTCGGCGCAGGTCCTGGCGACCGTGAGCTGATCACCCTCAAAGGCTACCGTTTGCTGCAACAGGCGCAGGTGGTTATCTATGCAGGCTCGTTGATCAATACCGAATTACTGGATTACTGCCCGCCAGATGCAGAGTGCCACGACAGCGCGGAACTGCACCTGGAACAGATCCTCGACCTGATGGAAGCCGGAGTGAAGGCGGGAAAAACGGTGGTGCGTCTGCAAACCGGCGATGTATCACTGTACGGCTCAGTGCGCGAGCAGGGTGAAGAGTTGACCCGTCGTGGGATTGACTGGCAGGTAGTGCCTGGCGTCAGTGCTTTCCTCGGCGCGGCCGCCGAGCTTGGCGTGGAATATACCGTCCCGGAAGTGTCGCAGAGCCTCATTATTACCCGTCTGGAAGGACGGACTCCGGTACCGGAACGTGAACAACTGGAGGCGTTTGCCAGCCACCAGACGTCAATGGCTATTTATCTTTCAGTCCAGCGTATTCATCGGGTCGCGGAGCGTCTGATTGAAGGTGGATACCCGGCAACAACCCCTGTGGCGGTGATCTACAAAGCGACTTGGCCGGAAAGTCAGACCGTACGCGGCACGCTGGCAGACATTGGCGACAAAGTTCGTGACGCGGGGATCCGCAAAACGGCGCTCATTCTGGTGGGGAATTTCCTCGGTGATGAATATCACTACTCCAGACTTTATGCTGCGGACTTTAGCCATGAATACCGTAAAGCCTGAGTCTATTGCGCTTTTTTGTTTGACGCCTGGCGGAGTCATGCTGGCGAAACGGCTGGCGGCAATGCTGCCGCTGACCTGCTTTACCAGTGAGAAATTGCTGGAAGAGGGGTTTGTGCCGTTTACTGACGGATTTGCCAGTACGGCACGCGATGCGTTTGCGCAATATTCGGCGCTGATTTTTATTGGCGCGACCGGTATTGCAGTACGTGTGCTCGCGCCGCTGGTGAATGACAAATTCAGTGACCCGGCAGTCGTCGTCATCGATGAGCGCGGGCAGCATGTGATCAGCCTGCTCTCCGGTCATGCCGGGGGAGCCAATGCGCTCACCCGTTACCTTGCGGGCATGCTGGGCGCCGATCCGGTGATTACCACCGCGACCGATGTTAACGATATGGCTGCGCTGGATACGCTGGCGTTCCAGCTTAACGCCCGAATGAATGATTTTCGCACGGCGGTAAAAACCGTTAACCAAATGCTGGTAAGCCAGCGGCGGGTGGGGCTGTGGTGGGACGACGCGTTAGCCGAAGAGGTCAGCCACTGTGACAAACGCGGCTTTATTATCGTGACCGACCTGCAGCAATTGCCGGAGCTGGATGCGCTGATTTGCATCACGCTGCGCACGGATTTACCCGCACTGCCAGTACAGCACTGGAAACTGGTGCCCCAGCGGGTTGTCGCCGGGATTGGCTGTCGTCGGGACACGCCATTTCCGCTGTTAGCGAACCTGTTGGCCCGTCAGCTTGAAGCGCAGCGGCTCGATCCGCTGGCATTAAAAGCGATCGGCAGCGTCAACCTCAAAAAAGACGAACAGGGGCTGATTCAACTGGCCTCCTGTTGTCGGGTTCCTTTCGAAACCTTTACCGCTGACGCGCTGCGTGAGCACGAACATCGCTTTCCTGCCTCGTCGTTTGTGCGTCAAACGGTGGGCGTCGGTAGCGTATCAGGTCCGGCAGCCTGGCTGCTGAGCCATGGACAACTGTTAGGCGAGACCCTGCGTGAGCAGGGCGTGACTATTACTTTGGGAGTTTCACACTGATGTTAACCGTAATTGGAATAGGTCCTGGCTCGCAGGCAATGATGACGATGGAAGCGGTCGAGGCACTACAGGCGGCGGAAATTATTGTCGGTTACAAAACCTATACCCATCTGGTGAAAGCCTTCACGGGCGGACAAGCAGGTGATCAAAACCGGTATGTGCAAAGAGATCGAACGCTGTCAGGCGGCGATTGAACTGGCGCAGGCCGGGCATAACGTGGCGCTGATCAGCAGCGGCGACGCAGGCATTTATGGCATGGCGGGTCTGGTGCTGGAACTGGTCAGCAAGCAGAAACTGGATGTTGAGGTCCGTCTGGTGCCCGGCATGACCGCCAGTATCGCTGCCGCTTCTCTGTTGGGCGCGCCGTTGATGCACGATTTTTGTCACATCAGCTTAAGCGATCTGTTAACGCCGTGGCCGGTCCATTGAAAAAACGCATTATCGCCGCAGGCGAAGCCGACTTTGTGATTTGTTTCTACAACCCGCGTAGTCGGGGCCGTGAAGGGCATCTGGCGCGCGCATTCGAATTATTGTCGGCCAGCAAGAGCGCAGAAACCCCGGTCGGTGTCGTGAAGTCGGCGGGACGTAAGAAACAGGAGAAATGGCTGAGCACGCTTGGCGGAATGGACTTCGAACCCGTGGATATGACCAGCCTGGTGTTGTCCGGTAAACAAAGCCACCTACATCCAGGATGGTCTGATGATCACGCCAAGAGGTTACGTGCTGTGAGATTCGGCGAGGTGCTGGTGATGGGCGGAACCAGCGACGCGCGGGCGCTGTGTCAGCAACTGGACGCCGCGAACGTCCCTTACACCCCTGTCGGTGGCGCCCCCTACTGGTAAGCAACTGGCGGGGGAGATTAAAGGGCAGGTGCGATGCGGTCGTCTGGAGCTGGAGCCGATGATCGCCTGGCTGCCGGGATAACCGCACCCGCTGGGTGATCGATGCGTCACATCCGTATGCCGAGGTGGTGAGTCGTAACATCCTGCGCGCCATGCGAAGCGGCGGGCGTGTTGCTGAGTCGCTACCAGCGCCCGGAACAACTTAGCGACCTGACGCACCCGTTGCTTTATACCGTTCAGAGCATTGCGCAAGCCTGTGATTTGGCACAGAAGTTTGGCGATCGTGTGCTGCTGACCACCGGCAGTAAAGACCTGGCGCAATGGCGTGCAGGGCCTGCCGGAGAAAACATTGCTGGCCCGCGTCTTGCCCGTTCCTGATGTGATTGCGCAATGCGCAGAACTGGGATTCGGCGTAGGGGAGATCTTCGCCCTCTGCGGCCCCTTTAGCGCTGAATTTAACGCAGCGTTTTATCGCCAGTGTCAGGCCGACGTGGTAGTGACAAAAGCCTCTGGCGCAGCAAGGCGGTTATCAGGGAAAAAGTTCAACCCCTGTCTGGATGCAGGGATCCCCTGCATCGTGATCACCCGCCCGGCGCCGCTGGTGACGGGAGACGAATTACTGGAAAGTCAGGCCGCATTTGCGCAGCGTTTAGCACGCTGGCTGGCCGCTGATTAAGGAGTCACACATGAAAAAGCACTTCTGGTCGTCAGTTTTGGCACCAGCTATCACGACACCTGTGAGAAAAATATTGTGGCCTGCGAGCGCGATTTGGCGGCAAGTTGCCCTGACAGAGATCCGTTTCGCGCTTTCACCTCCGGGATGATCATCCGCAAACTTAAACAGCGCGATGGTATTGATATCGACACGCCGTTGCAGGCATTGCAAAAACTCGCCGCGCAGGGATATCAGGACGTTGCCATTCAGTCTCTGCACATCATTAACGGTGATGAATACGAAAAAATCGTGCGCGAAGTGCAAAGTATGCGCCCGCTGTTTTCCCGTCTGACGCTGGGGGCGCCGTTATTGAGCAGTCATCGTGATTACACGCAACTGATGCTGGCGTTGCAGCAACAGATGCCCACGCTTGAGACAACCGAGAAGGTGGTGTTTATGGGGGCATGGCGCCAGCCATCATGCGTTCGCCGCCTATGCGTGCCTTGACCATATGATGACGGCGCAGGGTTTTCCGGCTCGCGTGGGGGCGGTCGAGAGTTACCCGGAAGTCGAGATCCTCATTGAGAGTCTGGGTAAAGAAGGCGTTAGCGGTGTGCATCTTATGCCGTTGATGCTGGTCGCGGGCGATCACGCCATCAACGACATGGCCTCTGATGAAGAGGACTCCTGGAAAACACGCTTTAACGCCGCAGGTATTCCGGCCACGCCGTGGTTAAAGTGGGCTGGGAGAAACATCCGGCAGTTCGCGCGATGTTTGTCGCGCACCTGCAACACGCGCTGGAAATGGCAGTGGAGGAAGCAGCATGAGCGGTAAACTGTATGCGTTGAGCACGGGTCCTGGTGCGTCACCGATCCTGATCCACGGTTCGTGGGGCGCGGATCCTCGGTTCACTGGATATTTTATATGCCCCGGCCGGGCCGTAAAGGCGGTGACAGCCTGGCGCTCTCCATTGTGCGTGAATATATCGGCGAACAGACAGAGGTGCGCTGCTGCCATTTCCCGATGAGTGCCGACAGCGCCGAGAAAGAGGCCGTCTGGGACGAGGTCGCCGCCGCGCTGGTCAAAGAAGTTAAGGCCGGAAAACAGGTTGGCTTTATCACGCTGGGCGATGCCATGTTGTTCAGCACCTGGGTCTTTTTACTGCAGCGTATTGGCAACCCGGAGTGGTTGGAAATTGTCCCTGGCGTCACCTCGTTTGCCGCCATTGCCGCCCGCTCAAAAACGCCGCTGGCAATGGAACAACAGTCGCTGGCTGTGATCTCCTGTACGGCACCGGAAGCTGAAATTCAGCAGGCGCTAAAGCAGCACGAAAGCCTGGTGCTCATGAAGGTGTACGGCAGGTTCACGCGTATTAAAGCGTTGCTGCAAACAGGAAGGTTTACTGGACTGTGCCCTGATGATGGCTGAAGCCACCCTGCCTGGCGAGCAATGCTGGCGCCATCTGGATGAGGTGAGTGATGAGCAGTCGCTGCCTTACTTCTCGACCATTCTGGTCAACAAACGGTGGGAGTATGAGGAATGATACTCGAAAAAACAGCTGAAGCAACTGTCATTCAGTGGGTTGGGCTGCGGCGCTATTGCTGATGGTGGTTCCCGAGCAGGCGTTCGCGATGCACATCATGGAGGGTTTTCTGCCGCCGATGTGGGCGTTGGCATGGTGGCTGCTGTGTTTTTACCCTTGCCTGTGGTACGGACTGGTTCGCCTGCGGCAGATTGTCCAGGAAGATAACCATCAAAAAGTGCTGCTGGCGCTGTGCGGGGCATTCATTTTCGTGCTCTCGGCGCTGAAAATCCCTTCCGTGACCCGGGAGCTGTTCTCATCCGACCGGCGTTGGTCTGGCGGTCATTCTGTTTGGACCCGGCGTGGTGGCGGTTCTTGGCGCGATCGTTCTGCTCTTCCAGGCATTGTTGCTGGCGCATGGCGGGCTGACCACGCTGGGTGCGAATGGCATGTCGATGGCGGTGATTGGGCCGGTTGTTGGATATCTGGTGTGGCAACTGGCCTGTCGCGCAGGATTGCGCCGCGATGTTGGGGTCTTCTTGTGCGCGATGCTGGCGGATCTGGTGACCTATTTCGTCACCTCTGTACAGCTTGGGGTTGCCTTCCCGGATCCGCAGGCGGGCGCGCCAGGATCCATCGTCAAATTTATGGGCATTTTCTGTTTAACACAGATTCCGATTGCGATCGCGGAAGGGTTGTTAACCGTCATGATCTACGACCAGTTGACCAAGCGGCGGTTGATTACCGCACAAGGACATTAGGATGAAAAAGACGCTGATATTGTTGAGCATGGTGATAGCCCTGGTGATCCTGCCGTTCTTCATTAATCATGGCGGCGAATACGGCGGTGCTGATGGGGAAGCCGAAAGCCAGATCCAGGCCATTGCGCCGGATTATAAACCCCTGGTTCGACCCACTGTATGAACCGGCCAGTGGTGAAATCGAAAGTTTGCTGTTCACCCTGCAGGGTTCGCTTGGCGCGGCAGTGATTTTCTACATTCTGGGTTATTGCAAAGGTAGACAACGTCGTGATGACCGGGCTTGACAGGCTTAGCTACCAGAGTCGCTGGTTTCATGTATCACCGGAGCGAAAGTTTTTGCTCTGGACGGTGATGATGACGCTGGCGTTCACCCCTGCCGCCATGGAGGGCAGGGTATCGAGCTCCTGTTTACCGCCGGACCTGACCTGCTGGTTGTTACGCCTCTCGGTATGGCGCTGGTGCAGGTGGATGGCCTTGCCCTTTGGTTTTTTAGTGGTTGGGGTGGTGACGATTCTGTTTAGCGTAAGCCGCGATCCCCAGTCGCTGTTGGTCAGTTTGCCTGTCGGATCGTACTGGCTTGGTATTACCTCTTCAGGGCTTATCACCGCGAACGAAACCTTCTGGCGTAGCCTGGCCGCACTGGCATCAACGTTCTGGCTGGTACTGAATCTACCGTTTCCACAGCTGATTGTATTGCTTAAACGCGCGCGTGTGCCGCGACTGCTCACCGAGCAGATCCTGCTGACCTGGCGCTTCATTTTTATTCTGTTAGACGAAGCGCTTGCCATTCATCGCGCGCAAACGCTGCGTTTTGGTTATCGTAGTCTGCCGAAAAGCTACCGTTCTCTGGCGATGTTGGTCGGATTACTGTTTACTCGCGTGCTGATTCGCTATCAGCAAATGGCTACCACGCTGGATATCAAACTGTATCAGGGTGATTTTCACCTGTAAGGAAAAGCATGCTTGCCACGACAGAGCTCTGGTTTCGCTATCAGGATGAGCAGGTACTCAAAGGGGCTCACGCTGGATTTTCTCGCGCATTCTGTGACCGGATTAGTCGGCGCGAATGGCTGCGGGAAATCGACGCTGTTTATGAACCTGAGCGGCCTTCTGCGCCCACAAAAAGGGGCGGTTCTGTGGCAGGGAAAACCGTTGGATTACAGTAAACGCGGCTTGCTGGCGTTACGCCAACAGGTGGCTACCGTCTTTCAGGACCCCGATCAGCAAATATTCTATACCGACATCGATAGCGACATTGCGTTTAGCCTGCGCAATCTGGGCGTGGCGGAAGCCGAAATAGCCCGGCGTGTGGAGGATGCGCTGACGCTGGTTGATGCCCCAGCATTATTCCGCCATCAACCCGATCCAGTGTTTAAGCCACGGGCAGAAAAAACGGGTGGCGATTGCGGGTGCGATGGTATTACAGGCCCGTTATTTGTTGCTGGATGAACCGACGGCAGGTCTCGATCCTGCCGGAAGAACGCAAATGATCGACATCATCAAGCGAATTGTGGCGCAGGGGAATCACGTCGTCATCTCCAGCCACGATATCGATCTCATCTATGAAGTCAGCGATGCGGTGTATGTCCTGCGCCGTGGCGAAGTGCTGGCGCATGGCGAGCCGGGCGAGGTGTTCGCCCGTACTGAATTAATCGAACAAGCCGGGTTAACGCAGCCCTGGCTGGTGAACCTGCATGCCCAATTGGGGCTACCGCTGTGTAAAACCGAAGCTGAATTTTTTAGTCGTATGCGAGAGAACGCACTGAAGGAGGCGTCATGACGCAGGCAATAATGTTGCAGGGAACGGCATCCTGATGTGGGTAAAAGCGTGCTGGTGGCAGGGCTGTGCCCGTATTTTTTATCAGGACCGGTCTGCGCACGGCGCCTTTTTAAATCGCAGAATATGGCGCTGAACTCCCGGTATCACGCCCGGATGGCAAAGAGATGGGCCGCGCGCAGATCTTTCAGGCGGAGGCCGCGGGGATCACACCCGACGTGCGGATGAATCCGGTCCTGCTAAAACCCACCAGCGATCGCAAAGCGCAAGTGGTGCTGATGGGTAAAGTGGCCACCGATATGGATGCCGTCAGCTACCACGAAATTAAACCGCGGCTACGGGAACAGATCCTCGAGGTATACAGGCAGCCTGGCGCAGGACATGACGTCATCGTGCTGGAGGGGGCGGCAGCCCGGCAGAGATAAACCTGCGCGAATTCGTAGACATCGTCAATATGGGGATGGCGGAGATGGCAAAATGCCCGGTGATCCTGGTGGCGGATATCGACCGGGGTGGGGTCTTCGCCTCTATTTATGGCACGCTGGCTCTGCTGCACGACCATGAACGCGCCAGAGTGAAAGGGGTCATCATCAACAAATTCAGAGGCGATGTGGCGCTGCTTTACTCCGGCATTGAACAAATTGAATCATTGAACGGGGTGCCGGTGCTGGCGTAATGCCCTGGCTGGATGTGGATCTGGAAGATGAAGATGGCGTTGCGCTGCAAAAAGGGAAATACCTGCGCACCGAAAAACGCGATATCGATATTGCAGTTTGTTCAACTGCCGACACATCTCAAATTTTACGGATTTCAACGCGCTGGCAGCCCACCCGGATGTCCGGGTACGCTACGTGCGGCATCCTGAAGAGCTGGAAACGGTCGATTTGGTTCTCCTGCCCGGTAGTAAAAACACGTTGGGCGATCTGGTGTGGATGCGCGAAAGCTGTATGGCGCATGCTGTTTTACAGGCACATCAACGCAGCGTACCCATCATGGGCATTTGCGGCGGCTACCAGATCCTCGGCGATACCATCATTGATGAAGTGGAGTCCGGGCTGGGCACGCTGCCGGGGCTTGGCTTACTCAACACCGTCACCCATTTTGCACAGCATAAAACCACGACTCAGGTAGAGGCGACAATGTCGCCCGCGCTGCCCGGATGGCTGGCTGCGGCTTCAGGCTTACCCGTACGCGGTTATGAAATTCACATGGGGGAAACCGCGCTGAACGAGGATTGCCGCTCAGTGATGCAGCTACGAAAAAATGGGCAACATGTGGCGGATGGCGCGGTGACCGAGGACGGACTGGCGTTTGGGCACCTACCTGCATGGCCTGTTTGATAGCGATGATTTTACCCGTGCTCTGATCAATGGCCTGCGCGTGCGTAAAGGTCTGGAACCCCTGGATATGACTTTTCAGTATGGGCAGTACAAATTGCAGCAGTTCGATCTGCTGGCTGAGGGGATGCGCGAACATATTGATATTGATAAAATTTATCAAATCATGCAACAACATCAGGAGCCTGTATGATGATTCTGGTAACGGGCGGGGCGCGCAGTGGAAAAAGCCGACATGCCGAGGCGCTGATTGCGGATTCGCCGCAGGTATTATACATCGCAACGTCTCAGGTTTTTGACGAGGAGATGGCGGCGCGAATTCAACATCATCGGGACGGACGACCGGCGCACTGGCGTACCGCCGAGCGCTGGCAACAGCTTGATGAATTGATCACAGCGCAAAACGATCCCAATGAGGCCATTTTGTTGGAGTGCATCACGACAATGGTGACCAACATGCTGTTTGCGTTGGGGGGAGAGAGCGATCCCGATAGCTGGGATTATGCGGCGATGGAACGCGCTATTGAGGACGAGGTCCACGCGCTGATTGCCGCCTGCCAGCGCTGTCCTGCAAACGTGGTGCTGGTGACCAACGAAGTTGGGATGGGCATCGTCCCGGAGAACCGTCTGGCGCGCCATTTTCGCGATATTGCCGGCCGGGTTAACCAACGGCTTGCCAGCGCTGCCGGATGAGGTGTGGCTGGTGGTGTCAGGTATTGGAGTCAAAATTAAATGAGTAAGTTGTTCTGGGCAATGCTTTCGTTTATCAGTCGTTTGCCCGTTCCCGTCCGCTGGTCGCAGGGGCTGGATTTCGATCAGTATTCACGCGGCATTGTGATGTTTCCGCTGATTGGCCTTGTGCTGGGTGGGTTAAGTGGTCTGGTGTTTATGGCCGTGCAACCCTGGTGCTGGGTATTCCTCTGGGCGTCATTGTTTGCGGTGCTGACGCTGGCGTTGCTGACGGGCGGATTTCATCTGGATGGCCTTGCAGATACCTGCGATGGCGTATTTTCTGCGCGTCGCCGTGAACGCATGCTGGAGATCATGCGAGACAGTCGTCTGGGAACGCACGGCGGACTGGCACTGATTTTTGTCTTGCTGGCGAAGGTTCTGGTGATCGGTGGAACTCGCCTTGCGGGGAACGCCTGTACTGGCGTCGGCTGGTCGCTGCCTGTGCCGCAGGGCGAGGCATTGCCGTGTTGCTGATGTACCGCCATCGCTATGCCCGCGAAGAAGGGCTGGGCAATGTGTTTATCGGCAAAGTCACCGGGCGACAGACCTGTGTCTCGCTAGGTTTAGCGGCGATTTTGGCTGCCGTGCTGCTTCCGGGTATGCATGGGTTGGCGGCGATAGTGGTCACCATGGTGGCAATTTTCATTCTTGGTCAATTACTTAAACGTACGTTGGGTGGACAAACTGGCGATACGCTGGGCGCGGCTATCGAACTTGGTGAGTTAATCTTCCTGCTGGCTCTGCTGTGAGTCAGCCAACACAATGAGAACCCTTATGCAGACTTTATCCTCAGTACTCCGTGCGATCCCACCGATTGACGGTGATGCGATGTCGCGTGCGCAGCAACATATTGACGGTTTGCTCAAGCCGCCAGGCAGTCTTGGTCGCCTGGAAGCGCTGGCTGTGCAACTGGCAGGAATGCCGGGTCTCAACGGCGTACCTCACGTGGGTGAAAAAGCGATGTTGGTGATGTGCGCGGATCACGGCGTATGGGATGAAGGGGTTGCCGTCTCGCCTAAAGTGGTGACTGCGGTTCAGGCTGCGAATATGCTGCGGGGAACGACTGGCGTCTGTGTGCTGGCCGCACAGGCGGGCGCAAAGGTGCATGTGATCGATGTCGGGATTGATTGCGACCTTATCCCTGGCGTCGTAAACATGCGAGTGGCGCGCGGCTGCGGCAATATCGCCACAGGGCCGGCAATGAGCCGCACTCAGACCGAAGAGTTACTGCTGGAAGTGATTCGATATACCCAGGAACTGGCAAAAAACGGCGTGACGTTGTTTGGTGTTGGGGAGCTGGGTATGGCGAATACACCCCGGCCGCGGCAATCGTGAGCGTGCTGACCGGAAACGATGCTGAGGATGTGGTCGGGATTGGCGCCAATCTCCCGCTGTCCAAAGTGGGGAATAAAGTAGATGTGGTGCGTCGTGCCATTAGCGTGAACCAGCCTGACTCGCGTGACGGTATTGATGTTCTGGCCAAAGTCGGTGGTTTTGATCTGGTCGGTATGGCTGGCGTGATGCTTGGCGCTGCGTCTTGCGGATTACCCGTATTGATGGATGGTTTCCTCTCTTATTCGGCGGCGCTGGCGGCTTGTCGCATTGCCCCTGAGATTAAGCCGTATTTGATACCTTCCCATTTCTCGGCGGAGAAAGGGGCGCGGATTGCGCTGGCGCATCTTGAACTGGACCCGTATCTGAATATGGGGATGCGACTGGGGTGAGGGCAGTGGTGCCGCCCTGGCCATGCCGATTGTTGAGGCGGCCTGTGCGATGTACAGCAATATGGGACACCTGGCAGACAGCAATATCGAACTGCCGGACGGTAAAGAAGCGTAGTCACTCTCTGAAACCCCCGCTTACAGGCGGGGGTTTCCTTTTTAAACCTGTTTATTGTTACACTCTTGCACGTGAACAGTCCTTCGTTAACACCTAATCGTATATCAAAAAGCTATAATTAACTGACTCCTGCCGCGACTGAGGGAAAGGGAAATGATGCGTCGTGTGAAATTGTTTTGCTCTCTGGCCATGCTATTGACCAGCCAGATCGCCCTGGCAGTGAGTTACCCGCTACCGCCTGACGGGAGTCGTCTGGTGGGAAGCCCACTGACGATGATAGTACCGGATAAAAATACCCAACCGCTGGAGACGTTTGCGGCTCAGTACGGCCTGGGGTTGAGCAACATGCTGGAAGCGAACCCCGGAGTGGATTGTCTATCTACCCAGGTTCCGGGTTCTACTCTCGTTATCCCGCAACAGCTCATTTTGCCCGCCACGGTCCGCGAGGGCATCGTGATTAACGTGGCGGAAATGCGTCTCTACTATTATCCGAGTGGGGGAAATACGGTTGAAATTCTGCCCATCGGCATTGGTCAGGCAGGGCGAGAAACCCCGCGCAACTGGGTGACATCGGTACAGCGTAAACAGGAAGCGCCGACCTGGAGTCCAACCCCAATACCCGACGTGAATATGCCAGAAGGGGAGAGAGCCTGCCCGCGTTTGTTCCTGCGGGGCCGGAAAACCCAATGGGGACTGTATGCCATTTATATCGGCAAGCTGTATGCTATCCATGGCACGAATGCCAATTTTGGCATTGGCCTGCGGGTGAGTCAGGGCTGTATCCGCTTACGTAACGATGACATTGAATATCTGTTCGACAATGTGCCGGTGGTACGCGTGTGCAACTGATCGACCAGCCGGTGAAAATACACCACAGAGCCGGACGGTAGCCGCTGGCTTGAAGTTCACGAGCCGCTGTCACGTAATCGCGCCGAATATGAATCCGACAGAAAAGTCCCGCTGCCGGTCACGCCAGCGCTACGCACCTTCATGACGAGCGGTGGCGTTGATGCCAGCCGGGTCAACCATGAACTGGAGCGTCGCTCCGGAATGCCGGTGAATATTAATGTCGGTGCCATCAATCAATAAATGATGCGCCTGAATAACGGCAGCAACAGAAAAAAATACCGCCAGATGTTATGGCGGTAATATATCAGACATTAGCATGGCTTTTCACAAATCCCCAGGCCCTGTTTTTTAGTGATTATGGTTGGCCTCTAAAATTTAATTTGTCGCGAGAGTTAAGTAAAATAATTCATATAGTTCCGCTTAAGAAGTTCATGGATCTCCTCCCTCGACTTTCCTTCAATAGCATCTAAAAAATCGTGAGTGGACAGTTTTCTATTGAGATTGCTGGAGAAACCATGAGCGATAAAAACCCGGATGTCGTTATCTTTGAGGTGATAATTTACCTTAATATGGTCAACATTCATCTCATTTAGCAACCATGAAATACGGTTTGAGAAGGTGACTACAATATCGGCATCTAAATCTTTTAGCCGTTCTTTTTCATGAATATTGATCGATTCTTTTACATCGATATCCAGATGAAATTTGAGATGGCTGATAAAAAAGTCAATCTTTTCTACAGCAGAGTTTGTTACTATGATAACTGTTTTTCTGTTTCTACCCGATAACTTGCTGCTGTTGATATGTTTTTTTATTATCAGGGTTATCGTCGATAGCTGGTTTTTATCAAGGTTAAGTCGGTATTCCGATTCTAAAACCTGAATTGACTGCTGAACAATATGAAAAAGGTTGGGATAGTGTTTCTCCGTACTTGATAGATTATTATCAAATAGGCTGTAACCAAGAATACTGCGCAAAATGCATTTCTGAATATACTGATAAAGTTCATGCAGAAGCGCATCAGGGTAGATTATTGCAGTAATGATATTTTTACTCACTTCAGTAAAAAATGCTCTCAGAGTCGTATACAGACGTAAATCGATGAGTGGCAGTTCCGTACTGTTTTGATCGAGTGAGTGGATAAAATAGTACCTCAGTTGCTCTTCCGCACTGTATTCCTTGTGAGGATAACGCGGCAGCAGTACGGGGATATCACAGGGGGTGACATGACTCTCGGGAGCACGGATCGCCTCTAGCAGCAGCCAGATATAGAGCAATTTTTTGCCGGGGTAGGAGAGCGCCAGTTGCTCATCACGGATAACAGCATGAAACCTGTTCACCACCTCAGTAAGGTTTGACGATTGTTGACTAAAACGGGTAAACATCAACCTTTCATAGACATCGTTAGCGGCGCGCCCGACCAGGGATGCCTCGTGATTCAGTTCGCAAATGGATGCAAGGATCTCCATAATAAGAATCCGCCACGCCGTTTCATTACCCGTAATTCTTATCCCTTTACGACTGACAACCTCAGACTTCAAACCTCGTGCTGATAAATAATTTTCCAGCGTTTTCAAGTCTTTCTTTTTCGTCGTTAAACTAATTCCAATTTCTTCATAGAGTCGGGATGTGTTTACCGTCGTATAAAGAAATGCGTAAAAGAGAATGAGCTTAATCCTCTCTTCAACGGATGAGTTATAGTCTTTGACTTTAAGACTTGATAAAAAAACAAGCAAATCAGCATAAGTAAGATCGCAGACAAAAGAGTCGGTATGAATGACAATGCGCTCTGTTTTAAGGTAATAATTAATGTTTGCGACGCTGCGTTTCAACGTGAGTAAGCTCTTTCCAGGAAGAGTGCTCGGGAATATCCGTAAAAGCCAACTCACCTTTATCTTGCATAAAGCTAAGAAAAGCAATGTCATACTGATTAATGCTAATAATCACCTCCTTTTTATGCGCACAATTTCAGTTGGTTTAACCTTCATGTCAATATGCAGAAATTGATAGTGAGATGATGCTCACAAATTCTTTTTATCGTGTTTTCACGGAAACTTATTGTCGCAGTTTTATTACATCAAGTTACCTTGAATGTTGATGGGAACGCAGATGACAATGGGCTCAGATAGTTAAAATTACTGATTAATTAAGACAGAGTATATCCAATGAAGATGGACAAATTTAAAGACGGCATACAGTTATTTGGACGCTCATTATTATTGCCGATAGCGGTGATGGCACCGATTGGGATGATCATGGGTATCTGTGCTGCGCTGAGCCAGTCCTATATGATAAATAAGTTACCGTTCCTCGGTAACGATGTAATAAAAATGATACTGGAAAGTATGAGGGACATTACCGGGATCGTCTTTAACAATATCCCGTTATTGTTTGCCATGGGGGTTGCCTATGGTCTCTCCAAAAATGAGAAGGGTATTGCAGTATTCTCTGCGGTATTGGCTTACCTGACGCTCACCATCGTGATGAACGTCTGGCTAAAGGTGAATGGCGCGTTAGCCAAGGGAGACCTCTCTTCTGTAGGCCAGGGCCTGGTACTTGGCATACAAACGCTGAAGATTGAAGCGATGGGGGGGATTATTTCCGGGCTGGTGGCTGCAAAAGTGACCGACCGATTTTACCGGCTGCAACTTCCTCTGGCTTTTGCTTTCTTCAGCGGTAAGAAGTCAGTCCCGATCATCACCTTCCTGTACATGATCCCTGTTGGGCTGCTGATTCCTTTCGTCTGGAGTGGGGTCACCACCGCGCTGACCAGCATCTCATTCATCATGATGGACGATACGTTCGGCGTCGGTGTGTACTGGTTTATTCACCGCACTCTGATCCCTTTCGGTCTCCATCATGTGCTGGCCTCGGTGCTGCGCTTTACCGAAGCAGGCGGGACCTATTTGATTAATGGAGAAACTTATACCGGTATTCTCAATGCCACCAATAAGATCCTCTTTGAGCTTGGCCCTAACGATCCGAGCTGGTCATTGATGCCTAAACTCACCGCCTACCTGGGCGCTGGTCAGATGCTCAATACGCTCTTCCGTGTTCCGGCTATTGGTCTGGCAATGTATCACGCCTCGTTTAAGGCTAACCGTCCTATTGCTAAAGGGATGATCCTGACCATCGTGTTGACCGCCTTCCTCGGCAACGTGACGGAACCGCTGGAGTTTTCATTCCTGTTTATCGCGCCAGGTCTGTTCTTTATCTACACCGTGCTTTGTGGGGTGATGGCCATCCCTCTGGCGTTCCTTGATGTTTCCATTGGCTATATCCGTGGCACCATTTTCGACTTTGGTATCTTCGGACTGCTGTATGAAAACACCCACTGGGTTCAGCTTGTTATCCTGGGTGCGGTGAACTTCGTTGTCTTCTATGTGGTATTCCGCTTCGCGATTGAAAAATTCAAAATTCAGACACCGGGCCGGGAAGAGGAGATCAGGAACAATAACCTGCTTAAAGAAAAGCGTTATCCGGAAATTGCCACTCTGGTATTAGAAGGCCTTGGCGGAAGTGACAATATTAAGAATGTTGATAACTGTGTCACCCGCTTACGTATCGATTTAAAAGATCAGGGTAAGGTACAGACTGAGACGTTAAAAAATGCAGGCTCTTCAGGAATATTTATTCCTAAAAATAACCATATCCACGTTGTTTTTCGGTCCGCACGTCGAGTTTGTAAAGAACGCGATTGTCGATAAGATTGCTGGCAAATGATTAATAAGGAATAAATCGTGAGTGCATTATACGATTCAAAAACAAAAACGATGGATGATCGTGGGATCAGAGCATTATTAACCGAAGAAGAAAAATTCCGCTCCTGGTTGGATATTGAAGCTGCGCTGGCAAAAGCTCAGAGTGAAATAGGCATCGTACCGGTGGATGACGCCCAAAAAATTATCCAGTCATGTCGTATTGAGAACATCGATATTAACACCGTTAATGAGCTGCAAAGAGAAATTGGGCATGGCTTTGTGCCCTTTCTCAAAATGCTGGTAAAAGCCTGTCCGGCGGATAGTGGAAAATTTGTTCACTATGGCGTTACCACACAAAATATTCAGCAGAGTGCGCAACTGCTGGTAGCGAAGAAGGTACACGTTAAATTCAAAACGGTTATTGAAGAGATTCTGCTTAATCTTGCACAGATCGCCACCCGTGAAGCGAATACCGTCATGCCAGGACGAACCCATGGCCGCCACGCTATTCCCATTACTTTTGGCTTTAAGGCTGCGGTATGGATCGATGAGTTCCAGATGATGCTGGAACGTATGGAACAATGCGAAAAAAGGGTATTCCGCATCATGATGGGGGGAGCCGTAGGCGCCTTCAACTCAAGTGGTGAAGCTGGCCGGCAGGTACAAACTCGCATGGCTGAACTGCTGGGTATGTCTGAGATGCGCGTTCCTTCTCGCAATATCGCCAACCATAAAGTTGAGTATGTTCAGGTACTTTCATTGCTGGCCAGTTGCTGCCACAAGATCGCCGAGGAAGTTTACAGTACCTCATTGGAAGAAATCGCTGAGCTGGGTGAAGGATTTACGACCGGAACGGTTGGCAGCAGCACGATGCCTCATAAGGTCAATCCAAAGCTTGCTAAAGGTATTATCGCTAACGCACAGAAACTGTACTCACTTTCTTCTGTCATGCTCAACTCTTCAAGTCGTCCCTACGAAGCGGACAGCTCTTCTTATATGCTACTGGAATCATCGTTACATGAAGCGCTGGCGTTAATGACGGAAATTATTTTACGCGCTGAGGAGCTTACCCGAACGCTGCATGTTAACCGAGAGCAGATGTGCCGTAATGCCGGTATTAATAGCGGTCTGGATAACAGTGAGTTCATAATGATGAAGCTTGCTGCCGTTCTGGGAAAAGATAAGGCCCATGAAAAAATGTATTCACTGGCAATGCAGTCAATACATGAAAAATCCAGTTTTTCTAAACTGCTGTGTGAAGATCCTCAAATTTCAGGTTTATTTACAACGAATGAGATTTTGACATTTCTGGAACCCAATAACTATACAGGGCTGTCATCAACAATCGCCGAAGAAGTCGCAAGGTCCGTCAAGGAAGAGTTAACCCCACGGGGCTAATCGCCATCTGATAATAACGACAAATTGTGAATATAAAGTATGGGCAGAAATGCCCATACGACAGATTTCCTATGTTTAAAATATGGAGTGTTTATGAACAATTTTTTTAAATTAAGTACCCTGCCTATTATTATTCTCTCTTTTTCCGCTGGTGCGGTAACACTCGACTATCGGCATGAATATAAGGCCGACAGTAAAACCAATGCAGATCGCCTGAAACTGAGCCACACCACCCAGAATGGGTATTTTGCTAGTGTGGAAGGTAAACAGGCAGAAAGTACAAAAGTGATGTCTGATGGATTTAAAGAAGGCAATGGTGGTTACAGTGGCAATGGCAGCGAGTGGGAATTTGGGCGTAACTTTAAAATAACGGATAAATTAACCCTTGCTCCTGCTTTGAATCTGGATAATGGTGATACCTTTGTTGGCTATCGTGCGCAAATTAAAGCCATTTATAAAATTACTGATAGCTGGGTGACAACATTTCGCTGGCGTCCGGGTATTCAGGTTGATGAAAAATCATCCGTAGATAACAAAAACTATAATCAGTTCAACTGGGAGTTTGGCTACGTCAGCGATAAATTTACCGTAACGGGTGTGACTATGAATACCGCTTTACAAACTATGAAGATTACAAAGGGGATCATAATTACTGGTTGTATAATGTTGTCGCGACTTTGCCGCTCAACAAAAACTGGACACCTTATACTGAAATAGGCGTGGTTCCTCGTTACAACACCAACCACGAAAAAGACGAAATGGAAATGCGCTATCGTCTTGGCATTAAATACAACTTCTAAATTAGCCATTCACCGGCAATCAGTATTTGGTCGGGTGCACAAGCATACCGTATCTGCGTACGCCGGGGATGTGGGTCATAGACGAAAAAAAAGCCCGTACTTTCGTACGCGCTTTTCTCAAATATGGCGGTGAGGGGGGGATTGACTCGCTGCGCTCGCCGTTCTCGTATCTGGCTCCCGGCGTCAGGGTGCCCGGTTCATACAGTCAGTAGACGCTTTTCTCTGTAGCGACCGTGCCGTCTGCATACACTGGGACTTCGGCGCACCGGCAGTCGTATCCGGCGATGCCTTTTACGCTGTCCTGCCGCCGCTTGCTTATCCTGCGGGCAAAGGTATCGTAGCGGTACGGTCCTACTTATTCATATTGTTCTAATTCTTCTTGCAATAATTTCTTAAAATCAGATGGTGTAATTACAATTCCATTACCTTTGTCTATAGGGAAAATCAAAATGTCAATATTGCCCTTTTCTAATCCAGTGATCCACTTGTCTAAAAAATAATATAAATCTATTTCTTTGGGTGAAAATTGATACTGATGATTTGTATTATAATCAACAGAAAACTCTTCTTCTGGCCAAAGAGGAAGCAATTCTCCCCCTTCTTTAGTTGATAAGTGCAACCATCCATTTTCACCATAACTTCCCCATACTTTTTCAAAGTCAGCCACTTTCCGGATAAAATAATTGAATCTATTCTCTGAAGTTAGGGATTTTATGTTTTCGATTTTGGCACTTTTCATAAGTCCTAATATCCTTCGTGTTTATGTTCTAATTTATGAAGATCGTCATCTTGTAAATCAGAATGCTCATAAGAATTACTATCTTTTGCCCTTTGCCCTCTTCTATGAGCTAAAACTTTTCCCGGATCTTTAGATCTCCTTGAGTTACCGGGTAAACGGATAGTTCTTCTATTTTTATTACGAATATGTCGTAACTCATTCTTTATCCAGCCCCGAACCCATGATGGTTGCTTCGGATCATTTGCTAGTTCTTTAAGCCTTGCTTGTTTACCTGAGCGACCGCATTTCAACCCTAACGGGTCGATCCATGATAGCGGATTTGCCACATACCCATAAGGATTAGCCCCGCCATCCAGTCCTATCGGGTCAGCACACAGATACTGCCCCGTATCGCAACCATAGTACCTGAACCGGTTATAGTACAGTCCCGATTCTGTATCCTCATACTGCCCCGGAAAACGTAACTGACATGTGGGCGCATCTTCTTTATTGATGCCTTCTTCGCGGCCCCAGAGTTGCTGTTTCCCCCGCCAGACGATGGTGCCGTCTTCGGTCAGTAGTTCCTGGATACGACCTACAGTATCTGTTACCGCGTAATGCAGTAGTCCATTTTCATAACGCGCAATTGGCGTGAAATCTCCCGGCTCGTATATCCAGCGGATGCTGTTTTCAGCATCTTGCGTACCGTCCTGATTGACCGGAATTTCCGCCGTTAGCTGGTCACCATTCCAGTGGAAGTCCATGCCGGGTTTGTCGTGGTTGGTACAGCGTTTGCTGATACGTCTGCCGAACGGGTTGTACTTATACTCCCAGCGTTCGCCTTCCGGTGTCTCCAGTCCGGTCAACTGGCTGCGGGCATCCCAGCGGTAGCGCCACAGGAGAGGGCGGTAGCCGCCTTTATCAACCAGTTTTTCGACCAGCCGCCCGTTAGCGTCGTACTTCCAGGTGATGTTGTGTTCATTCACCACCCGGACAAATTTTCCTTCCTCCGGCTTGCCGGTCTCCGGATTGATGCGGTGTGTCTGATGCCGCCAGCCTTTGTGCTCTCTGGAAACAACCCGCCCATGCTGTTGCTGTTGGTGTGATTCGCTGTCCAGCACCTCATTGACCCACGTTTGTCTGCGGGTGATATTCAGGTTTTTGTGATTATCCATATTAACTGCATAACCAATATCACCTACTATTTTTGGCATCCATATAATTACCAAGCGTTCACTATATTAATAATCTTCAATAGTAGGCTTAGTTTTGATGAAGAATTGAAGTTACTTTTTTAATTCAATTATTGTGGTACTTTTATCAAAAATATCAATTATATATTGATATAATTGTTCAAACTCTTCATTTGCAATATATAAATCAATATGAATCTTATCAATCCCAATTTTTTGCCCTTTACCTTCCTTTATATCAATAATCAAATGGCTTTTGTTTATCTGTATTTTTTTGATTGCATTGGATATTTCACTTTCAAAAAAATGCCCCTGCAACCCGATCGAATCATCAAAGCTTTCATTTTTATCAATAAATTGCGATATTATAATATAATGTTTCGGCTCTTCTGGGTCGTCACCTATGCCAATGACTGGAACATTATGTTCAGTATAACAACTTACAAAATTAGCTGAAAATTTAATTGTTGATATCATATTGGTTGCCTTTTCTGCTATTATCTTCCCGCTGACCACACATTGGATATACTATCCTCTATCCAATGGTATAAAACATCAGTCCCCGTACTTTCTTTAAAATCGTTCATTTTTCCTTGTGCATGATTTACAGGGCGCGTATTCCCCAATAATCTCTAACAAATCACCAGGCTTGGCAAGATCTTTTAAGTCAACAGTAATTCTAGCCTCAGTATGAGTTGCCAGACTACTCTTGGGGAAACCCAACGCTTTCTCATTTGGCGTCATATTCCCACTTTGCCAATGCCCTGTGGCTTTTACGTTTCCTTTACTATCGTAAAGAGTTGCAGTTGCATGATGAGTTCCTTTCCCTGAACGGAATGCCAATCCTAATGGATCTATCCATTCTGACGGATTATGCACATATCCATAGGGATTAATCCCCCCATCCAGCCCAATGGGGTCCGATGAAATATATTGAGCCGTAACAGGATCATAGTACCGGAACCGGTTATAGTACAGTCCCGATTCAGCATCCTCATACTGTCCCGGAAAACGTAACCTGCATGTGGGAGCATCATCTTTATTGATGCCTTCTTCACGGCCCCAGAGCTGTTGCTTACCTTTCCAGACTATCAGTCCGTCTTCGGTTAACAGCTCCTGGACACGACCGACCGTATCTGTCACCGCATAGTGCAGTTGCCCTTTTTCATAACGTGCCATCAGTTCACGCACGCCGTCCGGGCGGTTGATTTCTTCCACGCTGCCCAGCGGCCCGGCGTGTGTTTTGCTGTGACGGAACTGTGTGGTGAAGCCCAGCGGGTCTTTCACGCTTAACAGGCGACCCAGAATATCCTGTTCGGTTTGCGTAATGCCGCCGTCTGGTGCAACGATTTCTCGTACCTGATGCAGGGCATCATGACGCCAGCGCCAGCAGACAGCAAAATGACCACGTATTATTCACGCAGTCCCCGGCCTGACCCTTAAAGGCGGACTGGCTGGCTGAGGCGGGATTTGATACCGGGTTGAGTGTGACGGTGAAAATATCAGAAGGGTGCCTGACCATTATTGCCGGCAGCTCGATGAAAGAAGTATAAAAATAAAGGCTGGGTATATTACATACCCAGCCTAATTTAATTATTAATTATATTTTCGGCATTCGTTTTTTAAATCTGTTAATAAGCTATCAGCACTGATAATAGGTGTGTCAGATGTCGAAGGCACCATAAATACACCTATTCCAATTTTCTTTTCAGATAAATCAGGTAATAAATTATTCATGAGATAACTAAGTTTTATTTCTTTCGCTTTGTAATTAACCCAACCCTCTGCAATACAAGCCTCTGCGTATTCACGTGCGGGCCATAACATAAGCATATCATTTCCACTATCATCACCACTTAAGGCAAAACCACCATCATCCAAGACCCATAGCAACTCACTATCGACAATTCTTTTAATAAAATATACATATCTGTCCTTATTAGGTTTGGCAGACATAATTTCTATTTCTTTTGCCGATAATTTCATAGATCTTCATCCTCATATTTTCCACTCGCTTGTGGATTATTCTTACGCCCATAATCATCGTATTTGTGCTGACGCCTATGGAGATCGGTATGCTGTGGTTCAGAATATTTATAACTATATCCCTTTGATGATTCGTACCCACGACCATGCGCCATTTCATAGCCCGGAGGGTTACGAATATTTGTTCTCTTCCCTCTTGCTATTGAGTTTAACTCTTGCTGTATCCAACCTCTAACATGCCGGGGTTGTTTAGGATCATTTGCTAGTTCTTTAAGCCTTGCTTGTTTACCTGAGCGACCGCATTTCAACCCTAACGGGTCGATCCATGATAGCGGATTAGGTGCATAAGCATACAGATTCAGCCCACCTTCCAGCCCTATCGGGTCAGCACACAGATACTGCCCTGTTTCACAATCATAGTACCGGAAGCGGTTGTAGTACAACCCTGATTCAGCATCCTCATACTGTCCCGGAAAACGTAACCGGCAGGTGAGGTTAGCGTCATTCACACTCTCTTCACGGCCCCAGAGTTGTTGCTTACCCCGCCAGACGATGGGTGCCTTCTTCGGTCAGCAACTCCTGGATGCGCCCGACGGTGTCGGTCACTGCATAATGCAGCTGGCCCTTTTCATAACGCGCAAGCGGGGTAAAACTGCCGGGCTCATATATCCAGCGGATGGCGTTTCCATACTCAGGCTCTCCTTCGGAGTTGACCGGAATTTCCTCCGTTAACTGGTCGCCGTTCCAGTGAAAATCAACGCCGGGTTTGTCCCGGTTGGTACAGCGTTTGCTGATGCGTCTGCCGAACGGGTCGTATTTATACTCCCAGCGTTCGCCTTCCGGCGTTTCCAGCCCCGTAAGCTGACTGCGTGCATCCCAGCGGTAGCGCCACAGGAGAGGGCGGTAGCCGCCTTTATCAACCAGTTTTTCGACCAGCCGCCCGTTAGCGTCGTACTTCCAGGTGATGTTGTGTTCATTCACCACCCTTACAAATTTTCCTTCCTCCGGCTTGCCGGTCTCCGGATTGATGCGGTGTGTCTGATGCCGCCAGCCTTTGTGCTCTCTGGAAACAACCCGCCCATGCTGTTGCTGCTGGTGTGATTCGCTGTCCAGGACCTCATTGACCCAGGTCTGGCGGCGGGTGATATTCAGGTTTTTGTCGTAACTGAAGCGCTCCTCGCACATCGGTACATTACCGCTGCCCGTCCAGGTGGCATGGCTTATCTGGTCGTTGGCCGTGATGCTGTTAAACATCGTCCCGCGCAGCGAGTCCGCTATCATGGTCAGGTTGTAGGCTTTGTCGTACAGCCACTGACGTTGCAGGTTTTTATCGTGGGCATCCGGTTCGGCCTGGCTGCCCGCTTTCTGCTTCGTCAGCATCCCGGTCTGTGTATAACCCAGTTGCTGGTAAAATCCGGCCTCGCTCTGTCTGGAGATTTCAAGGCCGCGCAGGTCGTGGGTGAAGGTCAGGGGAGCATGGTCCGCTATCTGCCAGGCTTTCAGCTCACCCATTAACCCGTGAGTGAAGTGTTCCGTCAGTCCGGCTGTGGTGCGCTGTGAAACCGTGTCCAGATTTAAGTCGTAAGCATATTCCGTACGCCTGCCGTTGAGGGTTTCAGCTATAAGATGGCTGGCGTTATCATATTCATACGTAACGGTGGCATCGTCATTTTTTGCCTCCACCAGACGACACAGCGTGTCATAGCAGAACCGGGTGGCACTCAGAATACGGTCGCTGTCGCCCTGTGTGACTTCCTCGTCTGTCACCTGGTCGGTCACGTTATAGCGGCGGTTCAGGTGTGTGCCGTCCGGGAAAGAGGTGCGGATGCAGCGCCCCGCAGCATCGTAGGTGTAGGTCAGCGTGCGTCCGGTAAAGTCGGTTTCTGCAACCAGTTGCCCGGCCAGGTCATATGCCAGGGCGATAGTGTTCACCTTCGGCGTTGGTGATTTCGGTCAGGCGGGTCAGTTTGTCGTAGCGACATTCCAGTCGTTCACCATCCGGACGGATTACGGCTGTCAGCAGGTCAAATGCACCATATTCGTAGCGGGTGGTTTTACCCTCGCCATCAGTGAAGCTCTCCGGGAGTTTTTCACCGTTCTGACTCATCAGCTCCCGCACGCCGTCCGGGCGGTTGATTTCTTCCACGCTGCCCAGCGGCCCGGCGTGGTTTTTGCTGTGGCGGAACTGCGTGGTGAAACCCAGCGGGTCTTTCACACTCAGCAGGCGACCCAGAATATCCTGTTCGGTCTGCGTAATGCCGCCGTCAGGGGCAACGGTTTCACGTACCTGGTGCAGGGCATCATGACGCCAGCGCCAGGTGTTAGTTATATCAATTAGTCATCTGTAACTATATTTCTCTGTTTTATAAATTCATTGTAGCTAATTTCTGTGTTTAATTTCTTGGCGGATTTATTTTCAATTAATTTTGAATTTTTAGAATCAGTTACCGACATAAATAAAAAAATATCGCTATTTAGACTTTCTTTTATATACATTTTTAATGATAAGAGAGAATCCATCATTGCCTTATGAATTTTTCTTTCAAAATTTATGCGTTCGGAGTGTTGTAGTGATTCGCTTTTATTATGAAGAATTAAATTTAACTTGTTAATCAAACTGTCTTCTAATAAATTATTCCCATATCCCCAATCATCTGGAATCCATTTAGTACTCATTGTTAATTTTTCATATTGCCCAAATGATTTT
Organism: Citrobacter enshiensis; assembly: GCF_029338175.1. Classification (NCBI taxonomy): domain Bacteria; kingdom Pseudomonadati; phylum Pseudomonadota; class Gammaproteobacteria; order Enterobacterales; family Enterobacteriaceae; genus Citrobacter; species Citrobacter enshiensis. The sequence goes on from NZ_CP119862.1 coordinate 1,877,648, forward strand.
TGAAACTCTTCAGGGGCGAGCATTTTTCTGAACTCTGCATATGGATCTTTTTTGAATAAGACACTATCTTTCTCTTTTAAGTATTCTATTGTATTAAAAATAAGGAACATCCCAGACACATCTTCATCAATAACTAAACAACCAGCATAAAATTCCTCATTAATTATTTTATTCCGAAGATCTAAATAATCATGTTTCACTGCTGTTGCTAGATTATATCTAAACTCGTCATGAAATTTCACTCTAATATCCTCCGAATACATCCAAACCAATATTCTGAAGAGCTTCACGCATTTCTTTTGCTGCTCTTATTTTACATATTAGTCCTTTATCAAGTCTATCGCTAATGTCTAAATCTGCTTGCGTTAATTTTAAGGCAACAGACCTGGCATTATCCGTTGTATGAACACCTTCAATATTCGATGCCCACATTAGATTAGCTATATCATTTACTGGGTCAATGCCATACTTGGCAAGTATATTTTTGCTATGGTTAACAAATGGTCCCCTAGGATCTCCAGTAAAATCCCCTTTAAACACAATATGGTGACCATGCGGATTAGTTAATCCACAGGGGTCACTTTTACCAGCACTTCGTAGTTTCCCTAACCATGATAACCCTAATGGATCAACGATATTTTGTGGATTTTTAACATATCCATAAAGGTTTATTCCGCCTTTTACTCCTAACGGGTCCGCACACAGATACTGCCCCGTCTCGCAATCATAGTACCGGAACCGGTTGTAATACAACCCGGATTCTTCATCCTCATACTGCCCCGGAAAACGTAATCGGCAGGTGAGTTTGGCGTCATTCACACACTCTTCACGGCCCCAGAGTTGCTGTTTACCGCGCCAGGCGATGGTGCTTTCTTCGGTCAGCAACTCCTGGATGCGCCCGACGGTGTCGGTCACTGTATAATGCAGCTGTCCTTTTTCATAACGGGCTATCGGGGTAAAACTTCCCGGCTCGTATATCCAGCGAATAGTGTTTTCGTCTTCCTGTTTGCCGTCAGCGCCAACCGGAATTTCCGCCGTTAGCTGGTCACCATTCCAGTGGAAGTCCATGCCGGGTTTGTCGTGGTTGGTACAGCGTTTGCTGATACGTCTGCCGAACGGGTCGTACTTATACTCCCAGCGTTCGCCTTCCGGTGTCTCCAGTCCGGTCAACTGGCTGCGGGCATCCCAGCGGTAGCGCCACAGGAGAGGGCGGTAGCCGCCTTTATCAACCAGTTTTTCGACCAGCCGCCCGTTAGCGTCGTACTTCCAGGTGATGTTGTGTTCATTCACCACCCTTACAAATTTTCCTTCCTCCGGCTTGCCGGTGTCCGGATTGATGCGGTGTGTCTGATGCCGCCAGCCTTTGTGCTCTCTGGAAACAACCCGCCCATGCTATTGCTGCTGGTGTGATTCGCTGTCCAGCACCTCATTGACCCAGGTCTGGCGGCGGGTGAGGTTCAGGTTTTTATCGTAGGTGAACCGCTCCTCGCACATCGGTACATTACCGCTGCCCGTCCAGGTGGCATGGCTTATCTGGTCGTTGGCCGTCACGCTGTTGAACATCGTCCCGCGCAGCGAGTCCGCTGTCATGGTCAGGTTGTAGGCTTTGTCGTACAGCCACTGACGTTGCAGGTTTTTATCGCGGGCATCCGGTCCGGCCTGGCTGCCCGCTTTCTGCTTCGTCAGCATCCCGGTCTGTGTATAACCCAGGGTCTGGTAAAATCCGGCCTCGCTCTGTCTGGAGATTTCAAGGCCGCGCAGGTCGTGGGTGAAGGTCAGGGGAGCATGGTCCGCTATCTGCCAGGCTTTCAGCTCACCCATTAACCCGTGAGTGAAGTGTTCCGTCAGTCCGGCTGTGGTGCGCTGTGAAACCGTGTCCAGATTTAAGTCGTAAGCATATTCCGTACGCCTGCCGCTGAGGGTTTCAGCTATAAGATGGCTGGCGTTATCATATTCATACGTAACGGTGGCATCGTCATTTTTTGCCTCCACCAGACGACACAGCGTGTCATAGCAGAACCGGGTGGCACTCAGAATACGGTCGCTGTCGCCCTGTGTGACTTCCTCGTCTGTCACCTGGTCGGTCACGTTATAGCGGCGGTTCAGGTGCGTGCCGTCCGGGAAAGAGGTGCGGATGCAGCGCCCCGCAGCATCGTAGGTGTAGGTCAGCGTGCGGCCGGTAAAGTCGGTTTCTGCGACCAGTTGCCCGGCCAGGTCATATGCCAGGCGATAGTGTTCGCCTTCGGCGTTGGTGATTTCGGTCAGGCGGGTGAGTTTATCGTAGCGGCACTCCAGCCGTTCACCGTCCGGGCGGATTACGGCTGTCAGCAGGTCAAACGCGCCGTATTCGTAGCGGGTGGTTTTTCCCTCGCCGTCGGTGACGCTCTCCGGCAGTTTTTCGCTGTTCTGGCGCATCAGTTCACGCACGCCGTCCGGGCGGTTGATTTCTTCCACGCTGCCCAGCGGCCCGGCGTGTGTTTTGCTGTGGCGGAACTGCGTGGTGAAACCCAGCGGGTCTTTCACACTCAGCAGGCGACCCAGAATATCCTGTTCGGTCTGCGTGATGCCGCCGTCAGGGGCAACGGTTTCACGTACCTGGTGCAGGGCATCATGACTCCTGCGCCAGCAGACAGCAAAATGACCATGTGTTATTCACGCAGTCCCGGCCTGACCCTTAAAGGCGACTGGCTGGCTGAGGCGGGATTTGAGACCGGGACGGGGGTGACGGTGAAAATATCGGATGGCGTGCTGACGATTATTGCGGACACCAGTGAAGTGCAGGCCCTGAAGGCTGAACTATTCCAGTTTAAAGAGGCGGCGATGGGGATGAAGGAGCTGGTTGCTTAGCGGGTTAGGCAGTATTTGATGATAATAAAATAACCGGGGACAAAGTAATTATCCCCGGTTGTTTTTATTTCAATAAAACATTTTTTGGTTTTTTATCCGGTGAAATCAACAATGAATCAAGATAATTTGGGTCATAAAATGCATTCCAAGGAGTTAGAGAGTAATATGCATTCATTAATTTAATTATTAATCCTGAGCCGATAGATTTTACCCCGATAAATCCATTGCTCTGGAGATCGGTTAGATTCAAATATTTATCAATAGGGAAAGCATCAGAGTACTGTGAAAATACCTTCCAATCCCCAGAATCAAGAAGATCTCGAGTAACAAACAAAATTGAAATTAGGTCATTATCATTTAGTACTGGTTCTGAACTAGGAATTTCATCCATGCGATGAGCATAAAATGCACAAATTGCACTATTTAATGCCTTTGGTTCGAAGCCAACAACTTTTCCAATGCAATATGTTCCATCTGACAACGGAACAGTAAACATATCTCCAACATCCCACGACTGTTTTCGTCTTCTCTTATTTGTTGTCATGATTTCTCCCTCACTAATATGGCATCGGTGTTGTTCCGCCGTTTGATTTATATCGAGCATCAGACATCTGATGTCGCTTATTTGCCAAGGTACCTCCTTTAGGAGTTCCTCTTGATGTTTCTTTTATTCCACCCATTTCTCTAATTTTTGTTTCTTCCAAAACATCAAGGTCTGTACCTGGTTTTGCTCTTCCTAAAATCTCATATTGATGTTCAACACCTAATGCTGAATTATGTTCTCCTTGGCGAGCCGAAAATCTTGCATCCGATTTTGCCTGACCAACATATATTTCACCAGTCTCAGGATTAGTCCTCAAATAAACGATCCCTTCGGATTCACTACCAGTTTTGGGGCATAGTCCCAGAGGATCGATCAGTTTAAGAGGATTTTTGACGTAATTGTAAGGATTAACCCCACCATCCAGCCCTATCGGGTCCGCACACAGATACTGCCCCGTATCGCAATCATAGTATCGGAACCGGTTGTAATACAACCCCGATTCCGCATCCTCATACTATCCTGGAAAACGTAACTGGCAGGTCGGTACAGCGTTTGCTGATTCGTCTGCCGAACGGATCGTATTTAAGTGCCATAACCGTTTGCATTAAAATATTGGCACTCCCTTTACTTTGGCAGGGATTAAATAAACTTATCAGCGCCAATGCCATAAATTAATAATTGGGTTAGTGATGATGAGATAAACTCTGCATCATTGATATCTAGATCACCAAAACCTACTTGGTACAGACCATACCCATCTTTACCTGAAGCATATAAAATAACTTTCCCACCTTCATTATCACCTATAGCTAATGAGTTGGGTATATATTTCTGAATATGGTAGGCATCATTCATTTCTATACAACCTTCAGCCCCCCATATTCTTATGTAGGACTCATTCATAACAAGAATCTCAGCCTCAGTCATTTGTGATACAAATGCTGAATATTCATCAGGGATACCAATATCCTTAAAATGATTTTTCATTTGTTCCATATCATTCTTACTTGAAGCGGGTTTGTATACCTCGAGTCGGAATTTTTCATGCATCGTAAAAAAAGATATATTAGTCATAGGATTACCTTCGTGTAATCAATTTTTAATTTATCAAGCATTTTATATTGTTGATCAAGTATTTTACTTATGGTTGCGTCATCAAAAACCGTACTACGGAAGTCATTAACAATATTCATTAATTCATCTTGCAAAGACGATGACCACTTACATTTTCCTTGTGCTATGCGAGCATCCCGTCGGGCGTTTTGTGCATTTGAGATCGCCGTATGTGGTAATCCTTTGCCAGTTTCTATAGTCACCGTTGGTGCCAGTTTAGGGTCATATCCAGGTAAATTGTGTTTTGACCATTCTTGTTGCAAACCATGATGTGATTGTAGTCTACCACCATTAGAACCTGTGCCTTTAGGTTTTGGTAATGAATCTTGATGAGTTTTATTAAAGGTAATATCAGGGCTTAATCCTAAGAAATCGATATATTCTAGAGGGTTGCAGACATAACCATAAGGATTTATTCCTCCCATTAGCCCTATCGGGTCAGGATGCGCAATCTACCCATCTTGTGAATCGTAATATCACCTACGTATATAGTGCATTAAAACATATCACTTGCAATCCAAGTCGTAGTGATAGAATCAGTTACGCTACGACCCTAACTCCACATCTTCACACCTTCTTAGAAAATTCGGTTAACTTATTCATCATATTTACTAAATTGACTTATCCATCCGTCTTCTGTAAATAACTCACCACACAACCCATCACTAATTTCATTAATATCTACGCCATGAACTAGGATTTTTTTGCTCTCCTCCTCCTCAAACATGGAAAGAGTGTTAAAAATAGTATTATCAATAAACTCCACAATAAGCTTTTTTATTACCTTTTGTTGTTCGTTATTGAATTGGGTAAATAAATCGCAAAGTATTTTTCCGCTTGAGCCTTTTAATGCGCCAGATTGAGCTTGCTCGAGCTTACTAATAGAGCGATCCCGAACCGATGCCATCAGCGTTACCCCAAACTCATTTAAAATATCTTTGTCATTCATAAATATAACCACCTATGTGTACCAAGGAATATTAGACGGTGTAACTGTTTTATTTTTCCGAAGATCTCGAAGCGCTTCTGCGACCAAGCTTCTCGCCTCTTGTTTTGTTGCACCGCCAGCCATTAGGGCGTCAACTGCTATTTTTGTATGCTCCTTTAAAGTATTGCATTTTCCACTTTCATACAGGGCTTTAAACGCTCGTCTTTGATGCGTGGTCATATCGCTATGGTTCCAGCCCATACTTTCAATATAATCGTAACTTATTGAAAATGCGTCTCGTGGATTATAATTTGGGGTATTTTTAAATCCAGCTTTTGAGTAAACATGGTGCCCTCCCGTATCTCTGTATGCACCTTTGTTAGGTCTTAATCCTAAAAAATCAATATATTTCAGTGGATTATTGACGTAACCATAAGGATTAGCCCCACCTGCCAATCCTATCGGATCAGCACACAGATACTGCCCTGTTTCACAATCATAGTACCGGAACCGGTTATAGTACAGTCCCGATTCCGCATCCTCATACTGTCCCGGAAAACGTAACCGGCAGGTGAGGTTAGCGTCATTCACACTCTCTTCACGGCCCCAGAGTTGTTGCTTACCCCGCCAGACGATGGTGCCTTCTTCGGTCAGCAACTCCTGGATGCGCCCGACGGTGTCGGTCACTGCATAATGCAGCTGGCCCTTTTCATATCGCGCCAGAGGTGTAAAACTCCCCGGCTCATATATCCAGCGGATGGCGTTTTCATACTCCGGCTCTCCTTCGGAGTTGACCGGAATTTCCTCCGTTAACTGGTCGCCGTTCCAGTGGAAATCTGTACCGGGTTTGTCGTGGTTGGTACAGCGTTTGCTGATACGTCTGCCGAACGGGTCGTATTTATACTCCCAGCGTTCGCCATCAGGTGTTTCCAGTCCGGTAAGCTGACTGCGTGCATCCCAGCGGTAGCGCCACAGGAGAGGGCGGTAGCCGCCTTTATCGACCAGCTTTTCGACCAGACGGCCGTTAGCGTCGTACTTCCAGGTGATGTTGTGTTCATTCACCACCCTTACAAATTTTCCTTCCTCCGGCTTGCCGGTGTCCGGATTGATACGGTGTGTCTGATGCCGCCAGCCTTTATGCTCTCTGGTTATCACCCGGCCATGCTGTTGCTGCTGGTGCGATTCGCTGTCCAGCACCTCATTGACCCAGGTCTGGCGGCGGGTGATGTTCAGGTTTTTATCGTAACTGAAGCGCTCCTCGCACATCGGTACATTGCCGCTGCCGGTCCAGGTGGCATGGCTTATCTGGTCGTTGTCCGTCAGGCTGTTGAACATCGTCCCGCGCAGCGAGTCCGCTATCATGGTCAGGTTGTAGGCTTTGTCGTACAGCCACTGACGTTGCAGGTTTTTATTATGGGCATCCGGTTCAGCCTGGCTGCCCGCTTTCTGCTTCGTCAACATCCCGGTCTGTGTATAACCCAGTTGCTGGTAAAATCCGGCTTCGCTTTTTCTTGAGGTTTCCAGGCCGCGCAGGTCGTGCTCAAACGTCAGCGGGGCATGGTCTGCCAGTTGCCATGATTTCAGCTCACCCATTAACCCGTGAGTGAAGTGTTCCGTCAGTCCGGCTGTGGTGCGCTGTGAAACTGTGTCCAGATTTAAGTCGTAAGCATATTCCGTGCGCCTGCCGTTGAGGGTTTCAGCTATAAGATGGCTGGCGTTATCATATTCATACGTAACAATGGCATCATCGTTCTTTGCTTCTACCAGACGGCACAGCGTGTCATAGCGAAAGGCGGTGGTACTCAGGATACGGTCGCTGTCGCCCTGTGTGACTTCCTCTTCTGTCACCTGGTCGGTCACGTTATAGCGGCGGTTCAGGTGTGTGCCGTCCGGGAAAGAGGTGCGGATGCAGCGCCCCGCAGCATCGTAGGTGTAGGTCAGCGTGCGTCCGGTAAAGTCGGTTTCTGCAACCAGTTGCCGGCCAGGTCATATGCCAGGCGATAGTGTTCACCTTCGGCGTTGGTGATTTCGGTCAGGCGGGTCAGTTTGTCGTAGCGACATTCCAGTCGTTCACCATCCGGACGGATTACGGCTGTCAGCAGGTCAAATGCACCGTATTCGTAGCGGGTGGTTTTACCCTCGCCATCAGTGAAGCTCTCCGGGAGTTTTTCACCGTTCTGACTCATCAGCTCCCGCACGCCGTCCGGGCGGTTAATTTCCTCCACGCTGCCCAGCGGCCCGGCGTGGTTTTTGCTGTGGCGGAACTGCGTGGTGAAACCCAGCGGGTCTTTCACATTCAGCAGGCGACCCAGCATATCCTGTTCGGTTTGCGTAATGCCGCCATCCGGGGCGACGGTTTCACGGACCTGATGCAGGGCGTCGTGACTCCAGCGCCAGGTGGCTCCACCGGGCAAAATGCGCGCCAGTAAATCGCCCTGTTCACTGTAGCTGAACTGCTGTTTCCGGCCCTGCGGGTCGGTCAGGCAGACCATGCTGCCTTTATCGTCGTAGTCCCACCGCCATTCCTGGTCGCCAGGCAGAGTCAGACGGGATAACTGTCCGGCATCATTGTAGTGGTAATACAGGCTGTAGCCGCCCGGCAGAGACACCCGGCTGATATCGCCTTCATTGTTATATTCATACGCCGTGGTACGCCCCAGCGCATCGGTGCGTGACTGGAGCAGTGTTCCTTCCCATTCAGACGTTTCTTCACGCCCCAGCGCATCGGTGATGCTGATGACGAGATTATCTCCGTTGTAGCGGTAAAGTTTTTTTCCGCCCTCTGCATCCAGATAGGTGGTACAGCGTTCTTCATCGTTATAGATAAAGTGGTCGTTGTAATAACCTTCCGGCGTTGAAACTTCTGTAACTCTTCCGGTTTCGTCATAGCAGTAACTGACCTGTGTTTTATCCGTGTCCCGCCAGCGGGTCATAAATCCTTCTGAAGTGTATTCATGCCATAAATGGGTAAACTGGAAAGTATCGCACTCTGCAAGATAGCCATTATTGTCATACTGGCAGGTGACCAGACGCTGGCGCTGCGGCGCCACCAGATCAATGTTCATCAGTTGTTGCTGTTGCCAGTTAAGCGAAAGCGTGTAGCCGTCGCTGTGGCAAATTTCCGTCAGCAGGTCATCTGTACGGGTAAAGTCTATCCGGTTGCCGTAGTTATCGTGGACAGCGGATAACAGCCAGACACCCGTATCCGCAGGAGCAAACACCCGTGTTTGCTGTGCACGGCGGTCGAAAACCGTCAGTTCTCCGGCCATATTCCCGTTCAGCCGGTAACGGCTTATGCGGAAGTTGATGGCATTGTGGAAAATACCGTCCTGCGGGATGGGGAAATAAAGCACCACGCCAGTACTGTCGGTAAAATGCAGATTACCGTCGGCGTGTGCGACCAGCGAGCAGGCCCATTCATCTGTCCATTTGGGGCCAAATGTCCCCGTCTCTCTGGCCTGCGAGCGGTAAAACCGTGAAAGCGTCAGCGGCAGGGAACCGGGCAGGCTGAGGACACTGAGTTGCTGAATGAGAGAACCGGTAACCACATCCACAGGGTCACTGTCACAAAACAGTTCTTCAAGTTTTTCACCTGTGTTTTCCTTAAGTTCCTTCAATCCCTTAACTATCCCGCCGTTGAGCTTCTCTTTAGCGGCCTTTGCTGCAGCTTTAGCGGCAGCCGCCGCCGCTCTTGCCGCTTTGGCTGCTGCTCTTGCTGCCTTTGCAGCGGCCTTTGCTGCCGCTTTTGCGCTCATCTTCCCGGCGGCTCTGGCTCCCTTAACGGCCATCTTTGCCGCCGCAGCTGCATCGCCAATCCCCGGCACTGCGGCAACCAGTGATGCTGCTGCCTCAAGATAATTTCCCCGCGCCGCGCTGATACCCGCATTCGCCAGGTCAGCCAGACCGCCAAACACCGGAATAAATCCCGCAATATCCAGCCCGGTTTGCACCCAGTCAAGCCAGCCACCTTCCTCTTCTTCCTCTTCGGTTTCTGGCTCTTCCGGCGGGTCGGCTTCTTCGGCAGAAACACCCGCCGGAGGGGGCTGGCCTACTATCAGCCCGATGGTGTTGCGGCTGTTCATCCAGAACTCGTCGTTGTGTCGCAGTATCGGTTTACCACCAATGAATACCGTTTCGCTGTGACCTTTGGGTTCGCAGACGTCACCCACTGTCCCGCTGCTGACGCCTTTGGCGGCGCCGGGCGAATCACCCAGAGTCTGCGGAATGCTGCTCTGATTAAGCACCACTGCCGGGCAGCCGTTCAGTTTCACTGACTGCACTACCATCACCGCTGAGGCCATGTTGGCCGTCACGGGGTAGGGGACCGGCGGCGTGGAGTCGCCCCTTGGCGTTTTACAGACGTCCGGTTTGGTGCTGACGACCTTCCACTGCCCGTTCTGACGGGCTGTAAAATTATCTGCCATCCTTATGCACTCCTTGTTCTGTACCGTGCTTCCAGCACCCGCACCGGTGGCGTGTTGTTTGGCAGCAGAAAGCGCCAGGTCTGCGCCACGGTCAGTGTGTCAGTATTGATTTCCACGGTGTCCAGCAGCATGGGCAGCGGCATACGGTGCCCGCTCACGGCCCGCAGCAGAAGGCGACCCTCGTGTGCTGGCAGGGTGAAATGGATATCACCCTGCGGACGAAATCCCGTCAGCACAAATTCCTGCCCCGGCAGCGGAAAGGGGATACGCTGATCATCCGGCGCGCAGTTCCAGTAGTTAAAATCAAAATCATCCGGCAGGTCAGGGTGCTGCGTTTCCAGCCACTCCTGGTCATAGGTTCCCGCCAGCAGCAGCCGTGGCCACCAGGCCCGGCCAACCGCACCAAAACCGGCAGGCTGGAATTCAGGTGCGAACCAGTCAGCTTTCCCGTCAAGGCAGGCGGTGAAGTGTTGCAGGGTAAACGGGCTGTCCACGGCGATAATGCGGGGGGCTTCGATCTGTTGGATGCTACAGGCTCGCAGATACCACTGCTGCATATAGCCCAGTCCCAGCGGATTGACCGGACAGGCCATGTGCGCCAGCGGGGGATTTTCCTGGTCGGGGTGCTCGCGACGCTGGTCTTCGGTAAGACGGTATTCTTCAGGAATGCGGCTGGAATATTCGCTGTCGGCCTCCACGCGGCACTCGCCGCCAAAGGCATAGCGGTAGTCCAGGGGCAGGGAGGTAAATGGTTCCGGTTCGGTTTCGAACCATTGCCCGGTCAGGGCCTGGCGCTGATAAAAGCGCTTCCCTGTCACCCGCAGCTTTTTGTCCAGCAGAACCTCACCTGATGCTGAACGCATCAGCACGCTTGCTATCATCTCCGGTACGGCGACACCACCCGGTGTATAAGCCGTTCCGTTAATGATGACGTCACAAGCGGGTTTCAGGGGAGCGAGGTCGCTTTCACGCAGAACCGGCGAAACATTCATTTCTCCGGAATACTCATCTTCCATACAGAGCGGCAGCGGTGGGTTTTCCATCAGTTGCGCCTGCCACTGACCATCCTCGTCCTGTTTCAGCCGGAAGCCGGTTTTCATGGCGACCACACAATGACGCTCGTTGTGTTTGTCATCCATTGCATATTGCATTACTGAAAACGGCGTCAGATTTCTAAATTCCATTCTTCACGCCTCAGTTGATGAATACGTCTTTGCCTTTGATGTTCGCCGGACCACCCGCAGTGAAATCAAACTCCTGCCCGGATATGGTTATTTTTCCACTGCTTTCCAGCGTGATGGAGCTTTTACCGCATATCAGTTCGATTTTGTCGCCGGATTTGATCGTGGTGATATTGGCGACATCGAGCGTATAGCTTTGCTTAACGTTGACCTTCTGATCTTTCACCACGGTTTCGGTGTCATTCCCGGTAATTTCGGTAGTCTGATCGCCGCCGACCTTCTTCTCACGATCCTTTGTGACCTTCAGCGTTTGATTATTCTGAACTGTGACAGTTTGATCATGTGCGACAGTGACTTTCTGGTCGTGTCCGCCTGCATTCTTGCTGCCCACATTGACTGTCTGGCCCACAACCACCGTGACCGTCTGGTTATTCTTCACGGTTTCGGTATGGTCGTGATCCACCGTCGTGGTCCGGTCATGCAGTACCTCTGTCACCATATCCTTCTGGGCGTGCATATAGAGCTGTTCTTTGCTGGTCGCATCCTCAAAGCGCAGTTCGTTAAAGCCACTGCCTTTGTAGGTCTTTGAGCGGATGGTCATCTGTGTTTTGGTGCCGGGCAGGCCACCGGGTGAGCGGTTATCCTGGTGGTAGGTACGCCCCATGATGATGGGCTGGTCCGGGTCGCCGTTGAGGAAGTCGACAATGACTTCCTGATCTATTCGTGGGATGGCAAGGTTGCCGAACCCCGGTCCGGCCCATGCCTGCGATACCCGCACCCAGCAGGAGCTGTTTTCATCTTTCTGGTTGTATCTGTCCCAGTGAAATTTCACCCGCACCCGGCCATGCTCATCACAGAAGATTTCCTCGCCTGCCGGGCCGGTGACGATGGCGCTTTGTGGCCCGTCCACTCTGGGTTTAGGTTTGGGTTGAGAACGCCAGGTGCGATCGGCGGGGATTACGCTAAACTGGTTGTCCAGTGTGGTTCCATTCCCTTGGTTGCCATGCAATGCCTGTGGCTGCTGTCCGATAAGAGTACTTTTTACCACCTGCCATTCCTGGTTCAGAGTTTCCTGTGGATGGTTCTTCAGCATGAAACGGGTTCCGGGCCACAATTTCGGGGAATTGCTGGCACCTCTGCCGATTTCCGCATTATTACGCTGCCCGTCCATCTGGTAGCGGGTAAAATCCTGTCCGTGCTGCTCATCCTTGAAACGTCCTGGATAGTCATAGATTTCATATTGTGTGAACTGGTTGTTCAGGTTTTCGCCCTGCTGAGTATATTTGCCTTCCCAGCCGGGGGTCTTGAAGGTGTAATCTTTGCTCAGTACCGAAGAGGGGCGGACACTCGCTTCATAATGAAACGCGGTGATACACTCATCGGTGGATTCTGTCCGGGTGTTCGGGTTGAAGGTGATAGCGTCTTTTATTGGTGTCAGACCTGCCACATCATCACACAATATCAGCTTCTGATCCGGGCCATCTGACGCCAGTTTGTCATAAAAGAAAATACCTTCCTCAGCCCACAGGCGTGATAAAAACGCCAGATCGCTTTCACCATACTGCACGCAAAACTCGCGATTAGGGTGATCGGTATTAAAGGAAGGTGTCCAGTCAGTAACACCATTTTCATTCAGCAGGGTGGCGGAAATGGCCTGGATGTTCTGCTGCTGGAAGATACGGAAGTTCTGGCGTAAGCCGCTACGCCATAGAGGCGGCTGGATATTGAGGCGATACTGCATTTGCCAGCGATTGTTCTCTTTTATCACGAATCCTGATACAACGCCGATGACATAACGCAGCGCTTTAACTCCTTGCCAGATAGTCAGCGTGGCTTTTTTTTCCAGTAATGCACTTGCCGCCAGACCAAACTCCTTACTGGCAACATCCACGTTTAGTTCAAACGGGAAGGAAAAATTCTGCTTCAACAGGAAATTCACTACTGCAAAGGTGTCCGGCGTCTGACCATCCACTTCCAGTGTAAAACGCAGTCCTTTTAATGACATATCTGTTTATCCTTATGCAATAATATTATTAAAATTTGATGAAGTTAGATGACGACCATCGGGTATGGATTAATCGCATTTATAATTAATATGGTGGGGTATAAGTTGCATATCTTAAATAAGATGTCTGGCATGTTAATAATATGGCTAATTCTATGAGGTGCTTATAATGGTTTTTATTATATATATAAATGCCTTGCAACTATGTAAGGAAATAAACTAATAAAACTTAGGCAAATGATATATAATACAAAGCAATGTTACTACTGATGTTAATATCAAAGAGGGGTATCATGCCAAAGTTAAACACATATAAATGGAAAAAAGGCAATATCATTTATATTATGATTGCATAGAAATGCGGTATTAACTCAGATGAATTCAGAAGTTTTTTTACAATAAGGAAGTTAATATGTATTCCAAGCAATGAAAACACGACATACAGAAAGTTAGTTTTATTGGTTAAAGACTCGATAAGAATGAGAATGCTCATTCTAATAAATCCTTCATTTTTCAATAGTACTTATACTATTTCGTTATCTCCTATGTATATAATCGCCTGGCAATTATATAAGGCAATCCGCTAAGCCAGGCAAGCCCAAAAGAAATATAGTACAGAGGGATATTGTCATTTAATTCAATATCAATAAATGGTATCACTCCAAAATGGAAAACATAAAAATGGAAAAAAGGTAACACCAATGATGTTAGTATTGCATAAAAATGTGGCATTAACTCTTCTGATGTCAGAAGTTTCTTTACAATAAGGAAGTTAACATGTAAGCCAAACAAAGAAAATGCCACATACAGGAAATTAATTTTATTGCTCAAAGATTCGATAAGAATGAGGATGCTCATCAATAATTCCTTCATTTTCCAATAAGCTTATACTATTCCGCTATTTTCTATGTATATAATCGTCTTGCGATTATATAAGGCAATCCGCTAAGCCAGGCAAGCCCAAAAGAAATATAGTACAGAGGGATATTGTCATTTAATTCAATATCAATAAATGGTATCACTCCAAAATGGAAAACATAAAAATGGAAAAAAGGTAACATCAATGATATTAATAATGCATAGACATTTTGCATTGACTCTTCTGGAGTCAGGATTTTTTTTAATATAAGGAAGTTAACATGTAAGCCAAACAATGAAAACACTACATACAGAAGGTTAACTTTAATAGTCAAAGACTCAATAATAATGAGTATGCTCATTGGTTAGCTCTCCATTGTCCTATTAATGTGTTGGCGTCGCCTAATATTTCTATTACACGATCACCTGGTCCCATTAGATTTATCCCCATCGTTTTCATACCCCAAAGTAAATCTGCGTTCACATATCGGTAAAGCCTTTGGACGTCCTCCGCTAACTTATACCCAAACATACCGTTTAATGATAATCCCACGTCAACAAATGTGTAAATGGTATCCGATGTTTTAGTATCTAGCCCAAAGAGATTACCCACGTCTTCATAAATAAATCGTAAAGGACCAGTAAAACTCTCTTGATAGAGTAAATAATAGCCATTCTCTATGAGGTTATTAATACCATGGAGTGTTAATAATACACCAGGGATTATTCCTGCACCAGAGCTCATCATTCCAACGCCAGCAACAACCTGTAATCCACCGGAAATAAACCCAACTCCGGCGATGAATAGATCTACATTAATGGCATCTGTGCCACTACTCCCTCTTGAATGCTCTACATTAACAGGGCGAACGACAACAAACTGCCTCATTTGATTTTTAGTTAGTTCCTCATCTTGTTTTCTCAGCGATGCAATTTCGCGGTCAAGTGAGTCAATAGCCTCCTGTAAGGTTGAAGCCCCAGCAAATGCACTCCTATCAATCTGTGATGAATATCTGATTATCTCCTGGATAAAATGGTCTTTGGCAAGACTCCACTTTATATATTTACTGGCCACGCTATTCATTACCTGCATAAGTTCATTCTGCTTATCAAATAGAGTAATTCTAAGCTCTCTATTTTTACTTATATCTTCATAAGATTCGCTCACATATAACGCCTCATTATAGTAATATCACATTTATTCATTCATAGAAGAACTCAGGGCAAGATTACGAAAGCCCGCACTCCGCAAGGACTGACGCGAGGTAGTTATTGTCCATCGCAGCTTTTCGTATCTTTCTTCTCAATCCTGCTTTGAGCTCTTTGTGATTGGTCAGAATATTTACAGCTACATGCCTTATTCCTGAGAATAATTCAGCAGCACGCCCTCTGCTTATTCTGCAGTTGTCCTCATTCTGGTCACTTCCGTTGTGGTATTCGGGTTAAAGGTGATGGCGTCATTTAGCGGGGAGAGGCCAGCCACATTATCACACAGCGTCAGCTTCTGGTCTGGGCCGTCCGGCGCGAGTTTGTCATAATAGAAAATGCCTTCTTCCGCCCAGAGGCGCGACAAAAAAGCCTGATCGTTTTCACCATACTGCACGCAGAATTCGTGAGATGGGTGGTCTGCATTGAAGGATGGTGTCCAGTCGGTTACGCCATTTTCATTCAGAAGGGTGGCGGAAATAGCCTGGATATTCTGTTGCTGGAAGATACGGAAATTTTGACGAAGGCCGCAACGCCACAGGGGAGGGGGTATACGAAGGCGATATTGCATTTGCCAACGGTTGTTCTCTTTCATTCCGAAACTGGCAACCACACCAGTGATATAACGCAGCCCTTTAATGACATATTGACCTCCCTGATGTTTGCAGGAAAACAGACATCCGCTGTCCAGCGGCTGTGACAGTACAGTGTTACGCTTATCTTCAGGCACGCTACCGCCGAAGTCTCCGGCGTCTGCCATCTCCCGTAAAAACGTAACCCCTTACTGACAACCCTTTTTTACAGATGCCGTAATGCAAAAAAACAGCATCCAGCCCATAAGGGCAGGATGCTGTTGGTTTAACTTATGCTTCCAGCGGTGCACGCCAGTCATCGGCACCGGAAGTGCCTGACTTTATGTGTTCCCACTCGATTTTGCGGTAGGCCAATTTCACTGCGAGCAGTTGTGTAAACTCACGCTGTGATGGGTCCTGGCAGTGCGGCATATGCAGGTTGATATCGACGATAGTCGAATCAGTCAGGCGGGTGGTGAAATAATGCTCCTGCTTACCTTCAACAGAGGTGCGCCACCAGTGCAGTTCGGTTTTTGGCAGCATTTCGCCTGAGGCGAGCGCGTTGTACAGCAGAGGAACGGCTTTATTCAGCGCCACCGTAAAGATGAACGGTTTGTGGGCTCGCTGGCCTGAGGGCTGACCAGATTGTGGGTCGGTCGGCACTGTCACGTTATGCAGGAACTCCTGCACCAGCATTTCATCTTCGTGGCCCTGCACGTAGATGTTGCCGACAGAATCAGCAGTGAAGGCACCTGCGGTAATATTTCCCTGGGTCTGTCCTGTGATTGAAATGTAACACGGTGTAGGCATTTGTAAACTCCTTGTGAATGTTATCAGCGACTACTTACAATGACCTGTCGTTAATCCCCGACAGGTAGAACGTGAGACGGTTCACCACAGGAACCGCTTCATTTTTCTGCATTCGGCTTACAGGTAAACCGAATGGATGGCAGACGGGAAAGTACAATTTAAAATCTCTGAAAGCCTTATTTATATAAACTAGACATATATCTGAGATAATATTTTCGCTTTTTGTGCGCACTCTGAATTCAATAAAAATATCCATTGGCTAATCATGAATTAATATTGTATTCATCTTTTTTAAATTTTACTCTTGCTCTTGTGTGAATCCGTAAGGAATCTCTTAAATATCTTTTCTTTTATTTGTGTTATGAATAAGTCCAGATCTGAATATAATAAATAACTATATTGTCATATAATTGTTTGATTTATTTATCTTACTGTATTTAAAGAATTAATCAGTGCTTTTCCCAGGTGGATCAACGCTATCTTGCGTAGTTTATAGATTGAAATGTCTATGGCAAACCTATTTAATGAACAAAGGATACCCCTCTTTCATTCGAATAAAAAGTGCTTTTAAAATTTTTCCCTGAGCGTAATATGAAGGTCAAATAGGATGTGTGATATATTTTACCGCCACCGGAATGGCATCGTCTGTGATTTTTTGTGGTACGGAACATGCTGTATTCATGGCACGAACGATAACCTTATGGACTATTTTTATGAGCAGCAAAAAAAATGACAGTGGTGGCAGTGTTGCACCGAAGGAACGCGTAAATATTAAATTCACCCCTAAGACAGGAAACCAGACAGCAGAAGTGGAACTGCCGCTAAACCTGCTGGTTACTGGCAACCTGACGGGTGGCACAGATGACACATCACTCGATGAGCGCCAACCGGTTGCCATCAGCCGTAACAATTTTAATGCCGTACTGGAACAGTCCGGAATCAGACGTGATTTCATTGTTCCGTCTGTGCTCAGTGAAACGCCGGATGCGCGTATGAGCGTTAACCTGAAAGTCAAAGCGCTGGCAGATCTCTCGCCGGACAACGTTGCCGCCCGGGTGCCGGAAATGCGGAAAATGCTGGAGCTACGCGAAGCATTGGTGGCGCTGCGCGGCCCTATGGGCAATATCCCTGCCTTCCGCGCACAACTTCAGGCTTTGCTTGATGACGAAAAGAGCCGTGAACAACTGATTGCGGAGCTGGGCCTCGTTGGTCGGAAATAACTTGTACAAGGACTTCAGTATGTCAGATATCACCTTATCGGAGGCACCTGCTTCCACCACACTGGTCACAGCGCCCAGCTTGCTGGATGAAATTATGGCGCAGACTCGTTTTAAACCGGAGTCAGAAAGCTACGATATCGCCCGTCAGGGTGTTACAGCCTTTATTACCGCGCTGTTGCAAAGTGACGATGAGGCAGAGCCTGTAGATATCCTGGCTGTCAATGGCATGATCGCCGATATTGATGAGCGTATGGGGCGCCAGATGGATCTGATCCTTCATGCTCCAGAATTTCAGGAACTGGAGTCGTTCCTGCGCTCACTGAAACTGCTGGTTGACCATGCAGATCCCCGAGAAAATATTAAAATTCATCTGATGCATGCTACCAAAGAAGAACTGCTGGATGATTTTGAATTTGCGCCTGAAATTACCCAGTCAGGGTTCTACCGGCATGTCTATTCCAGCGGATTCGGTCAGTTTGGTGGAGAGCCGATCGCCGCAGTTATTGGTAACTACGCTTTCAATAACACCGCCGCAGATATGAAATTGCTGAAATATATCAGCGCGGTCAGTGCGATGGCCCACTCACCGTTCTTGTCCTCTGTTTCCCCAGAATTTTTTGGTCTGGATTCGTTTACTGAGCTTCCTGGGATTAAGGATGTTGCCGCTATTTTTGAAGGTCCGGCTTATACCAAATGGCGTTCGTTGCGTGAGTCAGATGATTCCCGAAATCTCGGCCTGACTGCACCGCGCTTCCTGCTGCGCCATCCTTATGCCCCGGATGAAAATCCGGTTAAAAGTTTCAATTATCATGAGAATGTCAGCAAAAATCACGAGCATTATTTGTGGGGGAATACTGCGTTTCTGCTGGCGGCAAACATGGCTGAAAGTTTCATGTCAACCCGCTGGTGCCCGAATATTGTTGGCCCACAAAGTGGTGGTGCGGTGAAAGATTTGCCGGTGCATTTATATGAAGCAATGGGTCAGCTTCAGGCCAAAGTCCCAACCGAAATTCTCATCACCGACAGGCGAGAGTATGAGCTTGCAGATCAAGGGTTTATCACTTTGACTATGCGTAAAGGCTCTGATAATGCAGCCTTTTTCTCTGCCAACTCGGTGCAGAAACCAAAAGTTTTCCCCAATACGGCAGAAGGGAAGGAAGCCGAAACCAACTATAAGCTGGGTACTCAGCTCCCTTATCTCTTTGTTATCAACAGATTAGCACATTATATCAAAGTGCTTCAACGCGAGCAGCTTGGCTCATGGAAAGAAAGAGGAGATCTGGAACGCGAGCTGAACACCTGGATTCGCCAGTATGTGGCTGACCAGGAGAACCCGCCTTCAGATGTCCGCAGCCGCAAACCGCTGCGCCAGGCGAAGATTGAAGTTTCCGATGTGGAAGGTGAACCTGGCTGGTATCAGGTTGCGCTAAGTGTACGCCCGCACTTCAAGTATATGGGGGCGTCGTTTGAGTTGTCCCTGGTCGGACGCCTGGACAGGGAATAAACCACCATGATAACGGAACGGGAGTCGGGAGGCAGTCTATTTGAACGTATCGGCGAGGCGGTGAATTTACCTTCACGTCAGCGTCCAAAGGCGGCGTTGTTGCAGTCTGTGCGCAATAACCTGCGCAATGTACTCAACACCCGTTCCGGTAGTTGCTACGGTTCGCCGGATCTGGGGATCGCTGATTTTAATGATGAATCACCTGACTCCATGAACATCCGGAACTGGATGGTTCAGGCTATCAGTCGTTGTATTTTGCGGTATGAGCCCCGTATTTCGGATGTGGTGGTAACCACCACCGCAGAGGACAGCCATGCCCCGCTGGATCTGCGTTTTCATATTGTGGCGTACATGGATTTCAGTAACAGAAAGGATGTTCTGGAGTTTGACATTCTGCTGGATAACCACCAGCACTGGTGTGTGGGGTAAACCTGATGGCCTTCGAAGAACGCTACTACCGTGAAGAGCTGGATTATTTGCGTCAACTGGGCAAACTACTTGCACAGGAAAAACCTTATCTGGCCCGTTTCCTGGCTGAGAAGGAAGGCGATCCTGATGTGGAACGCTTGATGGAGGCTTTCGCTTTTCTCTCCGGTGGCCTGCGACAAAAGCTGGAGGATGAGTTCCCGGAATTCACACACGGCTTGATTAATATGCTGTGGCCCAATTATCTGCGTCCGGTTCCGGCCATGACGGTGATCGAATATCAGCCTCGTCAGGAACTGAAATCCTCCGTTCAGATCCACCGTGATGAGCTGATAAAAACGCAGACGGGAAGCAGCACACGAACGTCTGCTCAGGGCGCACTGAACGGGGAGAGCAGTAAAGACGTGCTGCCGCCCTGCCATTTCACCCTGGCGCGTGATCTCTGGTTGCAACCCCTGTTGGTTCAGGATATCCGTAACACCAGCAGTCTGAAAGAGGGGGTTATTGAGATTGACTTTTTTACGGAGGGTAACGTCTCTCCTGGCGAACTGGATCTCAATAAACTTACCTTCTGGCTGGGCAATGAAGACGACTATACCCGCCATCAGCTTTATTTATGGTTCAACGAGCGACTGATGGATGCGGAGGTAGTGACCGGGGATTGTCGCGTGCCATTACCGGAACTGCGGCTGGAGGCTGCCGGGTTTGAGCGGGAAGATGCGTTGTTGCCATGGCCGAAAAACGTTCATAGCGGCTACCGGGTGCTTCAGGAGTATTTCTGCTACCCGGAAAGTTTTTTCTTTTTTCACTTGCGAGATGCAGCTCCATTGCCTGCACATTTTCCGGTTGGCGCTTTTACGCTGCGCCTGCGTTTTAACCTGCCGCTGCCTGTGGATATTAAGCTGCGCAAGAATTCACTGCGCCCCTACTGTACGCCAGCGGTAAATCTGTTTGTTCATCATTCTGAACCTGTCAGGCCGGATGGGAGTGCAACACAGTATCCCTTATGCACCAGCCATCAGTATCCAGAATCCTGTGACATCTTTCGGGTTAAATCCGTTTCCAGCAAGCTCCCGGCGGCCAGTCAGAATAAAAAATTCCGGCTCTGGCCTGAGTTTGAGGGATTTCAGCACCAGATTGAATACAGCCATCAGCGCGACGTGGTCTACTGGCATCACCGGACAAAAACCTCGCTGTTTCACCGAGGCCTGGATCATGCGATTGCGTTTGTTCACTCAGATGGCAGTTTGCCGGTGCACTCCAGGCTGGACGGTGAAGTGTTCACCGCCTTGCTGGTCTGTACCAACAGGATGTTGCCGGCTTCACTGCATACCGGTGATATCTGTGAGGCCGTTGATAAAAATCCGGCCGTTGCGTCTTTCAGCAACGTCACCCGCCCGACCCGCCCCCTGTACCCGGTGACTGATGGCGACATGCACTGGTCGCTGATTTCCTGCATGAACCTGAACTACCTCTCGCTGCTGGACAGAGAAGCTCTGGTCCAGGTGTTACGGACTTTTGACCTGCCGGGCATTCATCATCCGCAGCAGGCTCGTCTTTCTTCTCAGAAGCTGGACGCTATAGAAAAAATGGCGTCCCGTCCGGTAGATCGCCTGTTTAAAGGTGTGCCGGTTCGGGGGCTGTCCACCACGCTGTGGATCAATCCCGCCCCTTTTGTCTGTGAAGGGGAAATCTATCTGCTGGGGACCGTGTTGTCGTGCTTTTTTGCTCTGTACGCCAGTATTAACTCATTTCACTGCCTCAAAATCATTAACACAGAAAGTCAGGAGTCCTGGGAATGGCAACACACCGGCCAGCACGCCCTGATGTAGGGGATACTGCATTGCTCCCGGATGTGCGCGGGATAAATTTTTATGTGCTGATGGAGTCGTTGTACCGTCGGTATGGTGATCCGAATCATGAGCCGTCGCTGCGCACCGAGCCGGAGCAGGAAGTGGCGTTGTTCAAATCCGATGCCAGTATTGCTTTTCCGGGCAGCGATCTGAGTACGCTTGAGCGTAACCATACCGGACAGTTTTCCCTAACCACAAAATTCCTGGGTTTCTCCGGCTGCCAGTCGCCGCTGCCCGGTTACTATCTGGATCGGATGGCGCAGGAGTCCGCACAGAATGAAGACGGGTTGAAAGCATTCCTCGATCTGTTCAGCCACCGCTGGACGCAGTTTGCCTGGCACGCCTGGCGCAAGTACCGATATTACATCTGTTTTCGCAATGGCGGAACGGATGTCTTTTCACAGCGGATGTACTCGCTGGTCGGGCTGGGCAACCCGAGTGTGCGCGGCAGCCTTGCCATTAATCACAGTAAGATGCTGGCTTATGCCGGGATACTGGCGACGCCTGGGCGCTCGCCGGATGTGGTGTGCAACCTTGTCAGTCATTGTTTTGATTTGTCGGATGTCAGCGTTGAGAGCTGGCAGCTACGCAAGGTCGCGATTGAACCCGCGCAGCAAAACCGACTGGGTGTGCGTAACCCGAAACGGAGAACCGCCGGATATGTGCTGGGGCGCTCGGTTATCGGCGTTAATTTTACCCTCGGCGCCAGGGTGCCTGACCGCAGCGGCAAGTTCCTATTGCGGTTAGGTAATCTGCCAATGGCGCGTTATCTCTCATTTTTACCGGATGGCGAGAATCACCAGGCGCTGACCCTGTTTATTTCCTTCCTGCTGCGCGACCAGCTTGCCTGGGATTTACGGCTTGATTTGGCCCCGGAGCAGGCAAAAGGAATGCGGCTGGGCGATCGTTCCCGTTCCTGTATCGGGCGCACGGCGTTTATTGGTCAGCCGAAAATGCCACCGTCCGTCACCCTTCACATCAGGGATTAATTTTATGGAATTGCATATGGCTGAGGAAAAAACGCACTCTCCCACGCTCTCACTGACGTTGCAGGTGATGAACGGTAATGAACTGGAAAGTGGGCGCGCAGCAAAATGTCTTTTTACCGCCGAAGGTGGAGATATTGGCAACGTACCCGAGTGCC
This sequence comes from Citrobacter enshiensis, assembly GCF_029338175.1. NCBI lineage: Bacteria > Pseudomonadati > Pseudomonadota > Gammaproteobacteria > Enterobacterales > Enterobacteriaceae > Citrobacter > Citrobacter enshiensis. The sequence goes on from NZ_CP119862.1 coordinate 1,900,283, forward strand.
ACTGGCCGGTACAGGACAGAGCTGGCTCAGTGGCTGGTCGTGCCTGTCGGGTAGTTTTGCATGATGGCGCATTTTGCCTGAAGAGTCTGATGCCCGGGTTGATGATTAACCTTGCCCCGGTAGCCCTGGATGCCGGGCTGGTACGCCTGCGTCAGGGCGATGAGATAGTGTTGGGCGCACTGGCACTGAAAGCCTTTATCCACGAAGGGAAGCTCGTCACTTACAGCGAGAAAATGGCCGCACCTGAAACGATTGTCAGCAACCGTGACCGTCTGGCAGACGCGTTGCTGACAACGGACGGTCAGCCCATGTATCCGGGAATGCCCCAGCGGCACCAGCTTGCGGATACCGTGGTAAACAGCTTTTCAGCCGATCCGCTTCAGGCATTACAGACCGAAAGACTGACTGTTGCAGGCGATCCGCTTTCGGGGATCGTCCCCAGCCGATCTGCGGCTCCCGGCAGGGATGGCGTTATCGACAAACCGTTTATGGATCTGCCGCCAGTGTATTCCGATCCGCAGGAGAACCATGTTGATACTACCTCACCGGCAAATCTTGCACAGCGCCATCTTGCCATTACTCCACTGCTGCGTGGACTGGGGAGTTCACTTGCTGTCCGCAATTCGCAGGATGCCGATGATTTTCTTGAGGAAGCGGGTAGGACATTACAGGCAGCCATCAAAGGATTACTCGATCTGCAACAGCGTCGTAACAGCCTGTCAGACAAGCATCTGCGTCCGTTGGAAGATAACCCACTGCGTCTGAATATGGATTATGTCACCGCGCTCGACGTCATGTTTGCTGAAGGCAAAAGCCCGGTACATCTGGCGGCACCCGCTGCAGTCGGTGAGAGCCTGCGCAACATCCGCCACCACGAAGAGGCTAACCGGGCGGCGATCGTGGAATCGCTGCGTGTGCTGCTGGACGCCTTCTCGCCGCAAAGTCTGATGCGCCGCTTTGTGCAGTACCGCCGCAGTCATGAATTACGTCAGCCTCTGGATGATGCCGGAGCCTGGAAAATGTACCGCGATTACTACGACGAGTTAGCTTCCAGTCGGCAACAGGGATTTGAGATGCTGTTTAACGAAGTGTACGCCCAGGTCTATGACCGTGTACTGCGTGAAAAACAGCGGGAGCCGGAAGCATGACAGGGCGTTTTTTTCGTGTCTGCATGGTAGCGCTGTTTCTCTGCGCCCTCCTGACAGGCTGCGAAACAGTGAAAAAGCTCGGTCAGGTGATCAAGGACCCCGATATTCAGGTCGGAAAGCCTGCGGAGCAACCGTCAGAGGTCACTGTCACGTTGCTGACTGAGCCGGACACCAATACCAATACTGACGGTGAAGCCGCTTCTGTGGATGTGCAGATGGTTTATATGAGCGACGACTCGAAATTGCAGGCTGCTGACTATGACCAGATTTTCAGTACGCCGCTCCCGGATGTGCTGGGCAAAAACTATATCGACCACCAGGATTTCAGCTTGCTGCCGGACACGATGAAGACCCTGCCGCCAGTGAAACTGGATGAGAAAACACAATTCATTGGCGTTGTGGCCTATTTTTCTGATGACCAGACCACCGAATGGAAACAAATCGAACCCGTGGAAGGTACAGGTCACAGCTACCGCCTGCTGGTGCATGTCCGACAGGGCAGTATCGAACTGAAAAAAGAGGAAAACTGACGATGGCGACCATGAAAAATAGGGTGATCTGGCAGGAGGGGTTATTTGCTCTGCCGCAGCATTTTCAGCAACAGCAGCGTAATCAGGACTATCTGCTGAACCAGCGTATCAATGCGCAGGATGATTTTGCCTGGGGATTTACCTCGCTGTCGATCAACACAGAGCTGCTGGCTCAGGGGAAACTCATGCTGGACAGTGCCGATGGGTGTATGCCGGACGGCACCGTATTCAGTATTCCGGGGCAAGATCAATTGCCGGTGCCTTTTCAGCCTCTCGATCTTTCCCGTCAGGGCAGTCATGACATCTATCTGGCACTACCGGTCATCAGTGATATTACCTGCGAAATTGAGGGACGCCAGAGCGCCGGGCAGGGCACGGAACGTTACCGTCTGGCCTTTGCCGACGTCCGCGATTTGCATTCCGATGACGGCGATGTGCAGCAAATCGTGCTGGGGCAATTGGCACCGAAAATCGTCAGTGGTGCGGACGATCTCAGCGCGATGGTGACGTTACCGCTGTGCCGTATCCGCAGCCAGCAGCCCAACGGAGCACTGGCGCTGGATGACAGTTTCATCCCGACCTGTCAGGCCATCCGCGTTAGCCCGGTGTTGAGCGGGTTTGCCGGTGACGTGCAGGGGCTAATCAGTAACCGCGCCAGTGAACTGGCAAAACGCATTGGCTCGCCAGAGCAGAGCGGGATTGCCGATGTGGCCGAGTTTATGATGCTACAGATGCTTAACCGCAGCCAGATGCACTTCACCCACCGTTCGCATTTGCGCACACTGTCCCCGGAAGCCTTTTATCTGGATTTGGTCCGGTTACTGGGCGAACTGATGACCTTTACGGAGGACAGTCGTTTGCCCTGCCCGGTGGATGTTTACAATCACCGTGACCTCACGCAGTCGTTTAAAACGGTGATCCCGGCATTGCGGCGGGCGCTCAACACCGTGCTGATGCCGCGTGCGCAGAACCTGCCACTTGCTTTCTCTGACGGATTTTATGTCGCCACAGTTAACGATCCGACGCTGTTGCAGTCTGGGACTTTTATTCTGGCGGTACGTGCGCGGATGCCGCACAGCCAGCTTATCCACCAGTTCACCCAGCAGTCCAAAGTGGCAGCCACCAACAAAATCCGCGATATGGTCAGCGTACAGGTGCCGGGCGTGCCGTTAACGCCCCGAACCGCTGCCCCGCGCCAGTTACCGTATCACGACGGTTTTGTTTACTTTGAACTGGATAAGGGCGCTGCCGCCTGGCAAGACGTGGTGAAAGCTGGTGCGCTGGCGTTGCATATTTCCGGCCCTTTCCCGGATCTGAACATACAGCTTTGGGCGATAAGAGGGTAAGGCTATGAGTGAACAATCTGTTCTTTTCCCCGCCGGAAATGACAGTCAGGATGCAGTCAATCCAGTGGATAAGGGGAGGGTGGCTTTGCAGGATACGGGCGAAGGAGATTCCAGTCGCCAGTACCGACTTCCTCTGCGCGGCAACAATCTCAATCCGATGATCGACGCCGCCACACCGTTACTGGGGATGGTCATGCGCGTGGATGGAATGAACAGCCAGACCATGCCTGAACACCTGTTCGCGCAGGTGGTAACGGATGTGCAGGCCGTGGAGCAACTGCTTCAGGAGCAGGGCTATGAGCCGGGCGTGATTGTTTCGTTTCGCTATGTCCTCTGCACCTTTATTGATGAGGCCGCGCTGGGCAACGGCTGGTCGAACAAGAACGAATGGATCAAACAGTCACTGCTGGTGCATTTCCATAATGAAGCCTGGGGCGGCGAGAAGGTCTTTATTTTGCTCGAACGCCTGATCCGGGAGCCAAAGCGTTATCAGGATCTGCTTGAGTTCCTCTACCTCTGTTTTTCACTGGGCTTTCGTGGGCGCTACAAAGTGGCCATGCAGGATCAGGGGGAGTTTGAGCAGATATACCGCCGCCTGCATCACGTCCTTCATAAGCTGCGTGGCGATGCCCCCTTTCCGTTACTGCATCAGGACAAAACCCAGGGCGGGCGTTACCAGCTCATGAGGCGTCTGACCATTAAACATATCTTCGTTGGCGGTGTTGTCGTGCTGGGGCTGTTTTATCTGTTCTATATGCTGCGGCTGGACAGCCAGACGCAGGATATTCTGCATCAACTGAACCGACTGCTTGCCAGGTAAGGACACAACATATGATCCAGATTGATTTACCCACGCTGGTCAAACGGCTGAACCTGTTCTCCCGTCAGGCGCTGGAGGCTGCCGCAGCAGAATGTATGAGCCAGCAGGCGGCAGAAATCACTGTCAGCCATGTGTTGCTCCAGATGCTTGCAACGCCGCGCAGTGACCTGCGGGTTATTAACGAGCAGGCTGATATTACCGTGGATGCACTGCGTCAGTCTCTGACGGTGGAATACTATGCTACTGCGCGAACGGTAGACAGCTACCCGGCTTTCTCCCCAATGCTGGTCGAATGGCTGAAAGAGGCCTGGTTGCTGGCTTCAGCTGAAATGCAGCACAGTGAACTGCGTGGCGGTGTGCTGCTGCTGGCTCTCCTGTATTCACCCTTGCGCTACGTGCCGCCTGCCGCTGCCCGGTTGCTGACCAGTATTAACCGCGATCGCCTGCAACAGGATTTTGTGCAGTGGACGCGGGAGTCGGCGGAAACGGTAATGCTGAACGCGGACGGCCATGCGGCCAGCATGATGACAGACGCTGGCGACAGCTTGCTTGCCCGCTACGCGAAGAATATGACCGATGACGCCCGTCAGGGGCGGCTCGATCCGGTGCTGTGTCGCGATCATGAAATTGATTTGATGATCGACATTCTTTGCCGCCGCCGTAAGAACAATCCTGTGGTGGTGGGGGAGGCCGGTGTCGGGAAAAGTGCGCTAATCGAAGGGTTGGCACTGCGTATTGTCGCCGGTCAGGTGCCGGACAAGCTGCGTAATACCGATATTATGACCCTGGACTTAGGTGCACTTCAGGCCGGGGCATCAGTGAAAGGCGAGTTTGAAAAGCGCTTTAAGGGGCTGATGGCGGAAGTGATTTCTTCACCCGTGCCGGTCATTCTGTTTATTGACGAAGCGCATACACTCATTGGTGCAGGCAACCAGCAGGGGGGGCTTGATATCTCTAACCTGCTTAAACCGGCGCTGGCGCGTGGCGAGCTGAAAACCATCGCCGCCACCACCTGGAGTGAATATAAGAAGTATTTTGAAAAAGACGCCGCCCTGTCGCGTCGTTTTCAGTTAGTGAAGGTGAGCGAACCCAATGCCAGTGAGGCGACCATTATTCTGCGCGGCCTGTCGGCGGTGTATGAGCAGTCTCACGGCGTGCTGATTGACGACGAAGCCTTACAGGCAGCAGCAATGCTAAGTGAGCGCTATCTCTCCGGGCGGCAGCTACCGGATAAAGCGATTGATGTGCTGGATACCGCCTGCGCCCGAGTGGCCATCAACCTTTCATCGCCACCGAAGCAAATCTCCGCGCTAACGACTCAGAGTCATCAGTATGAGGTGGAAATTCGCCAGCTTGAGCGCGAGATTCGTATTGGGCTGCGCACTGACGCTTCGCGGTTGAATGAGATTTATGCACAGTATGAAACGACGCAGCAGAAGCTTCAGACGCTTGACGTCGCATGGCAGCAGCAACAGGCTCTGGTGCAAAAGATTATCTCGTTACGTCAGCAGTTGCTGAATGCCGTGGATGAAGAGGATGGGCTCCCATCGCCGGATACGGTTATCGCTCTCCAGCCACAAACTGTTTCTGCAGCTGCATGCCTGACACAACTGACTGCCGAACTTGATGCCTTGCATAACGCGCAATTGCTGGTCTCCCCGCACGTCGATAAAAAGCAGATAGCGGCGGTGATTGCCGAATGGACCGGCGTGCCGCTAAACCGCCTGTCACAGGATGAAATATCGGTCATTACGGACCTGCCACAGTGGCTGGGCGAGACCATCAAGGGCCAGCATCTGGCGATTGCCAGCCTGCATAAGCATTTACTCACCGCACGTGCGGATTTGCGTCGTCCGGGCAGACCTCTGGGAGCGTTCCTGCTGGCTGGCCCCAGCGGCGTGGGTAAAACCGAAACTGTGCTGCAATTGGCGGAACTGCTCTACGGCGGTCGCCAGTACCTCACCACCATCAATATGTCGGAGTTTCAGGAAAAACACACAGTCTCACGGCTGATAGGCTCTCCTCCTGGTTATGTTGGCTACGGCGAAGGTGGTGTGTTGACTGAAGCGATTCGCCAGAAACCGTACTCAGTGGTGCTGCTCGACGAAGTGGAAAAAGCGCACCCGGATGTGCTCAACCTGTTCTATCAGGCGTTCGATAAAGGCGAGATGGCCGATGGTGAGGGCAGGGTGATCGACTGCAAAAACATCGTCTTTTTCCTCACCTCCAACCTCGGTTACCAGGTGATTGTTGAATATGCCGACAATCCGCAGCAGATGCAGGAAGTACTCTATCCGGTACTGGCCGACTTCTTTAAACCGGCGCTGCTGGCGCGTATGGAAGTGGTGCCGTACCTGCCGCTATCAAAAGAGACGCTTGCCACCATCATCGCCGGGAAGCTCATCCGGCTGGATAACGTGTTGCGCACCCGCTTTGGTGCGGAAGTCATTATCGAACCAGACGTTACCGACGAAATCATGAAGCGTGTTACCCGCGCAGAAAATGGCGCAAGGATGCTGGAGTCTGTTATCGACGGCGATATGCTGCCGCCGCTCTCGCTGCAGCTGTTGCAAAAGATGGCAGCAGGCTCCGACATCGCCCGTATCCGGCTGTCGGCAGCAGACGGTGTGTTCACAGCCAGCGTGGACGATGCCCTGCCTGATGTGGCTCATCTGATGCTGCAAACCGCAGGCGAAGCTGCTTTATGAGCAGGATGCGCGTTTTCCGGCGAATCCGGTGGTTGTTAGCGGGCCTGCTGGCAGGCCTGTCGGTCAGTGCTGCGTCTGCGAACACCGTCCCGGCGCCTGGTGCCGCGCTGGCCTCTGTAACAGCGACACCGCCTGGCGCACAGGCCATATTACAGGCCATGCAGTCCTGTCGCAGCGAGTCTGCGGCGCTGGAGCGACTTGACTGCTATGACCGCCTGCTTGCCCCGCTGTCGCCGTCAGGATTTGATGGGGCGCTGGTGAAAGCGGGTTTTGTGGGCGAGGCCTGGACCCGCGCAACAGAGCAGGAAAAACGCCGTCAGGGCAACACGACTGAGCTGTTGATGACACAGATGCCGGGAGATCGTCCAACCGTTGTCATTACTACTCCGGCTATAGGTCATGTCCCGCCCCGTCCTGTGCTGATGTTCAGCTGTGTGGACAATATTACCCGGATGCAGGTGGCGCTGATGCACTCGCTGGATACGCACGATATCGCCGTCACTCTGAATGCGGATAACCGGACTTTTCACAGCCGCTGGTTTGTGCGCGAAAACGGCACCCTGCTGGAATCCAGCCGGGGACTATCCGGTATCGACGAGATTAAGCCGCTATTGGGAGCAAAAACGCTGACGGTGGAGACCGGCGCAGACAACGCTGCCGGAAAGCTGACCTTTAACATTGATGGGCTGGCGAAGGTTATCATCCCCCTGCGCGATGCCTGTCATTGGGCGGGAGAATCATCATGACCATGGATTTGTGTAATCCGGATATCTGGATTTCGCACCTGCTGGAAAATCTTCCGCAAGAAAAGCTGGCATCGGCTCTGAAAGAGGATAATCCGGACTGGGAGTATATCGACGGCGAAATCGTCAAACTCGGTTCGCTGGCCCACAGTCAGCTCGATATCCCGACGCTTCAGTGCCGGGGGCTGGGGCTTCTGGCCTCGGAGAGTAAAGACTTCCGTCTGCTGGCGCATTTGTTGCGAACCTTGCAACACGCGGGGGACCCGCTGCTGGCGCTGCGCCTGCTGGCCCTGTATGTGGAACAGTACTGGACGGTGGCTGCGCCGCAGAATATGGCGCATAAAAAACGCTTTGCCAGCCAGGTCGTTAAACGTTTTGAGACCGGTATCGCCGGTTTTGCGGAACACGCCGCCACGGCACAGCAAGATGCATTGCTGGGGGAACTGGCGAAATTGGCGCAGTGCTGGCAGGCTCATAACGCTCCGGAGCTGGCGCAGGCGACGGATGACCTGTTTGCCTTGTACCAGCGGGCCTTTCGTGATGCTGTACCGGCAACGTCATCTGTCGCTTCCGACAACGCGCAGCAGGTTGCCGTCATGTCTGCACCTGATGCTTCGCAGACTGCTGCAACCGTAACTACATCTGTAGCCTCCCCTACACCACAAATCACTGTCGACAGCCATGACGATACCACCTGGCGCGATACGCTGCTGAAGGTGGCCGCTGTTCTCTGCGAGCGTCAGCCGGAGTCGCCGTTGGGCTACCGCCTGCGCCGCCATGCGCTGTGGCAGACCATTACCGGCACACCGCAGGCAGAAATCGATGGGCGTACGCCACTGGCCGCTGTCTCTGCCGATATGATGGCGGATTATCAGGCCCGGCTTGGCTGCGCAGATATGGCATTGTGGCAGCAGGTTGAGAAAAGTGTCTTGCTGGCCCCTTACTGGCTGGACGGGCATTACCTTTCCGCACAGATCGCGCTACGCCTCGGTTTTAAGCAGGTGGCAGAAGCGATCCGCGATGAAGTGTCCTGCTTTACGGCGCGTCTTCCGGTTCTTACCGATCTGTTGTTTAACGATCGCACCCCCTTTATCTGCGAGCAGACAAAACAGTGGCTGTCCGCCACCTCTTCCGGTAGCCAGGCCGCATTAGTTCTGCAATCTGGAGAAGAATTGCAGACCGCCAGAGCATGTTATACGGATCAGGGGCTGGAAGCTGCGCTGCGCTATCTGGATGCGCTACCCGCAGGCAGCCCTCGCGATCAGTTCCACCGTCAGTATTTTGGCGCACAGCTGATGGAAGAGTCCGGGATGATCACACTGGCACAGCAACACTACCGGACGCTGTTCAGAACCGGCCTACAAATGGCGCTGGCCGACTGGGAGCCCTCTCTGCTCGAACAACTTGAACAGAAATTCAAGACAGAACAATAAGAGATAACAGGAGTTTTTGTGAGATTACCGACACCCCGACTATTCAGCGGACTGAAATCTGCTCTGCGACCTGCAATGCCACGGTTTAAAGTCTCTGCTTTCTGGCTGCTGGTACTGGCATGGATTTTTCTGCTGGTGTGGATCTGGTGGAAAGGCCCGTCATGGTCGTTGTATGACGAGCAGTGGCTGAAGCCGTTAGCCAACCGCTGGCTTGCCACGGCAGTATGGGGATTTATTGCCCTGGTGTGGCTCACTGTGCGGATGATGAAACGCCTGCAACAGCTTGAACTCCAGCAAAAACAGCAGCGCCAGGAGGCCGTTGATCCGCTCAGTATGGAGCTGAATGCGCAGCAGCGCTATCTTGACCACTGGCTGTTACGCCTGCAACGCCACCTCGACAGTCGCCGTTATCTGTGGCAACTGCCGTGGTATATGGTTATCGGTCCGGCCAGCAGTGGTAAATCTTCGCTGCTGCGTGAGGGCTTTCCGTCCGACATCATTTATACGCCGGAAGCGGTTCGTGGGGCAGAGCAACATCTGTACCTCACCCCGCATGTTGGGAAACAGGCAGTGATTTTTGATATTGATGGAACTCTGTGTGAGCAAACCGATGCAGACGTATTACACCGCCGTTTATGGGAACATGCCCTGAGTTGGCTGGTGGAAAAACGAACCCGCCAGCCACTGAATGGGATCATTCTAACGCTGGATTTTCCCGATCTGCTGACGGCCGACAAGCGTCGTCGTGAACATCTGTTGCAGATGCTGCGCAGCCGCCTCCAGGACGTACGCCAGCACCTTCACTGCCAACTACCAGTGTATGTTGTGCTGACCCGGCTGGACTTGTTGCACGGTTTTGCGACGCTGTTTCAGTCGCTGGATAAAAAAGATCGTGATCGCATTCTTGGTGTCACTTTCACCCGCCGCGCCCATGAAAACGAGGGCTGGAGAAGTGAGCTTGATGCTTTCTGGTTGTCCTGGTGCAGGCAGATGAACCAGGCGCTACCGGACCTGATGCTGACACAGAGTCATATGCGCAGTTCTCTGTTCAGCTTTGTCCGTCAGATGCAGGGGAGCCGGGAGTGTCTGGTGGCTCTGCTTGATAGCCTGCTGGACGGTGAAAACATGGACGTCATGTTGCGTGGTGTCTATCTCACCTCGTCACTGCAACGCGGCCAGATGGATGACATTTTTACGCAATCTGCCGCCCGGCAGTATCGGCTGGGTGGCAGCCCGCTGACTGCCTGGCCGCTGGTCGATACTGCACCGTACTTCACCCGCAATCTGTTTCCGGAAGCATTACTGGCAGAACCGAATATGGCCGGGGAAAGTCGAACCTGGCTGATAATCCGCCGCCGCCGTATGACAGCCTTTTCTGCCGCTGGTGGCGTGACAGCGCTGTTATTAATCACTGGCTGGCATCATTACTACAACGATAACTATGCCTCCGGCGTCCAGGTGCTGAAACAGGCAGAAGCCTTTATGGCTATCAAACCGCCACAGGGGATGGACGACTATGGCGATCTGCAACTGCCGTTGCTCAATCCGGTACGCGACGCGACGTTAGCCTACGGAAACTGGGATGACAGAAGTAGCCTGGCTGATATGGGGTTATATCAGGGACGGCGTGTCGGGCCTTATGTGGAGCAAACCTACCTGCAACTGCTGGAACAGCGCTATCTGCCTGCCCTGTTTAACGGCCTGGTAAAAGAGATGGACGCAGCCCCGCCGGAAAGCGAACAAAAACTGGCGGTACTGCGGGTTATCAGAATGCTGGAGGATAAAAGCGGGCGCAGTAACGAGGTGGTGAAGCAGTATATGGCGAAACGCTGGAGTGAAAAATTCCACGGCCAGCGTGAGATCCAGTCGCAACTAATGTCTCATCTTGACTACGCTCTTGCGCACACCGACTGGCATGCCGAGCGTGAAAGCGGCGACGGTGATGCCATTAGCCGTTGGGTGCCGTATGACTCCCCTGTGTCGGCGGCGCAAAAAGAACTGAGCAAACTGCCGGTTTACCAGCGCGTCTACCAGAGCCTGAAAACGCGGGCGCTGGGCGTGTTGCCTGCTGACCTTAATCTCCGCGACCAGGTAGGGCCAACCTTTGACCTGGTGTTTACCTCCGCCGATGACAGCAAGCTGATTGTTCCCCAGTTTTTAACGCGCTATGGCTTGCAAAGCTATTTTGTCAAACAGCGTGATGAACTGGTGGAACTCACAGCCATGGATTCCTGGGTGCTGAATCTCACCCACAGCGTGAAATACAGCGAGGCCGATAGGGCTGAAATTCAGCGCCAACTGACCGAACAGTATGTGAGTGACTACACCGCGACCTGGCGGGCCGGAATGGATAACCTTAACGTGCGCGACTATGAGTCCATCGCGCAACTGACCGGGGCGCTGGAGCAGGTGATTAGCGGCGACCAGCCGTTACAGCGGGCGCTGACGGCTCTGCGGGATAATACCCTGCCTGCGGTGCTCTCTGAAAAACTCTCTGATAAAGAACGCGAAGACGCGCTGGCCGAGCCGGACTATCAACTGTTGACACGTCTTGGTCATGAATTTGCGCCGGAAAACAGTACGCTGATCGTGCAGAAAGACAAAGAGAATACCCTCCAGGCGGTGTATCAGCAGTTAACCGAACTGCACCGTTATCTGCTGGCGATACAGAACGCGCCGGTGCCGGGTAAATCGGCGCTTAAGGCTGTGCAGCTTCGCCTGGATCAGAACAGCAGCGACCCGATCTTCGCCACCCGCCAGATGGCGAAAACCCTGCCCGCGCCGCTTAACCGCTGGGTGGGTAAACTGGCAGACCAGGCCTGGCATGTAGTGATGGTGGAAGCGGTTCACTATATGGAAGTGGACTGGCGCGACACCGTGGTCAAACCGTTTAATGAACAACTGGCAAATAGCTATCCCTTTAATCCGCGCGCGAAGCAGGATGCGTCGCTGGATGCGTTTGAGCGTTTCTTTAAACCGGACGGTGTGCTGGACAGTTTTTACCAGCAAAACCTGAAGCTGTTTATGGAAAACGACCTGAGCCTGGAAGATGGTGATAACGCCGTGATTATTCGGGAGGATATCCGTCAGCAACTCGACACGGCGCAGACGATCCGCAACATCTTCTTCAGTAAACAGAACGGGCTGGGAACCGAGTTTGCGGTGGAAACCGTCTCGCTTTCGGGCAATAAGCGTCGCAGTGTGCTGAATCTTGACGGTCAACTGGTGGATTACAGCCAGGGGCGCAACTACACCGCGCACCTGGTCTGGCCGAATAACATGCGTGAAGGTAACGAAAGCAAACTGACGCTGGTTGGCACCAGTGGCGGAGCACCGCGCAGCATTAGTTTCAGTGGGCCGTGGGCGCAGTTTCGTTTGTTTGGGGCAGGGCAGTTAACCGGCGTACAGGACGGTACTTTCAGCGTGAAATTTACGGTTGAGGGTGGCGCGATGGTTTACCGGGTACATACCGATATGGAAGACAATCCATTTACTGGCGGGCTATTCAGTCAGTTCCGGTTGCCAGATACGCTGTACTGAACAGCCGTTGCCAGAGGATGGAGGAACAGGACGTGATCATGACCAATTTCAGCAGACAGAGGCAGGAGGGGCAAGTGCAGGTGCAGGACGCTTTCTGTTATTTGCCCACTATAGTTGTTTCCCGAATCTATGGAGGCAGGAATGTCTGAGTTCAATAACCAGAATCCATCAGCGGCAGATTATCTCGGTGATGTCCTGCGCGGCAATGTGCCCGTCAACCAGTTGATCCCACAGCATCCTTATATTCTGGATACGCTGGGGCTGGCAGAGGCCTTTGAGAAAAATACCACGCATATTATGTTACTGACCCTGGATGAGGCGCAGGGCGTGATTGATGATTTGGACAGCAGCCGACCTGTGACATTTGCCACCACCTATGCCGGAAACATTAAGGATACTCTCGAAGGGGCGAAAAGTATCTCGAAGTTGGTAAGTTATAAAGATGTACATGATCTTGTCTATCGGCTAAAGGGATTGGGTATTAAAGCCATTCAGTATCTACATAGTGGACAATTTTTTGTCAAAATTATTGGCTATGCGTCGTTGCGACGTATCCTGCAGGGGACAAGATATAAAATTAACTCGCCCAGGATACTCGAGTTAGGCATTGGTAAGGCAGGTGTTAATGCCGGCATTCTTGAAGGTGCCAGATTCTGCATCTGGTTTTCATTCGCATATCGTACTGTTCAGCTTATTTTTAAATCAGACCATGATGTGGCAGCCTTTATTGGAAATATTACGATGGATATTGCAAAAATTATTGTGACGATATTTGTGACTAATGTTTTGGTTGCTGTTGGGACTGCGGTGGCTACTGCTGCAGGTTTTGCTGCAGTGCCTGTTGCATTGGGCATAGTTCTATTGATCGCAGTGGGTTTTGTTATTACTGGCACTCTGGATTATTTAGACAGGCAATATAATTTATCCTCTAAGTTAATCACTGCAATCAGAGAAGGAATGAATGCTCAGCAGGGTATTGAAAGATGGAATATTGAACACACTGCCCCATTTACACATGGTCTGATGAATACACACTGGTAAGGATCTGTCATGTCTGGAAATCGAGAGGATCAAGAGCGGATGGCAAGACAGGCAATGACCACTATCCCTTTAAAAACGAGACTGTCTGCGTTGTTTTTATTTGTGTGCGTTACTGCTGCAACCGTTTTTATCTTTACAGTCGCTGGTTCTGAGCTTGTAGATATACTACATAAAAAAGACGTTGTTTACTATGACTGGAAGACTTTACCACTTTTCCTTTGGCTCCCGGCATTTTTTTATGCTGATATTCTTGTTGCTGCCATGATGTTTTTTCCCATTACCAGAAACTTACTGGAGTATCTTCTGACAGGGATGAGAGCTATAGCAGTATATGGGTGGTTGATGTTGTTCCTCTCAATTCCACTATCGCTAATAATTTTATATTATCCATTGGGCAACTACGAGTCATGTGGTCAAAACGGCCCCTTTTCAGGCACTGACTACGTAAAAGATCCAAAAATGTGTGAGCAGTTTGAATACCATCCCGAAAAGGATATATCTAATGATTAATAATAATGAATTGAAGATGAAGGATATGACGTTAAAAGAAAAAGTTAAGTTCATTCTTTCATGCATTATCTCTATTGCAATACTTACTGGGGCGTTGATTTTCCTTTTTAATATCTTTGGTTCTGCAATGATAGATGCTTTTAGAGGGACTGATACATTATATTATGACTGGAGGGCGATTTTTATATTGTTACTCTTTCCTGTTATGGGGTATTTTGATGTGTTGGTCTTTTTTCTTTTATTTACACCCTATACTCTTCCATTGGCGCAGTTTTGGTATAAAAAAATAAATATAGTTTGGGGGTATTCCATTGTTGCCTTTATTCTTTCAATTCCACTATCCTTAGTCATTTTTATTCATATCCATAATACATATGATTCGTGTGGTAAGGGCGGATTTCTTTCAGGTGACTTTTATGCAAAAGATCCAAAAATGTGTGAGCAGTTTGAATACCATCCTGAAAAGGATAAATCTGATGATTCCTCTACGGCTGTAATACCTACGGATACGAAAGTAAAATGAACATGTCAGCTTACACTCAGACCATCACTACTGGTGCAGATCCCCGCACCCTGCCGGAGTTCATTGCCATCCGTGAGGAAATTAACAAAGCCAGTCATCCGGCACAGCCGGAACTGAACTGGCGACTGGTAGAGTCACTGGCGTTGACGATTTTTAAAACCAATGGGGTGGATTTACACTCCGCCACGTACTACACGCTGGCGCGCACCCGCACCCAGGGACTAACAGGTTTCTGCGAAGGTGTGGAACTGCTGGCAGCGATGATAAGCCATGAATGGGACAAATTCTGGCCGCAGAACGGCTCTGCGCGAACCGAAATGCTGGACTGGTTCAATACCCGTACCGGCAATATCCTGCGCCAGCAACTCTCTTTTGCGGAAGCTGACCTGCCGGTGCTGTACCGTACTGAACGTGCGTTACAGCTTATCTGCGACAAAATCCAGCAAGTAGAACTGAAGCGCCAACCGCGGGTGGAGAACTTGCTGTACTTTGTGCAGAACACCCGAAACCGGCTTGAGCCACAGCGGAAGAAGGGTACTGCTCTTCAGGCGCAACCCGCTCTCAGAACACTGGTATATGCGCCGGAGGGGGCGTTGTCCACAGCGGCGGAAAGTATACCATCATTACCGGACTTACCAGACATGAAGGTGTCCGTTCGCGGCATGACAGATGCAGGGGCGGAACAGAAACAAAACCAGATCCATGTTGTAAAAGGTTTCGCTGCGGGCGTCATCGGTACGTCGATTATCGCCGTCGCGCTCTGGTGGTGGCTGGTGTATCCGATGCAGCAGCAACTGGCGCAGGTGAGGGATACTGCGCAGGGGGCCGCTACCATCTGGCTGTCATCGCCAGCACCGGAAACCTATGCACAGCGGTTGCAACGGCTTCTGGAGACATCGCTGCTACAACCGCTGGAAACCGGTGAGCAAATGACCCGTATCGCAGACAGCCGCTGGCCGGAGAGTCAGCAGCAGCGGCTGGCCACCGCGCAATGGAATGAAACGTTGCAAAGCCGGGCACAAAGCAGCCCACAGTTACGCGGCTGGGTACAGGCCCGACAGCATTTACATGATTTTGCGGACCTGATGATGAAGCGTGAGAAAGAAGGACTCACTCTCTCGTATATCAAAAATGTTATCTGGCAGGCAGAACGCGGACTGGGTCAGGAAACACCACTGGAGTCCCTGCTAACACAATATCAGGATGCTCAGTCTCAGGGGCAGAATACCGAGGCGCTGGAAAAACAAATTAACGATCAACTGGATGGGGTAGCAAGCCGCTGGCTGCTGCTGAAAAATAATGTGATGCTGGAAACGGCAACTGATATAAAACCCGGAAAATAACGACGGAATCGAAGGAGTTTGTTATGGCAAATCTTGTTTATCTGACGCTGAATGGCGATCTTCAGGGGCTGATTTCAGCAGGTTGTTGTTCTTTGGCTTCAATCGGCAATAAGGCGCAGATTGCGCATACAGATCAGATTATGGTGCTGGGTATGAGCCACGGACTGAGTCGGGTACAAAATGTGAATCATCTTGCATTGAACATTCAGAAGCCATTGGATAAATCAACGCCATTACTGAGTAAGGCTATTACCGAAAATGAATGTCTGACCTGCGATTTTGAATTTTATCGTACCAACCGTTTCGGTATTAATGAACTGTATTATAAAGTGAAACTAATTAACGCACGCATTTCAGATATCCATCTGTCAGTGCCACATTCCATCACCGACAGTGGTGGTCAGCCAGAAGAGACTGTGTCATTCACTTATGAAAGCATCACGGAGGAACACTGTATTGCCGGAACCAGTGCGTACAGTTTGTGGGAAGAACGGTTATACTGAGGAAAATAAATTTCAGTGAATAATATTATTTCTGACACCAGCCAGAATTGCTGATTTTTTTGTAAAAAGCATCCAGGACCAGTGGCGAAAATTGAAAAAGTGCGGCTGATGAAGGGGAAAAATACCTGACACGCTTTTGTCTTATTCGCTAACTGTGGATATTTTATTTCGTCTTCCAGAATGGTGCATCTACGTAAGGACGCCTGATATGCATATGGATGGTAAGATCTTACACGGATTCTGAGTTACGATAAGTCTGGATGATATTAACCATCGGCGATCCCTTGATCTCCTGTTGAATAGGAAAAATGGCTTATAGGCTGAATCATTACCCCTTAAGAACGGCACAGTGAATGCCATATGGGAAGAAATGTTTCATGCCGGGCTGGATAGCAGTAGCGCATCATCAGAAGAAATTAATCTGATCAAGCAGGCTGCTATCTATTTTGTTGTATATCTGCTCCGAAGAGCCGGAAATTAACAGCGAGCACCAGCCCGGCGTATATCCGGAAAGACCGAAACCAGTTAAAACGAAGAAAGGCTTCAGGCTGTTTCCGTCAAACAGCGTACATTACTGAGCGGTGGGAGAGGAAACGGGCCGGATGCTGGCAGAAACTCAGGCGTACAGCCTGGCTAAAACAACTGCGACCAGATGCCATCCCCGCGCCCATTTACGGCGCGGTCACTGGCACGGTTTCTTGTCGGGGAAAAGGATGCTCCGGATGCACGAAAATTTTCGTACCACAGCCTGCCGCCGCAATCTATCGGTGGCAGGCAAAGCTGCTTACTGGTAGCGGTTCACCAGATCTTTAACCACCGCCGCATAGGTTTTCATCTTAAGCTGAGTGATTTGTTGTTCCATGATTTTTGTATCCGCTTTTCCGCTTTGCACCGGAAGTACGCTGTATTCATAGTTTACCGGTGACCAGGTAGCCCATTCACCCGTAGCGACATCTACCAGGGTAAAGCGAACAAGATAACGTAGCGACGCTGCATCCGGCAGTTTGTTGTTTTTATAATCTGACCATACGGTTGTTTTTGCCGCGGCATCATATTTACCCGCCTGCAACGCATCCTGATAAACGACGATTGCCTTCTGGTGTCCCTTTGCTGCCACATAACGTAACGCCTGCATGTAATTCATGTTTTCACTGGTTATGGTCTCGCCCTTTTCATCCTTATTACAGGCCACTGCTTTCTGTCTGTCCGGGATGCCGGAGAAGGTCGAGATGGTATAATATTTACTCATCTCCTGTTGCATCGCGACTTCAGGTGCGCGACTTCCAGACTGTACCAGGATAACCGCAGAATTCAGTGGTACGCGGACAGCTTCTTCTTCCAGTGCTGCCTGAATATCCTCTTCAGAAACCGCCAGTGTAGTTTCATTACCAAAGATATCTTTGTCAGTGAGTTGTACCAGTGTGTTTTTACTGGTATCACTTTCTGTCCGGGATGTACCCGTTTTCCTGGCATCAATGGGCGAGCGCGGTACACAGCCAGCCAGTAAAATTGCCGTCGCACATAAAAATATTGCTGACCTGAAATTCATATTTTTGTTCCCTATCTGCATAAGATAATTATTTTTACTGACGGATAATCTGTAATGGATTATATACCTGCACCAGAAGCCAACAAAATGAAATCCCATGTGTGCAATTATTTTTTATGTGATTGCATGGTGTTTATTTATTCTTTTGGTGAATGTATTGATAAGGCCAAAAAACATTTTCGGTGCTATCTCTATAAATCCATTTGGTATATTAAATACATCACTGAGTATGTGTCGAGTATAATAAAATGGAGAGTAAATGGGTGAGGATTGATCCGTCCAGTATGGCCAGGCTTGAGTCAGAAATAGACGAATGGATTATTGAAAAATGGAATGATCGATGAACTATTTTATTCACGACTGACTTAATCAGGGGCATTACTATAAACAATGATCAGGGCATGCTTGTGTCTGTTTCGCTGGGTCAGCGACGAGCATTTGATCTGAACCCGTAATCTAAATTATGATGAAATTAAGGCATCTATTAAAATATCGAACCAGATTATTCAGAGTGACTTCTTGTCACCTGGTATATATTCAGGGAGCGGCATACCTCTCACAGCACACATCCAGATAATCCAACCACCACTGCATCATTTCCATACAGGCTTCCAGATGTTCAGTCTTGCCTACATACTGTTACGTTCCTGATGGCCAATTCGGCGCTCCACCGTATACCGTGACCAGAGATCCGACTCCACGAGGGCGCTACAGGCCATTGCCCTGAGTCCATGCTGGCGCAGCGCTTTAAAGCACTTTCACGACAGCAGGCCGCATTCTCTACCATGCGCTTCAGCATCCGCATTGACGAGCAGATACAGGCCGTGTGAGTCGGAGATTTTTACAGGACAGGAAGGGGGGGTTAACTTGTGGATTTGAGAATCGTTTAAAGACATTAGGTCACAGAAGCGCTGTCTAAGCTTGTGAACAGCGAGGCGCGTTCGTGGTTGTTTGCAGCAACGGCACCCACTCGGGTACAGGCGAATTAAGCCTGAATAAGAAAGCAAAAAGCCCGCTAAAAAGCGGGCTTTTCTAAATATGGCTCCTCTGACTGGACTCGAACCAGTGACATACGGATTAACAGTCCGCCGTTCTACCGACTGAACTACAGAGGAATCGTGTGAACGGGGCGCATATTAGCGACGCCCATCGTCATTGTCAAAGCCTGAATGCACAAACTTGATCGTTTGCCGAAATTTTCCTCATTTCGCCGTTTATTCACACGCGTTCGGTTGTTTTACGCACTTTTCATGTGCCGGGCGAGGGTATTTCCAGAGCCATCGTCCGGTCACCATACGCCAGTAAAAGAGTGCCGCACGGACTGCCCAGTCGAAGAACATCCCCATCCAGACACCCACTACGCCCCAGCCAAGAACAATCCCCAACGTGTAACCTGCCACGACACGACATCCCCACATCCCCAACATCGAAACCCACATGGCATAACGGGCATCACGTGCGCCCTTAAATCCGGCAGGTAAAACCCAGGATGCCGCCCAGATAGGCATAAATGCAGCGTTCAGCCAAATCAGGATCACCACCACATCTTTTACATCCTGATCGTGGGTGTAAAACGATGCCATTATTCCGGCAAAGGGCGCGCTCAACCACGCGATTGCGGTTAATCCGATGGTGGAAAGCCAGAACACATGGCGTAGCTGAACCTCCGCCTGCGCCATTTGCCCATTACCCAGTCGTCTACCGGTGATGATGGTTGATGCCGACCCCAGGGCGTTTCCCGGCAGGTTGATCAACGCAGCAATCGAGAAAGCAATAAAATTACCGGCGATGACACTGGTGCCCATCCCTGCAACGAACATCTGCGTTAGCAGTTTCCCGCTGTTGAACAGGACCGATTCAATACTTGCCGGAATGCCAATGCCCATCACTTCCCAGATAATGGCGAAATTTAGCGGCTTAAAGTAGCTTTTTAGCGTGATACGCAATGCCGGGTTAAACCCAATCATCAGTACCCAGATAATGGCAACAGCGCCAATATAGCGGGAGATGGTCAGCCCCAGCCCGGCACCCACAAATCCCAGCCCCTGCCATGAAAAAATCCCGTAAATCAAAATACTGCTGATAATGATATTCAGGATATTCATGCCACCATTGATGAGTAACGGGATTTTGGTATTACCCGCCCCACGTAACGCGCCACTGCCAATCAGCGCAATGGCGGCCGCAGGATAACTGAGGACCGTCAGTTCCAGATAAGTCAGCGCCAGGGCTTTCACGTCTGGGGTGGCTTCTCCAGCCACAATATCAATGATCTGCTCACCGAAATAATGAATCACAGCCGCCAGCACGATGGCAAAAAGCGTCATGATCACCAGCGATTGCCTCGCAGCGGCTCTGGCTCGTCGCCGATCGCGTTTACCCAGGCTAAACGCCACCACGACCGTAGTCCCCAGATCGATAGCGGCAAAAAACGCCATGATAACCATGTTGAAGCTATCGGCGAGCCCGACGCCAGCCATGGCCTCTTTGCCCAACCAACTGACCAGGAAGGTACTTAATACCCCCATTAACAGGACACAGGTGTTTTCAAGAAAAATAGGGACAGCAAGCGGGGTGATTTCACGCCAGAAAAGAACTTTATAACTCTTGCGTTTGGCATACCAGGGTGTGCGGGAAACAGCCCGGCGTAAAGCGGTGGAGACGTTCAAAGTGGACCTTAAAGAAAAAGTTGAAACCTCATTTCAAATGATGAGGGAGAAACAGAAAAGCTGCAAAGTTTTTTCCAGGAAAAATGTCTGCAATTGCTACAAATTGTTGAGAGAAACGGCAAATGAACCGATACGGGGGAAATGGGGTTTGACAAAAAAATTTTCGCCGCTAAGATATGCCTCCACACCGATTCCTCTGTAGTTCAGTCGGTAGAACGGCGGACTGTTAATCCGTATGTCACTGGTTCGAGTCCAGTCAGAGGAGCCATATTTAGAAAAGCCCGCTTTTTAGCGGGCTTTTTGCTTTCTTATTCAGGCTTAATTCGCCTGTACCCGAGTGGGTGCCGTTGCTGCAAACAACCACGAACGCGCCTCGCTGTTCACAAGCTTAGACAGCGCTTCTGTGACCTAATGTCTTTAAACGATTCTCAAATCCACAAGTTAACCCCCCTTCCTGTCCTGTAAAAATCTCTGAACCTGTATCTGCTCGTCAATCTAGTCGGTTCACGCATCTGGTATCTCAAATATCGTTTCAACGGAAAAGAATCCAGAGTCAGTCTTGGCGCATACCCGTTTGTCTCACTGGCAGAAGCCAGGCAGCAGCGCGACGGTATCCGTAAGTTGCTGGCGCAGAATATCAACCCGGCACAGCATCTGGATGGCGTTGCCGCCTCACCCGTATAGAATCACTACCCCGCGTTACCGCTGGAACGGTTGCCTGAACTGCTTGACCGCATCGGCGCGTATACGCAGCGGCTGGAGGATGCAGGGTTGCTGGCCTCAACGGGGAGCACAGGCGACTCGTATGATAACGCGATGGCGGAGAGCATCAACGGACTTTACAAAGCGGAGGTGATACATCGTCAGAGCTGGAAAAGCCGGTCAGAAGTGGAGCTGGTGACGCTGGCATGGGTGGACTGGTATAACAATCGCCGGTTGCTGGAACGACTGGGACATATCCCACCGACAGATGCAGAACAGGCATATTACGCTTCCATCGGGAACAAGGATCTGGCAGCCTGAGTTACCGGACTTAAATCTCTCCAGGAAAACCGGGGCGGTTCAATCAGACCGGTGGTTATGGGGTGCTCCAACTGGCTCTTCGCCGGTTCGGTTGCAGCAGGTGAGCGTGCAGCCAGAATCATGAGCCTGCTGGAAACAGTGAAAATGAATGGCCTTGATCTGCATGCCTGGCTGACGGATGTTCTGCAACGGCTACCGGACTGGCCGCAAGACAAGGTGGACGCGTTGCTGCCGCAGCAGGGGTTCGTCTTCGTGGGTGAAGGAGCCTGACGGAAAGCGCGTGATATCCGCACTAAGGACTTGCGAACCTGACAGCGTAAATACCGGTAACCCACGCCCCACATAGCTTTATCGCCATAGCACAACTGACCGGGTTCCTGCGCCACACGCGGGTAATACCTCGCTCAGTACTTCACCACCTGACGAACGCTTCCCGGGGAAAGCTGAGGCCGAGCCCGTCGGATCTATCAATATGAGTTCACCGTAACGTTACCTTCAACTCAGCAAAAGTTTGATTTATTCAACAAAGCCCAGGGCAATTTAAATTTATTCAAAATATTTCACTGACATTATTAATCGGCATAGTAAATTTTCCGGAGAGATGTCATTGATTGAGCAAATAACATAATCGAGGTCGAGTCTCCTTTCAGGGTTCTACTATTTCGCGCAGCTATTAAGTTGTCCCCTGAATGTTATCAAATAGGACGCATTTTACGCTGTGCTATGGTGATACAGCGACAAAATAGCTGGGTAACGTTACTGTCTGGCCATTGAACAGCGTAACAAGAATATTTTTAGAACCAGCTGTCGTACTGGTGAAGGTTATGGCAGCTCTTCCGTTTTGATCTGTAGAATTAGAATGAGAAGAAAGCGTCGCAAAACTCGCGCTCCAGGATACACCCACTCCACTGACCGGATTACCAAAAGCGTCCTTAATCACAACGCTCGCACCGTTATCGGTTACGCCATCCGCCGGGCTGCCATCCGGATCAACAGTATATGATGCGATTGTCGCCGTCCTGAAATCAGCAACAAATGTCATACCAGCCGTCTTACTAATGCCACCATCCAGAGTCGCCGTTATTGTGACATGCTCTGCCACCGTATCGGTATAGGTTAACATCACCTGGCCACTACTATCCGTTACCCCTGATGATGCACTTAGTTTCACGGTGTTCGAGTCAACACTCCATCTAACAATCACCCCCGACATTGGGCTCCCGCTTGCGCTTGTAACCGTTGCTGTCACCCCTGCGCTTGTAACGCCATCTGCCACAGGAGAGCCACCTGAGTTTACTAAAACAATCTTTGGTGGCCCTACAAAAGTCGACGTTTTGGTCATACCGCCAACGCCCGGTATCGAGGCAGTAATATTTACACTTTCAGGTACCGTATCAGTGAAGGTAACGCTTATTTTGCCATTCACATCGCTAACCCCGGATATCGCGCTGAACATAACGGTATTTTTATTTCTACTCCAGTTGATCGTCACCCCTGCCACCGGATTGTTGTTCACATCTGTTACTGTGGCTGTTGCCATATTGCTCGTAACCCCGTCTGCAGGACTGCCGTCCGGGTCGATGGTCAGCGTGGAGACACGGGCGGTGGCGGTATCTGCCACGAAGCTGCTGGTTTTGGACTGACCCGCATCCGAACCGCCTGCCTTCGCGGTCAGGGTGACCGTTTCTGCCTTGGTATCCGTAAAGGTCATCACAGCCTGACCGCTGCCGTTGGTGGTGCTGGTACCTGATGTCAGTCCTGCACTGCCGGTAACTGACCAGTTTACTGTGGTGTTTGCCAGAATGTTGTTCTGGCTGTCCACCACGGTCGCCGTGGCGCTGTTCTGCGCCGTACCGTTGGCAACACTGCCGTCGGTGTTGATGGTCAGCGTGGAGACACGGGCAGTGGCGGTGTCCGTTACGAAGCTGCTGGTTTTTGACTGACCCGCATCCGAACCGCCTGCCTTCGCGGTCAGGGTGACCGTTTCTGCTTTCGTGTCCGTGAAGGTGATGGTGGCCTGGCCGCTGCTGTTGGTGGTACTGGTTCCGGAAGTTAATCCTGCACTGCCGGTGACAGTCCAGGTAACGGTGGTGTCTGCCAGCACGTTATTCTGGCTGTCCACCACGGTCGCCGTGGCGCTGTTCTGTGCCGTACCGTTGGCAACACTGCCGTCAGTGTCGATGGTCAGTGTGGAGACATGGGCGGTGGCGGTGTTTGCCACGAAGCTTGATGATACTTGTTTACTGTTACCGTTATCCAGTGTGGCGGTCAATTGGGTTGCTTCTGCAACCGTGTCAGTAAAGGCAACGGTAAGCGAGCCTTGCGCATCCGTCTGGAATGTTTTCGCGGCTTTGGCCTTTGATTTCAGGGCAGAACCAAAGACAACTGTGCCTTTATCTGCACTCAGCGATACACTGGCATTGCTCACCGGTGCACCATTGCTGTCTTTGACCGTCACTGTGACAGCATTTGGCGTGGTGCCATTCGCAGGACTACCATCCTGGGTGACCACCATCGTATCAATCACATTATCGGCTGAGTCGGTGATAAAATGCCCCTGTTGCGACGCACTTTTGTCGCCTGCCGTGGCGGTCAGCATAACCGTTCCCGCGGTGGTTGACGTAAAGTCAGTCGTGACCTGTCCGCTGGCATCCGTGGTTGTCTGCGCGTTTTTTAATGCAGCAGGTGTATCAACGCCCCATGTCACCTGCGTGTTAGCGACAGGACGATTGTTAATGTCCGTGACGGTGGCGACGGCATGGTTTGGTGTTTTTCCATCCGCAGTGCTGCCGTCTTTGGTGATTTTTAGCATGATATTGCTGACCGTCACGGTAGTAAATTGGCTATTTTGTGTAGCGCTGGCGGCCCCCACTTTTCGCCGTGATTTGCACCGCTTCAGGCACTGTGTTGGTGAAATTTACCGGTCGAAAGCCGCTGTCGTTAGTCACGGTAGTCGGCGTAGCAAACCTGGCAGAGCCAGTAGTTGACCACATAACAGGCGCATTACGTACCGGCTGGCCGTCTTTATCTGTCGCCAGCACCTGCGCAGAGTTAGGCGTCAGGCCGTCAGACGGGCTGTTGTCGACGGTGACCTGCAGGCTCAGGTTGCTGACGCTTTGCTGTCTTTCTTTTTATACTGCAACACAATCTGGTTATTACGTTCCACCAAATCATAGCGGCTACCGGCCAGACTACGCTCGATACGCACGCTCTCAGGGTCAATCTGATATGCCCATGGCTGGCCGAGGTCGTAGCGGAAATTGACCTGGAACTGAGTATCGTCCAGCGAGTCTTGTCCACGTTTATAGTTGACGGCAAGCTGGACTAAAGGAACAGGGGTATAGCTCAATCCGGTAGTGACCGCTGATGGTTGCTTTGCAAATGGTCGGTATCAAACAGGGCGACTTTATCGCCGTAGTACTGCTCGTACATCAGCTTAGCGCCTAACTGCGGACAGGCAGGAAGATAGCCTTCAGCGCGCACGTCATAACCATCAGCAGGTTTTTCATTATAATCGTTAAAATCACGCGACTGATGCCATTCGGTGGTGCCCCACATAAGTGTTGGCTGACAACTTTAAATTATCAGTCCCATGCTTCAGCGCCTATGCCAATACGGCGGTTCTTACCTGTAAAGTCGTCATCAAAGAATACGTTGCCCGCCGAACATCCAGTTTTCCAGATAGAAAGTACGCACCCCCATCCCCATATTTCCCTGTGACGCGACCATCGGGTGCGCGCAGGCCAAGTTGGGTAAACAACATGGATTTTTTATTGTCATAGAGTGGGGCGAGGAAATCGATGGAACTGTCATCCCAATTGCCGTTTTCATCAACGTTAAGCTGTACGCGCGCGGTGCCAAATTGGCTTAACCACTGTTGGACTGATGAAGAGGCATAGCCGGTAGCGACGGAGGTTGCAGCACTCGTTTGCATTGCCGCTACTGAGCGCGGAGGCGGCAGAGGCCATGGACGAGGCATACGGGAGTTCTGTACCGGGCTGTGTTGTCGTCGTTGTCTGGCGATCGGCCGAAAACGGGGATTGGTTAGTCATTGAAGAACTTGCGCCATCGCCGGTGCGGCATATAGACACTAAAGGAATAAGACTTGTAAAACAATCTGTAACCAGGCAAAACACGAAAACAGTTCGCATTGCTTTATTGGTGAGCTTTGCTTCATCATCAAGTTCCAAATTATAATTTATTAGCAACTACATCAACATTAGCCACAATTTAATGAATGTTAGCTTTACGCTAGAGGATATAAATGCTTAACCATTAGCATTCACATATAACCGAGTAGTTGCTGCGTATAATATACGCTGAACTTTTTCATAATTGTAGTTGCATTGTAGCAGTTCATACCCGAAATCCTCTCGCTCTCAGATTCAACGAGAGCGTTCAGAATCCCGTGTCACGTTAAAAACTCCGCGGATAATCTAAAGCTGGCAGCGGCAATGTCAAACTCCAATTTAGGACCGTATTATCTATTTCTCCTGCGCATTCATCTATGATAGCGACAATAACTCAGTCCGGATGCCCATCAATGCTGTCTTCGCTGTGAGCGACAAATACTCAGCTGTTGACCTTCATCAAAACCAGACTGGCCGTACAGTGCAAATTTTTAAGCGGGCCAGGTCGGTTAACGTCAATTTCAAAACGTCGATCTGGGGTGAAATAGCGTACCTGGTGATCGATTCCACAGGGCTGAAGGTCTTTGCTGAAGGCGTGTGGAAAGTCAAAAAACACGGCAAAGAGCGCCGTCGTATCTGGCGGAAGCTCCATCTGACCGTTGACATCAAAACACATAAAATCATCAGTGCTGACCTGTCGTTGAACAATGTTACGAACGCAGAGGCTTTTCCGGGGCTAGTCCGGCAGACCCACCGAAAAATCAGGTCAGCGGCTGCGGACGGGGGCTTATGACACCCGGTTATGTCATCGATGGTCAGGTAGCAGACGCTTTGGCCATAGTTCGTGCTTTGAACAAAATGACGAAGGCAGGTATGCCAGAAAGCATGCGAATTGCCTGACAGCAACAACCCGTTACGGGGATGCTTATTCCAAATCTGATTTATTCAACAAAGCCATGTTTAACTAAAAAGCCTTTGGTAATTTATTGAGGTCAACAAGTTTGCCTGTTTTTATCGTGATATAGCCACCTTCTTTCAGTGCTGACAGCACAGCCATAATTCGACTCCTGGAAAGATTCGTGCGTTTTTGAATGAAGGCGGCAATATTCAATTGGCTGCGTATATCTTCAGGGTAGAGCCAAAGCTCGATCAATACAGCGCGAATGGAGCCATAGGCATTCAGCCCGACAAGCTCTTCTTCCATCGCGCTCATGGTCATTAAGCGTTGCGCGAGGATACGTGCAACGTCATGCCAGAGATTGTATGTATCACATTGCTCGACAAATTTTTCTAAAGGAACTTTGTACCCAGTACATCGCGTTTCGGCATAAATATAGTGGCGGGGACGGTTCTCGACATCGTAGTACAAGCTATAACCATCAATCAAACCGACAATCGTCGGGGCGAATGTCGTCCCGGTATGAAGGTTGGTATTAAAGTGACAAAGTGAGGCACATCCCTCGCTGAGTATGAAAATGAATGCTGTTTCCTTATCATCACTGAAAAATAATTCCTCACCAACCTCGAGCTTGACTGGAGTTCCAAACTCTTGCAATTTATCCTGCAATCTTTTTATTGCCATTACTGGCTTTGTTTTCTTTGCAAAATCAAAAGCATGTAGCGAGTTGGATGAATCTGGTTCATATGGCATAAAAACTATCCGTTGGGCTAAGCCGGTACATTTCGCAGTCCGTCTTTGGCAGTTTGTAACAAATATACATACAACATAGTACAAAATAAAAATGCTAAATAATATTTTATCAGTGTTCCTTGTGTATGTTGTACTTGGCGTCCGATCGACACATAGGTACTGTGCTGTTGTTGATGCTTCGCTGAGCAGTTTGCATAACCCTGTACACTGATAGCCCGTTCACTCTTACCGGTGACAGACCGTCACAGCCTACAGAGATGTAGCAAATGTTGCAGAAGAACTGGCTCGTTTACATGGACTATCCACAAGCAGTATGGCCAAACTTATTCGTAATAACTTAAGGACATTGCTCAATGGTTGAAGGATACCAGGCTTTCCTTCCAGAAATAAGAGATTGGTGGTCATTTTGGTGGTCTTGATAAAATAAAATTTCTGTTCTAGCTTAACTATTAGCTAGTTAATGGCAAAGGAGATCCCAGTCAGAGGAGCCAAATTTAGAGAAGCCCGCTTTTTAGCGGGCTTTTTGCTTTCTTATTCAGACTTAATTCGCCTGTACCCGAATGGGTGCCGTTGCTGCAAACAGCCACGGACGCGCCTCGCTGTTCACCCGCGGAGACAACGTTTCTCTGACCTGCTGATGGTAGTCATCGATCCATTGTTTCTCAGTGTCACTCAGTAAATGTAACTCCACCAGATTAAGGTCGATGGGCACCAGCGTCAGCGTGGAAAACTTACAGAATCCTGGGCGGCTTTCTACGATCTCAACCTGATTTTCAATACGGATACCATATTGCCCGGCAAGGTAATAACCCGGCTCAATGGTCATGATATTGCCTGCGGCCAGCGGCCACGGATTCACTTTTTTAGCCAGACGGTGAGGCTGCTCGTGGATCAAAAGCTGATGACCGACGCCGTGACCCGTTCCATGATCGTAGTCGAGGCCGAGTTCCCAAAGCGCCCGGCGGGCAAACGCATCGAGTTGGTGGCCCTGACTTCCGCTGGGGAACTGCAGGGTGATCAGTGACAGGAAGCCCTTCAGTACAGCAGTGTAATGCAGACGTCGCTGCGCATTCTGAGGCCCAAACGCCAGTGTACGGGTGGTATCGGTGGTTCCATTCTGATACTGGCCGCCGGAATCGTTCAGGTACATTGCTTGCGATGTTATCGGCGTATTGGTTTGTTCGCTCGAGTGATAATGACACATGGCGGCGTTGCTCGCCGAGGCAGAAATAGTGCCAAAACTTTGTTCAATAAAGCCCGGTTGCTGTTGACGATAGAACAGCTGTTTTGCCTGAGCTTCCAGCTCGGTGACGGGATTGCCTGCCGCTTCACGCAGTGGAACTTCATGCGCCAGCCACGCCAGAAAATTAACCCACGCGGCGCCATCCTGCTCGTGGCATTCCCGATAACCCGCCAGCTCTGTCGCGTTTTTATTCGCTTTGATAAAAGTGATGGGATCGGGCGACCAAATGACTTCGCCGCCGTGTTGTTCAATGGCAAAACGTAGCGCAACCGGTGCGTAATCTTTATCCACCAGAACGCGTTTTCCGGGGGCCAGTTGTTGGCAACGAGCCACGAAATCTTCCTGCGCTGAGAGCGTCAACGTTTCCAGCAGTGCGTTCGGTAATGATGTGGTTTTTCGGCTATCGACGAACCATTCCAGTTCGCCCGTGCGGTGCAGCAGAGCAAAAGAGAAAGGCACCGGCACCATATTCAAGTCCGCACCGCGGACATTCAGCAGCCAGGCAATGTTGTCCGGCAAGGTGATAGCCAGAATATCTGCCTGGTGTTTTGACAACGCTTCGATAATACGCGCGCGCTTTTGCGTACTGCTTTCTCCGCTGATTTCAATCGGCATTTCTCTGATCAGTCCACAAGGTGCTGCGGGGCGGTCATGCCATACGGTGTCAAATGGGTCGCTCTCTAAGGCGACCAGTTCGCAGTGCGTCGCCGAGAGAGCTTCAAACTGGCTGTTAGCCATCAGTAATGGCTCGAATGCGATACGTGCCCCGGCCGGAACATGCGTCTGTAGATAGTCTGCCAGAGGTTCATCGTGCAAATGATGAATCTCAAAATCGTTGAGATCGACCTCAGCGCGGACCTGTACCTGGTATCGCCCGTCGACGAAGATTAGCGCCCGGTCGCCGAGCACCTAGCGCCAGTCCGGCGGAGCCGCTAAACCCGGTCAACCAGGCCAGTTTGTTGTCATGCGGCGTACAATCTCTCGCTCTGATGGGCGTCGGCGCGTGGGATAATCATGCCATCCAGCCCTTGCGTTATCAGTAAGCTGCGCAGAGCGGAAAGGGGAGTTGAGTTTTGCATAGATACCTTCTGGCCTTAACGGAACGGCGGTTCGTT
Source organism: Citrobacter enshiensis (assembly GCF_029338175.1). Lineage (NCBI taxonomy): Bacteria > Pseudomonadati > Pseudomonadota > Gammaproteobacteria > Enterobacterales > Enterobacteriaceae > Citrobacter > Citrobacter enshiensis. The sequence continues at coordinate 1,929,851 of NZ_CP119862.1, forward strand.
GAACGTACGTAATTTACGGGATAGCAGACGATCGCCTTCTGCGCGCAGCAGGTCGACCTCGCCCCCGGATACCAATCTGCAGGTGCTCGGAAATGGCACCCTCATAAAAACGGTTAGCCTGGCCCGGAAGCTTGATTTCTCCGTGCAGGGGTTTATCAGAAACACACAGTAGCGTGCCGTAGGGAACGCGGAAACGGTAGCCCTGGGCGGCAATGGTGGCGCTTTCCATATCAATCGCCACGGCGCGACTCAGGTTGAAGCGCAATGCTGAGGCCGAATAACGTAACTCCCAGTTTCGGTCATCGGTGGTGACCACACGGTCTCCGGTGACGCAAGCGTTGTTTAACCTCCTTCGCCCGGCATTCCACTGACCTGTTTGGTGGCGTCATAGAGTGCGCGCTGTACTTCCGGCAATGCTGGGGATTGGGATATCGGGCGGGAGTACGGCGTCCAGCACGTGATCGTCGCGCAAATAGGCGTGAGCCAGTACGTAATCGCCAATGGACTGGCTTTCACGTAATCCACCGCAGTGGCACGTCATGAGCCAGACATCCGGGCGCAGGACGGCCAGATGGTCACAAATCGTTTTGGCGTTAGAAGGGCCGACGCCGATGTTCACCAAGCGTAATGCCCTGGGCCGTCGGCGGTGATCAGACTGCCAGGCGGGCATTTGATGCTTTTTCCAGGCCAAATCGGAAATGGCTTCTTCCGGCGCTTCTGTTTCTGCGGTGATCCAGATCCCTCCTGCACAAGACAGGGCGATGTAAGGGCTGTCCGGATCCAGAATTTGGCTGCATCCCCAACGCACAAATTCATCCACATAACGGGTGTAGTTGGTAAACAATACGAAGGGCTGAAAATGTTCAACCGGCGTGCCGGTATAGTGGCGCAGGCGCGCCAGCGAGAAATCGACACGGCGAGCATCGAAATGAGACAGGGGAGAAAATTCTGCCGGATGATAGATGCCGTCGGCCGTCTCATCACCAATCTGTGCCAGTTCCGTTGTCGGGAAATGGCGCGTAAGTCCGGCGCTCATTGAACGATCAAGCGTCAGCGCAGAACCATCAATGACATAAGGATAGGGGATTTCGTGGTGCGACGGTTCGACACAGATATGAGCACCGTAATCCTGATAAACCAGCGTTAGCTGTTCCAGCAGATAAGCGCGAAACAGTTCGGGACGCGTCACGGTGGTGGTGTAACATCCCGCATGGGTAAAACGCCCAAAAGCGCGCGTTTTGGGGGGATTAGTGGCGGTGCCATCCCAGCTTACTGAGAGGGAAGGGTAGACGAAAAGCCCATTATTTCTTGCATCGGCATCGGGTTAGCGTACCGTTTTCAATATAGTGAGAGATGGCTTCCCGTAGTGCATTTACTGACCGATCATATAATTCATTAAGGCGTTCCAGCGCCTGTTCGGGTGTCAGACCTTTACCCTGATTCTCCATATTGTTCTCCTTATGCGTTCACAGGTTGCCCATACCATTCGATAGTATGTCAGCGAATTGTGAAACAAAAGGGGGCGATGAACGCGGGGTGAAAAAGCCGGAGGGCATCCGGCTTTGGAGGTTACCGTGTGACTGTTTTCCGTTAGTCTTTTTTGGCGGCATTAGCAAAGAAGATATCGGACTGAATATCCTTGGTGCGTAGGGTGAAAAGCTGGTTTGTTAACGACTCGGTCAGTTCCTCTGCGTCGGCCATCACGCGTAAATTAAAGTCATTCAGCATTTTATTTGCGGCAGACTTTATTGGTTTTGCCATTTTCAGATACTCGGGCTTCGGACCTCTTTCTGCTCCTTCGCGATACTTGTCCTCCCAGTCTTTGTAAGCACGCTTAACGATAGGGGCGAGTTTCGGGTAATCCGTCATCGTCAGGCAGTCTGCAATTTACGGTATTTCCAGTAAATGGACTGACTGTCCGCTTTATCTGTGCCGATGGTATAGTTGGCCGGATAGGCTTTTAATCCCGCTGTAGTAGGGGACAAACGCGGTGAGATCGGCCATGCCCAGGCCAATATAACTGACTTCGCCGATTTCCTTCGGCAGCCACGGGCGGACCTGCATAACGTGCGCTTCATAGGTACGGAAAACGCTTACCGGAAACGCCAGTGGTTCTTTTCCATTCAGACCCTTTTGAATAGGGATCATGCTCGGTGCCTTCGTAATGATCGCGCAGGACGGCTTTAACGTCATCCAGCGTCATTTTTTTCTCAGGCGTGGCAGAGACCGGGAATTGTCTACCGGCGGCGACGTCCTGCGTCAGTGACGGTGTAAATTGCTTCTGAATAGTCCAGACGCGTGGGTCGTTATACGTCCGGTCACGTTCATCATCACGGGTATAGGCTTTGGAGAAATTAAATGCCCCGTCGCGTTTCTGGTCATAAAGACCTTTTTCCGTGGCAAACTCAACCAGGTTTTTGATTCCCATAAAATTAGGGTCTTTTGCATCATAAGATTGTAAACGTCCCTGATTGCCTGACGCAAAATATTGGCTGGAAGGGAGGCGTTGCGCCATCCACTGATGCCCGGTTGCAGTTTCCAGATACCAGACTTCATTATCATCGACAACGGCCACACCAAAACCTTCGCCGGCGCCTGTGGTTTCAATAATATGGCCCAGCAATGCGACGGCTTCTCGTGCAGTTTTTGTCTGGGAAAGGAGAACGTCTGGAATATCGTCTTCCGTAATGCCGACATCTTCGACATAGGGATCAAATGCCAGTGCTTTTGGTGAAGCAAAAATAGATTCTGTGCCGCTCACACCGACACCTGCTTCGTTAAAGCCCGTTGCGCCATGCAACTGGGTTTTCCAGTTAGGGACGGTGGTATAACGTAAGGAGTTCTTCGGTAATGGCCAGGTGAAATTATTCGCGCCGTTATGTGCTTTGGTACTGTACACCCCGGTTTGATTTTTTTTCGCCGGATGAATCAGGAAATGCTGTGCTTTCATTGCATCACTGTCTGCGCTACGGGCAACCATCATGGAACCATCCGCAGACGCTTCATTTCCGACCAACAGTGTTGTACAGGCAAAACCCGATGAAACTACCGCTACGTTTATTGACAGTGCAATAAGGCACTTTTTAAAAGTCGACATGCTCACTCCCTCTTTGTTCCGTTATCAATAGACCGGAAACACGCTGCTTCCTTAAGCGCGATGACGCGCCGACTGACCCGGCGTCGCTCGCCAGAGAGACAAACGCGTCTGCCCGCGTTTGCTCCAAATATCTGCCCACGTATCTCAGTCTTTTGGACAAAATAACCGGTCCGTTTCGCTTAATTATTGCGCAGGGGATATTGAGGTATTCAGGATGTTACCCAAACAGAAGTCGAAGAATAGCAAATGACGTAAAGATGATTTCACTGACGCATATCTCAATGCCGCACAGCTTAAAAAGAACAGAATGTCTATCTGGAGACTTTAATGTGGTTATCGGAAAACAAAATGAAATGAACGAAAGGCGGAGTATCAGAGTGAATTTTGCGATAGCGGAGGATTATTTTTACTGACAGTAATTAATTGCAAAAAATAAGCACAGGCAGAGGGTAAATCCCGAAAAGCAAAAAGCCCGCTAAAAAGCGGGCTTTTCTAAATTTGGCTCCTCTGACTGGACTCGAACCAGTGACATACGGATTAACAGTCCGCCGTTCTACCGACTGAACTACAGAGGAATCGTGTGAACGAGGCGCATATTAGCGGCGCGCGTTTGGGTTGTCAAAGGGTGAAATACAATTCCGAGTTCGTTTGCTGACAAAATCAACAAAGCGATGATCTTTCGGGCAGTTTCCATTTTTGCCCTGATCTGGTGCGCTTTTACCTGTGATGGAGCAGAACAACATGACCGACTTGGTTTATAAGAATGCCAGGAAGGAATAATGTCTTTCTTAACAACATATTAGAGTGCATGTCGTCGATTGATAGAAACTGGCAAGCATCTTGCAATACCCTTCGCGAACACGGCTGCCAGCATCAGGGCTGGCGTTCCGGACAGGAGGCAAAATGAACTTCAGACGGCTGAAATACTTCGTAAAAATCGTCGATATTGGTAGCCTGACTCAGGCTGCTGAAGTGCTGCATATCGCGCAACCTGCACTTAGCCAGCAGGTAGCAACGCTGGAAGGGGAACTGGATCAGCAACTGTTGATTCGAAACCCAAGCGGGGCGTAACGCCTACTGAGGCTGGGAAAACTCTCTATACGCATGCACGGACGATACTCCGCCAGTGCGAGCAAGCCCATCTGGCAGTGAATAACGCCGGACAGACCCTCAGCGGGCAGGTTTCTATTGGTCTTGCCCCAGGGACCGCGGCCTCTTCTATAACCATGCCGCTGCTTCAGGCGGTTCGCGCCGAGTTACCCGAGGTACTGGTCTACTTACATGAAAATAGCGGAGCGGTGCTGAACGACAAACTGCTCAACGGCCAACTGGATATCGCCGTGTTGTATGAACGTTCTCCGGTTGCGGGTATTAGCAGTCAACCTTTGCTCAAGGAAGATCTGTTCCTGGTGGGAACGTGTGATTGTCCCGGGCAGAGTGTTGATTTAACGGCGGTTGCTGAGATGAATTTGTTCCTTCCTCGGGACTACAGCGCGGTTCGCCTGCGCGTGGATGAAGCGTTTTCGCTACGCCGCCTGACGCTGAAAGTGATTGGTGAAATTGAATCTATCACAACCTTAACGGCGGCAATTGCCAGCGGGATGGGGGTAACTGTTTTGCCTGAGTCGGCAGCCCGCGCCCTGAGCAGTGCGGCGAATGGCTGGATGGCCCGTATTACGACACCCTCTATGAGCTTACCTTTGTCGCTCAATACGCAGGCCAAAGGGAGTTTGTCACCTCAGGCTCAGGCGGTAAAAGAGATTTTGATGTCTCTGGTGAGCCGTCCAACCCTGGAAAATCGGGAACTGTTGCTGGTTAGTTAAGCGTTATTCCTCAGTGGAATAAGATGCGGGTTTTTATTATTTGTTATGCCGGGCATCAGACTTTAACAATAGCGTAATGTCTGATGTTTCCGGAGCGAAGAGTGAATTTTCAGCAACTAAAAATAATCCGCGAGGCGGCCCGCCAGGACTATAACCTGACGGAGGTCGCCAATATGCTCTATACCTCGCAGTCGGGTGTGAGTCGACATATTCGTGAACTGGAGGACGAGTTAGGCATTGAGATTTTTATCCGGCGTGGTAAACGTCTGCTTGGAATGACAGAACCCGGCAAAGCGCTGCTGGTGATCGCCGAGCGGATTCTCAATGAAGCCAGTAATGTTCGTCGGCTTGCTGATTTGTTTACCAACGACACCTCCGGTGTTTTAACGATTGCCACGACCCACACCCAGGCGCGATACTAGTCTGCCGGAAGCATTAAAGCTTTCGTGAATTGTTCCCGGAAGTTCGCCTGGAGTTAATTCAGGGAAACACGCAAGAGATTGAGGGATTGTTGCATAGCGGCGGGGCCGACATAGGGATTGCCAGCGAGCGGTTAAGCAATGACCCTCAGCTAGTCGCGTTCCCCTGGTTTCGCTGGCATCACAGTCTGTTGGTGCCTCACGATCACCCGCTTGTTCACTCGTTACCCTTAACGCTGGAGTCAATTGCACACTGGCCGTTGATCACTTACAGACAAGGGATTACCGGACGTTCCCGCATTGATGAAGCTTTTACCCGCAAAGGACTACTTCCTGATATTGTCCTGAGCGCTCAGGATTCTGATGTTATTAAAACCTATGTGGGACTAGGGGCTGGGGATAGGTTTGGTGGCAGAGCAATCAAGTGGTGAGACAGAAGAGGGGGCGCTGACACGTCTCGATACCCGACATTTATTTGATGCCAATACGGTCTGGCTCGGTCTGAAACGCGGGCAGTTACAGCGCAATTACGTCTGGCGTTTCATTGAGTTATGTAATGCTGGGTTGTCAGTTGAAGATATTAAGCGACAGGTGATGGAATCAGACGAGAGCGTCATCGATTATCAGATATAAAGCAAAAAGCCCGCTATAAGCGGGCTTTTCTAAATTTGGCTCCTCTGACTGGACTCGAACCAGTGACATACGGATTAACAGTCCGCCGTTCTACCGACTGAACTACAGAGGAATCGTTTGAACGAGGCGAATAATACTGACCACACCACACGGTGTCAACAGTAAAATTCGTATGCTATTTCAATTGGTTAATTAATCCTCAAATCAGAGAGTTAATGTACGCTTGAGGCCCACTGCTCGTCGTCATCGGCGCTATCGCGTAAACGCTGTAACGGATCCTGACGGTAGAACTGGCAAAAGCGTTGCCACAGCCGCCGGGAATCGTGGTGCAAACAGTTCTGGCGCACTGAAAAAGTACTCTGACAAGACGGCAAAACATTCAGCAGGGTCGACAGCGGCATAGGCATCAATACTGGATGCTGTCTCGCCCACCAAATCAATCTCGTCCTGAATATTGTTCATTGCAGCGTGCAGGTCATGCTCCCAACTGGCAACATCCCGCAACGGGATTAAAGGAATGCCGCTTGCGCGATCGCCATTGCGCATATCCAATTTATGCGCCACTTCGTGAATGATCAGATTAAAACCGGAGGCATCGAAGGAGTCATGAATGTCGAGCCAGTTGAGAATAATAGGTCCTTGCTGCCAGCTTTGTCCGGACTGAACGACGCGCTGGTTGTGTACTAACCCAATGTCGTCTTCCCATTCATCATCCACCACAAACGGGGCAGGGTAGATCAGCACTTCATGAAAGCCGTCCAGCCATTCAATGCCTAACTCCAGAACCGGCAGACAAAAAAGGAGCGCGATGCGGGTACTTTTTAGCGAGTCCAGCTCAAAACCCTGAAGTGCGACCAGCCTTTTTTGCTGTAAAAAACGCTCTGCCAGCGCAATCAATCTGGCTTGTTCTTGGGCAGAGAGGGTTACCAGCAGAGGAATGGCAAGGGCGTCTTCCCACGGCAGGACTTCATTCTGCGCTGTTTCTTGTGCTTTCCAGGGCCACTTAATCATCGTTTTGCTCGCAAACTCGTCACTTGAACAAAATTGAAAGGGCAGGGTCTGTTAAAATGCCAAATTACCTGGCATCATTGCAACCACCAGAACGGAGATGCCGGAGCGGCTGAACGGAACGGTCTCGAAAACCGGAGTAGGGGCAACTCTACCGGGGGTTCAAATCCCCCTCTCTCCGCCACTATTCAAGCACTTAGTTCAATCCCATTCAACGACTCATGTCACACTTGGTATAGTGTTGGTATATTCACTTGGTATAAAACTCGCCATCATCATCTTCTGATTTGCCTAATACTGGAAGATCCAATGTGGGAGAAATTTTCACTTTTCTGTCATAAACCACAACCTGGCTTTCAGTTTTGTGACCTGAGAATAATTGCTTGTCTTTACTCGAACCTTCGTAGTCAGAGATTCCCTTGGCTTTAAGAACGTGAAAAGTACATGACAGTTTTCTATCAAGTTTTTTTCCTGCCGCTTCTCTTGCCGTTTCCCACAGATCGTTAAACCCACTTTTCGAATACTTAGTTTTCTTACTGCTACAGATAACGGTTTCCCGTCCGCCCAGAGTCTTTGCAAGTTCTATGGCGTTATGAAGCCTCTCAGTCCAGACTTTAATTTGTTTTGTCCCTGTCTTCCCTTGCTGGATAAAAATGCCTTCCTCGCTTATTTGCGACCATTTGAGAGAAAGAACATCGGATAGCTTGGCATACTCGATACCGCTCTGAAAATTGCGTTGGTGGCTGGGGGTTATGTTGATGGCAGGGCCTTCAATGGGATATAGCAAAGGGGCATGAAATGCAGGCACTCTACGCAGCACCACCATTACAGGCTGTGACGGTGCCGGATGAGTTCGAACGCAAGCGTGAAGCCATCAAGCAAGAAATGGCGCTAGGTGCGCGCACCACCACGCACCGGTTTAAGGTGTAACTCAATCAGCCCCACTAATACGGGGCTTAGTTTTATCTGGGTATAGCGGCTCTATTGAGGGAGCCGTTAATTTTTCAGATGATACATTCTTCCTGTTGATCAAAATTTATTTATAGAGGGTTGCTTTGCCGTAGACCTGCCCAGCATCATTACTCTCAGTAGTAATCGTATATGCTGATGCACCGCTGTTAATTGCTTCCGATTTAAGGGTGCTTTCAACTTCTTCAACACTGTTTCCCTTTACAGTGAGGGTGCCGCTCATGTGACTGGCAGAGTTCCCATTGGTAAGAGAATCAACAGCAAAGGTCGTTATCGGAAGAGCTATCAGGATCACAGCTATTGAAAAGTGAAGTAAATTTTTCATCATTACATCCTCCTAGCTTATGAGTGATTAAACATAATCACCTCATAAATTATAGGTGAAATGACACAGAAAAATGTCAAGATTAGATGGGATAATTCTCCTCTACTACCCACACGCCGAGTCAGTACGTGATTTTCTTCGTGAATATTGTGGTGAAGATGCTTTCGAATTTGTAGAAGTAGATAGCGTTATGAACCGCATTGTAGATATTGGCATGCGCATGTTGCAGCTGCATGAACTCTACCGCGCTCAGGGTTTCCCGGAGTGGTACATCATCGATCAGGATTATCGGGGTCAGAAATACGCGAAGGACAAGCAGGTAGCGCGATGTGGCAACGCTGTTCCGCCGCCATTTGCAGAGGCATTAGTGCGAGCTAATTTATCTGAGCTTTGTCAGCATAAAGAGATTGCCGCTTAATAAAACACAGTTAATTCAACCCGCTACGGCGGGTTATTTTTCATCAATGCTGACATGAACTAACAATTTGTGCTTAAGACAGAGCGTAGTCTGGATAATGACTTTATTCACTGGACGATATCGGTGGTGATTATTTATCACGGTGATAGATGGAAGGGCAGGTTATAAAAAAGCCCGCGTAGCGCGGGCCTGGGAAAAAGGGAACTTAGAACTGGTAAACCAGACCAACAGCAACGATGTCGTCTGTTGCGATGCCATTGTCAGCATAAAACTGGTCATCGTTATCCAACAGGTTGATTTTATAATCAACATAGGTGGACATATTTTTGTTGAAATAGTAAGTCGCACCCACCTCAACATATTTGACCAGATCTTTGTCGGTGTAACGAGGGTTACCGCTACTATCGTGAGCCCAACCGCCTAAATCAGACCCTTTAGATTGCAGGTAGGCCAGTGAAGGGCGCAGACCGAAGTCGAACTGGTACTGAGCAACGGCTTCAAAGTTCTTTGTTTTATTGGCGATACCACCTTCACTACCATCACCACTGCCGTAGTACGTCATGTTGCGCGTTTCTGCATACATTGTTGCCAGATAAATGTTATTAGCATCGTATTTAGCGCCAACGGTCCAGGCTTCTGCCGTTTCACCACCGGCATAGCTGTTAGCATGAGAGCGATCTCCGTTACCACGAGTCACCTGAGCGTCAGTACGATCTGAGGCAGAATATGCCGCACCCAGACTTAAACCAAAGTCAAAGTCATAGGAGGTCGACATACCAAAACCGTCACCGTTTTCTTTGGCTAATTTACGATTCGTGCTGTTACCAGAACCTTCCTGGCCATTGTTGCCTTCGTTATTACCCTGATACTGTAATGCAAAGTTCAAACCGTCAACCTGGCCAAAGAACCCTTTATTACGATAAGTGGCAACGCCGTTAGTACGACCCAACATGAACACATCAGTCTGAGTGTAGGTATCGCCACCATATTCTGGCAGCATATCAGTCCACGCCTCTACGTCGTAAACCACACCATAGTTACGGCCGTAATCAAAGGTACCATTCTGACCGAAGCCTAAGCCCGCAAAGCCCAGACGAGTCGATGCGTCACCTTTGTCACTTTCAGTACCATTTGCCTGAACGTTATATTCCCACTGACCGTAACCAGTGAACTGATCTGCAATCTGCGTTTCACCTTTGAAGCCGAAACGGACGTAAGACATATCGCCATCATTGCCGGTATCGTCAGAGAAGTAATGCAGGCCATCAACTTTTCCGTATAGGTCGAGTTTATTGCCGTCTTTATTATATACTTCAGCCGCATTTGCTGCGCCTGCCGCTAATAATGCCGGAACAAGCAACGCCAGAACTTTTCTTTTCATTATATATATCCTTATGATAATAATTTGTATGAATATGTACTGTATCCAAAAAAGTACATTGAGATACTATTCTATGAAGTTCATTTTTTTTAAAAAATAACATGTAACAAATATATTTAAAATATTTCAAATTGTATCTTCGAGGTTTGCTGTAAATAATTAAATATGTTTTGCGATGTTTTTATTTCTCATGTTTATGTTTTTCTTTTACTTAATTATGGTTTGCTTTGTTGAAATTCTCTGAATTAATAATATTGAGTGTGTTAATAATGTTTGTGTGTGGTATTTGTTTAAAAAACCGGCATAGATGCTGGCAATGAAGCATTGCTAAAGTGAATAACAAATGGATAATAACAACCCGATTCTGGCATAAGAATAGTTAAAATTAAAATGATGCACTGTCGCTAATTTTATTCACGGAATTAATATATTTTAAATCTCTGATGTGGGCGCTTTTTGTTTCTTTTCTGGACTGACAAGGCTTGCGAAGCCTTAACTAAAATTGCCTGAGATCAATGTATATGTAAAATAAATAACCAAAGTTCGTGTAGCGCCTTACTTCACAGTTGAATGTGATTATAATCACAAAGTTGCGTAAATTTCGTCGTTTTAGTTACATCACCAAAGCGGAGTATAAATTGACCAATATGGAAGAAAAAGCAAACCGCAGTCTGGGCGGGAAAACTGGCGTTGTGGGTTTTTTATGCTTTTTGCGGATATTTTGTATGGGCCATGGCGCGGTACGTCTGGGTGATGAGTAACCCTTCAGTCAGTGCCTGTTCCTGGTATGGAGAGCGATCTGGGGTCAACGGCAGGCAAATGGCTTGGGGCTCTGCTGGGATTTATGGTGCTGGGTCTGGTTGGCGTTATATTGGGTGGAATTGCATGGTACACAAGGCCTCGTGATATTCGGCGTGAAGGTGACAGAGAAAGTTGCTAACGTATGGCCTTTACACGAGGAGAGGCGACATGGATCTGCAACAGTGGCAACGAGAGTTTGAGAGCTGGCTTAGCGAGCATCATCTGGAGCAGGACGCTGCCCATGATATTTTTCATTTTCGTCGTGTCTGGGCGACAGCGCAAAAATTGTGTGCACATGAAGCTGTAGACGGGTTAGTGGTGCTGACGGCATGTTACTTTCATGACATTGTCAGCCTCCCGAAAAACCATCCCGAACGCCACCGTTCGGTCCGTGTTAGCGGCGAAAGAGGCCAGTCGTATATTAATGAATGATTTCCTGTCATTCCCCCCATCACGGATACCCGCGGTCGTTCACGCGATCGAGGCCCACAGTTTTAGCGCAAAAATTGCACCAACCACGCTCGAGGCGAAAATCGTGCAGGATGCCGACAGACTGGAAGCCCTCGGCGCCATTGGCCTGGCCCGCGTATTTGCGGTATCGGGCGCACTGGGCGTGGCATTGTTTGATGCCGAGGATCCCTTTGCCCGGAACCGTTCTCTCGACGATAAACAGTTTGCGCTCGACCATTTCCAGAGCAAATTACTGGTACTGCCGAAAACCATGCAAACAGCCAAAGGAAAAGTGCTGGCGAAGCACAATGCCGATTTTCTGGTGGCCTATATGGCGAAACTGAGCGCAGAGTTAAACGGTGAGTATGAATCGCTGGATCACGCCGTTATTCAGTCTTTTAGCGCTGACAAATAGCGTTCATACCCAAAACGTAAATACCTTCATTTTATGTTAACCTGTCGAATATCAATTTTGGCCGGTTAAATGTATGCAGGATAATCTTTCAGTAACAGGCGTTCAGGACCTGATGACAGACAATATCGGGATCGCGGTTCAGGCGATGCTGGATAAATTGCTGGAAATCTATGATGTGAAAACGCTGGTGGCGCACCTTAATGGCGTTGGGGAGAATCACTGGAGCCCGGCCATTTTAAAACGCGTCGTGGCGAATGCAGCATGGCATCGGTTGAGTGAGAACGAATTTACCCATCTTAAAATGTTGCTGCCGACGCCGCCTGCGCATCATCCCCATTATGCTTTTCGCTTTATCGATCTTTTCGCTGGAATAGGCGGAATACGCCGTGGATTTGAAGCGATAGGCGGGCAATGCGTGTTTACCAGCGAATGGAATAAACACGCAGTGCGAACGGTATAAAGCAAACTGCTACTGCGATCCCCAGACGCATCACTTCAATGAAGATATTCGCGACATTACCCTGAGTCATCATGATGGCGTGACGGATCAGCAGGCCGCCGAACATATTCGCCAGCATATACCGCAGCATGATGTTCTGTTGGCGGGGTTTCCCTGCCAGCCGTTTTCGCTCGCCGGGGTATCAAAGAAAAATGCGATGGGCCGCGCACACGGTTTTGCCTGTGATACGCAGGGCACGCTGTTCTTTGATGTGGTGCGGATCATTGATGCCTGTCGTCCCGCGATTTTCGTGCTTGAGAACGTGAAGAACCTGAAGAGTCACGATCAGGGCAAAACGTTCCGTATTATTATGCAGACGCTGGATGAACTCGGTTACGACGTGGCGGATGCCGCCGATAACGGTCCTGATGATCCGAAGATCATCGATGGGCGGCATTTCTTGCCCCAACATCGCGAACGTATCGTCCTGGTGGGGTTTCGGCGCGATCTGAACCTGAAAGCCGATTTTACATTGCGGGATATTGTGACGCGCTATCCGCAGCGTCGTGTCACGCTTGCTGAAACTCCTGGAACCCGCCGTTGAAGCAAAATACGTTCTGACGCCGGTCCTGTGGAAGTATCTGTACCGCTACGCGAAAAAACACCAGGCGCGGGGAAATGGATTTGGTTACGGGATGGTCTATCCCTCCAACCCTGAGAGCGTGACGCGAACGCTGTCTGCACGTTATTACAAAGATGGCGCGGAATCTTAATCGATCGTGGCTGGGATATGGCCCTGGGTGAGCGTGATTTTGACGATCCGCAGAACCAACAATATCGCCCACGCAGATTAACGCCCAGAGAGTGTGCCCGGTTAATGGGCTTTGAGACGCCACAGGGTTATCAGTTCCGTATCCCGGTGTCAGACACCCAGGCGTATCGTCAGTTTGGCAACTCTGTTGTGGTTCCTGCATTTGCTGCGGTGGCCAAATTGCTGGAACCGAAAATCAAACAGGCCGTCGCGCTGCGCCAGCAAGAGAGTCAGCATGGCGGACGTACACGATAAGGCGACGCGCAGTAAAAATATGCGGGCGATAGCGACCCGCGATACGGCGATCGAAAAGCGTCTCGCCAGCCTGCTCATGGATCAGGGAATTGCATTTCGCGTGCAGGATGCCACCCTTCCCGGACGGCCTGATTTTGTTATCGACGAGTACCACTGCGTCATCTTCACCCACGGATGTTTCTGGCATCACCACCATTGCTACCTGTTCAAAGTGCCTGCAACGCGTACCGAGTTTTGGCTGGAGAAAATTGGCAAAAATGTCGAACGGGACAGCCGGGATCTTCTGAAACTCCAGACGCTGGGTTGGCGAGTGTTGATCCTGTGGGAATGCGCCTTGCGCGGGCGGGATAAACTCGATGATGCGGCGTTATCTGAGCGAATTGAAGAGTGGATCTGCGGGGGCGGCGCCACGGCGCAGATCGACACTCAGGGGATTCACTTACTGTAGTGATTTTTGGGATTCAGCCGCGACGATGACCGGTTTTGCAGGAAACAGATATTTTCCAAGCGTGACCAGTACCACCGCAAAGACAATCACTCCCAGCGCCAGCCACTCGATAAACGCGAGGCTTTCACCGCCAAGCCCCGTTCCCAGCAATACCGCGACAACCGGGTTAACATAGGCATAACTGGTTGCCAGAGCGGGACTGACGTTGCGTATCAGATACATGTATGCATTGATAGCGATGATGGATCCAAAAAGCGCAAGATAGCCCCACGGCTAAAAAAGCCGGAAAGCGTCGGTGTGGCGGTGAGTTTCTCTCCCGAGATAAAAGACGCGCACATGAGCACAACCCCTGCGGCAAGCATCTCAATGGCGCCAGCCATCATCCCGACAGGCAATGCAATGCGCGAACCGTATACCGAACCAAATGCCCAACTCATTGAACCAATCAGAATCAATACCGCGCCCCAGGGATTTCCGCTTAAGTTCCCACCGCTGTTAAGCATGATGATCCCCGCCAGGCCAATGGCGATCCCTGCCCACTCTAATTTTCGCGTTTGAATACCAAAAAAACAGCTGAAGCAGAGCGTAAAGAGCGGAACGGTAGCGACCACCACGGCGGCGATACCGGAAGGCACGTTCTGATGTTCCGCGACGGTGACCAGCCCATTCCCTACCGCCAGCAGCAGGATGCCAATCAGCGCCGCGTTAAGAAGTGGGCGCAGGGGAGGGAGTTTGTGCCCGCGAAGGAGTAAAAATGCAGTCAGGAGGATACCCGCAGATAGAAAACGCACGCCAGCCATCATCAGCGGCGGCCAACTTTCCACCCCAATACGAATCACGAAGTACGTGGAACCCCAAATAATGTACAGCGCGAAAAGCGCGCTAAAAAGTGGTAACAACTGCCTGAAGCGCATAAATCCTCACGGTGGAAATAAAAAGGAGCAACATAGTAAACTGCAAAACTATGTTTCTGGCGAGATTTATAATTACTCTGCATTGTTAAAAATTTGTTGCTATAGGGGCCGGTTTCAGCTTTACCGGTTTTACTTCATACTTGCGGTGTCAAAAAGAAAAACGCAGAGGGAATCATCTTGGCAGGAAGTAGCTTATTAACGTTGCTCGACGATATCGCCACCTTGTTGGATGATGTCTCTATGATGGGAAAACTGGCTGCGAAAAAAACAGCCGGTGTGCTGGGCGATGATTTATCGCTCAACGCGCAGCAGGTCTCTGGCGTGCGGGCTAACCGTGAGCTTCCTGTTGTCTGGAGTGTGGCCAAAGGCTCGCTGGTAAACAAAGTGATCCTGGTGCCTCTGGCGCTGCTAATCAGTGCTTTTATTCCCTGGGCCATCACCCCGTTACTGATGATTGGCGGGGCATTTCTCTGCTTTGAGGGCGTGGAAAAAGTGCTCCACACCTTAGAAGCGCGAAAACACAAAGAAAGTCCGGCAGAGCGCCAGCAGCGTCTGGAGGCCATTGCCGCGCAGGATCCTCTTACTTTCGAGAAAGACAAAATTAAAGGGGCAATTCGGACTGACTTTATTCTCTCCGCCGAAATTGTGGCGATTACCCTGGGCATTGTTGCGCAGTCGCCATTGTTGAATCAGGTGCTGGTATTGTCGGGTGTCGCTCTGGTGGTAACCGTCGGTGTTTACGGACTGGTGGGGATCATCGTAAAACTGGACGATATGGGGTTCTGGCTGGTGGAAAAAACCAGTGTGGTGGCACAGTTCGTGGGGAAAGGATTGCTCGTCGTTGCCCCCTGGCTGATGAAAGCGTTGTCCATTGTCGGGACGTTAGCAATGTTTTTGGTGGGCGGGGGAATTGTGGTACACGGTATTGCGCCGTTACACCATGCCATCGAACATTTTGCCCAGCAGCAAAGCGCGTTTATTGCGCTCAGCCTTCCGACGCTGCTTAATCTTGTGCTGGGCTTTATCGTTGGCGCCATTGTCGTTGCCCTGGTAAAAGCGGTTGCGCGCGTTCGGGGCGTATCGCACTAATTGCACCCTGGCAAAGTACGCAAAAAAGGCCATCGTCGTCTAAGGTGAAACAGTTTCACCTGAAGAGGAGGCAGGTATGGTGTTTGTTGTCAGCGAGGAGGTGACCATGAAAGATGGCGGGCCTCGTATGATTGTCACCGGTTATTCCAGTGGAATGGTCGAGTGCCGTTGGTATGACGGTTTTGGCGTAAAACGGGAAGCATTCCATGAGAATGAACTCGTGCCCGGTGACGGAAGGCGAATTTGGGAAGAAGCCTGATGAAGAAACGCCCGGTGAATGCCGGGCGTTTTATTTTTAGTAAACAAAAATACGGTTGTAATGCAACACATGGCGGCCGGGTTATGTCAGGATAAGGACATTCAACTACCAGGGAGTCGTCAGAGTGCCGCACGAGACAACGATGGAAAGCAGGAACTGGCTGAAAAGGTCCTTCCGACGTTTCAGGCCAGGACACGTCGTAAATCTCTGTTTTGTGGCGGTGATGATCTTCTCTACCTTGCTCACCTGGCGTGAAGTCGTTGTACTTGAAGACGCCTATATTTCCAGCCAGCAAAATCACCTGGATAGTGTTGCGAACGTCTTGGACCGACAGCTGCAATTCAATGTCGATAAACTGATTTTTTTGCGAAACGGTATGCATGACGCGCTGCTTACGCCGCTCGATTTTGCGATATTACATGGCGCCGTCACCCAATTTGAGCAACTGCGAAAGCAGCGTTTCTGGCAGTTAGAGCTCGACCGTCGTCGCACCCTGTCACTTAATGGCGTTTCTGATGCGCTTGTTGACCAGGGCATTCTGCTCACCCGTGATAACGCTAATCTGGCGAATGAGCTGACGGCAGCGCTGGAGGCCGGTTATCTGATGCGTCTGGCCCATTCATCCGCCCCAATGGCACATCAGGCGATGTATGTCTCGCGCTCTGGATTCTATGTGGCAACACAACCCACCACGCACGGCGCGGATATTCTTACCCGCTATTATGACTATGTGACTCAGCCGTGGTTTAAGGAACAGACTCAACGACTTAATCCGCAGCGCGGCGTCCGCTGGTTTACGTCCCCGGCGAACCCGGCCCGTGAAGGGCAGCAAATGGTCACGGCCAGTGTGCCGCTGGATCATGAAAACTACTGGTATGGCGTGCTGGCCATGGACATCCCTGTTTTATCAATAAAACGTTTTCTGGAAGACGCCATCGTAAAAGACGTGGAAGGTGAGTACCAACTCTACGACAGCCAACTCCGTTTGCTGACCACCTCAACATCCGAGAAGCGCAAGGTCAATGTGTTTGATGAGCGTGAACAAGCCATGCTCGTCGAAGACATTGCGAAAGACACCGTAGGCGGTAAGCACGTAGGAAGTCGCTACATCAGTTGGGAACGACTGGACAATTTCGATGGCGTGCTGGTGCGTGTGCATACCTTAAAGGAAGGGCTGAGTGGGGACTTTGGCAGTATCAGTATCGCATTGGGTCTGTTGTGGGTGCTTTTTACGGGCATGTTACTGATTTCGTGGGGCGTTATCCGGCATATGGTCAGCAACATGTTTGTGATGCAAAGCTCGCTGCAGTGGCAGGCGTGGCATGACACCCTGACCCGACTGTATAACCGGGGCGGACTGTTTGAAAAAGCGCGCATCGAGGCTAAATGCAGTCGGGAGGCCAGGCAGCCTTTCTCGGTGATTCAGCTCGATCTGGATCACTTCAAGGGTGTGAATGACCGTTTTGGTCATCAGGCCGGCGATCGGGTGCTTTCACACGCGGCAGGATTAATCAGCGGAACGCTGCGCACGCATGATCTTGCCGGTCGTGTCGGCGGCGAGGAGTTCTGCATTATTTTACCGGGGGCGACGCTGTCCCAGGCTGAGCGGATTGCGGAACGTATTCGTCGTCGGATCAATGGCAAAGAGATCCTGGTCGCCGAAAAGCACCACCATCTGGATTAGCGCCTCGTTTGGCGTCAGCAGTTCGCAGGAAACGGGTGATTATGACATCGAGCAGCTACAGTCGCTGGCAGACCAGCGGCTCTACTGGGCCAAACAGACCGGACGTAACCGCGTGTGTGCCAGTGATGCCGAATCAGAGCATGGCGATGAAATAATCCATCCCTTCGCGCCAGCCCTCCGGGCCTTCCTGCTGTGTATGGTATACCCGTTGTGGGGTATCCACCTTTAACCTGACGCCCTCGCGGTTCAGTCCTTTTACGATCACCGCATAGTCCATAACATCCAGAAGCAGGGGCATCATTCGGCCCATCTCCCGGACCCAGGGTGATAGGGTGTTTTCTTCACATTGCCGCTGATACTCACCTTGTCAGCCAGTTTGCCGCCCAAGATCCTTTGCCCAACAGAAGTATCCAGTACATGCCCAAAAGCGCGCGCCGTGGAGAAATTGCAGGCACAAGCTCGTTGAGCTGTGGCGGCCAACTGCGTCATTCGTTCGTCACTGTCACGCCAGATAAGCGAAACTGAAGCTTCATGCAGAGTGTCAGTGCCGACTGGGTGCGGTTAAGTCCGGTCCATTCGCCAATGACCTGCTCATCGACATCGTCGAATGTCGTAAATTTATAGCGCCCTTTGTCGCGCAGTTTATTCAGCACCATACTGATGTCTGCGTGGGGCGTACCGGCGATTTGGCGAGGATAATCAGGGTGAGTTTGCCAGTGGGCGTCTAACTGAATGACGGCGCCATTTTCCGCGATGAACGGTAACCCTTGCAGGTCCAGCGTTTTTTGGAGATACAGCATCTCTGCGGCGGTTTTGCTGCTGCAAAGGATCACCGGAATATGATGTTCACGGGAGGGTGGCCAGCCAGGTCCGCCAGCAGGTTGCCATTCATAAGTATGACTGTCCAGTAAGGTGCCATCCAGATCGGTAAAAATCAGCAGGGGGTTAAGGATTGATAGCATTTTTATACCTCGACGCCTGTGTGACAGCAGTCTTATGACCAGGATAAATCTTAAAACTCAATACGTTCGCAGTGACTGCCAGACAGGGAACGCTCCCGGCATTCCCATGCTACACGTAGGGGATTTCTCAATTCAGCCACAATCATTAGTAAGAATAATCATTTATGATAAAAATATTTACTTGTCTTGCAAAAAAATTGCAGATAAGGTTTGGAGCACATCAGATTTCCTGGTGTAACGAATTTTCAAGTGCTTCTTGCATAAGCAAGCTTGATCCCGGCCCTCAGGACCGGGATTTTTTTCGCCTAAAGTCAGCGATTGATTTCCGTTACGCTGAAGTCATGAATATCAAGCTCGAACGCGTCGGCTAATTCATGCCATGTATGGTCATCACGGCCATCGACGCTGACTCTATCAGGGTCGTTCTCGCTTCGATGAATTTCGCTCTCGCTGATTTCATTAATTGCCGCCAGCAGGGCGTCAACATCGATACTGACATCGCGATTGGCCATATCGCTGAACTCTTTCGCGGTTTTCATCTTCGATACCTCATTCAACCGTGGCACTTATAAGTATAGACCGTAGAGAAAACCAGCAATCGCGCGGAGCAGACACTGCCAGTAAAACGAAATTGTTCTACACTGGCACAAAGCCACAGGAGGATTACGATGAAGGTGAATGATCGGGTGACAGTCAAAACGGACGGCGGTCCTCGCCGGCCTGGCGTGGTACTGGCGGTAGAAGAGTTTAGTGAAGGCACAATGTACCTGGTTTCGCTGGAAGACTACCCGCTCGGTATCTGGTTCTTTAATGAATCGGGCCATCAGGATGGCATCTTTGTGGAAAAAGCAGAGTAACGCGTAACGTCAGCACGTTTTACCCGGACTGGTGGCAACCCCACCAGTCCGGATACTTCAGCGCATGTTAACAAAAATACCGTTTGTGACATTATCTGTCAGACGTACCACGTGATAGATAACCTGCTTATTATGCGTTTTTTATCTTTCGTTTAATATTCCCCCTTATGGATGGACACGGTCTTCGCTTTGATATCATTTGCTTCTGAAAATCTGAATGGTTCCCTGACCCGGCCATCCACATGCGTAACATACTGGATTCAGTCCGGCTTAAAGATAACGTCGGTAAATTAACACCTTCGGAAATATCTGTCTCTTTTTTAAGAATATCGCCAAGGATATCATCCAGTGAATCTGGCTTGATTGATTTAGAACTGATCAATAAATTTTTTCTGACTACCAAATACTCATCAAAATGCACGTTGGCAATTGCCATAAAAACAATAAATAATGTATTGGGATGTTGATTAATGATTTGCTTTATTTGCTGACTGTTAGATGGGTGGTGGATAAAACAGTCCTCATTAATAAACACCACAGACGGCTGGTGTGAATCACAAGCGATGGCGAGTTCGTCAAACGGTTTCAATGTCGTTGATTTCCCTTTTCTTCACCCCTCTGCTTACCAGATACCCGGTTAACCCAAGCCGGGTGTAACTGCATAGATCCATAATAATCGTTGACATGGCATACCCTCACTCAATGTGTAACGATAATTCCCCTTACCTGAATATATTTTAGTAACCCAACTGAACAATAATAGTGGTTCAATATGACAGTTCTGCGATTTTTCAGCGGGACTTACTATCCCGTAAAGTTACGTATAATTTGCCTGGAATTATCTTAAAGTAAAGTAAATGTTGCATTATGTGAGTGAGATAAAAACAAATAACAGGCGGCAGATATATCCTGGTAGATGTTTTTGAAATTTAAATTTCGGATAATCCTTAGCAAAACAGGATAAATACTGTGGGTTATTTATTTCGCGGAAGTTCGCTCACGACATCAGCCAATAAATTAAAAACTTCGCTGAATAAGTGTTCACAAAAAGGAGCAATTAATGGCATGAGGGCAGCCATTAAAGAAATACCGATGGTTAATGTTAATGGGAAACCAATAACAAATATCGACAACTGCGGCGCCATACGATTTAACAACCCCAACGCCAGGTTGAGCGTTAACAGTACGGTGATCACCGGTAAGGCCAGCATAAGCCCGTTGATGAAGATCATACCGCCTGCCCGGGCGAGCGCCAGAAACGCATTACTGTTAACCGGATTGTCGCCGACAGGAAGGGTATGAAAAGTATCGACCAGCAGTGAAATCAGCCATAAATGCCCGTTAAAGGTCAGAAAAAGCAGCATCGCGAGCATGTCGATGATTCTTGCAAGCACGGGCATATTGAGATGGCTGGCAGGGTCAACAAAGGTGGCGAAAGAAAGCCCCATCTGTAATCCCATCAGTTCACCCGCGGTACGCACGGCAGCAAAGGCAAATTGCATGGTAAATCCCCAGCGCAATGCCAATCATGATTTGCTGCATGGCTAGCCACAGTGCGCTGGCGGAGAAAATCGGCACATCCGTGACGGGAAGCGAAGGGGCAATCACAAAGGTGATCATCATCCCCAACCCCAGCTTTACCCGTTTAGGCACCGCGCGTTCACTGAGTATCGGTGCCGTCGAAATGAGCGCCAGCACGCGCAGCAGCGGCCAGAAATAAAGGTTAAGCCAGTATAGCCACTGTTCGCTCGTTACCTGCAACATCGCGTGTGTTACCCGATGATGTAGGGTATATTGTTGAATAACGTCCGCACGTAATCCAGCAACAGGTTAAGCATCCACGGACCGGCAACAATAATGGCAATAAACACCGCCACAATTTTCGGGATGAAGGACAACGTCATTTCGTTGATCTGGGTTGCCGCCTGCAAAATGCTGATAATCAGACCCCGTGACCAGGGCGACAAGCAGGAGGGGGGCGGCGAGCGCGAGAGCGACTTTCATCGCCTCGGTGCCCATCATCATGACCGAATCAGGCGTCATTGCGTCCCCTAGCTGTAAAAGCTTTGTGCAAGAGAGCCAACCAGCAACTGCCAGCCGTCAACAAGGACAAAAAGCATCAGCTTGAACGGCAACGCAATGGTGGCAGGGGGAACCATCATCATCCCGAGCGCCATCAACACACTGGCGATCACCAGGTCGATGATCAAAAAAGGAATGAATATGGTAAAGCCGATCTGGAATGCGGTTTTCAGCTCGCTGGTCACGTAAGCCGGGAGCAGGATGCGCATCGGAACCGCTTCCGGTCCTTGCAACGGCCCGCTGTTTGCCAGACGCGCAAACAGCGCCAGGTCAGCCTCGCGGGTCTGGCGCAGCATAAATTCGCGCAGCGGCTGCGCGCCTTTCGCCATCGCCTCCTGCATGGAAATCTTCTCTTCGCTGAACGGCTGATAGGCGTCGACGTAGATTTTATCAATCACCGGCGACATGATGAAAAACGTTAAGAACAGCGCCAGCCCTAACAATACCTGGTTTGGCGGCGCAGACGGTGTTCCCAGCGCGTTACGCAGCAGGCCAAAAACAATGATGATGCGCGTAAAACTGGTCATCATCAGCAGGATCGCGGGCAGGAAGGTCAGCGAGGTGATGAACACCAGCGTTTGCACGGGAAGCGTCCAGCTTTGTCCGCCGCCGGGCAATGGCTGGCTGATCAGGCCGGGTAACTGAGCAAGCGCTGCGGGAGAGAAAAACCATACACCCATGAGCGTGAGGGATAACAAACGACGCATCAGGATCTCCCAGGACGCTTTAGCAAGTTCTTCATCATGGCCTGAAAATCTGCAGGAGAGGCCGGTTCTTCGTTTGTACTCCCCGCAGCGGCAGGCAGGGTGTGGAGTAAATTGACAGAGGACGCCGTAACGCCAAGCACTAAACGTGCATCGTCGACATCTACAATCACCACCCGTTCACGTGGGCCGAGCGAGGCGCTGGCTGACACGTTAAGCCCACGGGTCTTGTTTCCCCTGGGAGCGAATCCCAGGCGTTTGATAACCCAGGCAGCAGCCAGTATCAGCACAATAATCCCCAGCAATGCGCCGCTGACCTGGGCAAGCGGCGAACCGGGAACGGCCGCAGGTTGTGAGACAATGGCCTGGGTTTTCATGATTAACGGCTCAGGCGACGCATACGCTCAGACGGCGTAATGATGTCAGTAATGCGCACACCGTATTTGTCGGCGACCACCACGACTTCACCTTGCGCGATCAGATAGCCGTTGATCAGAATATCCAGCGGCTCTCCGGCCAGACCGTCAAGTGCGACAACGGATCCCTGCGTCAGACGCAGCAGCTCTTTGATGGTCATGCGGGTACGGCCCAGTTCAACCGTCAGTTTGACCGGAATATCCATGATCAGGTCGATATCCTGCAATGTGCCGCTCACATCGCCGCCGCCCAACTGCTGGAACACGGCATCGACCGCGCTTTTGCCTGTCGGTGTTTTTTGCTCGTTTAACGCGTCAGCCCACAGATCGTCCAATGCGCCATTGTTGTCATCGGACGGATTATTCATGTCACTCATTTGGGCTGTTCCTCATTCAGCGAATTCAAAATCGGGTTGATCAGATGTTCTACACGTAACGCATACTGACCGTTTACGGTGCCATATTGACTGGTCAGCACGGGTACGCCGTCCACATGAGCAATAATGCGGTCGGGTTTTTCAATCGGCAGTACGTCGCCGGGTTTGAGTTTCAATATCTGGGAAAGACGCAGCGGAACGTCGGCAAAGTTCGCCACCAGCTCCAGTTCTGAGTGCTGAACCTGACGCACAAGATTGTCGCGCCAGTTCTGATCCTCATGGCGCGAGTTTTCCAGCGGTGGGTTAACCAGCAGTTCCCGCAGCGGTTCAATCATGCTGAAGGGGAGGCAGATGTTAAACTCGCCAGTCAGGTTGCCAATCTCAACGTGGAAAGGGGTATTGACCACAATGTCGTTCGGAGAAGTGGTGATATTGGTAAATTTCACCTGCATCTCAGAGCGCACGTACTCCACTTCCAACGGATTAATGGCTTTCCAGGCGTCGCTATAGCCTTCCAGCGCCAGTTTCAGCATGCGGTTAATGACGCGCTGCTCGGTGTGCGTAAATTCCCGTCCTTCGACTTTGGTCGGGAAGCGACCGTCGCCGCCGAACAGGTTATCCACCGCAATAAACACCAGACTCGGGGAGAACACCACCAGACCCGTACCGCGCAGCGGTTTCAGGTGGATCAGGTTCAGGTTCGTCGGCACCGGTAAGTTACGCGCAAATTCGTGGTACGGCTGAATACGGATAGCGCCAACGGTGATATCCGGGCTGCGACGCAGCAGGTTAAACAGCCCCATACGGAACTGGCGTGCGAAACGTTCGTTAATGATCTCCAGCGCCTGCAGACGCTCACGTACTACCCGGCGCTGCGTGTTGGGATCATAGGGACGAATATCGTTTTCGCCTACGATGCCCGTCGTCGGTTCGTCTTTGGTCTCGCTGTCGCCGTTGAGCAGCGCATCGATTTCAGCCTGAGAAAGAATACTATCGCCCATGTCTTTACCGCAGAATAAAAGCTGTATAAAGAACGTCGGTGACTTCCTGTTTCGGTTGTCCAGCAACGAGCGGAGTAGAGAGCGTCTCTTTAATGGCGGCAATCAGTTTTTGTTTGCCGTCTTCCGTGGAGAGCGCGGAGGGCATCCTGACGGGAAAACAGCAACAGCAAACGGCTGCGCACTTCAGGCAGATATTCACTGAGGCGCGTGCGGGTCACTTCATCTTTCAGCCGTAGCGTCACGCCGATATACAGCACGCGATCCGCATCGCCCAGATTGACGGTAAACGTATCCAGCGCGAAAAACACGGGGGCGGCTGGCGGAGCCGGTTGTGCGGTTGCGCTGACAGACGGATGCGTCTGCATACGCCAGTAGCTATAGCCCGCGGTCGCGCAGGCGGCGAGGGTAATTAGCACCAGCAAAGGGATCCAAATAGAGCGTTTGCTCTTTCTGTTCATCGCGGAGTCAGTCATCTGATACGGGCTTCCTGTTTCGGTACAGCTTATTGGCTGATTATCCCGTGTCCTGTTCCCGTCAAAGCGTGGAAAAGACACGGATAATCATGCTACCTCTGGCGTTAGGCGAAGATATCCACCGCGCCATTGCCGCGGGACGCGTTCTGCAATGAGGCCGGCACGGCCAGATTGCCGTCATCTTCGGCAAGCCGGGACTCTTGTCCCTGCGCCCGGGCGGTCTGTTGTTGCTGGGATGAAGAGTGCTGCTGCCCGGTAAAGCTTTCGCTACTGATACTGCTTTGACCCAGTTGGATCCCGCTTTCCGCCAGTTGCGTGCGTAATACCGGTAATGCCGCCTCCAGCGCGGCGCGGACGTGGCTATGTGCCGACACCATCTGCAAGTGCGCCTGGTTGTCATCAAGCTTCAGGGAGATTTGCACCTGACCCAGATCTTCCGGGTGCAGGCGGAGTTCGGCACTCTGCTGTCCCTGACGGGTGAACAACGTAATGTGCTGGCTAAGCGATTGCTGCCATTCATGGCTGCCTAACGGCGCGCTGAGCACCGGCGCGGCAACCCGTAGGGAAGCGGCTGCGGCTGTGCTGCCGGACTGCTGATCGCCGTCATTGCAAGGCCTGGCGTCACCGGGGAAGGGCTGCTTTCGAGATCGACTTTGGCCGTCGCGGCGGCGACCAGCGGTGTCAGTGGCTGAGTCTGAGCGGTCTCTGTGCCAGCACTGTGGATTACGGCATCCGGCTTCCCTTTTTTCCCGTCGTCAGAGGGCAACGTAAAGGAGAGGTCCTGAGCTGTCTGACGCGTCTCGCCACGCAACGCGGCGGTTAGCGAGGCACCGCTTTGGGGCGTAGCGCTGCTGACTGCTGGCGTTACGTTCTGTTGTCCGGGCAGCATGGCAAACAAGGCGCTCAGATTTGCGAGGTCTTCGTCGCTGAGGTGCGGTGTTTTTTCGTCCGCTTGCGCGGATTTGTTCAGTGCCGTCAGCGCGTTGTTTTTCATCGTCGGCGTGAGCGTGGAAAGCCACTGCTGCGCGTCAGTCAATGTGGTCAACGTTTCGTCAGCCGCCGGGTCCTGGCGCGCCAAAAGGTCGGCCAGTTTTTCGGCAGGAGACGCCTCGCCATGTTCAGACAGCAGTCCTTTTTGCAGCGGGTTACCAGCAGTTTGTATGTCGGCAAACGGCAACGAAACCGCCTTTCCCGGCGTGTCGTTCGCGCCTAACGCGCCTGCCAGCAGCGCCAGGAAATCCTGCGCGGCGTCGCCTGTTGTTCCGGCTTTTGAGCCGCCCGGTCACGTCCGTCTCACAGTCGTTACCAGTGGGGGCAATGTGATCATTCAGGTTTCCTCATGGCTGCACGCTGAGCAAATTCATCATTCTTTTTCTGATCCAGGCGGTTTTCAGCCAGTAAGGCTGCCGCGGTTTGTCGGTCTTAGTAAGGTTTGCCAGGCCTGTAGCACGCTGTCGCTTTTTCACGCCAGCTATTCAGCGCAACGTCGACTTTTTGCGTCCACTGGTTGAGTTGATGGCGATGCCTGCTCAATGGACCTTTTCCAGGGTCTGGATAAATTGCCGGTAATTGATCCAACGATTGCTGGCAATCCCTTGTCCCATATCGGTGTTGAGGTTGGTTCGGTATTCATGCTGATAGTCGATCAGCAATCTCAACTGTTCTTCCGCCTGCTGAAATCCACGCCGCATTTCACCCAACAGGAGCTGCAGCATCATCCACTCCTTTTCCGCCAAATCCTTTTCAGTGTTGCCAGTGGCGCCGTGTTGTGCCATAACGTTTACCCTCCTGCTTATCACACCGTCGGGAAAATCAGATCCAGAGCCTGAAGGGAGTCATCCCAGTCCGCCCGTTCAAAAATACCTTGTTGCAGGAACGCCTCGAGCTGGGGCCACAACGCAATGGCTTTATCCAGCATCGGATCGCTGCCTTTGGCATAGGCGCCAACGCTGACCAGATCGCGGTTACGCTGAAAGCTGGACAGCAGCTGTTTGAAATTGCGTACCCGCGCGTAATGTTTTCTCGGTAATGAGCGCAGTCATTGCACGACTGATCGACGCCTCAATATCAATGGCCGGATAGTGCCCGGCCTCGGCAAGGCGACGGGATAACACGATGTGGCCATCAAGGATCGCGCGTGCGGAGTCAGCAATCGGATCCTGCTGGTCGTCGCCTTCGGTCAGCACGGTATAAAACGCGGTGATGGAACCGCCGCCGTGAATACCGTTCCCCGCACGTTCGACCAGCGCGGGCAATTTGGCGAAGACGGAAGGGGGATAGCCTTTCGTCGCGGGCGGTTCACCGATTGCCAGCGCGATTTCACGCTGCGCCATCGCATAGCGGGTTAATGAATCCATAATCAGCAGCACATGCTGCCCGCGATCGCGAAAATCCTCTGCGATACGGGTGGCGTAGGCCGCCCCTTGCATCCGCAGCAGCGGCGAAACATCCGCAGGCGCGGCGATCACCACTGAGCGTGCACGTCCGTCGGTGCCGAGAATATTTTCGATAAAATCTTTCACTTCACGGCCACGTTCGCCCAATCAGACCCACGACGAATCACGTCTGCGCGGGTATAGCGGCGCCATCACTGCGAGCAGGACGCTTTTCCCGGACCCCGGAACCGGCAAACAGTCCCATACGTTGACCGCGTCCAACGGTTAACAGGGCGTTGATCGGACGCACGCCGGTGTCCAGCACATGCTCAATCGCTGTACGCTGAAGTGGGTTAAACGGCGGGGTAATGAGCGCGCCCGTTTCGGTGGTTTCCGGAGAGGGGAGGGCACCGTCCAGCGGCTTACCGGCACCGTCCAGTACACGTCCAAGCAGCGCCGGGCCCAGCGGCAATTGCTTACCACTTTGCAGCCCGTCGCCGTGACCATTTCTGGCATAGACGCGGGCGCCCGGCAAAATGCCTTCGACTTCTTCCAGCGGCATTAAAAACAGGCGCTGGCCGTTAAAGCCGACAACTTCGCACTCGACTTCGTTGGTTTCAGTCCCATCCTGACGCTCAAATAATGCAGGTTGCGCCGAGCGGGAGTTGCAGTCCTGTTGCCTCCAGCACCAGTCCGGTGGCGCGGGTCAGCCGACCGTAGCGACGCACGGCAGGCAGTTGTGTCATTTTGGCTTCCGAAGTTGTCCAGCGTGTTCAGCCAGCGGGTCAGGCGGGTAGTCATCAGACGACTCCGGGCGCTGCCAGACGGCAGAGTTCTTGCCAGCGCGTGGCGACGCTGGCGTCAAGGTCGCCTTCATCTGCGGAGACTTTACATCCGCCATGATGCAGGGTGGGATCGCCGCGCAGACGCCAGCCGTGCAGACTGAGGGTCGCGCCGAGCATCTCTTCCACGCGTTTGTAAATCATCGGGATGGACGCGCAGCTGAGGCTTGCCGCTGAACAGCGGCTCCTGTTGTAACAACTGCTGGATCTGCTTAATCAACGCGGCGTTATCTACCACTGGCGTCTGGCCAATCACCTGACGCGCCGCTTCCAGCGCCATCTGCATCAGGCGTGAAGCAATGACGCTGTCCAGCGCATCCAGCGTGTTCTGAAACTCGCTGACCAGTTGCTGCATGCGGGCGTGATATCGGCGCCTGCTGGGAACGGGTCTGCGCCTGGCCCTGTTCCAGACCCTGCGCCATACCTTCCTGATATCCCTGCTCGTGGCCGGACTTTCGACCTTCCGCCAGACCGGCATTATAACCCTGCTCATGTGCCTGGATTTTCAACTGCGCCAGCTGGTGTTCGAGCTGCTGTTCGGCGCTCAGCGCGGGTTCGTCCTCGACAGCAGCAGAGAGCGCATCGTCGTCCTGCTGTGCAGGAACAAATTCCGCAAGCGGCGGGGCAAGATCGTCCGGGGTCCAGATCTTCCACGGCAGTTCGTTAGACATAGGTATCCCTCGCCGCTGCCAATCACCATCTCGCCGGTTTCCGCCAGACGACGCACAATCAGCAGAATCGCTTTTTGTTCGTTCTCTACCTGAGACAGGCGTACCGGACCACGGTTGGCGAGATCGTCGCGCAGGATGTCTGCCGCACGTTGCGACATATTGCGCAGGAACTTCTCGCGCAGCGGCTGTTCTGCACCTTTCAGCGCGATCAGCAACGACTCGGAATCCACTTCCTGCAGCAAACGCTGGATGCTGCGGTCGTCGACATCCACCAGATTTTCGAACAGGAACATTTCGTCGATAATTTTCTGCGCCAGCTCGCCGTCGAATTCGCGTACGGCGGTAATAACCGCTTCTTCTTGCTGGGTTTTCATCAGGTTGATGATTTCTGCCGCCGTTCTCACGCCGCCCATCTTGCTGCGCTTGAGATTCTGACCGTCGAGCAGGCCGTTCAGCACTTCCGTCAGCTCCGCGAGTGCCGCAGGCTGTACGCCGCCGAAGGTGGCGATACGCAGCATCACATCGTGGCGCAGACGTTCGTCGAACAACGCCAGAATATCCGCCGCCTGGCCGCGTTTGAGGTGTACCAGGATGGTGGCGATAATTTGCGGGTGTTCGTCGCGGATGAGGTCGGCGGCGCTTTGTGGCTCCATAAAGTTGAGCGTTTCAATGCCGCTGGCGGTATCGCGGGTTTCGAGAATATCTTCCAGCAGGCTGGCGGCACGTTCTTCGCCCAGCGCTTTTACCAGCACCGAACGCAGGTATTCGTTGGCGTTAATATTCAGCGCCGCAAACTGTTCGGCTTCCTGCTCAAACTCCGCCAGTACGTCCGTCAGCTGGTTTGTTGGAGATCTGGCGGACATTCGCCATTGCCGCACTCAGGGTTTGTACCTCGCGTTGGGAGAGGTGTTTGAACACCTCCGCCGCGCGATCCTCACCAATGGTCATCAGCAAAATGACGCTTTTATCGGTGCCGGAAAGGGTATTATTCATGATCGTTATTCATCCACTGGCGAATGACCAGCGCCACGACGCGCGGATCGTTGTCTGACATTTCGCGAATACGCTGGCTCATCACTTCGGGCGCCCAGGCGCTGATTTGCCCGACGCTGCTGCGTTTGCTCGTCTTTGCTGAGGCGAACCTCGACCGCTTCTTCGGTTTCCTGACGAACCTGCGCCTGTTCCTGCGCCGCTTTGGCTTCTTCAGCCCGGCGGGTCAGTTGCGGACGCACCGCTTTGCGCCACAGGATCCAGGCAACCAACAGTACTAACAGCCAGCGACCGCCAGAGATCAGTTGTTCGATAAAGACCTGCTGTTTCCAGAATGGCAGTTCGCCCGCGTTTTCATCCGTCGCGCTAAACGGCGAGTTCACCACATTCAGCGTATCGCCACGCTTGTCGGAGAATCCCATCGCTTCACGGGTTAACGCCTCAATCTGTTTCATCTGATCGGCTGTCAGCGGCAACGGCTTACCGTCGGGCAACGTTTTATAGTTGACCACCACCGCCACCGAGAGACGCTGTACATCACCGACGTTCATCTTCGTGTGGCTAATGGTACGGTCTACTTCATAGTTGCTGGTTTCATTACGCTGTGTACTGCGCGGCCCCGCAGTGCTGCTATTGCTGGTCTGCTGGGCGTTTTGACCATTCTGCGGATTGGCTGGCGGCGTGCTGATCGGCCCTGAATTTGCCGGCGCCGGCTGATTAGACAGTGCACCCGGAACGCCGCCGGGATACCCGGAACCGACCTGTTCACTGACGTTAAGCTGGCGTGAACGCAGCACCGCTTGCGAATCATCGCCATTCGGACGGTACTGTTCTTCCGTCTGTTCTTTGTTGGCGAAGTCCAGTTGTGCCGTGACCTGCGCGTGTACGTTGCCGTTACCGACGATCGGTGCGAGGATCGATTCGATACGGCGCTGCACGCGGCCTTCCACATCGCTGGCGTATTTCAGCTGCGCGTCGTTGAGATCGCGGCTGCTGGTATTCGACTGGGTTAACAGATGACCCGCCTGATCGACCAGCGTGACATTACCTGGCGGCAGACCGGCGACGGCACTGGAAACCAGATGTACCACGGCGCTAATTTGCCCTTCATCCAGCGCGCGTCCCGGCTCCAGATTCACCGTGACAGAGGCTGAAGGGGATTTTTGTTCACGAACAAACAGCGATGGCTTAGGCATCGCAAGGTGGACGCGTGCGCGTTTCACCGGTCCCAGCGTTTCGATGGTCCGGGCCAGTTCGCCCTCCAGAGCACGCTGATAGTTGACCTGCTCGCTAAACTGGCTGATACCGAACTTCTCCTGATCCAGCAACTCGAAGCCGACGGAACCGCCTTTCGGTAATCCTTGCTGAGCAAGGCGCAGACGCAGTTCATGCACCTTTTCCGCCGGAACTTCAATTCGCACCGCTGCCTTCCGTAAAACGGTAGGGGATGTTCATCTGGGTCAGTTGCGTGACGATGGCGCCGCCATCCTGATCGGACAGATTGCTGAACAGCGTGCGGTAATCGGGTGCTTTTGCCCACAGCACCATCGCAACCACAATGGCAATAGCGGCAGCTCCCGCAACAATCAGGGGAATTCTGGGATTCGCGCGTAGACGGTTAAGCCACTCGAGAGGTTTAGGTAGGGTTGCAGTCGATTGCAGTCGCACTCATCTCGCACCTCGTGACTGATCGTGGACGGCGTTTTTTGCAAAGTGGAACAAGACTCACTCCCGGGTCAGCAAACTCGAAAAATTGACGGTCTCATTATTTGCGGTTTCGAATTTTTCTATGCGCCAAAAACCGAGGTTTTTTATCGTTATTTAGCGCCTTTATCTTATTGACAAGCTGGTAATCTCTGCTGCGTAAAAAATCATCCAGGGGAACAGAATGTCAGCAATACAGGGGATTGAAGGGGTCATCAGCCAGTTACAGGCAACGGCGATGTCCGCGAAAGCGCAAGATGCGCTCCCACAGCCGACCGTGAGTTTTGCCGGTCAGTTACATGCGGCGTTGGACCGTATCAGTGATACATCCACTGCGGCTCGCGCGCAGGCAGAAAAATTCACGCTGGGTGAGCCAGGGATTGCGCTGAACGATGTGATGGCCGATATGCAAAAAGCCTCCGTCTCTATGCAGATGGGTATCCAGGTGCGTAACAAACTGGTGTCAGCATATCAGGAAGTGATGAGCATGCAGGTGTAGCGCAGCGACACTATTATCCCTCTCTTTACAGTGACATTGTTTTTAAGCGCAATAACGGTAGCGTCGATCGGTCTTGATGGACTGACGTCGACGCTCCCGCATCTTCAGGTTGCAGAGATGTCGTGCAACGTCATTCTTTGTTTTGGTATTTCGCATTCGCCGCGTTAATTTTCCCTCTATAGCTCATGTTTTTATTATTTAATATTCATTAAAGTTATGCTTTGGTGAAATATTATCAGAAAAAGTAAAGCCCCGTCAGTGAGTTCAATGACGTGAAGGGTAATGATTTTTCAACTAAAGATGCGAAATGATAAAGGCGAGTTTGAATTAGTGTATTAATGATGTTGTGGAATACGCTAAAGGATAGTTTATTATTATCAAATTAATTTAATCTTCTAATTTAGACCCTCTTCCTAATGTTATCTTAATATAAGCAAGTTAAACATATCATAAACGAATTTACGTCCCTGCCTGTTTCGGGGCGGGTACACCTCTGTTTAGTGGAATAACTATGAATTTGGATAACTTGTTTGCGGAAGAAAAAGCGGCCGGCGATTTTTGCTTCGATGGCCAGGTGGCAGGGTGTTTGACAATATGGTCGAGTCGATTCTGTGCCATTTTATCAGGAGATCCAGCGGATGACCGGGGAGATGGCGGCAAGCTATGCCGTGCCGGGAACTCAGCTGTATGACCTGGGATGTGCCACAGGCACGACACTGGCTTTGCTGGACACCCTGATGCCGAACAGCGTCTCCTTTACCGGGATTGATAACTCTCCGGAGATGCTGGACAAATGCCGGGATAAATTCGAACAGCTGGGATCTTCCCGCGATGCGCGCTTCCTTTGTCATGATCTCAGAGAGATGTCGGCGCTGGATAACGCCTCCGTGGTGACCATGCTGTTGACGTTGATGTTTGTCCGTCCTCTGCATCGCAAAATGCTGCTCTCTTCCATCTGTCAGGGAATGAATTCAGGTGGCGCATTAATTCTGGTCGAAAAAGTGGTTTGTGAATCACCGGAGCTTAATCGTCAGTACATCAATTATTACTACAACATGAAACGTCGCCACGGTTACAGCGAACTGGAAATCAGCCAGAAACGCGAAGCGCTGGAAAATGTCCTCATCCCCTTTACTGAAGCTGAAAATCGACAAATGTTACACGACGCCGGATTCCGTAGCGTCGAGGTATTTTTCCGCTGGTATAACTTCTGTGGAATGGTGGCCATTAAATGATGGTATCTGTTGGTAATTTTCTATTTCGCACCCGCAACACGTTATTTCCTTTTTTATATTTAACGCTGTTTCTTGGTCATACGAGCGCCGTTGATGCACCCACCGCGATGTTGGTTATCGGGGGGACTGATTGTGTTGGCCGGACAAGGAATACGCATTCTGACCGTGTGGGGCTGGATTACATTGTACGCGGGGGGGCGTAATCGTCAGGTGTATGCCGATAATCTGGTGCAGAGCGGATTATTTGAGCACTGCCGCAACCCATTGTACCTCGGCAATCTTTTGCTAATCATTGGGTTTGGCGTGATGGCCAATAACCTGTGGTATCTGACGGTAACGTATGCCGGTCTTTTTCCTGGCGTACGCCTGTATTATTGCTGCGGAAGAACGCTACCTCGAAGGGCGTTTCGGGTGAAACATATCGGCAGTATTGCGCCCGGCCGCCGCGCTTGTTGCCACGTCTGACAGGGTTGCCCCAGACATTGCGCACCTTTTCCTTTCACTGGCGTCGGGGTGATAGTGAAAGAATACAGCACGCTGTGCATTACATTACTGATGCTGGTGGCGCTGAGCGGCAGAGTGTTGAACTCGGATCCGAAAGACTGGATGATTTCAGGGGCGCTTGCGCTGGCCGTGCTGCTGGGTTGCGTGGGGATCCGTACGCTGAAAAAATCCGGGAAACTCAGCGCGAGTTCTGCACGCTGACGGATGATAGAGAGACTCCCGTTGCACGGCGCAACGGGAGAACGTTTTTACTTCTGAATCAAATAGCGAATCGTTGGGCCGTCCTGCTGAATATCGAGCACCGTATAGCCGTGGTTGCGCGCATCTAACGGAATGTTATTAATGGATTGCGGGCAATCGCTGACCACTTCCAGTATTTCCCCTTTTTTCAGCTGTGGCATGGCTTCCAGCGTGGCGACTGCCGGATAGGGACACGGTTCGCCGACCATATCGAGGCGATAATCCGGTACGATGTCTTTCATACAGATTCCTTAGCAGGCGTTAGCCCGGCACGACGGAAAAAACGTTTTTCCCAACCCACGATCAGCATCAGGGCGGCAAACAGCAGCAGGTAAGTGACCAACAATCCGCCCAACGGACCAAAGGTGTTGAGTAAGTTCACTTTATCCCAGTTGGTGGCCAGCGCCGGTGCGAAGTCATCCCAGTAATAAGCCAGCAGGGTGGAACCTATCACGTTGCCTAAACCGACCCACCAGTAGTGCACCTGGCCTTCGACCGCGCGGTACATCCAGCCGGTTTCACAACCGCCCGCCAGCACGATGCCAAAACCAAACAGCAGGCCGCCGATGACCGCGTTTGGACCCGCCCACATGATCTTCGCCTCTACGCCCAACTGTACGTAGCTGAAAATGCCGATAGCGCTGACCGCCATGCCGAAGATGATCGCTTTCGCCATATGGGTACGTCCGGTGATCCACAGATCGCGAAACGCCGAGGTGAAACAGATTTGCGCGCGTTCAATCAGCAGACCGAATCCGACGCCGAACAGCATCGCCAGCCCCAGTTTCGGTTTATCCACTGCCGTCAGCAGCGCCCATCCGATCATCCCGATAAAAACCAGCATGCCCAGACGGAAGCGGCGACGGGCCTGATCCGGCTTTTGCGTCAACGGAGAGGCCGCAGAGACTTTCTGCATTTTTACCGGGATACGAAAAATTGGCAGCAGGGTGAAGCGGGCGCCGAACCAGGAACCTATCGCCGTGGCCAGTGCAAAGAACCAGGCGTGGCAGGAAAACTGCGGAATGCCGGTGAAGAATGCGGCCAGGTTACAGCCCATTGCCAGGCGGGCACCGAAGCCGGCGATGATTCCGCCTATAATTGCTTGCATGATGCGAATACGGCTGCGGGGCATGCGCAATTTGACGTTGTTGGCCCATAACGCTGCGGCAAAACAGCCGCCGAACATGCCGAGGATCATCATACCGTCGATGCGGGTAAGGGGAGAGCCTTCCAGATGAATGATTTTGTAGTAACCCCACTCTTCGGCGTGAACGCCAAACAATTGCAGGATTTGACCGCCCCAACGGGTAAATTCCCCCGTCACTGCCCAGAACGTGCCGGTGATGCCGAAATAATAGGTAGAGAGAATACCTGCTGCGATGACCGCAGGGGCCGGGGCCCAGAATTTAATCAGATACGCGTGCTTGAAGTGTTGCCATGACATGCTTTTTAGCCTCTGAACTCAGAAGGAATATAAAGAAGTGCGGATAGTACACCGATCAGATTTTTTTCCCACGACTAAAAAGAAGTAATACCGACCGGATCAAAGTACGCCGTGTTCCCGGAAAGGCTGGCGACATCAGGGCTTTAATGCCACAATCCCATTTTCTTCGCATGCAGGATGAATGATGAAAAAATTAGCAATCGTTGGTGCACTACTGGTTCTTTCCGGGTGTGCCGAGGTGGAAAATTATAACGACGTGGTGAAGACGCCAGCGCCAGCCGGTCTGGAAGGGTACTGGCAGTCGAAGGGGCCACAGCGCAAGATGA
Organism: Citrobacter enshiensis; assembly: GCF_029338175.1. Taxonomy (NCBI): domain Bacteria; kingdom Pseudomonadati; phylum Pseudomonadota; class Gammaproteobacteria; order Enterobacterales; family Enterobacteriaceae; genus Citrobacter; species Citrobacter enshiensis. The sequence continues at coordinate 1,965,191 of NZ_CP119862.1, forward strand.
TGAGCCCGGAAGCCATTGCCAGCCTGGTGGTGACGAAAGAGGGTGATACGCTGGATTGCCGCCAGTGGCAGCGTGTAATTGCCGTGCCGGGGAAACTGACTATGCTTTCCGGCGAGTTGACCAACGTGACGACCAAACGTGAGATCTACCCGATTGAACGTAGCGGGAGCACGCTGACGTATGATGGCATGACGCTGCAACGTGTGGATCGTCCGACCGCTGAGTGCGCCGAGGAATTACAAAAATCGCCGCTGGCGACGCCGTTGCCCTGACAGGCCAACCCCGGCGGTACCGTGCTGCCGGGGTGGTATTTTATATGGCCTCTTCAATCACCCACACGCTGACGCTTCCCCCGTTGCAGTAAAACGTCGCTGCGCCGTTTTCATCGGTGAGCACGCTTTCCTCACGATTACCGAGAAAATCTCGCCAGGTTTTATTGCCGTAATTCGCCCCTAAGGCGATCGTCTTCTCGCCGTCGTCGCCATTTGAGAGTACCACCACACATCCGGGGTCTTCCTGGGTTCCGCTACGGCTGAACGCGATACAGTTAGGGTGATCAAACCAGAGTGTCTGGATGCCGTGGGCGAAACGCTGACGGGCAAGAATCAGCTCATCAAGTTGCTCAATGACCGGCATATCAATGGGGTAAATTTCCCCGTCGCCGCCCTCGTCTTCATAGTGGGCACCGTATAAGTCGGGATAGAAAACAGACGGTACGCCGTTTTCCCGTAGCAGGATCAGCGCATAGGCCAGCGGCTTAAACCACGGTTCGACGGGGGCTTCCAGCGCCTGCAAGGGTTGAGTGTCGTGGTTGGCGACCAGCGTCACGGCGTGAAACGGATCGGCTTCGACCAGCGTTCCGGTAAAAATCTGGCTCATGTCGTACTCGCGCCCCTGACGCGACGCCTCGTGAAACTTCATTTGCAACGGGGCGTCGAACAGCATGGTTTTCCCATCAACCTGGTTGATATAGGTTTGCAGTTTGTCCACCTCATGCGACCAGTATTCCGCGACGATAAAAAGCGGTTTTGGCGCCACTTCCTGGACGTGCTCGATCCACTCTTTGTAAAACCAGGCGGGAATGTGTTTGACGGCGTCCAGGCGGAAGCCATCGCAATGGGTTTGTTCCATCACCCAGCGCGCCCAGTATTTGATCTCTTCTGTTACCGCGTGATTGCGAAAGTCGATATTTTCGCCCATCAGATAGTCGAAGTTACCCAGTTCGTCATCGACCTGGTCGTTCCAGCCTTCGCCGGTGTAGTCGTTGACGATTTTAAAAATGCCGTCTTCGGTGGGGTTTTCGATATGGTCGATGCCGCTAAAACATTTGAAGTCCCAGATGAACTGCGAATACTGACCGGAGCGGGCAGGGAAGGTGTAGCGCGTCCAGCCTTCACATTCGATGATCTCGTCATCAATCTGCGTGCGATCCTGCTCGTTGACGCGCTGTACGCGGATGGCTTCTTTCTCATCCGCCCCCATTTTGTGGTTGACCACCACATCCAGCAGGACGGCAATGTCATTGTGCTTTAGCGCATCAATCGCGCCCAAAAGCTGGGCTTTGTCGCCGTATTTGGTGGCAATGGTGCCTTTCTGATCAAACTCACCGAGATCGAACATGTCATAGGAGTCATAACCCACGGAATAACCGCCAGAAGCGCCTTTGTAGGCCGGGGGCAGCCAGACCATATTGATACCGATATCGTTGAGTCCGCCAGCGCGTTCAGCCAGTTCAAGCCAGAGCTTGCCGCCCTCAGGGTAATACCAGTGGAAGTACTGCAATAACGTGGGGTTTTTCATCTTCCGTGCTCCAGAAGTCGTTTAGCCGACTTCTGGAGTATGGAAGATAATTGATGCGTGACGAGATTTTATTGTGGCGCGGCAGGGGCGTCGGGAACCAGCAGCATGCCCGAGAGACGTCCATAGGTATGGTTGAGCGATTGCTGGCGCGTCGACTGGCCAATCAGGTTGCTCAGCTCATCCAGGCGCTGTTGCAGCAGGACTTTCAGACGCTGTTCGTTATCCAGCGTCTGTTTGATATAGCCCGCAATCAACTCCTGAACGCTTCGCGTAATCCCCGGTGGAGTTTGTGTTTCCACAACCGTTTCAATGCTTTGTAGATAGGAAACTTCCTGTTCCAGTAACAGATCCCATTCACCCCGCTGCGCAAGTTCCAGCAGCGATTGACTGAGCAGCGCAATGCGCTGCCAACGGTTGATAAACTCCACGGCTAAGGTCATTAACGAGACTCCTGGGAAGATACTTTCGGTGAGATCTGCTTCCAGGCTTCTGCAATATTGCCGAGTAACCCTTCCACTTCTTCAATGGCCTGACTGTCATTACGTAAGTTTGCTTGCAGCAAACGCCGGATCATATAGTCGTACAGTGACGACAGGTTAGTGGCGACGTCGCCGCCGTTCTCCTCATCCAGCCCGGCTTTAAGCCCATTATCGATAATGTTGATGGCTTTGCTTAATGCTTCGCCTTTGGCGACAGTGTCACCCTGTTGCATAAACAAGCGCGCGCGCACCAGCGCGCTGTTGGCGCCGTCAAACAACATTTCGATCAGCTGATGCGGACTGGCGCTCATTACGGCGCTCTCCACGCCGATTTGTGCATAGGCTTTCGTACCGCTGGCGGTATACATGGTTACCTCGTGTTATCAGGAGCTGCTCATGGCAGAAAACTGCTGGCCCAGGTAGTTACTTGTGCCATTGAGTTTGCTCATCATGGTATCCAGCTGCGTAAACTGCGCCTTATAACGGGCGACGGTGTCGTCGATACTGGCGCTTACCGCAAGATACTGTTTGGTCAGCTTTTTCAGTGTCGCATTAATACTGTCCTCGGCGCTGTCGATAATGCCGTCATCGGCGAGGTAGGCTTTCACTTCGGTGGCAATTTTGGTGGTAATACCGGTTTCTTTACCGTCACCGACCAGCAACTGACGCGTTGCCGTCGTATTCTCTTTCAGCGCTTTGTCCAGTTTCTCGTCGTCAATCTTCAGCTTGCCGGTCGTCCCGTCAGTGGTAATGCCGATTTCACTTAAGGTTTTGAACGGACCGTCGCTGCCGCTGTTGGTAAACTGCGCGCGAATACCGGTCTGGATCGTGCGTACCACGCTGTCGCCAATCAGCGCACCGTTGCTCTGATCCTGCGCTTCCGCGCCCGGGTCCACTTCCGTGTATTTCGTCAGGGAGGTAAAGGTATCCATCAGCGAGTTGTACGCATCCACCCAACCTTTAATCGCTTCTGTCGCTTTGTCATTACTTTTGGTAACGGTAAGGCGTGCGTCAGTCACCTCTCTTGGTCAGATTGAGTGTGACGCCCTGCGGCGCATCGGGTGATGGTGTTGCTCGGGCGTTCAATATCGATGCCGTTAACGGTCAATTGCGCATTCTGCGCGCTGACCAGTTGTTTCATATTGGCCGGTGCCGGTTGTGCTGTCGTAGGCCAGCAAATCGTTCAGCTTGCTGTCGCCTTCCACGGAAACGGTCATTTGGTTGTCGGTACCGGTGTCGGACGTCAGCACCAGCTGATAATCGCCTTCTTTCACTTTAACGATGCTCGCGGAAATACCGCTATCGGCATCATTAATCGCATCACGAATACCTTCCAGCGAGGTTTGGTCTTTCGTGAGTTTAATTTCCAGCGGTTCTTTGCGGCCTTTTTGTTCGATTTTGAGGGTGCGGCTTTCTGCGGAGGTATCGCCCAGCGCATCTTTTGTTGAACTGATATCAATACTGGTACTTAACGATTGCGCCTGCGCCAGCTTATTGACGCTGATGGTGTAGATGCCAGGTGCTGCGCCTGCGGTGGTGGTGGCGGTCAGGTCTTCGGTGCTACTGGTCACGGTGGTGCTCTTAAACAGATCGGCATTATTCAGCGTGGTATTGGCGGTCTGGAATTTTTCCAGCGCGCTTTTCAGCGTGCCGTACGCCGTCAGGCGCGCAGTGTTAGCGCTCTGCTGTTGCGTGATCGGCGTTAAACGTCCTTTTTCTGCAGTGGTCAGGTTCGTCAACAATGCATCCAGCGGTAAATTTGAGCCGACGCCCAGTGATGAAATCGAAGCCATGCCTTATTCCTTGTGATTGCAAACAGTAGTTAACCGCGTTATCGGCAATCTGTTGGCAAAGTTTAATAATAGTTTTATGAAAATAATGCGCGGAATAATGGTGAATAAAGAGGGTATTTCGAGGACTAAGAAAAAAGAGGGCAGAAATTAAAATTTTCTAAAGTTCGAATTTAAGGTGCCGATACAAGGGTTACGGTAAGAAACCGTGGGCAACAGAACAGCCCAATAAACATCAAGTTGTAATTGATAAGGAAAAGATCATGGCACAAGTCATTAATACAAACAGCCTGTCGCTGTTGACCCAGAATAACCTGAACAAATCTCAGTCTACTCTGAGCTCCGCTATTGAGCGTCTGTCTTCCGGTCTGCGTATCAACAGCGCGAAAGACGATGCGGCTGGCCAGGCGATCGCTAACCGTTTCACCTCTAACATCAAAGGTCTGACTCAGGCTTCCCGTAACGCTAACGACGGTATCTCCATTGCGCAGACCACCGAAGGCGCGCTGAACGAAATCAACAACAACCTGCAGCGTGTACGTGAACTGACTGTTCAGGCAACTAACGGAACCAACTCCGACAGCGACCTGACCTCCATCCAGAACGAAATCACCCAGCGCCTGAGCGAAATCGACCGCGTATCCGGTCAGACTCAGTTCAACGGCGTGAAAGTCCTGGCTCAGGACAACACGATGAAAATCCAGGTTGGCGCGAACGACGGCGAAACCATCGATATCGAATCTAAAAAAAATCGATACCCAGAGCCTGGGTGTGGCTGACTTCCGCGTGAACGGCGCGCAGAAAGCCACTGGCAGCGACCTGATCTCCAAATTTGGCGCGACCGGTACTGATAACTACACTGCAATGGTTAGTGACGGAACCAAAAAACCTGCTGATGCAGGCTATTCAACTGAATCTAAAAAAATTACTGTTGACGTTAAAAGTCAAACAGTTATGAATGATGGTAAGGCACTGTATGTAAGCGCTACAGATGGTAGCCTGATCGATACCGCTACTGTTGATAACACGAAGTCTGCTTCATATATTAAGGCCGGTTCCACGGCTCCTGATACGAAGGCATCTGGTCTTGCTGCATTGGGTGCCAGCGCTAAAGTTGGTGACAAATTCAGCTTTGATGGTATGGAATTTACCAAAACGGTTGATGGTACTAACCCAGAAAATGGTAATGGTACATTACTGCAAAAGTTGATGGCAAAACGGTTACCTTCACAGTCGATTCTTCTACTGACGCAACAGGTAAAGATGCTGTAGTTAAAACAGACGTTGATTTGTATACCTCCCAGTCTGGTGCTTTAACGACGAATGCAACAACCGCTAACAAAGCGGCTACCGTAACCGATCTGCAGAATGCGAATGCCACCAAAACTGGCAGCACGCTGAAATCAAGCGGTGCAACCTATAACGTTGACGTTGATGGCGTTGTAACCAACGATGCAGACGACAAAACCATGTACATCACTACCGGCACCAACGGTAGCGCTAAACTGGTTAACGAAGACGTAGCAAAAGCAAGCACCAGCACTGAAGATCCGCTGGCCGTTATTGACAGTGCGCTGGCACAGGTTGACGCACTGCGTTCTGACCTCGGTGCGGTACAGAACCGTTTCGATTCTACCATCACCAACCTGGGCAACACCGTCAACAACCTGACCTCTGCTCGTAGCCGTATCGAAGATGCTGACTACGCGACCGAAGTGTCCAACATGTCCAAAGCACAGATCCTGCAACAGGCGGGTACCTCTGTTCTGGCACAGGCCAACCAGGTTCCGCAGAACGTTCTGTCTCTGCTGCGTTAATTCACACTTTTCGCTCAAACCCCGCTTCGGCGGGGTTTTTTACGCCCGGCATTTACACGTAACCCCTAAATAACCCCTCATTTCACCCACTATTCATCCGATTAAAACCCCTGCAGAAACGGATAATCATGCCGATAACTCATTTAACGCAGGGCTGTTTATCGTGAATTCACTGTATACCGCTGAAGGTGTAATGGATAAACACTCGCTGTGGCAGCGTTATGTACCGCTGGTGCGTCACGAAGCATTGCGCCTTCAGGTGCGTTTGCCCGCGAGCGTAGAACTGGACGACCTGCTACAGGCAGGTGGCATCGGGTTATTAAATGCAGTTGACCGATATGATGCTCTGCAAGGAACGGCATTTACCACTTACGCAGTGCAGCGTATTCGTGGAGCAATGCTGGATGAACTACGCAGCCGGGATTGGGTCCCGCGTAGCGTCCGGCGCAATGCTCGCGAAGTGGCGCAGGCGATGGGGCAACTGGAACAGGAATTAGGACGTAACGCGACGGAAACTGAAGTGGCGGAGCGTCTGGCGATTCCTGTGCAAGAGTATCGTCAGATGTTGCTCGATACCAATAACAGCCAGCTCTTCTCCTATGACGAGTGGCGGGAAGAGCATGGCGATAGCGTCGAGCTGGTGACTGAAGAACATCAGCAGGAAAACCCGCTACAACAGCTTCTTGAGAGCAATTTACGCCAGCGCGTGATGGATGCCATTGAGGCACTGCCGGAACGTGAACAACTGGTGTTGACGCTCTATTACCAGGAAGAGCTTAATCTCAAAAGAGATTGGTGCTGTCCTGGAGGTTGGCGAGTCACGGGTGAGCCAGTTGCACAGTCAGGCGATCAAACGTCTACGCACCAAGCTGGGTAAGTTATAGGCGGCGGTTATCGCGCCGCCGAAAAATGCCGCACAACGAATTGACTACCAGGAGTTCTCATGACGGTGCAGCAATCTAAAAGACGGCCACTAAGCCGCTACCTCAAAGATTTTAAACACAGCCAGACGCATTGCGCGCATTGCCACAAACTGCTCGACAGGATCACGCTGGTCCGTTGCGGGCAGATTGTGAACAAAATTGCCATTTCCAGACTGGATTCGCTGTTTGATGACGCCGCCTGGCAGCAGGAGCAAAAAGAGTGGGTCGCTCTGTGCCGTTTTTGCGGTGATCTGCACTGCAAAGAGCAGAGTGACTTTTTCGACATCATCGGTTTTAAACAATTTTTGTTTGAGCAGACCGAAATGAGTCATGGCACGGTGCGCGAATACGTCGTCCGCCTGCGCCGACTCGGCAATCATCTCACGGAACAAAACATCACCCACGATTTGGTGCAGGACGGTTTTCTTGATGAAAGCCTGTCTCCCTGGTTACCCGAAACCAGCACCAATAACTATCGGATCGCGCTGCGCAAGTATGAACAATACAAAGCGCATGCCGTCCCTGGACAGATGCAGAATTCCTGCTGTTCCGCGACTTCTGATATATATTAAAAAAGCATAAGATGTAGCGGAGTCGTTTTTGTGATTAACGGCAAACCCTCTACACTACCGTGATATATAACAACATTCGGGGTAACTATGAAATTAGCACTTCTGGGACGTCAGGCTCTGATGGGTGTGATGGCTGTTGCACTCGTCGCCGGAATGAGCGTGAAGACTTTTGCAGATGAAGGTCTGTTAAATAAAGTGAAAGAGCGCGGTACGCTGCTGGTGGGACTGGAAGGGGACATATCCTCCGTTCAGTTTTCAGGGCGATGACGGTAAGTTGACCGGTTTTGAAGTGGAGTTTGCGCAGGAGTTGGCGAAACATCTGGGGGTTAAAGCCGAGCTGAAACCGACCAAATGGGACGGTATGCTGGCATCGCTGGATTCCAAACGTATTGATGTCGTCATTAATCAGGTGACCATCTCCGACGAACGTAAGAAGAAATACGATTTCTCTACCCCGTATACCGTTTCGGGTATCCAGGCGCTGGTGAAAAAAGGCAATGAAGGCAGCATCAAAACTGCGGCTGACCTGAAAGGCAAGAAAGTGGGTGTGGGGCTGGGAACCAACTACGAAGAGTGGTTGCGCCAGAACGTTGAAGGTGTCGACATCCGCACTTACGATGATGACCCGACCAAATATCAGGATCTGCGCGTGGGTCGTATTGACGCTATCCTGGTGGATCGCCTGGCAGCGCTGGATCTGGTGAAGAAAACCAAAGACACGCTGGCGGTGACCGGTGAAGCGTTCTCCCGTCAGGAATCCGGCGTTGCGCTGCGTAAAGGTAACGACGATTTGCTGAAAGCGGTGGATGCGGCGATTGCCGACATGCAGAAAGATGGCTCGCTGAAAGCGCTGTCTGAAAAATGGTTTGGTGCAGATGTGACGAAATAATCGTCAACATTGCAAAAAAAAGGCGCTTTCACGGGCGCCTTTTTTATTTCATCCGAATGAACGTGCATAATAAAAAGAACATCACAACACAATAAACATCGGAGGCTACATGCCACTGCATAATTTAACGCGCTTTCCACGCCTGGAATTTATCGGCGCGCCAACGCCGCTCGAATACCTGCCGCGTTTTTCTGACTATCTGGGACGCGATATTTTCATCAAACGGGATGACGTCACGCCAATGGCGATGGGCGGTAATAAACTGCGCAAGCTGGAGTTTCTGGCGGCGGATGCGCTGCGCGAAGGGGCGGATACCCTGATCACGGCGGGCGCGATCCAGTCAAACCATGTCCGCCAGACGGCGGCGGTGGCGGCAAAACTGGGACTACACTGCATTGCTTTGCTGGAAAACCCCATTGGCACTACGGCGGAAAATTATCTGACTAACGGTAACCGCCTGCTGCTCGATCTGTTCAATGTTCAAATCGAAATGTGCGCCGCCTTGAACGACCCGGACGCGCAGCTCCAGGAATTGGCAACCCGCGTTGAAGCGCAAGGATTCCGCCCTTATGTGGTACCGGTTGGCGGCTCCAACGCCCTGGGCGCATTGGGCTATGTGGAAAGCGCGCTGGAAATTGTCCAGCAGTGTGAAGGTGCGGTGCAACTTTCTTCCGTGGTGGTGGCGTCGGGCAGCGCCGGGACACATGCAGGGCTGGCGGTGGGGCTGGAGCAACTGATGCCGGAGGTTGACCTGATCGGGGTGACCGTTTCGCGTAAAGTTGCCGACCAGCAGCCAAAAGTGGTCGCCCTGCAACAGGCGATTGCCAAAGAGCTAGAACTGACCGCGTCGGCGGAGATCCTGCTGTGGGATGACTATTTCGCGCCGGGTTACGGTATGCCCAATGATGAGGGGATGGACGCGGTGAAACTGCTGGCGCGTCTGGAAGGCATTTTGCTGGATCCTGTTTATACGGGTAAAGCGATGGCGGGCCTGATTGATGGCATCAGCCAGAAACGCTTCAAAGACGAAGGTCCGATTCTGTTTATTCATACTGGTGGCGCGCCTGCGCTGTTTGCCTACCATCCTCACGTATAACAACCAGGTCGAAAAACGCGAATGCAAGAAAGTATCCAACTGGTGATTGATTCTCTGCCGTATCTGCTCAAAGGGGCGGTGTTCACGCTGCAACTGAGTATCGGCGGGATGTTTTTTGGTCTGCTGCTGGGATTTATTCTGGCGCTGATGCGCATGTCGCCGCTGTTGCCTGTCCGGTGGCTGGCGCGCTTGTTATATCTCCATTTTCAGGGGGACGCCGCTGATCGCCCAACTGTTTATGATCTACTACGGTCTGCCGCAGTTCGGTATTGAGCTGGACCCCATCCCGGCGGCGATGATCGCTTGTCGCTCAATACGGCGGCTTACACTCTGAGAAACGCTGCGCGCGGCGATCTCCTCCATTGACAAAGGTCAGTGGGAAGCGGCGGCGAGTATCGGCATGACGCCGTGGCAAACGCTGCGCCGCGCCATCTTACCGCAGGCTGCCCGTGTGGCCTTGCCGCCGCTGAGCAACAGTTTTATCAGTCTGGTGAAGGATACCTCGCTGGCGGCGACGATTCAGGTGCCGGAACTGTTCCGTCAGGCGCAGTTGATCACGTCGCGTACGCTGGAAGTCTTCACCATGTATCTGGCCGCCTCGTTGATCTATTGGGTGATGGCGACGGTGCTATCGGCACTGCAGAACTACTTTGAAGACCAGCTTAACCGCCAGGAGAAAGATCCGAAATGAGTGCCATCGAAGTCAAAAACCTGGTGAAAAAATTCCATGGGCAGACGGTGCTGCATGGCATCGATCTCGAGGTCTCACCGGGTGAGGTCGTCGCCATTATTGGGCCGAGCGGTTCGGGCAAAACCACGTTACTGCGCAGTATCAATCTTTTGGAAGTGCCGGAAGCCGGCACGATCAAAGTGGGGGATATCACCATTGATACCGCCCGCTCCTTAAATCAGCAGAAGGGATTGATTCGCCAGTTGCGTCAGCATGTGGGTTTTGTATTCCAGAACTTCAATTTGTTTCCGCATCGTACGGTGGTGGAGAACATCATTGAAGGCCCGGTGATTGTCAAAGGTGAATCCAAAGCGGAAGCAACGGCCCGTGCGCATGAGCTGCTGGCAAAGGTCGGGCTGACCGGGAAGGAGACCAGCTACCCTCGGCGCTTATCCGGCGGGCAGCAGCAACGTGTGGCGATCGCGCGTGCGCTGGCAATGCGCCCGGAGGTCATTTTGTTTGATGAGCCGACCTCTGCGCTCGATCCTGAGCTGGTGGGGGAGGTGCTCAATACTATCCGCCAGCTGGCACAGGAAAAACGGACCATGGTGATTGTGACGCACGAGATGAGTTTTGCTCGCGACGTTGCCGACCGGGCGATATTCATGGATCAGGGACGAATTGTGGAACAGGGGCCCGCAAAATCGTTATTTAGCCATCCACAGCAACCGCGAACTCGCCAGTTTCTTGAGAAATTTCTGATGAAATAAATGGTCTTGCGATACTCGCCCGAAATAATCCTCTTTTGGGCGAGTATATTTGAATAAATATGACGCCATCCCGCCTGGTTAATGCATTTTCACCTAATATTGATGGGTATATTGAAATAAAGTTCAAGTAATCCTCTTCCTGACCGATATTTTATTCATATAAACTACATTTATGTGATAGCGTGTTTACTCATTAAAAATGATTATCAATCTCAGAGGTGGTATCCCCTGATATGCAGGAAAATGATTTCTTCACCTGGCGACGGAGTATGCTGAAACGCTTTCAGGAAATGGCGACGGCAGAGGATGTCTATCGCGAATTACAGCACCAGACGTGTCAACTGGAGTTCGATTATTACGCGTTATGCGTTCGTCATCCGGTCCCGTTTACACGGCCAAAAACCTCTCTTCACACGACGTATCCTCAGGCATGGATTGCGCACTATCAGTCTGAAAACTATTTTGCTATCGACCCGGTGCTGAAACCGGAAAACTTCAAACAGGGTCATTTACCCTGGAATGACGCATTATTCACTGATACTCAGACACTGTGGGGATGCGGCACGCTCCCACGGCTTGCGAAAGGGGATCACGCAGTGCTATATGCTGCCGAATCGCGCGCTGGGGTTCCTTTCCGTTTCCCGGTCAAGCGTACGCAATGTTCCCTTTGCCTGTGATGAGGTTGAGCTGAAACTGCAGCTACTGGTCCGTGAGAGCCTCTCAGTGCTTACGCGGCTGGAAGATGACATGGTCACGACGCCGGAGATGCGTTTTAGCAAGCGGGAAAAGGAGATCTTAAAGTGGACGGCCGAAGGGAAAACGTCGTCTGAAATCGCCATGATCCTGTCGATTTCGGAGAACACCGTCAACTTTCATCAGAAGAATATGCAGAAGAAGTTTAACGCGCCGAATAAGACGCAGATTGCCTGCTATGCGGCGGCTATCGGTCTGATTTAAATGTGATTTTTGTGCTCTGGCGCAAAACCGGCTGAAAGCGCTGCCCTCAGCCGGTTTCACATTACTGACGGTAAGCTTGTTTAATTTGCTTAACAGTGTTGGAAAATACCGCTGCTTGCGATTTGTCCTCAATCAGCGCGAGCTGTTTTTCCATTTTAAGAATCACGCGCCCTGCGTCTGCTTGCCCCATTGCCTGCAGCATCAGCGTTAACATGGCTTTCAGGCAGGTGACTTCGTTAGCCAATTCTTGATTATTCTCGGCAGTGGAAAAATCAGGCGTACTCATTTATTTTCCTCGTTGTGTTACAGTGAAAAAGTGCGATGGCAAATGTTAAGGCGGCGGAGTATACCATAAGCCGCGCTAAAAATATCAGTGGTTGTTTTTTGGTCGAAACTGAAGCCTGGGCCATTAAAATAAACAACGCCTTGCAGTGGATATATTTTCCTCACCCATTGTTTATGGCGCGTATTTTACTCGTTAATTATTGTTACAAAGTTGCTTCCTATTTATCATTTAGGCTGAAGGGGCGTGAATTTTTTGTCACTATTCTGAAACTTCAAGAGAGATATAGCCGATGGGAATGGCTGTTTTACGGGGGAAGTTTCCACATTCCGTACAATCTAATTTCCAAAAACGAGAACAAAATCTAAGAGGGGGTGTTTTTTACGTTTCAAAGTTGAGATAAAACCCGCTAATATATGGCCGATTAACTATCAGTAGCGTTATCCCTATTCTGGAGATATTCCTTTGATCAACGTTCTTCTTGGTTGATGACCACTGAACCTGGTGCGCGCAGGGATACGAAGCGCATTCTGGGAAGATTATAAAGGGCATAAAAGTCGTCGGCGAAGCATGTTGCGGTGAGGATGCTGTTAAATGGTGTCGCGCAAATACCGCTGACGTCGTGTTGATGGACATGAACATGCCCGGAATTGGCGGTCTTGAAGGCGACGCGTAAAATTGCGCGTTCAACGGCTGACATTAAAGTGATCATGTTGACGGTCCATACGGAAAACCCGTTACCCGCCAAAGTCATGCAGGCGGGGGCAGCAGGGTATCTGAGTAAAGGTGCGGCTCCGCAGGAAGTGGTGAGTGCGATTCGTTCCGTGTTCTCCGGGCAACGTTATATTGCTTCCGACATTGCACAGCAGATGGCCCTTAGCCAGATCGGAGCCGGTAAAAAACGGAAACCCCGTTTGCCAGTTGTCTGACGCGAGTTTGCAGATTATGCTGATGATCACCAAAGGCCAGAAGGTGAATGAGATTTCAGAACAACTGAATCTCAGCCCTAAAACGGTGAACAGTTATCGCTACCGGATGTTCAGTAAACTAAACATTCATGGCGATGTGGAGCTGACTCACCTGGCAATTCGTCATGGCCTGTGTAATGCGGAGACGTTAACAAGCCAGTGAGCCTTCAGTTTGACGCGAAAGCGTTTTTGAAAACCGTTACCAGCCAGCCCGGCGTTTATCGTATGTATGATGCTGGTGGTACGGTTATTTATGTCGGTAAAGCGAAGGGACCTGAAAAAACGGCTTTCCAGCTATTTTCGCAGCAACCTTGCTTCGCGGAAAACCGAAGCGCTGGTAGCGCAAATTCAGCAAATTGATGTAACGGTCACCCATACGGAAACCGAAGCGTTACTGCTTGAGCATAACTACATCAAGTTGTATCAGCCTCGCTATAACGTGCTGCTGCGTGACGATAAATCCTATCCCCTTATTTTTCTGAGCGGCGATACGCATCCGCGTCTGGCGATGCACCGTGGCGCCAAACATGCGAAAGGTGAGTATTTTGGGCCGTTCCCAAACGGCTATCCGTGCGCGAAACATTGGGCGTTACTGCAAAAAATCTTTCCGATTCGCCAGTGTGAAAACAGCGTTTACCGCAACCGCTCGCGCCCCTGTCTGCAATATCAGATTGGTCGTTGCCTTGGCCCCTGCGTAGCAGGCCTGGTCAGCGAGGAAGAATACGCCCAGCAGGTCGAGTACGTGCGCCTGTTTTTATCCGGCAAAGACGATCAGGTTTTGACGCAGTTGATCGCGCGGATGGAAAACGCCAGCCGCAATCTGGAATTTGAAGAAGCCGCGCGCATTCGCGATCAAATACAGGCTGTGCGTCGTGTTACCGAAAAACAGTTTGTGTCGAATAACGGCGACGATCTTGATGTTATCGGGGTGGCTTTCGACGCGGGAATGGCCTGTCTGCACGTGCTCTTTATACGCCAGGGCAAAGTGCTGGGTAGCCGCAGCTATTTCCCTAAAGTGCCGGGCGGTACCGAAATGGGCGAAGTCGTGGAGACGTTTGTCGGGCAGTTCTATCTGCAAGGCAGTCAGATGCGAACGCTGCCGGGTGAAATCCTGCTGGATTTTAATCTGAGTGACAAAACGTTGTTGGCGGACTCGCTGTCGGAACTGGCTGGACGCCGGGTCAATGTGCAGACGAAACCGCGTGGCGATCGTGCAAGGTATCTCAAGCTGGCGCGTACTAATGCTGCGACGGCGCTGACGACGAAACTCTCCCAGCAGTCGACCATTACCCAGCGTCTGACGGCGCTGGCGACGGTGTTGAAACTGCCGGCGGTAAAACGTATGGAATGTTTCGATATTAGTCACACCATGGGTGAGCAGACGGTCGCCTCCTGCGTGGTCTTTGACGCCAACGGGACCGCTGCGTGCTGAATATCGTCGCTATAACATTACTGGCATCACACCAGGCGATGATTATGCCGCGATGAATCAGGTGCTGCGTCGACGTTATGGCAAAGCGATTGAAGAAAGTAAAATCCCGGACGTTATTCTGATTGATGGCGGAAGGGGACAGCTTGGCCAGGCAAAAGCGGTCTTTGCTGAAACTGGATGTTCCCCTGGTGAGTAAACAGCATCCATTGCTGCTGGGGGTGGCGAAAGGCGCCGATCGTAAGGCGGGTCTGGAAACACTGTTCTTCGAACCGGAAGGGTGAGGGGGTTCAGTTTGCCCCCGGATTCTCCGGCGCTACACGTGATCCAGCATATTCGCGATGAGTCTCACGACCATGCGATCGGCGGACATCGTAAAAAAACGGGCGAAAGTGAAAAATACCAGCACGCTGGAAACCATTGAAGGCGTTGGCCCCAAACGTCGGCAGATGCTGTTGAAATATATGGGTTGGTTTGCAAGGGATTACGTTAACGCCAGCGTAGAAGAGAATTGCAAAAGTGCCGGGTATTTCGCAAGGTCTGGCAGAAAAGATCTTCTACTCGTTGAAACATTGAGGCCTCTGTAGCAACATAGGGGTAATTTCTCTGACAACAGATAGTTACCCGTCACTATGCAATTTAATATTCCTACATTGCTCACGCTGTTTCGCGTCATACTGATTCCCTTCTTTGTACTGGCGTTTTATCTGCCATTCAGTTGGGCACCGTGTTGTGTGTGCGCTCATCTTCTGTATTGCAGCCGTAACTGACTGGTTCGATGGTTATCTGGCGCGTCGCTGGAATCAGAGCACCCGCTTTGGCGCGTTTCTTGACCCCGTGGCGGATAAAGTGCTGGTCGCTATCGCAATGGTCCTGGTGACAGAACACTACCATAGCTGGTGGGTGACGTTACCAGCCGCAACGATGATCGCCCGTGAAATTATTATCTCCGCATTGCGCGAATGGATGGCGGAACTCGGTAAACGCAGCAGCGTGGCCGTCTCCTGGATCGGGAAAGTCAAAACGACTTCACAAATGGCGGCTCTGGCATGGTTGTTATGGCGTCCAAACATTTGGGTAGAGTATGCCGGGATCGCGTTATTCTTTGTCGCAGCCATACTGACGCTGTGGTCGATGCTGCAATATTTGAGCGCTGCACGCGGGGATTTGCTTGATCAGTGATCGTTTCGCCGCAAATTTCAGCAAACGATCGCGAGTGACGAAAAATATCGTTGACTCAGTGCGTCAGGTAAGTAGAATGCAACGCATCGAACGGCAGCACAGATTGCCAGACGATAACAAAATCAAGTGATTAACAAAGTTACTTGGTGATGCGGGAATAGCTCAGTTGGTAGAGCACGACCTTGCCAAGGTCGGGGTCGCGAGTTCGAGTCTCGTTTCCCGCTCCAATTTAAAGACATCGGCAATTGCGGGTGTCTGGCTGAAAAGCCTGAAGAATTTGGCGCGTTAGCAAAGCGGTTATGTAGCGGATTGCAAATCCGTCTAGTCCGGTTCGACTCCGGGAACGCGCCTCCACTTTCTTCCGAGCCCGGATGGTGGAATCGGTAGACACAAGGGATTTAAAATCCCTCGGCGTACGCGCTGTGCGAGTTCAAGTCTCGCTCCGGGCACCATGGGAAAGACAAGTATAATCAAAGCAATAAGCAGTGTCGTGAAACCACCTACGGGTGGTTTTTTTGTGCCTGAAATTCACCTTTCACAGCAGCCTTCCCTGGCATCATTATTCCTGTATATCAATGATTACCTTAACGTAATCAGTTTCGGTGCCCGCTTGCATCTCATTGAGCGAGCGCCGGTTAAAAGCCTCTCAGGTCGTCTACGGGCATGTTCAGGCTGTTCTTTTCAACGATTCGTTGCAGTGTCAGGTTGAGAACTTCGATATTGTTGTCGAAACTGCCGTGCGAAGCATCAATCATGACTTTCGGACTGGTGGGCACCTTGTCAGCCTCAATCACATTCGTACGTCCGCTCCTTTCCAGTCCAGCCTCAACGACTGCACGGTGCCAGTTGCGCAGTGCTTCGCCCGTGCTCGACGAACCGTCCCAGCCTTTGTAGTTTTTGTCGCGTATATTTCCCATTCCCAGCAGCGGTGTGCGCTGGTCGCCTTCCAGGGCATTTGAAACGAAGTACAGTAGCGACTTGCGATAAATTGCCGCCACATTGTCGTCGCGCTCATTGCGATCGGAGAGAAGGTGCAAATACATACGTTTCATCAGCGATGCATGCGGTGCATAGTGGCGGTTGGCAGAATTGCACCGGTACATGCCGGCGCATAGAGGGTGCACTGATTTCAGTTGCTCGCCCAGACCACGTGCCGACAACAGATCGACGAAATGACCGAGGATGATGCTGCCCGCCGAGTGACCGATGATGTGGAGTTCCAGGGCGTTGCCCCAGGTCGCAGCAAGCGTTTGCAGTGCTGTCACCAGCAGGTCGCCTGCGCGGCCCGAGAAGCAGCTAAATTCTGCGTTCTCCTTCATCTCGCTCCAGACGGGTTTGGCGACCGGCCTACCTATGGTCTGCTCAAGTAGCATGTCGGAGGCATCGGTCAACGCCTCGCGAATTCCCCCTGCTCGCGACGGTTCACGACGGAAGGTGGTCGGAGAAAATGTCGCCAATAGATTCCAGAATCCCTGTTTTCCACACGAGGAATAACGGGTAGCAGTCGTTGCCAACGAAGTAGCGTCCCATCGCCCGCGCCCGCTCAATGGAACCGGCTTCGTCGTTGAGCCCACCATGAGCATAGATAACCAGACGCTTGGTTTCCGTGTTATGGGTTCGGAACCAGCGATCGGGCAACACGCAACCCTGATACATCAGCGTGCGCGTCATCTCGTCTTGTGTGAGGTAGCGAGTCACACGTCCATTGTTGCCTATTACAATGCTGTGCTCGTAAGCGGTCGTTTCATCCCACCACAGCTCTTTATTGGCCATTCCTGCAAGCGTGGCAGAGGACCGCTTGCCAGTGGCGAGTTGCCCTGGCACCACACCGGGTACGCCCAGCGCGGCAACCCAGGCATCCATCGCATTGGTCAGCCAGTCGGCATAACTCAGCACCGCGAAACCACCGCAACCCCAGTTTTCTCCCCAGGAGTTTTGCACGATAAAGCCATCGCGGTTGAACCCCACCAGTGCAAAGGCATGACCATCGGTTTTTGAGGGCTTGCCGTTGAAGGCGATGATGGGAAAGTGAGGCATGATCCGTGAGTGGCTTTTTCACTTCCGCACTGTCTGCCAGCCTTCGTGCGTGAAGGCGGAAACGTAGATCGCACCGACTTCATGGATAGCGGCCTGCATGTCCGTGATGCTTTTGATGTCTATGCGATAGTAGACACCCAGTGTCGTATTGGCTGAGCGCTCCGCGTAGCCGTACTTGGGTGGCTCGTTCTCCTGCGCCTGATAGGGCCAGTCAGGCTCCAGACACACGCCGTGGTGAAACCAACCTTTGAGCGCGCCACGGCAGCTCGAGCCGTCGTAATCCTCACCTGCATATTCGTCGTATCGCCGGGCAAAGTTGTAAAGCATGCGGGGGGCTCACTGAATCGGAGCGCCGTTGGAAAACCAGCTTTGCGCCAGCGTAGATAATTCACGACACAGGCCAGGCCAAAGCCCGTACAGGCTCCCTCCTGACCCTGATCGAGGATCAGTTTCGCCTTTGTGTAGACGGTCAGTCGCGTTGCGATGTCCGCATCGCTCGGAAACAGATCCGGTAAACTCACCGGTGGCGGTGTGTAGGTACGATCGCGCAGATCAACCGGATCCTTTGACGCATTGAGTACGGGTCCCGAGTCGAGTGCGGAGACGGGGATCGCCGCCGTGGCGCTCTTGCGCTTGCCCGCTTTCGGAGGCTCGCTACTCGTCATCACCTTCCTGGTCTCGCCGGCGTTTAGGCATGACGGCTGGCATGGCAGCCCGCAAGCGTGAAAACGCTTTTGAAGCGATCCAATCCGTGCGAGCCGCCATTCACCAGCCTGCGCGCCTTCCTGTAGGTCCGGTGGCGTGGCTGTCAGTGCGGTCGTTAACTCCTTTTTGCGATCGGCGAGGAACAAGGCCAACAATACGGCCGCCACCTCGGGCGCATTGGCGAGGTCAGGGGAGGCGGTAATGTCCACACCAATGCGGGGAGCGTATTCTTCGTAGTTCGCGCGCCCGGTGAGCTGCACGAAACCGCGTCCGCGAAACCTGGCGCCATCTCCCGGTTTGATATTGCCAAGACTCTTACCTGGTTTTGTCCCTGCGTCGTAGGCGCTGAATGCCGGTAACCCTGGCGTGGTGTTGAACTGCGAGGGGTATTCGGAAATAGGGACGAAGCCTTCGGTTTCCGCACGTATGGTCCCCAGCGCTGCGAGAATTAACGGGGCCGTCGTGAGTCCTTCACTGGTGAGCGCTGCTGTCACATACGGCAGATACCGCAACACGTTGGATGGCTTGGTGGCCGGGAACAAGTTTTGCACATCATCTGCCCGCAGGCCCGAGGGAGGGAGCGTTTATCAGACCCAGCAGGCCTCTGGCAGTAGGGGCCAACAATACCATCGGCAAGGATACCGATATTCGACTGCCAGTGGCGAACTGCGGCCACAAGCGTCTCATCGAACAGGTCATTCTTCGCCTGCAGGTCGAACATTTGTGCATCCGACCCCAATGTCGCAGCCAGACACTTGCGGAGTTGAACAACTTCCGGCCCGGATGAGTCTTGCAACAGCAATTTAACCATGACTTTCCCCTCAAGTAAAGTGAGTACTTTGCGTCGATATCAAGGTCGTGGAACCGTGATGTTGATATCGACTGTAGTGCAGCGCATCACTTTCAGCCAAATGACGTTAAATGCTGACGTCAATTGACGCTGGTCCAGACTTCAAGAACACCCGGTGAAACTCTGGCGGTATATCCATCGACAAAGGCGACACTCAGCTTAATGAAGCCTGGCCATTCCGCCGTTGCGTTGTACTCTGTGGCTAATTGTTTGGCGAGCTCCGCATCTTCTTTATGAAAATAACGTACCTGATTGATTCCTACGGCCTGGGCTGTACGTTCACGCTCCTGCGCGCGGCCTCCGGAATATTCCAGTGACGCTTTTCAAGCGCTGTTGAAACGTCTATTACCGCCTGTCGTGCTAGTGTCCCGGCAAATTGGACAGATACTGTATTGCGCGAATCCGGAAAAGGAAGGTTCTGTTTATTGCTGTTTTGCTCTTCTTTCCTGGGAGCTTCCACTATTGTTGTCGGGATGGATTTACCCAATGGACATCCCTGAGACCAGGGCTCGACAAAACATTTCGCCTCGACCACAAATACGGCGGGGGTGCGGAGCAGTGCCTGCATCCAGAACAGAGAAACCGTGATCAGTAAAAGGGTTGTGACATACCAAAGGATGATGCGGGGAAGGATACTGCCATCGAGGACTTTAAAAAAAATAACGATACCTGCAGCCAAAATTAAAAATATGATTAAAGAGTAAGTGAGCTCAGAGAAACTCATTTCACTTATCTTGCCATAAGAACCCGTAATCCAGGTAAAACTTAAGAGCAAAAGAAGAAAGACCGAAATCACCAGTCCCAATCGTGCGTCCTGGTGTTGAATATTAGTGAGTAGCCATTTAACAGGGGGGATACCGAAGCGCAAATTGTGTTGATCGGTGTTATCTGATTTATCCGTCATGTTTTTTATCTCTCAGTAAAATCAAATGTTGTTAATCATTTTGATAGATAAAAAACGTCTGAAAGGTAAGTGTGGCGTATGGTTTATTATTTTAATATCAACCATATTGATTATGGATGAACCTGGCAGCACGTTTGGATGCAGGTATTTGCGAATTGTTTAAAAATATAAAACAGTTGCAGGTGTGAGTATATCCGTGATGATAAACACCTAATGCGTGATTTGCATTGCTAATAGCATGTCGAAATAAAAAGACTATTACTTTTATATTTGGGCGCTCAACAGCGAATCGCCACGGATACTCCAGACATTTCAGATTGGCCTATGATGATGATCATGACCCGGTAGACGATGCTACCGGGTATTACTGTCTGTTTCTGACACTCAGCTATCGGTTTAAACGGTCCCCCAGTTAATCGCCACGCCAATCAGCAGCATGATGACGCAAATGACAAACCAGATGGCGATCACCGGTGCCACAAAGCGCAACCATTTGCCATAAGGCACACCGGCAGTGGCTAATACTGCCATCAGAACACCGGAGGTTGGGTTCATACAGTTAACAATACCTTCGCCGAGCAAGACCGCCTGGACCATCACTTGACGCGTCAGACCAAGGTTATCGCCAAGCGGGGAGAAGATCGGGATCAACAGTGCTGATTCGCCGGAACCCGAAGATATCCCGAAATGAATCAACGCTGCACTGATAAACATCCCGAGGGTCGCCGCATGTATCGGCACTGGCTCCAGCAAATTGGATAAGCTCCCGACAATCGGGTCCAGCACGTTGCCTTGCTGCAACACCAGTGAAATGGCTGCGGCCATACCGACGATAAATGCGCCTTTTACCAGCTTCGAACAGCCCGTGAGAAAGGTATTCGCAATATCCGATCCGGACAGGCGGCCAATGAGTCCTACTATTATCGTCAGCAGGATAAACATCGCCGACATCTCATTGGTGCCCCAATGGAATTGTATCGTCCCGGCTATAAACAGGATCAGTGCCAGCACGGTGGTGGCTAAAATCCATTTATGGCGCCCCGTCACGTTCAACACGTCTTTGCCTGAAGTTTCCTGAGTGGGGCGCAAAAAGCCCAGCTGCCGGGTACGGCGTATTGACCAAATCAAATAGGCGGCAGCAGTAATGATAAACAACAGGCAGGTGATGCTACGCAACAACATGCCGGAAAAGAGCGGTAACTGCGCCAGATGCTGTGTGAGTCCCGTCGTCGCAGGATTGAGGATCGCCACATTAAAGCCCGCGGCGCAGGTCAGATAGACTAACGATGCCCCCAGTATTGGCGGCAAGCCCATCGAACGCGCGATCAGCAACCCAATGGGCACAAACGCGACCACGGCATTCACCACGACGCCAGTGGTACCGAGAAGGCCGAAGATAGCGGCAAAGATCAGCACGAGCCATTTGTCGCTGAGTTTCGTGCTGTGTGATAAAGAGTTAAGCGCGGTAGCAATGGCACCGGTTTTTTCGATAACGGCTAGCACGCCACCCGTAAACAGAATCAGAAAAATAATCGACGCTTGTTTTACCATGCCTTTGGCAATCGCCGTGAAGATTTCCAGCGGATAGACGCCACTTTGCGCAACGGCATGCAGGCTGCCTTTCACCGCAAACTTGATACCGTCACGCGTTTCATAATCATAAACGCCAGCGGGAATAATCCAGGTCGCGACGGCGGCAAGCACCAGGATAATAAACAGCAACAGATAGGGGCTTTGCCCTTTATCCTGCAAGGAGACCGGAGGTGAGTACGAATCAACGTGGGATTGCGTCATGGTTTCCCCCCTTCAGCAATGATCCCCGCCACTAATGCCGCACGTAGTGGCACATCGGCGATGTTGATATGTTCATGCTTAGCATGGATCCCGGAACCGGTCGCACCAAGGCCATCCAGCGTGGGTAAACCGAGCGCGGCAGTAAAATTGCCGTCGCTGCCGCCGCCAACGCTCTCGCCGTCCACGGTGAAGCTTAGTGCTTCTGCTACATGCTGCGCCCGTGTCAATAACGTGCGGGCTGCGGGCGTCTGGCGCATCGGTGGACGACCCTGACCACCGCTGACCTGCAGCGTGATGCGCGGGTCGTAGGGGCGCAATTGGCAAATCGCTTCATGAATACTCGCGGCTTCTTCCTGCGAAGTGACTCGAGTGTCTATGCCGAGATAGGCGCGATCGGCCACCACATTGAAGCGGCTGCCGCCGTTGGCGATCCCTACGTTGACGGTAGTGCCACGCTCAGGCGCATTGAGGCTATTCAGATAGAGAATGTGCTGCGCCATCTCTTGTATTGCGCTGGCGCCTTCTTCTGGATTATTCCCGGCATGCGCCGCCAGCCCGTGGATGGTTATTTCATAGTGTCCCGTGCCTTTTCGCGCGACTTTAAGCGCGCCGCTGCCCGCGACGGCTGGTTCAACGACTAACACCTGCGCGGAACCGCGCGCATGTGTTTCAATCCATTCACGCGAGCTCGGGCTGCCCAGCTCTTCGTCACTGTTACACAGGAATACGATACGCTGGTGTCCGAGTAAGTTGAGCTGTTGCAACGCGCGCACCGCCCAGATGGCCTGCACCAGCCCGGATTTCATATCGAGAATACCCGGCCCATATAATTTACCGTCTTCCTCGCGAAGGACCAGCACACCCTTGTCCCATACCGTATCGAAGTGACCTATCAGCGTCGTTTGCGGCCCATCGCTACCAAGAGTGAATTTACGGTGGTTGCCGTAATGTAGTTGCTCATCGATTTCCGCCTGTACACCTAAACGCTCCCGAAAAATGTCCTCCAGAACCCGGCCACACGCATCAACGGCAGTTTTATCATGTGATGGGGATTCTGCCAGTACCAACCGTTTAATATCATTCAGGATGTCTGATGCGTGTTGTTGCAGGTACGTTTTTATATTTTTCATGTATTTTTCCGTCTGTCTTGGTTGTAACAGGCAGTATGCGCAGAATTGGCATTGTAAAAAATGAGGAGTGATGATTATTATTGTTGCCCTGTGAGCAACGAATAAGCCAAAAATATGGACGTTCTCCACCTATCCAGAAAAATCCATCGGGTATTTGTATGAAGTTGGCGTACATGGCGGTATTCGACGTGCAGCCGATGCGCTGGGAATTAATCCCTCGGTAGTGAGCCGTCAGTTATCCGAACTGGAAAGAACGTTACAACTGCCGTTACTCGAACGACGTGGCCGCAACGTGGTATTAACGGATGTCGGGAAATTGCTGGCAGAAGATTATGCGCTGACGGTGCAACGTCGCAAACAACTCGAACGTCAGTTACAGGATTTGCGCCATATGCGCGGTGGGTCGGTGAACTTGCGCGTCGGTCAGGGCATGGTGGAGGAGGTGGTCAGACATGTCATCAGTGAATTTTCCCTGGCGTATCCTGCGGTCTTCGTCAACATTCAGTCGGGCGATATGCAAACCACCCTCACGCTATTGGCTAAAGGGGAGGTGGATATGTCGGTGAGTTTTGGTCCGTCCGCGCCACCGGGTTTGAAGTGTAACAGTTTCCGGCGTGGACCGATTTGCGCCATTGTACCGCCCAATCATCCTGTCGCCGCTTTCCCCGTTGTCACTGCCGAAGAATTAACGCGCCACCGCTTAATCGTCATGAGCGAAGATTTTGGTATACAGCGCTATTTGAACGCCATTTTTAAAAATGAGGGGCTTATTTTTACGCCCGCATACCGCTGTAATCTGTTTACCAGCGCTATCGCCTTATGCCAGACCGGACAAGGGGTGG
Source organism: Citrobacter enshiensis (assembly GCF_029338175.1). NCBI lineage: Bacteria > Pseudomonadati > Pseudomonadota > Gammaproteobacteria > Enterobacterales > Enterobacteriaceae > Citrobacter > Citrobacter enshiensis. The sequence continues at coordinate 1,989,078 of NZ_CP119862.1, forward strand.
CATTTATGACGCCGCAAACATTGAAAAGCATTCAATTTCGCGAGCAATTGGTGGCTGTCCCTATTGATCATCGTATTGCTCGTGAAAGTTTGTGTCATTTGTTGCGCTCTAATGATCACCGTATGACGCCAGCGGCAAATTATCTGTGGCGTTTATTAAATAGTTATTTTGCCGGGTTACCCTAACGGTAATATTGATGGGGATTACGCTCACGAACGCCATAAACCGCGACGTTGCGGTTATCTGCGAATGGGCATAGTTGTCATGAACCCTCCGCGGGCGGGATTATTCATAAATCCGTTACGGGCGGGATTGTTCATAAATCCATCACGTGCAGGGTTGCCGATGAAGCCATCGCGGGCAGGATTTCCGCTGCGCATACCAAAGCTATCAATGATGACGGGATCAACGATGACGACGTGGTGAGAACCAAAGGGGCGGATCTTCCTGTTTTGTGCGTTAAGCGTAAAACCGATGTCTCCACCGAGACTGTTTAGACCATTACCGGTAATCACCGCGATGCGTAATTCTCGCTCCCTTTCCGCCTGGTGCTGCAGGGCGCTGGCTGCGGCATAAGAGGAGGCCATCAGAAGTAGCGCAAGGGCGATGGATGAAGACGCCCGTAGCAGTTTCATGATTAATCCTCATTTAAAGTGTGGTTAATAAAGTATAGCTTTTTGCTGGCACGACACTCGGTTTGGGCGGTTCAAATAAGCACTATACTGACAAATGACAGCAGGTGATGGTTCCTGTTTGCTGACCACCTTAAGGCAGGAGACGGTCATTAGCGGCTTAATCTCTCCAGCGGTAATGTGTGCGACATTACTCTTCTTTAGCGGTATGACGCATCCGGCGGAAAATGTCGCCGTGGCATCTGCTTTTTCGCAAAACGTAAAGACGACCAACCTGATCGATCTCTCCCAGCAACAATTCGAACACATTCAATCTTACCAGGTACTGTTGCGCTCCTCGTCACCTCAGGATGAAAGCAAAGTTATTCGCTATAGCTATCGCAAACCGGGATTTGTGAGGATGGATTTTACCCGGCCACACCCCGGCGCGGTTCTTACCTATAACCCGGTCAGTCGTAAAGTGAAGTTATGGCCCTTTGGGTTGGGGACATTTCCGGTGTTGAACCTTTCCCCGACAGATTCATTGATACAAGACGATCACGGTCACCGGGTGGATCAATCAGACATCGGCGTATTGCTGAGCAATATTCGCCGGTTACAGCACGATGGGACAACCGTGACTGTCGGTGAAGAGACGCTGGCGGGACGCGCCACATTACATCTGTCCGTGACGGGACCCAAAGGTGTGAGTGTCGATGACGTTAATCGGTATGAGATTTGGTTAGATAAATCTCATGGACTCCCGGCCAAAGTTGTCAGCTACGACCGGCAGGGAAAACTGCTGGAAACCGTCCTGATGGATGCCATGGTGATCAACATTCAGTTCCCCGCTGATTTTTTCACACCGTAATGGGAGTTTAGGTTTATGGCTGAATACCAGTTTACTACCACCTGGCGGGTTGAAGCGTCGGTACAGGAGGTGTGGGACGTGCTCTCACATCCTGACCACTGGCCTGAGTGGTGGGCAAGTCTGGAGCGGATCATTGAAATCGAAAAAGGGGATATTCAGGGGATCGGGGCGTTGCATCGTTATACCTGGAAAGGGGGCCTTACCTTATCGATTAACCTTCGACATCCATGTATTGAACATCACCCCTTTTTATCTGCTGGAAGGGGAAGCCAGTGGTGAAGTTGAAGGGCGCGGAGTGTGGTCATTTTCAGGTAATGGGATGGAAACGATTGTCAGGTATGACTGGAATATTCGGACCAACACCCGGTGGATGAACTATCTTGCGCCCCTGGCGGCTCCCGTTTTTCGCTGGAACCATCTTACCGTGATGCGCGATGGTGCAAAGGGGTTGGCCCGAAAATTGGGCAAAAATGTCGAAATGTACTGTGTCGACAACGGGTAATACACGATCGTATTACCCTTTTTTGACATCACCTTACTCTGTTTTTGGGTTGGACAGCCCTTCGGCTTTTGCTCTGTCCAGCACACCTGCAACGATCCTATCGCACCGTGCGCCATCAAACGCGAAGGTGTCGTTCAGTGCGATATCCATTTGGCTGGCCAGTCCCTCACGGAGCAGGCTGCGGGCGCGAAAGAAACGGGTTCGCACCGTCGCTTCGGGGATATCCAGCGCGTGAGAAATCTGTTCCACGCTCAGTTCCTCGACCGCCCGGAGCATGAAGACCGTACGAAAAGCCTCGGGCAGTAAGTCGATACGGGCTTCCAGAAGTTGGCGCATTTGGGTTTGCATCACGGCATAGTCCGGGTGATGTTCAGGATTATCGCTTAACGATGCCTGGATGTCAGAGTCAATGGCATTCATGGCAGCATCCAGGGGAATTACGGAAGCGGTTTTTCGCCTCAGACGTCCCAATGATTCATTCACCACAATACGCACCAGCCAGGTTGAAAGCGTGGCCTCAGAACGAAACCCCTTCAGTGCGCGCCAGGCGTTCAGATAGGCTTCCTGCAGCGCATCTTCGGCCTCCGCATCGTTCTTTAAAATGCTGCGTGCGGTCCGAAACAGGAGTCGGTTGTGGCGACGCATGATTTCCGTAAATGCCGACGTATCCCCCAATGCTGCTCGTGAGACGAGATCAGGATCGGGGGTATGGGCCGACAGCAGGCCAGATGACTGAGATTGTGTATTCGGCATAGTGTCTCCCGTGTTCGGTACCTGTTTTTCGCGGCGACAGTGGATACCGCGTTAGTAACCGTAAAACGTTTCACTGCGCACGTTGTCCTCATCGATGCCGGACATCGTGAGCGTTTGGCGCATGGCCTCAACCAACGCGGGTGGACCGGAAACGTAGAAGGCCGGGTTATCCAGCCCTGTGACAACCTGCTTAATCCAGTCACTGTCGATGATCTGCGTTGCGCCATCCCAGGATTGGGTCGAATGCGCCATATCCGTCATGGTCGCCATTAACTGAAATCGCTGATTCTGCTGCTCCAGCTGCTGTAACTCCTCCAGAAAGGCTGTGTCTTCGGGGTGATGATTGCTATACAGCAGGATCAATTGCTGCGGCGTTTGCTGTTGGGCTGCGTGGCGTAACATGCCCATGAAGGGAGTGATCCCGATCCCCCCGGCGATGAGAACAGCCGTGCGTTCTGTATTTTTGGGTAAGGTGAATGATCCAAAAGGGCCATTGATCTGAACTTCAGTCCCAATGGGCAAGGCACACAACGTACGTTTAAAAACGCTCTCGCCGATGCGAGTCGCGACCACCAGTTCGTCCTCCTCGGGTGCAGTGACAATGGAAAAGGTGTGGCGGGTATCCGATGACCGGGTGTCAGTTTGATGTCCCGGCAGAATGAGATCTATGGCTTGCCCCGGTTTGTGGCTGAACCCGACGGGTTTTTCGAAGTGGAAGGCCATAGTGCCTTTTGCAATCTGGCGGCATGCAGTCAGATGAACGTTATACTCGGCCATGATGAAACTCCGGTGTTAAGCTGATGAAGGTGTTTTTACCCTGAACAAAACACCTTCTCTCAGCACCTCAGCGTCGATCTTAGGGATAATGACCTTGTGATTATTTTACGGATGGGGGCGGATTCTGGTTACTGGAGCGCCCTACGCCATGATGATAGACGAGCGTTCCGCCAAGCCAGCCTCCCGCCATCAGGCAAATAAATCCTGCGGCATCTAACAGTAAAGATAGCGTGTCCGGCTCCTGCAGGCGCATATTCTCAAGGCCCGTCACCAGACGGGTACAAAACAGCGCGAAAGCAACGCACATCAGGCCCATGTGCCACCAGACCATCCGCATCGGCGCGCCTTCTGGCACATGAGACAGCTCGAACATGCCCGCAATCATGGCGATTAACGCCATCAAACAGCCAATGGCAAGCAGCCCGCCAGACCAGCGCCAGGCCGTCTCACCAAACCACAGCCCGGCAACATCGGCGGCAACGGCCAGTGACCAGCAGGCGATGGGAAAATGGACCAGCGCCGGATGAAGCGGATGACGGGACATCACAGGAACACGCTAACCAGCGTGAGAAAACCCACGACAGCGACGCTGGCATGAACGGCCACGATGGCTTTCGGCGGTAACTTTTTGCGCAAATGGAACGACGCCAGAAAGAATCCGCCCAACGCTGCCGCCAGTAGCAAGGCAAAGGCGATGAAGACTTGCTGCGGCGCATTGCCTGAATAAGCATCAGGAGGCAGCAAAATCAGCCCCGTCGCGCCTACATCCGGCAGTGCAAAAGCGACAGTAACCAGGGGGGCAAATTTGTTGCGTAGCACATGTGCGGCCAGCACCAGTCCACCGAGTGCGCCGATGGCAAAAACGAGGATTGCGTAATTGAGCATGTGTTTCTCCCAGAGAAGCTGAGGATAGTGCTGCTCGTCATTGCCCGGGGCGTAAGGCAATCTCTCCGGTATTGACGGATCGTTTTTTTAATCTGTCAGGCAGACAGATTTGCTTCATTTCTTACCATTAGATGGCGTGAGGTTCGGTTGCGTTCCCGAAAAGAGAATTTTGTGAGTGCGTGTATGGCGGGCTGAGCAATGGTGTCAGAACGCCATAGAGCGATAATCAGGGTTACTCTTCAATAATCAACGCATTAATCGCAGAGGAGAAATGTTTTTGCATTGCCAGGGCCGCACCTTCAGCATCTCTCTGACAGACTTTGTCCAGGATTGCCTGGTGCACGTCAATAATTTGCTGACGACGGTCATGGATATCATGAGCATGCAAACCTGCGGAGATCGATTTTTCCAGCGGCACCCGAAGTGCCTGTAAGAGCAGGGCGTAGAGAGGGTTGCCGGACGCCTCGGCTAAAATCATATGAAAGCGTGCATCATGATAAATAAAAGACTGATGATCGCCGAAGACTTCACTTATCTTAGCCATCTCTATGCGTAAACGGGAAAAATGGTCTTCTGTACCATTTTGCGCCGCCAGCACAGCACTGTGAACTTCAAGGGTGCTGCGCAGTGAAAGTATCTGGCTTGCTGAAATCTGTTGCGTCACGACAGAATAGTTGAAAATCGTTTCCAGCGCCGCAGAGTTCAGTGATTGCACTCGCGGATATTTACCGCTGCTGATGTCCCAGATGCCAAGAATCGACAACGCCTGAAATGCCTCCCGCACTACACCCCGACTGACCCCCAGCGTTTCGGTCAATTGTTTTTCACTGGGCACTCTGGCGCCGGGTTCAAGCTGTTGCGTGGTGATGACATTGAGGATGTAGTTACGGACCTGTTCGGAGAGCGTGCTTTTCTCAATGATGGGTTTACTCATGTTCATGCGGCAACTCTCCCTCTCTTCGTAAGCGGTCGTTCCGTATCCATCTGGGACAGGATGTTCGGGCTGAAATTCTGCATATGTTATCGACTCATCTTCACTATTACCAACAACATGCCAGTGTAAATTTTTGCTGAGTCTGTCACATCATGGCGATCTGGGTATTTTCTGATCACTTGATCCTGGCTAACCTGTCCTACAGGTAGACAGTAAGGTTGTTTTAATTTAACCACACAGGAATGAATTATGCACTCAGAAGAAAGGCAATTTTTTGAAAAGATAAAGAACAATCTCAGTACCGCTCTGCTGGGTGATGTCATGGACGCCATTGGTCTACAGAATCAATTCCTCAACCCACGACTGCAGCCACTGGAAAAACAGATGCGCATCGCCGGGCGTGCGATGCCGGTGCTGGAGGCGGACTACGCGACTTTCCCCGGTTCGCATTCCAACGGCCCCCTCGGCGATAAAGCGTTTGGCGTGATGTTTGAGGCGCTGGACAGCCTACAAGAAAACGAGGTGTATATTGCCAGCGGTTCGTCCCCGACGTATGCCTTATGGGGGGGATTGATGTCGACTCGCGCTGTTCACCTTAATGCGGCAGGGGCAATTCTTAACGGCTATTCACGGGATAAGCACGAGATCCTTGAACTCAATTTCCCTGTCTTTTCCCTGGGTTCTTATTCTCAGGATCAAAAAGTTCGCGGAAAAAGTTCTCGATTATGGGGTTCCGATTACGATTGATGGCGTAATGATAACGCCAGGCGATCTTATTGTGGCAGATGAAGAGGGCGTACTGGTGATCCCGAGACGGGTCGAGCAAGAGGTTTATCGGTCTGGCGTTGGAAAAAGGCGTAACGGAAAACAAAGTTCGCGATGCCATTCGTGGTGGCATGGGTGCTGTTGAAGCATGGAATCGCTTTGGTGTGATGTAAATACCCTTCGATCTTGATGATATGAGGACATCAGTATGCTCAAAAGTAAACGCTGGAGTATTGTTTTCCTACTCTCGCTAGGTGGGGCGATCAATTACATGGATCGCTCTGCCTTTGCTATCGCAGCCCCCATGTTTGCTAACGACTTGCAATTAACGCCAGGTGAATTAGGCATTATTTTTAGTAGTTTCTCTATCGGCTATGCGCTTTTTAACTTCGTTGGCGGTTATGCCTCTGACCGTTTTGGTCCCAAAATGGTCTTTGCCGTCAGTATGGCATTTTGGTCATTCTTCTGCGGGTTGATTGGCGTCGCCGTCGGATTTACCTCAATGCTCATCATCAGGGTATTGTTTGGTGCCGGGGAAGGGCCGTTTGCGTCGACCTTGAATAAAATCGTCAGTAACTGGTTTCCCCGTCGTGAAGTCGCCAGCGCCATTGGCGTCGCCACTGCAGGCAACCCGCTTGGCGGTGCGCTGGCAGGACCTATCATGGGATCGCTGGTGCTGATTATCGGCTGGCGAATGGCGTTTGTTGCGATTGCCTGTTTAGGCATTGTTTGGCTGCTGTTTTGGATAAAAATTGCGAAGGACAAGCCGGAAGAACACAAAACCATCAGCCGTGAGGAATTAGCCTTAATTCAGGAAGGACAGCAGGAGCAAAGCGATAATAATCAAGAGACTGAAAAAGTATCCATGCCGCTCTCTTTTTATATCAAGCAGCCTACGATACTGGCAACGGCATTTGCATTTTTTGGCCTGAACTACATTCTCTTTTTCTTTCTCTCATGGTTCCCAAGCTATTTGTCGAACTCACAACATCTCAGCCTGAAGGACATGAGTATTGTGAGTGTGATTCCGTGGCTGCTGGGTTCTGTCGGGATGGCGGCTGGTGGCTTCCTGTGTGATTACGTACTGCGTAAAACCGGGCGTCCTCTGTTTTCCCGTAAAATAGTGCTCGTGACTTGCCTTGGTGCTTCGGCGATTTTTGTTATGTGCGTTGGCAATGTTTCCAGTGCCGCAGGGGCGGTATCCCTGATGGCATGTGGCATTTTCTTCCTCTATTTATCCGCAACAACGTATTGGGCTATTTTGCAAGATACCGTCGCACGCCAAAATATGGGCGCAGTAGGAGGTATGGTTCATGCAACAGCGAATATTGCCGGAATATTAGGACCTATTGTGACGGGTTACATTATTCAATGGACAGGGGCTTATAATGCGGCGTTCTTTATTGCTGGGGGTATTGCCGTACTTGGCGCACTTGCCGTGGCTGTCTTTGTTAAACCCATTCCGATGCAGCGCGAAAATGTTGCCGATGTAATCAGACAAGAATGATAATTTCTTTCCACCGGAGATTCAGAACATGAAATTAGGCTTTGGACTGTACCGCCACATGCTGGATGACGAGCATTTCGCCTTTGCCAGACAATGTGGTGCGACGCATATTGTCGTTCATATGGTTGATTATTTTCATCAGAATGCGCGTTTTTCCCGTAGCGATCAGCCGGTTGGTGATACCGGCGGTTGGGGTACGGCGCAGGCAGATGTCTGGACAACAGAAGAATTGTTAGATATTCGCGCCAGAATGGCGAAATACGATTTAACCTTTTTTGCTATTGAAAATTTCGACCCTTGCCACTGGGATGACATCTTATTTGACGGTCCCCGGAAAGCAGAACAAATCGAGACGGTGAAACAGATCATCCGTAATGTCGGTGCTGCGGGTATCCCTGTTTTTGGTTATAACTTTAGTCTGGCGGGCGTCGCCGGAAGAATTCAGGAAAATAAGGCGCGCGGCGGAGCCAAAACGGTCGGCTTAAACGGCGTAAACGAACAAACCGAAAGTCCGTTACCGGCCAGTATGGCGTGGAATATGGTGGTGGATGAAGATGCTGAGGGTATAAGAGCACCGGTGACTAAAGAGCAACTCTGGCAACGGCTGGAAGCGTTCCTGAAAGAGATTGTGCCGGTGGCAGAAGAAGCCGGTGTGAGACTGGCCCGCGCATCCTGACGAATCCGCCGCTTGAATTCGTGCGTGGACAACCGAGACTGGTTAACCAACCGCATCTCTATCAAGACTTGCTGGATCTGGTTCCCAGCTCCTCTAATGCGCTTGAGTTTTGTCTGGGCACCATTGCCGAAATGTCAGAGGGCGATGTCTACGAGGCGGTAGAACAGTATTCTCGTCAGGACTCTATTGCGTATATGCATTTCCGTAACGTAAAAGGGAAAGTTCCTCACTATCACGAAACCTTTATCGACGAAGGGGACATTGATATGGCGAAGGTATTACGGATACTGAAAGAAAATAACTTTGATGGCGTATTAATTCCGGATCATTCGCCACAAATGACCTGTCCTGCGCCATGGCATTCAGGAATGGCCTACGCAATGGGATACATGAAAGCCTTAATGCAAGTTTTATGATGACCTTTGCGTAAAGAATAAAATGTCGATAAGAGGGGATGACTGACATTCAACACAAAACCGTGGAAACATGAATTTTTAGGCGTCGTACAGTCAGACCTTTTTTAATAAAAAATAGCCGCTTTTTACAGCGGCTATTGTTATTTAGCTTCGAAATCTCTATGCACCGCCCAGATACGCTTTTCGCACTTCGGGATCGACCAACAGTTCCTGACCGCTGCCGCTAAGGCGAATTTCGCCATTGACCATCACATACGCGCGATCCGAAAGTTTAAGCGCGTGGTTGGCGTTTTGTTCGACTAAAAAAAGCGTCATCCCGGCCCGTGTTAACTCGCGCAGCGTCTGGAAAATTTGTTTCACCACCAGCGGCGCTAATCCCAGACTCGGTTCATCCAACAGCAGTAATTTGGGGCGACTCATCAGTGCGCGGGCAATAGCCAGCATCTGTTGCTCGCCTCCCGAGAGCGTCATGGCGCGCTGATTGCGCCGCTCCTCAAGGATGGGAAAGAGGTGATACATCCGTTCTTTATCCTCTTTATGGTAACGGTCGCCGATAGGAATACTCCCCATCAGGATATTTTCTTCGACCGTCATGTCCGGGAAGATTCGCCCGTCCTTCCGGGACCTGAGCAATCCCATTAGTGGCGATAAAGTGGGTGGATTTGTGGCTGATATCGTCATTACGGTAAAAAATCTGCCCGCGCGCGATGCGTGGTTGCCCAAAAATGGACATCAGCAAGGTCGATTTTCCGGGCACCGTTGGCGCCAATCAACGAGACGGTTTCTCCTTCATTTACCGTTAGCGAAATCGCTTTCAGCGCCTGAATCGGGCCATAAAAAACGTCCACATGGCGAAACTCCAGCAATGGCTGACTCATCCGGCAAGCTCCTCTTCATCTGTCCCCAGATAGGCGGCGATCACGCTGACGTTGTGCTGGATCTCCGCGGGCGCCCCCCGGGCAATCACATCGCCATGATCAAGCACGATAACGTGATCGGAAATCTCCATGACCATGCTCATATCATGCTCGATCAACAACACGGTAACGCCATGCCGTTCACGCAGGACGCGCACAATGCTGCTGAGCGCCTCGGTTTCCACCGGGTTGAGTCCGGCTGCCGGTTCGTCGAGACAAATCATCTCCGGTCCCGTGCACATGGCGCGAGCAATTTCCAGCCTGCGCTGTTGGCCATAGGAGAGGGTCCCGGCCAGGCGGTTTGCACAATCCACAAGGTTCACCACCTCCAGCCAGTAAAAGGGCGCGGTCGTGAGCGCCCTGATTTTCGGCTTTTTGATACGCCGGTGTGTTAAATATTCCGGCAATCAGGTTGCGGTTCGCCTGCATATGCTGGGCCACCATCAGATTTTCGATCACCGACATTTCGCGAAACAGGCGGATGTTCTGGAAGGTTCGCGCCAGTCCGGCACGGTTGACCAGATGTGTGCCGCCGAACATTTTGTAGTAGATGCGTGAGGCCAGACGGCCAGGATTGAAAAAATCAGTGGCGTGGATTTTTTGCCCTTACACCTGAATCACATCGGTGGTTTTGGCGCGGGTTATTAAACACAATCGCCCCCGCCGAAGCCTGATTAAAATCCGGTCAGGCAGTTTGAACACCGTGGTCTTACCGGCACCGTTTGGACCAATCAACGCCGTGATTGAACCCCGGGTAACCTCCAGATTGACATCGTTGAGCGCTTTTATCCCGCCAAAGTGCATCATCAGATTTTCAACACGTAAAATGCTGTCAGTCATGGCGCGACCCCTTTGCGAATAGCGAAACCGGCGCGGCTGGTGCGGACCAGCCCACGGGGACGCCAAATCATCATTAACACCATTAAGACGCCAAACAGCAGTACCCGGTATTCGGCAAAATCCCGGAGTAACTCGGGGGCGACGGTCAGAACAAAGGCCGCCAGCACCACACCGAGCGTGGAGCCCATCCCGCCGAGTACGTACGATGGCAAGAATGAGCGCAGACTCGAAGAAGGTAAACGAAGTCGGATTAACAAACCCTTGATAAGTCGCGAAAAAGACACCGGCAATCCCGGCCGTCGAAGCCCCCATCATAAAGGCGGAAAGTTTGACTAATACATGGTTTAAGCCCAGTGAGCGGCAGGCAACCTCATCTTCGCGAAGCGCTTCCCAGGCCCGGCCAATGGGCATTTTGGTTAAGCGATGTTGATGAACAGCACCAGCAACACCACCAGAACCAGGACCGTGTAGATAAAAATAAACTTCAGGTTAGGGTTGTACGTCAGACCGAAAAACTCATGAAACGGCACGCCGCCGTCCTTCGCCCGCCGGCCAAACTCAAGGACCAAAAAGCGTGGGGGCAGGCACGGACACTCCATTGGCCCACCGGGTTAAAACTCAGCCAGTTGTTCAGGATCAGACGGATAATTTCACCAAATCCCAGCGTCACAATCGCCAGATAATCCCCGTGCATTCGCAATACCGGAAACCCCAGTAGCGCGCCAGCCAGCGCCGCCATAGCAGCGCCAATGGGCAACATGACCCAAAAACCGAGCCCCAGATACTGATATCCCAGCGCCAGCCCATAAGCGCCAATGGCGTAAAAGGCCACGTAACCCAAATCCAGTAATCCGGCGAGCCCGACCACAATGTTCAGGCCCAGTCCCAGCAGCACGTAGATCAGCCCCAGAATCGCCACCGTCAGCAGATACTTGGTCGCCACAAAGGGGAAGGCGATAGCCAGCAGCATCAAGCCAGGAATTACCCAGCGCATGCGGGAGGCGTAACCCACCGGGCGGACGTACACACCGTCGTCAGCGCCTTCAAACCGGCTGGCAAACTTCTGCCCGATCTGAGTTTGCAGCGCCAGGCTGACGAGAAAGCGTCCTGCCATGACCACGGCAACCAGCCATGCCACGCGGGTCGGGGCAAGCGTGAAACTGTAGCCTTTTAAAACCACCCCCACGATGGGGCCAAACACAATCAGCGCGCACAGTCCGGCTAATACGGTGTCGACCAGGCATTTTTTAATATCAATTTCTGATTTCACGACGGCCTCTGTCATCTCTGTCATCGTTTTGCCCTACCACCTTCACGACCATTGGGACGTCCCAACAGCCCCTGCGGGCGGAAGATCAGGATGACCACCAATAATGCAAAGGAGAACACGTCCTTATAATCGGAGTTAACGAGCCCGGCGAATTGCGCCTCTGCGACACCAAGCAGCATGCCGCCGAGCATGGCGCCGGGAAGTGAACCGATCCCGCCCAGTACCGCGGCGGTAAACGCCTTGATGCCGATGATAAAGCCAGCATAAAAGTCAAACGTACCGTAGTTCATGGTCACCAGAACGCCCGCCAGCCCCGCCATCGACGCGCCCATCACAAACACCAGCGAGATAACCCGGTCAGTGTTAATGCCCAGAATGGAGGCCATGCGCCTGTCCTGCTGCGTCGCGCGACAAATTCGTCCCAGTCGCGTGTACTGGATAACCCAGGTCAGGACCGCCATACCGACAAACGCCGCCAGCAGAATAAAGATTTTGGTCCAGGTGATTTGCACCATTCCGTCGCCGACATTGAAACGCAGCACGCCGCTCATCAGCGTCGGGATGCCTTGCTGGTTGGGCCCCTGACTGATTTGCACATAGTTTTGCAAAATGAGTGACATACCGATGGCAGAGATGAGTGGCGCCAGACGGGTTGAATTTCGCAGGGGGCGATAGGCAATACGTTCGATGACCCAGCCGTAGACCCCCGTTATCACGATAGTGAAGATCAGGGTGCCAAAAATCAGCAGAGGGAAAGAGTGAATGCCAAAGTAGGAGAGCAGGCCCAGGCCAATAGCACAGAGGTACGCGGAGATCATGTAAACTTCGCCATGCGCGAAATTGATCATGCCGATGATGCCGTAGACCATGGTGTAACCGATGGCAATCAGGCCATACACCGCTCCCAACGTCAGACCGTTGATCATCTGTTGTAAGAAGAAAGCATCCATTTGAAATTCCCGCCAGTGGTAAGGCAACCGGCTCGCACAATCCGGTTGCCTTCAGGGTTGCAATGCCTCACCCGAGAGGGGAGCGAGAAGTCAGAACCGACCTGACGGTATTAGAGTTGGTGATATTTACCTTTGTCATCCCACTGGTAAACCACATAATCAGACACTTTCAGATCGCCTTTCTCATCCCAGGATTTGGGGCCCATCACCGTGTCAACGGAGTGTGATTTCAGCCATTCGCCCGCTTTGGCGTTGTCTTTTCCTGCGGCGCCGTAGGCGGCAGCAATGGCCTGAATTGAGGCATAGGCATACAGGGTGTAGCCTTCCGGTTCAAAACCGCTGGCGCGGAATTTCTCAATGACCGCTTTGCCTTCCGCAATGGTGCGAGGATCTTTACCAAAGGTCATTAACACACCATTGGTATACTGCGCGCCACCGGCAGCCGTCACCATCTCCTCCGTCACCACACAGTCGCCGGAGAAGAATTTAGCCTGTACTCCTTGCTCGCGCATTTGACGCACCAACGGACCCGCTTCCGGATGGCAACCGCCAAAATAGACAACGTCCGGCTTCAGCGCGCCGATTTTGGTCACCAGGGCATTGAAATCTTTTTCACCGCGCGACAGTCCCTCATACAGGACTTCTTTGGTGCCCCGTTTTTGCAGTGCGGCTTTCGTTGCGTCGGCTAAGCCCTGACCGTAGGTATCTTTGTCGTGAATGACGGCGATCTTTTTCGCTTTCAGGACGTCCAGCATGTAGTTTGCCGCCGTGACGCCTTGCTGATCGTCACGACCACACATGCGAAGCATGCCTTTCATTCCGCGTTCGGTAATCAGTGGGTTGGTTGACCCCGGGGTTATCGTCAATACTCCGGCTTCATCATAGACTTCGGACGCTGGCATGGTGGAGGAAGAACAGAAATGACCGACCACGGCAGAGACTTTGGATTCATCGACCAGGCGGTTTGCCACCGCGACGGCCTGCTTCGGCTCACAGGCGTCGTCGCCCTGCACCAGCACAATTTTCTCACCTTTAATACCGCCTGCCGCATTGATATCCGCTGCCGCCTGCGATGCCCCTTTCCAGTATTGCGCTCCATACGTGGCATTGGGACCGGTAAACGGCCCGGCCACGCCAATCGTGATATCTGCCTGCGCATAAAATGCGGTACTTAAACAACCCATAACGGCAATCTGCAGAGGTAACTTAATCATTTTAATAGACATTTGGATATTCCTCAGTACTGTTCAATACCAGGCGCCGGGAGGCGCGGGGAAAATCATAAACTTCGTCATTTATTGCGTTATCAAGCGGGCCGCGTACGGCTGTCATTTTTTAAGCAAAAACTCCGCCAGGTTGATAAATATCGACATTGTTATCTGACAGACGTAGCAGTGCGATGTGAAATACGACGTCGCAATTTCATCAGGTCAGTGTCAATCGTTATCTAAGGAGGAGGTTGCCTTCACGTGGCAGACTGGGATGCGTGGTATCCAAACCGTCCAGAATCTTAAACATAGCTGCAGAAAAGTCAGGCTGCGCACCTTGTCGGTGCAAAAATGCGGAGAGGATCACTTGAACGATGCGCAAGGCTCAGGAAGGCCGGGCTTCTGAACTCCCCGTTTTGTTTAGAATAATCCCCGTCTACCCTGTAAGATGAGCCCAGGCAAGCGTATTTCACTGAGGATTAGCGTTATGAACACGGGACCATTGAACGAAAGCGAACTGGAGTGGCTGGATGATGTACTGACGAAGTACAACACCGAACACGCGATTCTGGATGTGTCAGAGCTGGATGGTCTGCTGACGGCGGTTACTCAGTTCTCCACGTGAGATTGAGCCGGAGCAGTGGCTGGTGGCAGTATGGGGAGGACCGCAATATGTGCCGCGCTGGTCATCGGAAAAAGAGATGACGCGCTTTATGAATCTTGCGTTCCAGCATATGGCTGATACCGCCGACAGACTGAACGAGTTTCCGGAGCAGTTTGAACCTTTATTTGGCCTGCGTGAAATTGAAGGCCATGAGCTGACGATTGTCGAAGAGTGGTGTTTTGGTTATATGCGCGGAGTGGCGCTTTCTGACTGGTCAGCGTTGCCCGATTCGCTGAAACCGGCGCTGGAGGCGATTGCGTTGCACGGTACGGAAGAGAACTTTGCCGTGGTAGAGAAGATGACGCCAGAGGCATTTGAAGAAAGCGTAGAGGCTATCCGGATGGCGGCGCTGGATCTTCATGCCTGGTGGATGGCGCATCCGCAAGAAATTCTGCCGCAGGTACCTGTGAAAGTGGAAGCCAAACCAGGGCGTAACGATCCCTGTCCTTGCGGCAGCGGCAAAAAGTATAAGCAGTGCTGTCTGCACTGATAGTACGTTAAGCTCAGACGGCGCTTAAACCGCAGTTTAAGCGCCATCTTCTGCATTCAACCTGGTTCAGGGCAGCAGTCCCGCCGCGATAGAGAACTGAACCCCGATCACCACAATCCCGCAAAGAAACACCAGACCTAACGCCACTGAGCCTCCCTTCACGCGGTATCCCGCCTGAGGATTATGCTTTCGGCTTTGCCATGTCAGCAAAGAAGGGATCAGCAACGCCAGTACCGCCAGCGCTACACCGGCATAACCCAGCGCCATGACAAATCCGCGCGGATAGAAGAGGGCAAACGCCAGCGGCGGCAAAAAGGTAATCGCGCCAGTTTGCAGGCGTCCGCCAGCGGTATTGCGACGCTGGAACAGATCCGCCAGGTAATCAAATAATCCCAGCGCAACGCCGAGGAACGAGGTCGCCAGTGCCAGATCGGCGAACAGGTGTACCGCCAGCTCAACGTGAGGTGAGGCAACCACTTCCCTTAATGCCTGAAGCAGACCGTTTAATCCGGCGTGATCGGCCAGCAGCCCCATAAATGTTGAGGAGTCGATACTACCGAGGGTCGCGAGCTGCCAGAAGATATAGGCGATCAGCGGGATTGCGCTGCCGGTGATAAACACCCAGCGCAATTTGCGAATATTGCCGTCCATATAGCTGACAATGCTGGGCACGCTACCGTGAAAACCAAACGAGGTAAAAATCACCGGAATGGCGGACCATGCCAGCCCTTGTTGCAGCGGCAGGGTGAGAAGATTGACTTTGTGGATATGCGGCATCAGCAGCGCCAGCATCACCACCAGGAAGATAATTTTGGCGCTGAACAGAAAACGGTTGAACAGATCGACAAGCGACGTTCCAACGCAGACCACGCCACCGGCAACAAAGGTGAACAGCAGTACGCCAGCGGCTGGCGACATTTCTGTGCCAGTCCAGTCGTTGATACTGGAGGCGAGCAACTCACCGGCGCCGCTAATGTAGGCCGCTGTCAGGGCATACATTAAAAACATCATGCTAAACCCGGTCACCCACTGACCGTAGCGTCCCAGATACCGTTTTGCCAGCGTACCCAGCCCCGTATCTGCCGGAACATGTTGATACACTTCGAGAAGTAACAGCGCGGTGTAACACATCAGCGCCCACAGCCCAATCAATAACGCCAGCGTGACGCTGAAACCCACACCCGCTGCCGCCAGCGGCATGGCCAGCATACCTGCACCGATTGTGGTTCCCGCCACGATAAAAACACTTCCCAGAGTTCTATTCTTCACGCTTTCCTCTGTCCCAGAGATAATCAATAGTGGTATCTGCGGCGCAGGGTAAGGCATTACGCGATTTTCGTCAAATCGGCGTTACAATGAGTGTGAAGTTTTATTTACATTTTTTTATGGGTGTGGGAGGACCCGCATCATGCCAGTGGCCAAAGGATGTAAACCTGCGTTAGCGCAAAGCAGAATACCCCGCTTCATTTTAGGCTAGGCGCTTTATTGAGGAGGATGTATGGATTCGATTCACGGCCACGACGTGCTTAACATGATGATTGCATCAGGCGAGCAATACACACATGCCAGTCTTGAGGCGGCGATCGTTAAGCGGTTTGGCGCGCAGGCGCGTTTTCACACCTGTTCAGCAGCAGAGATGACGGCGGCTGAACTGGTGGCATTTCTGGCGGCGAAGGGGAAATTTATTGCGAAGGATGACGGTTTTACGACGCACGAAAGCAAAATCTGCCGTCATTAAAAGAGTCCGGTGAAGTGGGCAGAAAACCCGCTTCACCGGAGCGAAATTAATTCTGCGTATCCAGGGTCGACAGTTCTTTGTCGATGAAGTAAAGACCTTCACCGCTTTTACCTGCCAGCGTCAACTTATCAATGACCGATTTAAATAACTTCTCTTCTTCATGCTGTTCAGCCACGTACCACGGCAGGAAGTTAAAGGTCGGATAATCCTGGTTGGTCATCGCCGCGTGAGCCAGTTCGTTAATTTTCTGGGTGATCAATTGCTCGTGTTCGTACGTAACACGGAACAGTTCATCCAGTGATGTATATTCAGCTGAAAGGAGAAGCGACGGTATTAATCCGCGGCAGACTACCGGTATCGGTCAGATAATCGAACAGGACGCTGCATATGCGTCATCTCTTCCTGAGCGTGACGGCGCAGGAACGCGGCAGCACCTTCAAAGCTGTTATAGCTGCACCACGCACTCATTTGCTGATAGAGCAGAGACGAATATAACTCGAGGTTCATCTGTTCATTCAGTTTTTCGATCATTTCTGTTTTCAGCATTGTTCTGCTCCACACATGTTAATGATATGTCGATGTGGCGCCACTATAATTTGTTATTTAATTATTTGCAAAAGGTAAAATAATAAAATCAATTATTAAAAATGCGAATGGGAATAAAACGCATTAACGCTATTAAATTAAAAATACAGAAATGTCGGCATAATAAAAGGCCAGTTATTAATAAACTGACCTGGATGTTCAATAATAGGTTGGCGGTTGTAGAGGGGATCGCCATGCCCTGGCACTGATACGATAAGGTTATTTTCGTATTCAGGCACAGAGAGCCCGCATAAACACTGCAGGTGGAGACTGGCTGGCCGAATCCGACGGCGTTAGCGTAGCCCATTTGCTGGCATTCACGCGTGGCGGTCCCTTTCGCGACATAGTCGTCAGTGCGTGCCGTTTGCAGCATCGCCTGATTCCAGGTGAGGCGAACAATCCCACTGGTGGCGTTGACTTCGCTGACGTTTGCTTGTCGGGTGATGGTGCATCCCGCCAGCATTAACAGCGAGAGGGCAAGAAAAAGGCTCTTCATGATATCGCTCTGAAAGTTCGGTGATACGCTATCCTATCTGATACCCCCTCCGTCCAATGGCTTGAATAGCCTGAGGATCACCCGTGTTTAATGGCAACGAGCGGGGGAATGAACAAAAAATGCCCCACAGGCAGGAAAAGCGTGAGCCTGTTTTTGTCTTTTAAAACCACCTTTCATTAAATTTGAAAATACGTTCATTGCGTAGTAATGTGGCGTCAATTTCAAAGACTCACGTCGGGGTTTATCGCGACGCATCCGGGAGACACAGTATGAAAATTGCACTGATGATGGAAAACAGCCAGGCAAGCAAAAATGCCATCATTCATAACGAACTCAAGGCCGTCGCGGATGAGAAGGGATTTCCCGTCTTTAACGTGGGCATGAGCGATGAGAATGACCATCATCTGACTTATATTCATCTTGGCATTATGGCCAGTATTCTGCTCAATGCTAAAGCGGTTGATTTTGTCGTGACCGGTTGCGGCACGGGTCAGGGGGCGCTGATGTCCCTGAACATCCATCCGGGCGTTATTTGCGGATACTGTATCGATCCGGCTGATGCGTTTCTGTTTGCCCAGATCAACAACGGCAATGCGCTTTCTCTGCCTTTCGCGAAAGGTTTTGGCTGGGGTGCCGAGCTGAATGTGCGTTTCATCTTTGAAAAAGCGTTCACGGGCCGTAAAGGGGAAGGCTACCCGCCGGAGCGTAAAGAGCCGCAGGTTCGCAACGCAGGCATTCTGAACCAGGTGAAAGCGGCCGTGGTAAAAGAGAACTATCTGGATACCTTGCGTGCTATCGATCCTGAGCTGGTGAAAACCGCTGTGTCGGGTCCGCGTTTCCAGCAGTGTCTTTTCGAAAACGGCCAGGACAAAGGCAATCGAAGCGTTCGTGCGTGAAATCCTGGCGTAAGATAGTGTGATGGCATAGGGATCGGATAGCGCAACGCGTTTATCCGGTCTGCAAGATGCTACATGTCGGCCCGGCCAGCGTTGAGCGACCGGGCGACAGTAATGTGTTTTTGTTCGATTCCGTACTTCCTCTATTGCGGGCTAACGTCTGCGTAACAAGCATCCTGCGAGATCCCAGCCCCTGTCGCCAATCATCGGTTGTTATCAAAAAAAATTATAAAAATTTACCAAAACCTGCAATGAAATAACCTTCTGATTTCTAGACTAAAAACATAAAAATCGAAAGGATTTACACATTTTCATGTGTGATCTACGTCACATAAATATTGATTTTTGTGACGGATGTCATATTATATTGCTCGTAGACAATAAACCTGAACAACAATCAAACGGAGCAATGCTATGAAACTGCGCAAAATTCTGAAAAGCATGTTCGAAAATTATTGCAAAACATTCAAAGATGTACCGCCAGGCGGTATGTTCTGATAAAAAAACCTGCTACGGCAGGTTTTTTTATACCTGTATTTCTGCTGCGTTTACGCTGCTATCGTTTCTGCTCCTGAATAGGTACTATGGCGGACCTTCTATAAGGAGCTCACTATGTCCCAAACACTGAACGCCGATCAGGAACTGGTCTCTGACGTTGTTGCCTGCCAACTGGTTCTCAAACAAATTCTGGACGTTCTCGACGTGATCGCCCCCGTCGAAGTTCGCGAGAAAATGAGGCCACCCAACTGAAAAACATCGGATTTTTCAAGCCATCCTGCCGCAGCCGATCCCGTGACGAGGCGCGCTATCCAGAAAGCTATCGCCTTGAGTCGGAGCTGAAATTCACGCCGCAGGGCGAAGCACACTAAATAAATCAATGTGTTAGATTGCTGAAGAATGTTTATTACGCCTCCTGAATCAGGGGGCGTAATCGTTTCTGAATCATTGGGGGAGTCGGTGTGATGCCTACGGTTGCCCGGCCTGCGGTAGAGGTTCTTACAGGCCAGACGGGAGATTATGACGTTATTCCGACGCTATACCGCCATTAATGGTGCTGGTGGTTGACGACATTGAGTAAGTGCTTGTCTGTTTGCGCCATGCACAAACCCGCACGTCGGGCGCTTCGAACCTCATCGAGGATCGTTTGCAATAACACGCCATCATGGCTGCTGTTCTTTTTTCAGGTCGTGGAGAAAATCAAGCGTGAGGGCGTCATTCAACGCTTTTGCTTCGCGGGTTAAACTCGACAAGGTGCTGGAACGTTGCTGATAATCGTCGAGTGTTTTCTGAAATAACTCTTCAAGTGACGTTAACTCATTGCCGGGAATATCAATCGCTTTAACGATGGGGTTAGCGCCTGCGCTCTTCATAAAATTAAACATGCGCATCATTTGGGTGATGTTACTTTGCGCCTGGGTGCGCAGAAACATCGCAGTGCCCGTCAAACTGTTTTCCGCACACCACTCGCTGAGGCGAAGGTAAAGATTGGATGCGTTAAACTCAAGATTCATCTGAGCGTTGAGTTTGTGAACCATTCCAGCTGCAGCCATGTCAATATCCTTATTTCCAGAAAAGGGAATGTGCGTAACCAGCATCAGCGCAAAAGGCCGCTGCCAAACTTAACATCTACGCACAAGTGAAACTGTTAGCAGAATAAATCCGTTCTGCCGGTCCTTTATGTGATCACGCAGTCAATTCCGTTGATGATCGAAATAAGCATACCGCCTGCATGGATATAAGAAAATCCTTATAGTGAAATGTTTAAAGTTTTTTACATATTTTTCTTAAAAATTGGTTGTGAAGCAGAAATTTTAGAAATTATGCATCATCGACGCAACGCCATGATTTTACACTGGTTAAAGTGGATGTTATTTTTTGAAACGTTATTTCATGTCACAAAATGGAATAGTTCCAGAGGGTACTAT
Source organism: Citrobacter enshiensis (assembly GCF_029338175.1). Lineage (NCBI taxonomy): Bacteria > Pseudomonadati > Pseudomonadota > Gammaproteobacteria > Enterobacterales > Enterobacteriaceae > Citrobacter > Citrobacter enshiensis. The sequence goes on from NZ_CP119862.1 coordinate 2,009,754, forward strand.
TGGTTCAATGATAATTATCCATTATGGCTGTTTCGGGAATTGTTAGATGAAGCTGTACTGGCTGCTCTCACACCAGGGCTGAAGTTTGCGCCAGACCATTTTTAGAAACGTGAAAACGTAAAGCCAATGACCCTTTCGTCATCGACTGTTTGAACTGCACGGATACACGGATACAAGAGAGGAGTAGTGAATGAAAAAGGTAGCTGTTCTGTTGGCCCCTGGATTTGAAGAGGCAGAGGCCATTGTTACCATCGATATTTTGCGTTCGACTGCATATCGAAGTTGAAACATTAGCCTGTGCGGAGTCTCGCGCCGTGGTGAGTTACCACAACATTCCTGTGGTGGCGGACAGTACGCTGACGGAACGACTGGACACGCTTTTTGACGCAGTGGTGTTGCCTGGCGGCCCCCTGGGCAGCGTGAATCTGGCCGCCAGTGCTGAAGTGATCGATTTTGTTTCCCGTCATGACGCGGCAGGCAAATTTGTTTGCCCGGTCTGCTCTGCGGCGGCCCGTGTTCTCGGGGGGAATGGCTTGCTGAAGGGACGTCGCTACGTCTGTTCCGGTGAGTTGTGGGAGAATGTAACCGATGGCGAATACGTGGATGCGCCGGTTGTTGAAGATGGCAATCTGATCAGCGGTAAAGGGTTAGGCCACATATTTGATTTTGCATTGACGCTCAGCACCCGTTTGCTTGGCGACGACGTTGCGGTTCGCGATCATGCGGACCATATTTACTATCGAGGGTAGATAAAACGTTCCCGAATACACCCGTATTCGGGAACAAGGATTCGCTGGCTGACCTTATGGACTAATCTGCTACATCTCTTTTTATTTGTCTGACAAATTCCCATTTTCTTATGTCATTTCCGCCTGAATTTATGCACGCAATTACTGTAATTCTGTGATGTGATGCCGCTCTCCTATGGAGAATCAATTTCCCGCTAAAACTTATTCCAGCACTGGCATTAATCGTCGATATAAATGGTAATGCCTTGTTTTTCGTCTGAATTACAAAAACTCGTTCGTTTTTACCCTACATAAAAGAACGCTAAAGCTGGAGTTAACCATGCACAAATTCACTAAAGCGCTGGCGGCCATTGGCCTGGCTGCCGTTATGTCACAATCCGCTATCGCAGAAACCATGAAGCTCGGTTTTCTGGTGAAACAGCCAGAAGAACCCTGGTTCCAGACGGAGTGGAAATTTGCTGATAAAGCCGGAAAAGATTTGGGCCTTTGAAGTGATCAAAATTGCCGTCCCTGATGGCGAGAAGACCCTGAATGCCATCGACAGCCTGGCCGCCAGCGGTGCGAAAGGGTTTGTCATTTGTACACCGGATCCGAAACTCGGCTCGGCCATCGTCGCCAAGGCGCGCGGTTACGACATGAAAGTCATCGCGGTGGATGACCAGTTTGTTAACGCCAAAGGCAAGCCGATGGATACCGTTCCTCTGGTCATGATGGCGGCGACCAAAATTGGCGAACGTCAGGGGGAAGAGCTGTACAAAGAGATGCAAAAACGCGGCTGGGATGTGAAAGAGACCGCGGTAATGGGCGATCACGGCGAATGAGACTGGATACCGCGCGCCCGTCGTACCGGTGGGCTCAAATGGACGCGCTGAAAGCCGTTGGCTTCCCGGAAAAACAGATCTACCAGGTGCCGACGAAATCCAATGACATCCCCGGTGCATTTGATGCCGCGAACTCCATGCTGGTTCAGCATCCGGAAGTGAAACACTGGCTGATTGTCGGTATGAACGACAACACCGTACTGGGCGGCGTGCGCGCAACGGAAGGCCAGGGCTTTAAGGCCGCCGATGTGATCGGTATCGGTATCAACGGCGTGGACGCAGTCAGTGAACTGTCGAAGGCGCAAGCGACCGGTTTCTACGGTTCGTTGCTGCCAGACCCGGACGTACATGGTTATAAATCCAGCGAAATGCTCTACAACTGGGTGACCAAAGGCGCGGAACCGCCAACATTCACCGAAGTGACTGACGTGGTGTTGATCACGCGTGACAACTTCAAGGAAGAACTGGCCAAAAAAGGGTTAGGCGGTAAGTAATCGGCAGTAGAAAACACGCTCTGTCGCTGCGGCGGCAGAGGGTTTGATTAACGACTAACGACCCAGATTCACGGAGACGTTATGCAACAGTCTACCCCGTATCTCTCATTTCGCGGCATTGGGAAAAACCTTTCCTGGCGTCAAAGCGCTAACGGATATCAAGTTTTGACTGTTATGCCGGTCAGGTGCATGCGCTGATGGTGGAGAATGGCGCCGGGAAATCAACACTCTTAAAAATTCTCAGCGGTAATTACGCGCCTACCACGGGTTCTTTGGCGATTCTCGGGCAGGAGGTCACGTTTGCTGACACCACTGCCGCATTGAACGCCGGTGTCGCTATTATTTATCAGGAATTACATCTCGTGCCGGAAATGACCGTCGCGGAGAATATCTATCTTGGTCAGTTGCCGCATAAAGGCGGAATTGTAAACCGATCGCTGTGCTTAATTATGAGGCCGGGTTGCAGCTAAAACATCTGGGTATGGACATTGATCCTGACACCCCGCTGAAATATCTCTCGATCGGGCAGTGGCAGATGGTGGAGATCGCCAAAGCGCTGGCGCGTAATGCCAAAATTATCGCCTTTGATGAACCGACCAGTTCACTCTCAGCCAGAGAGATTGAGAACTTATTCCGCGTCATTCGTGAACTGCGTAAAGAAGGCCGCATCATTTTGTACGTTTCGCACCGTATGGAAGAAATTTTCGCGCTGAGCGACGCCATTACCAGTGTTCAAAGATGGCCGCTACGTCAAAACATTTGCCGACATGCAGCAGGTGAACCACGATGCGTTAGTGCAGGCGATGGTAGGGCGCGATCTCACGGCGATATTTACGGTTGGGAATCCAGGCCCTATGGTGCAGAGCGTCTGCGTCTGCATGAGGTGAAAGCGCCAGGTGTAAGAACACCGATCAGTTTGTCGGTGAGCCAGTCGGCGAAATTGTCGGGCTGTTTGGCCTGGTTGGCGCCGGACGCAGTGAGCTGATGAAAGGGTTGTTCGGCGGCACGCGTATCACCGGAGGTCAGGTGTATATCGATGAAAAACCAATTGATATCCGCAAGCCTGCCAATGCCATTGCGGCGGGCATGATGCTCTGCCCGGAAGACCGTAAAGCTGAGGGGATCATCCCGGTGCATTCTGTACGCGACAATATCAACATCAGCGCGCGTCGTAAGCACGTCCGGGGCGGGTGCCTTATCAATAACCGTTGGGAAGAGACTAACGCCGACCACCATATTCACTCACTTAACATTAAAACACCGGGCGCGGAGCAACTGATCATGAACCTCTCCGGGGGGAATCAGCAGAAGGCAATCCTGGGGCGCTGGCTGTCGGAAGAGATGAAAGTCATTTTGCTTGATGAGCCAACACGCGGCATTGATGTGGGCGCAAAACACGAAATCTATAACGTTATCTACGCCCTGGCGGCGCGGGGCGTTGCTGTGCTGTTTGCCTCCAGTGATTTGCCGGAGGTTCTGGGCGTCGCCGACCGTATTGTGGTGATGAGGGAAGGGGAGATCGCCGGTGAATTGATTCACGAACAGGCGGATGAACGGCAGGCTCTGAGCCTTGCTATGCCAAAAGTCAGCCAGGCAATCGCCTGAGTAAGGAGAGTATGATGTCTTCTGTAACTACATCGGGATCTGGCGCACCTAAGTCGCCGTTTAATATTGGGCGCATTTGGGATCAGTACGGAATGTTGGTTGTGTTCGCGGTACTGTTCCTGGCCTGCGCTATTTTTGTGCCGAACTTTGCCACCTTTATTAATATGAAGGGGCTGGGGCTGGCTATCTCCATGTCAGGCATGGTGGCCTGCGGGATGTTGTTCTGTCTGGCATCCGGCGATTTCGACCTCTCTGTCGCCTCCGTCATTGCCTGCGCCGGGGTGACGACCGCTGTGGTCATCAACATGACCGAAAGCCTGTGGATCGGCGTGGCGGCAGGACTGCTGCTCGGCGTGCTGTGTGGTCTGGTGAACGGTTTCGTGATTGCCCGCTTAAAGATCAACGCCCTGATCACCCACCGCTTGCCACGATGCAGATTGTGCGCGGGCCTGGCGTATATCATCTCTGACGGGGAAAGCGGTCTGGTATGAAGACCGAGCGTTCTTTACCCTCGGCTATGCGAACTGGTTCGGGCTGCCTGCGCCGATTTGGTTAACGGTCGCCTGCCTGGTCATCTTTGGTCTGCTGCTGAATAAAACCACCTTTGGTCGTAATACGCTGGCGATTGGCGGGAATGAGGAAGCGGCGCGCCTGGCCGGGGTTCCGGTCGTTCGCACCAAAATCATCATCTTTGTGCTCTCGGGGTTGGTTTCTGCCGCAGCTGGGATCATTCTGGCATCGCGTATGACCAGCGGTCAGCCGATGACCTCGATTGGTTATGAGCTGATTGTGATTTCTGCCTGTGTACTTGGGGGCGTATCCCCTCAAAGGGCGGAATCGGAAAAATCTCCTATGTGGTGGCCGGGGTGTTGATTCTGGGGACAGTGGAAAACGCCATGAACCTGCTGAATATTTCTCCTTCGCGCAGTACGTAGTTCGTGGTTTGATCCTGCTGGCCGCGGTGATCTTCGACCGTTACAAACAAAAAGCGAAACGTACCGTGTAACGTTTTTATCAGCCAACCTTTTAGTATAGTTCCTCCTGATCGCCAGCCCCTGGTACGGCTGGCGATTGTCTTTCAAAATGGCGAGCATTGTCACACTGTCTATACTTACATGCTAATGAGGGCGCTTTTCGCCCCCCAAAAACCATGATAAGGAGGAGAGCAGGGTGACAGACTTGTTAACCGTATCCCCTGAATTATCTGCAAACCATGCCTGGTTTTTTGACCTTGATGGAACCCTGGCTGAGATAAAGCCGCATCCCGATCAGGTGGAGATCCCGGACGCCGTTCTCCAGTTGCTGCACCGCCTTGCAATGCAGAATGGAGGGGCACTGGCATTGATTTCAGGGCGCTCAATGGTCGAACTTGACGCGCTGACAACCCCTTTTCGTTTTCCGCTTGCCGGAGTACACGGGGCCGAGCGCCGTGATATCAATGGTCAAACCCATATAGTGACGCTTCCGCAGACGTTAAAACGTGACGTCTACAGCCAGTTATCGGCAGCGCTGGAAAACCTGCCAGGCGCTGAACTGGAAAGCAAAAACATGGCTTTCGCTCTGCATTACCGGCAGGCGCCGCAGCATGAAGCGACGTTACTGATGCTGGCGAAACGCATTACCGCCCGCTGGCCGCAGTTAGCGTTGCAACCGGGTAAATGTGTGCTGGAGATTAAACCCCGGGGGACTGACAAAGGTGAAGCTATTGCCGCATTTATGCAGGAAGCACCCTTTGCAGGCCGTATTCCCCTGTTTGTCGGTGACGATCTTACCGATGAAGCGGGTTTTGCGGCGGTGAATCGGGCGGGCGGCATGTCGATAAAAGTAGGCTGCGGGGAGACGCTGGCCACCTGGCGTTTAGCCAACGTGCCTGACGTCTGGCGTTGGCTAAAACAGATCCATTATCCACAACAAAAACAAAAATCAGCGAGTGACAGGAGAGATGGCTATGAGTCGTTTAGTCGTAGTATCTAATCGAATTGCTCCCCCCGATAATAAAGGTAGCGCTGGTGGGTTGGCAGTTGGTGTACTGGGTGCTCTGAAAGCCACGGGAGGGCTGTGGTTCGGCTGGAGTGGAGAAACGGGGGACGAAGATAAGCCGTTAAAAAAAGTGACGCGCGGGAATATAACCTGGGCGTCTTTTAATCTGAGCGAGCAGGATTACGAAGAGTATTACTGTCAGTTTTCTAACGCTGTATTGTGGCCAGCATTTCATTACCGGCTGGATTTAGTGCAGTTTCAGCGCAATGCCTGGGAGGGATATCTGCGGGTCCAATGCGTTGCTGGCGGACAAACTGCTGCCTCTGTTGCACGAAGACGACATGATCTGGGTCCACGACTATCACTTGTTGCCGTTTGCCAGCGAATTGCGCCAGCGCGGCGTGAATAACCGTATTGGCTTTTTTCTGCATATTCCGTTCCCGACGCCTGAAATTTTTAACGCCTTGCCGCCCCACGATTCGCTGCTGGAGCAGATGTGTGATTTCGATTTACTCGGATTCCAGACTGAAAACGACCGGCTGGCTTTCCTGGACTGTCTGGCGAGTCAGACCAGAGTCACCACACGCAGTCGGCGTCATACGGCGTGGGGAAAAGCATTTTGTACTGAAGTGTATCCGATTGGCATTGCGCCGGAGGAGATCGCTCAGCAGGCGAAAGGCGCGCTGCCGCCAAAACTGGCGCAGTTAAAGGCGGAATTGAAGAGTGTGCAGAACATTTTTTCTGTCGAGCGACTGGACTATTCCAAAGGGTTGCCCGAGCGTTTTCAGGCTTATGAGGCGCTGCTGGAGCATTACCCCCAGCATCACGGCAACATTCGCTATACGCAAATTGCGCCGACTTCACGCGGGGATGTACAGGCATATCAGGATATTCGCCACCAGCTGGAGACGGAAGCAGGGCGGATCAACAGCAAATACGGTCAACTGGGCTGGACGCCGCTCTACTATCTGAATCAGCATTTTGATCGCAAGCTGCTGATGAAAGTATTTCGTTACTCTGATGTGGGGCTGGTGACGCCACTACGGGATGGCATGAATCTGGTGGCGAAGGAATATGTCGCCGCACAGGACCCCGCCAACCCCGGCGTACTGGTGCTTTCACAGTTTGCCGGAGCCGCAAACGAATTGACATCGGCATTAATCGTTAATCCGTATGATCGGGACGAGGTCGCCGCCGCGCTGGATCGGGCATTAACCATGCCGCTTGCCGAACGTATTTCGCGCCATGCGGAAATGCTGGCAGTGATAATCAAAAATGATATCCATAACTGGCAGGAACGCTTTATTCACGACCTGAAGGAAGTTGCGCCGCGTAGCGCCGAAAGCCAGCAGAGGAACAACGTCGCGACCTTTCCCAAACTGGCCTGACATTCGCTCAGCGGCGCTTATTCTTTCGCCAGCGGAACCAACAAAACATCTACCTGGCTGGCGCTGACCACACTTTTCGCAGAGCAGGAGCTCGCGAAAAGAGAACTGTGGTTATGATTCCCGTAAAATGACCAAATCCACCGCATGTTTTCGGCACACATCCAGAATATGTTCGTTGAGCTCCCCATAAGTAATAAAGGTTTGCTCAATGGGATAACCCGCGTCACGACTGAGTGTATTAAGAAAGTCCTGTGTCTCCTCACGCATCACCTCGCGTAAATCCTCCAGCATCGGCGCAGCGAACTGGTTATAGATCTCAGGGTCGGAGGCGAGAGTAATCAGACTAATGCGGGCATTGACAGGGCGCGCAATGGAAACGGCTTTGGCTAAAAGTTGGCGGCTTTCTGGCGTAACGGCAACGGCGACAAGAATATGGGTGTAGCTCATAACTCGCTCCTTAATTGCAAGAATATGAGGTGGTAGTTCAGCTTTACTCTGTTTAAACCAATACTGCAACGCTTAGATAGGGCAATTGTGTGAGGGTTATCATAATTATTCATTAGATATTCTTATGGTTGAAATCGTGACAAAAATCACCAGGAAGACATTATTGTACGATTTAAATTAAATTTTGTGGGTATGAAAATGAAATGTTAATTGCAATGTAACAAAAATTAACATATAACCTATGGTAACTATGGGGTATTAATTAACGCGTCTTAATTTTTAAGTTATTGTTTTAGTGGAATTAAGTGTTTTTTCCCAAAAAGCACTATACCCAATAATTTTATATTTTCATAAAGTGATATTCACTTATTGAAACAAATGGCTTGTGTCTATTTCTTGAGCGCCTGGTCGGATCTCTGGAATACAAAGAATGCTCAATTGGCTATTAAACACACAAAATAAAAGCTTAACTGATGGGTTTATGTTAAGTATTTGAGCAATATTGTGACGTAGATCACATATTTTTCAAATTCGCAGCCCCGCTCCGTTGTATGTGTCGGTGGTGGCGAGTAGAGTTGCGTCGAATTAGGAAAAATCTTAGGTATTTGTAAGAATTGATTAAAACGTGTAAATGGCGAGTGTTCCCTGGAGGGAGTGCTTTCCAGTGCGCGTTTGTACCTGAACACTGCTATGTATTTGACCTTTTTGATTTTTTTACCGGGGATTCCCGGCAACATCACGGGGTGCGGTTTTACCGCATAAAAATAAAATGGGTTATTCTGGATGGGAACAATGCACACATCCGAGTTGCTGAAACATATCTATGACATCAATTTGTCATATTTACTTCTTGCACAGCGTCTGATCGTACAGGACAAAGCATCCGCGATGTTCCGCCTGGGCATCAGTGAAGAGATGGCGAACACGCTGGGGGACTTTTAACGCTTCCGCAAATGGTCAAGTTGGCCGAAACAAATCAGTTAGTGTGTCATTTCCGCTTTGACAGCAGCCAGACGATCACGCGTCTGACGCAGGATTCGCGTGTCGACGATCTTCAGCAAATTCATACCGGCATCATGCTGTCAACGCGTCTGCTCAACGACGTGAATCTGGCTGACGATGCGGCGCGTAAGAAAAGGGCCTGATGATGAGCGAAAAAAGCATTGTTCAGGAAGCGCGCGATATCCAGTTGGCCATGGAATTGATCACCCTGGGCGCCCGTTTGCAAATGCTGGAAAGCGAAACGCAGTTAAGCCGTGGTCGTCTCATCAGGCTGTACAAAGAATTACGCGGTAGTCCTCCGCCAAAAGGGATGCTTCCGTTTTCCACCGACTGGTTTATGACATGGGAGCAGAACATTCATGCTTCCATGTTCTGTAACGCCTGGCAGTTCTTACTCAAAACAGGACTCTGCAGCGGCGTAGATGCGGTGATCAAAGCGTATCGACTTTACCTGGAACAGTGCCCGCAACCGGAAGAAGGGCCGCTGCTCGCGCTAACCCGTGCCTGGACACTCGTACGTTTTGTTGAAAGTGGTTTGCTCGAAATGTCGAGCTGTAACTGCTGTGGCGGCAATTTTATTACCCACGCACATCAGCCGCTGGGCAGCTTTGCCTGCAGTTTATGCCAGCCTCCTTCCCGCGCCGTAAAAAGACGTAAACTTTCCCGTGATGCTGCCGATATTATTCCACAACTGCTGGATGAACAGGTCGAACAGGCTGTTTAACCGATACGGTGTGGACAAACACTCCAGCAGCGGTAAGTGATTACCGCTGCTTTTTTTTGCCTCGCGTACGTGTTAACGCCCCGACTGCGCATCCTGCCATAGTCAACAGCGGAAGGATGATGTCGTGCTTATCTTATTAGGTTACCTGGTGGTTATCGGTACAGTTTTCGGCGGTTATGTGATGACCGGCGGACACCTTGGGGCACTCTATCAACCAGCTGAACTGGTCATCATCGGTGGCGCGGGTATAGGGGCGTTTATTGTCGGTAATAACGGCAAAGCCATCAAAGGGACGATGAAAGCGATCCCGTTACTGTTTCGTCGTTCCAAATACACGAAAGCAATGTATATGGATTTGCTGGCGCTGCTCTATCGCCTGATGGCCAAGTCGCGGCCAGCAGGGGATGTTCTCGCTGGAGCGGGACATTGAAAATCCAGGGGAAAGTGAAATTTTCGCCAGCTATCCGCGCATTCTTGCCGACGCGGTGATGCTTGATTTTATTGTCGATTATTTGCGTCTGATCATCAGCGGCAACATGAATACCTTCGAAATTGAAGCGTTGATGGATGAAGAAATTGAGACGCACGAAAGCGAATCAGAAGTCCCGGCCAACAGCCTGGCGTTGGTTGGCGACTCGTTACCGGCGTTTGGCATCGTGGCGGCGGTGATGGGGGTGGTGCATGCACTGGCCTCGGCTGACCGTCCGGCCGCCGAACTCGGCGCATTGATTGCGCACGCCATGGTGGGAACATTCCTCGGGATCTTACTGGCTTATGGTTTTATTTCACCGCTGGCCAGTGTCCTGCGCCAGAAAAGTGCGGAAACCAGCAAAATGATGCAGTGCGTGAAGGGTCACTCTGCTCTCGAACCTGAACGGTTATGCGCCGCCGATAGCCGTCGAATTTGGCCGCAAGACGCTCTATTCCAGCGAACGTCCTTCCTTTATTGAGCTGTGAAGAGCATGTGCGTGCGTGAGAAACCCGAAACCAGCAGCAGACGACGGACCCGAGGAAGCATGAAGGAATCAGGCCCATCCCATCATCGTCGTAAAACGACGAAAGCATAAAGGACACGGCGGTGGGGCGCATGGCTCATGGAAAATTGCCTATGCCGACTTTATGACCGCAATGATGGCGTTTTTTCTGGTCATGTGGCTGATTTCCATCTCCAGCCCGAAAGAGTTGATCCAGATTGCCGAATACTTTCGCACCCCGCTGGCAACGGCAGTGACGGGGGGCAACCGCATATCGAACAGTCAAAGCGCCATTCCTGGCGGCGGCGACGACTACACCCAGCATCAGGGGGAAGTCAACAAGCAGCCGAACATTGATGAGCTGAAAAAGCGCATGGAGCAAAGCCGTCTGAGCAAGCTGCGCGGCGATCTCGATCAGCTGATTGAATCTGACCCCAAACTGCGCGCGTTACGCCCGCATTTGAAGATTGATCTGGTTCAGGAAGGGCTGCGCATTCAGATTATCGACAGCCAGAATCGCCCGATGTTTAAAACCGGTAGTGCCGACGTTGAGCCGTATATGCGCGATATTCTGCGCGCCATCGCGCCCGTGCTTAACGGTATTCCGAATCGCGTCAGTCTTTCCGGGCATACCGATGACTTCCCTTATGCCAACGGTGAGAAAGGCTACAGCAACTGGGAATTGTCTGCTGATCGCGCCAATGCTTCGCGTCGGGAGTTGGTCAGCGGCGGTCTGGATGATGGAAAAGTGTTACGGGTGGTCGGCATGGCTGCCACGATGCGTCTGAGCGATCGCGGTCCCGATGACGCCATCAACCGCCGTATCAGCCTGTTAGTTCTCAATAAACAGGCAGAAGAGGCCATTTTGCATGAAAACGCTGAAAGCCAGAATGAGCCAGTAAGTGTCTTACGACAGCCAGCGGCAGTGCCGTCGGCAAGCGTTCCCACATCGCCACCAGCCAATCCGAGGTGATAGCGTGAGCATGGATATTAGCGATTTTTATCAGACATTTTTTGATGAAGCTGACGAATTGTTGGCTGACATGGAGCAGCACCTGCTTGATTTGGTGCCTGAGGCCCCGGATTCAGAGCAGCTGAATGCGATTTTTCGTGCGGCGCATTCGATAAAAGGTGGCGCAGGCACGTTTGGTTTTACCGTTTTGCAGGAAACCACCCACTTAATGGAAAACCTGCTGGATGAAGCCCGGCGCGGTGAGATGCAGCTCAATACCGACATTATCAACCTGTTTTTGGAAACGAAAGATATTATGCAGGAACAGCTCGACGCCTATAAAAGCTCTGAACAGCCGGATACCGCAAGCTTCGAATACATCTGCAATGCGTTACGTCAGTTAGCGCTGGAAGCCAAAGGCGAAACAGCGCCTGCCGTCGTGAGCGCCGCCAAACTGAGTGTTGTCGACAGTATGGCGATTCAGGAAGAGACCGCGACGCCGCAGAGTGGCGAAGAGACGCAATTGCGTATTGTGCTTTCTCGTCTGAAAGCCAATGAAGTCGATTTACTGGAAGAAGAACTGGGCAATCTGGCCACATTAACGGATGTCGTCAAAGGGGCCGATAGCCTTTCTGCGACGCTGGACGGCAGCATTGCGGAAGATGACATTGTCGCGGTGCTCTGCTTTGTGATTGAAGCAGACCAGATTGCGTTTGAGCAGGTGACTGTCGCGCACGAAGAGCCGCCTGTGGCCGTCGTGGCGTCGCCACAGACGCCAGCGGTCGTTTCTGCGGTGAAGAGTGCGGCCAGCGAACCGCAGCCCGCGCGCGCGGAACGTGAAAAACCGGCCCGTGCAAGCGAATCGACCAGCATTCGCGTGGCGGTTGAGAAGGTGGATCAACTGATCAACCTGGTGGGCGAACTGGTGATTACCCAGTCGATGCTGGCGCAACGATCCAACGAACTTGACCCGGTGAATCACGGCGATCTCATCACCAGCATGGGTCAGTTACAACGTAACGCCCGCGACCTGCAAGAGTCGGTCATGTCGATTCGTATGATGCCGATGGAGTATGTTTTCAGCCGTTTCCCGCGCCTGGTGTGCGCGATCTGGCAGGCAAACTGAACAAGCAGGTTGAGCTGACGCTGATCGGTAGCTCGACGGAACTGGACAAGAGCCTGATTGAACGCATTATCGATCCCCTGACGCACCTGGTGCGCAACAGTCTCGACCACGGTATTGAGTTACCGGAAAAACGCGCCGAATCTGGCAAAAGTGCGGTCGGGAATCTGATCCTTTCTGCGGAACATCAGGGCGGGAATATCTGCATTGAAGTGACCGACGATGGGGCGGGGCTTAACCGTGAACGCATCCTCGCAAAAGCGATGTCGCAAGGAATGGCGATCCACGAAAACATGACCGATGACGAAGTCGGCATGTTGATTTTTGCCCCAGGCTTCTCGACGGCGGAGCAGGTAACGGATGTGTCTGGCCGTGGCGTCGGCATGGACGTGGTGAAACGTAACATTCAGGAGATGGGCGGCCACGTTGAGATCCAGTCAAAACAGGGCTCCGGCACCACCATTCGCATTTTGTTGCCGCTAACGCTGGCCATCCTCGACGGGATGTCGGTTCGCGTGGCAAATGAAGTTTTCATTTTGCCACTGAATGCGGTGATGGAGTCGCTCCAGCCGCGCGAAGAAGATTTGCATCCGTTGGCGGGCGGCGAACGCGTACTGGAAGTGCGCGGGGAATATTTGCCGCTGGTGGAACTGTGGAAACTGTTCGATGTGGTCGGCGCGAAAACAGAAGCGACCCAGGGCATCGTCGTGATCCTGCAAAGCGCCGGACGACGTTATGCGCTGCTGGTCGACCAGCTTATTGGCCAGCACCAGGTGGTGGTTAAAAACCTGGAGAGCAACTATCGCAAAGTGCCGGGCATTTCGGCCGCAACCATTCTGGGTGACGGCAGCGTCGCGCTGATTGTGGATGTTTCTGCGCTGCAAGGTTTAAACCGCGAACAACGTATGGCGATCACCGCCGCCTGATTGAGTGAGGAAGGAAAGAAATATGACCGGTATGAGTAATGTAACCAAACTGGCCGGCGAGCCGTCAGGCCAGGAATTTCTGGTATTTACGCTGGGAGACGAAGAGTACGGCATCGACATTCTGAAAGTGCAGGAAATTCGCGGCTACGATCAGGTGACACGCATCGCGAACACGCCATCGTTCATCAAAGGGGTGACCAATCTGCGCGGCGTCATTGTGCCGATTGTTGATCTGCGTGTGAAATTTAGCCAGGGCGACGTCGATTATAACGACAATACGGTGGTGATTGTCCTGAATCTGGGGCAACGCGTTGTCGGTATCGTGGTCGATGGCGTGTCTGATGTATTGTCGTTGGCCGCGGATCAAATTCGCCCGGCCCCGGAGTTTGCCGTGACCTTATCGACGGAATACCTGACGGGCCTGGGGGCGCTGTGACGACCGTATGCTGATTTTGGTGAATATCGAGAAATTGCTGAATAGCGATGAGATGGCGTTGCTGGATATCGCGGCCTCTCACGTGGCGTAATGCTGCTCAGTTAAGGAATTATCGAGAACCTGTCACTCTGGTGAAGGGTGACGTTCACCTTATGTCCACTGCTTCTCTGCAATCACCCTACCTGTGAACGTGCAAGGGAGGCTCGCCGCCGCCTCCCTCGCAACCCTGGCTCCCGGCGGGAAAATCGTCGCTTCGCGATATATTCGCCTTATTCCGTCTGCCTGTCGGGTCGGGGTCGAGCCTGCATCCTTGCAGGCCGTCCCCTCCGCCCGCGTCCGTGCGGGCGGACCCGGTCAGCCGTCAACGTCTCATCGATTTTCAGCCGGACCGTGGTGTCGCTTCCGAATTCTGGCTTTCAGTGATTTCCGTTTGGCTGTTTAACCAAAAACTCAGATGGTCAGGTGGGGGAAGGGTCCGGGCCGAAAATTGCCGACGTGTTTCCGTAAGGTCGGGGGGAACCCGCAGGGATGCGGGGTTCAGGGCGCGTTTTACAGGGATGTTACCTCGCGCCCGACCCAGTAGCCTGGAGGAATAAACGGAGGGACAAAATTGCAGGGAGCAATTTTGAACAGTTCCTGAACTGGCCCCGAAGGGGTGAGCCCCAGGGATGGGGGCGAATATTCCGCGAAGCGGCAATTTTCCTGCCGGGAGCCGGGATTGTTAAGGGTGCGGCGATAGCACCCTTAACCCGTTCACGGGACATGAAATGCCAGAGAAGCGAGGAACATAAGGTGAACGGAACCTTGTTCCGGAGTCAAAAATTTCCCAAAAAAAAGCATGACTCCTCAGAGCGTATGACTATCAGGCCTCCACCTGCTCTGTCCCGCTTTCGCGGACATCATCTTCTTCTTCCAGTAACCCTTCGTCCTGCGCCAGCATGGCCGTGGCGATGCCGTTTCCTAACACGTTAATGGCGGAACGCCCCATATCGAGGAAGTGGTCGATACCCATCAGCAGCAGGATCCCGGCAACCGGAATATTAAAGCTCGGGATCGTGGCCGCCAGTACCACCAACGCGGAACGCGGTACGCCCGCGATCCCTTTCGATGCCAGCATCAGCGTCAGCATCAGCACGGTAATCTCGGCGAAAGAGAGATGAATATTGTAGGCTTGCGCGATAAACATCGAGGCAAACGAGCAGTACACCATCGAGCCGACCAGGTTGAAGGAGTAACCAATCGGCAGCACAAACGACACGATGTTGCGCGAACAGCCGAATTTGGTAAGTTGTTCGAGGGTCTTCGGGTAGGCCGCTTCCGAGCTACTGGTCGTGAACGCCACCAGCACAGGGTCCTTCAGCATGCTGAGCAGGCGAAACACCTCTTTTTTCAGCACCAGGTATCCCACCGCTAACAACACCAGGCAGGTCATCAGGATAGCGGCGTAATAGCCGCCAATAAAGGAGGCGTAGTGAAGTAAAATGCCCAGCCCCTCATTGGCGATAACCGATGAAATAGCGGCAAAAATCGCCAGCGGCGCGACGTACATGACGTACCCCGTGACCTTCAGCATAATGTGTGAAACCACGTCCAGCGCGGCAACCAGCGGGGCGTTGAATTTTTCACCCAGTGACGCGCCGCCAATACCGAAAAACAGCGAGAACACGACGATTTGCAAAATTTCATTATCCGCCATCGCCCCTGCAATACTGGTTGGAATAGTATGAGACAAAAAGCCTTTTAAGCTCATGCCGCCCAACCGCAAGACCGGTATCCACCGATTCCGCAGGGATCGCCAGATTTAACCCGCCGCCCGGTTGCTCAATCATCACGATAAAAAGCCCCACCAGAATGGACAGGACGGACGAACTGATAAACCAGATCATGGCTTTCCCCCCCACACGGCCAATGGTGGCGGTTTCTCCCAGACGCATAATCCCTACGGTCAGCGTGCTGAAAACCAGCGGCGCAATCACCATTTTTATCAGTCTGAGGAAGATATCGGTGAGGAGAGTAATGTTGTCAGACCATGCGGCAATCGTTTCCTGGGTGGTGTATGAATGAATCGCCGCCCCCGACAGAATGCCAGCCAGCATGAAGATCACGATAAATAACGTGAGTTTGTTTGCGTTTGCCACTAAAAAGCTCCCAGCTCGATTTAACATTTTGTTTTCAGTGATACATGTATTTTATTTATTTAGAGGCACTGAATTATTCATTACCTAAATTGGAGTAAAGCCGAGGAGGGGATACAACTATTTTTTAGTCTTTATCCATTTTGTTGCGTTCTGCTGGGCGCAATTATGTGATCTTGATCGCATAAAAATGAACGCGACCGCCTGATACATCATTTTTCATTCCGCAACTAAATGTTAATTTTTTGATACTTATGGTGTTTTTATGTCAACGCATCATAAATATGACTCCGGTATGCCGACGCCGGAATCGCGGTAGTCGTTTTTTTCCTTTTCGCAAATGTAAAGTTCTGCCCCGGGGTGCCGATAACGGAGATAACTCGTTTTCAGGAAGGTGCCTTATGTTTAACCGTATCCGCGTTGTCACAATGCTGATGATGGTGCTGGGGGTTTTCGCACTGCTACAGCTTGTTTCCGGTGGTCTGTTGTTTTCTTCATTGCAGCAGAATCAGCAAAGTTTTGTTATTTCTAACGATTTACGCCAGCAGCAGAGTGAACTTACCTCGACATGGGACCTGATGCTGCAGACGCGTATTAACCTGAGTCGCTCTGCCGCGCGCATGATGATGGATGCCAGCAACCAGCAGAGCAGCGCAAAAAGCGATCTGCTGAAGAATGCCAAAAACGTTCTGGCGCAGGCGGCGGAGCATTACAACACGTTCAAAAACATTACGCCTTTGCCTGAAATGGCGGAGGCCAGCGGCAATGTGGATGAGAAGTTCCTGCAATACCATGCAGCGCTGGCAGAACTGATTCAGTTCCTGGAGCGCGGCAACATGGACGCGTACTTTGCCCAACCCACTCAGGGGATGCAAAACGCGCTGGGCGAGGCGCTGGGCAAATATGCCAGCGTCAGCGAGAAACTGTACCGCCAGGCGTTTGACGAAAGCGCCCGTGATTATCACTTTGCGCAATGGCAGCTTGCCATTCTTGCGGTGGTGCTGGTGCTGATTCTGGTGGTTGTCTGGTACGGCATTCGCCATACCTTACTGAACCCACTGGCAAAGGTGATTGGTCACATTCGCGAAATTGCCGGCGGCAATTTGACGAAGACATTAACCGTCGCTGGGCGTAATGAAATTGGCGAGCTGGCAGGCAGCGTTGATCACATGCAGCGTTCGTTAATTGATACGGTGACCCAGGTTCGCGAAGGCTCTGACGCCATTTATTCCGGCACCAGCGAAATCGCCACCGGCAACACCGATCTCTCTTCACGCACCGAGCAACAGGCGTCGGCACTCGAAGAGACCGCCGCCAGCATGGAGCAGCTTACCGCAACGGTGAAACAGAACGCCGACAACGCGCGTCAGGCGTCGCAGCTCGCGCAAAGCGCCTCTGATACGGCGCAGCACGGCGGAAAAGTGGTCGACGGCGTGGTGAAAACGATGCACGAGATTGCCGACAGCTCCAAGAAAATTGCCGACATCATTAGCGTTATTGACGGTATTGCCTTTCAGACCAACATCCTGGCGCTGAACGCCGCCGTGGAAGCAGCTCGTGCCGGAGAGCAGGGGCGTGGGTTCGCGGTGGTCGCTGGCGAAGTGCGCAATTTGGCCAGCCGAAGCGCACAAGCGGCGAAAGAGATTAAAGCGCTGATTGAAGATTCCGTGTCGCGGGTTGATACCGGCTCCGTGCTGGTGGAAAGTGCGGGTGAAACGATGAACGACATCGTCAATGCCGTCACGCGCGTCACCGACATCATGGGGGAAATTGCCTCCGCGTCTGACGAACAGAGCCGCGGTATCGATCAGGTGGCGCTGGCGGTGTCTGAAATGGATCGCGTCACGCAGCAAAACGCCTCGCTGGTACAGGAGTCTGCGGCGGCCGCGGCGGCGCTCGAAGAGCAGGCCAGTCGTTTAAATATGGCCGTCTCGGCATTCCGGCTGGCGTCACGCCCCCCTGCAACAAAACCGCGTGATGCGCATCGCTCAGGCAATACGCCTCACGCCGCACAATCCCGTCCACCGACAACGGAGCCGGACACCCATTGGGAAACATTCTGATGGTCGTTTAAACCTGAAGTGCACGTCGTACCACTATAAGCACCGGCACCGTGATAAGCGGTGTCGGTTGCATCCTGAATGTGATTGAGAAGGCGCTATGACATCATCTCTGCCCACTGGGCAAACGTCATTATTGTTACAGATGACACAGCGCCTCGC
The DNA here is from genome assembly GCF_029338175.1 of Citrobacter enshiensis. NCBI lineage: Bacteria > Pseudomonadati > Pseudomonadota > Gammaproteobacteria > Enterobacterales > Enterobacteriaceae > Citrobacter > Citrobacter enshiensis. The sequence goes on from NZ_CP119862.1 coordinate 2,027,732, forward strand.
GCTGTCTGACGCGCATTTTCGTCGGATATGTCAATTAATCTACCAGCGCGCGGGTATCGTGCTGGCGGACCACAAGCGGGATATGGTCTATAACCGCCTGGTCCGCCGCTTACGTACGCTGGGACTGGACGACTTTGGTCGCTATCTCAGCACGCTGGAGGCCAACCAAAACAGCGCCGAGTGGCAGGCGTTCATTAACGCACTGACCACCAATCTGACCGCTTTCTTTCGTGAAGGTCATCATTTTCCCGTGTTGGCGGAACATGCGCGTCGGCGTAACGGCGAATACCGGTATGGAGCGCGGCGGCCCTCCACCGGAGAGGAGCCTTACAGTATCGCCATCACCCTGGCAGACACGCTTGGCACCGAGTGCCAGGACGCTGGAAAGTGTTTGCCAGTGATATCGACACCGAAGTGCTGGAAAAGGCGAGAAGCGGGATTTATCGCCTCGATGAACTCAAAACGCTATCGCCACAGCAGTTGCAGCGTTACTTCATGCGGGGAACGGGCCCCCACGAAGGACTGGTGCGCGTACGTCAGGAACTGGCTAATTACGTCGAGTTTTCCAGCGTCAATTTACTGGATAAACAGTACAAACGTGCCGGGAACCGTTTGACGCCATATTTGCCGTAACGTGATGATCTATTTTGATAAAACGACGCAGCAGGACATTTTGCGCCGTTTTGTTCCACTCCTTAAACCTGATGGACTGCTGTTTGCCGGTCACTCAGAAAACTTTAGCCACCTCGTGCGCGATTTTAGCCTGCGCGGACAGACGGTGTATGCGCTAAGTAAGGATAAAGCATGAGTAAAATCAGGGTGTTGTCGGTTGATGATTCCGCGCTTATGCGCCAAATCATGACTGAGATTATTAACAGCCATAGCGATATGGAGATGGTGGCGACGGCGCCCGATCCGCTCGTCGCCCGGGATTTAATCAAGAAATATAACCCTGACGTGTTGACGCTGGACGTTCGAAATGCCGCGGATGGGACGGTCTCGATTTCCTTGAGAAATTGATGCGACTGCGCCCAATGCCCGTGGTGATGGTCTCTTCCCTGACCGGAAAAGGCTCCGAAGTGACTCTGCGCGCGCTGGAGCTGGGGGCAATTGATTTTGTGACCAAACCGCAGCTCGGTATTCGTGAAGGCATGCTGGCCTACAGCGAAATGATTGCGGAAAAAGTGCGGACGGCGTCGCGTGCGCGTCTGACCGCACATCAACCGATGGCGGCGCCCTGTCACCCCCTGAAATCCGTGCCGCTACTCAGTTCGGAAAAATTGATCGCCATTGGCGCATCAACCGGGGGAACCGAAGCGATACGCCATGTTCTTCAGCCGCTGCCGCTCTCCAGTCCGGCGGTGATTATCACGCAGCATATGCCGCCTGGATTTACCCGTTCCTTTGCTGAACGCCTGAACAAACTGTGTCAGATAGCCGTGAAAGAAGCGGAACACGGCGAGCGTGTGTTACCCGGACATGCCTATATTGCGCCGGGAGACAAGCACATTGGAGCTGGCGCGTAGCGGAGCAAACTATCAAATCAAAATTCATGAAGGTCCGCCGGTTAACCGACATCGACCTTCAGTGGATGTGTTGTTTCATTCGGTGGCGATTCATGCGGGGCGCAACGCTGTGGGGGTGATCCTCACGGGGATGGGCAACGATGGCGCGGCGGGGATGCTAGCGATGCACCAGGCAGGCGCCTGGACCATTGCGCAAAATGAAGCAAGTTGTGTGGTGTTCGGCATGCCGCGCGAGGCCAATCACATGGGTGGCGTGAGCGAAGTGGTCGATCTCAGCCAGGTAAGCCAGCAGATGCTGGCGAAAAATCAGTGCCGGACAGGCAATACGTATTTGAATCAGGAGCAAATTTTTATGGCGGATAAAGAGCTTAAGTTTTTGGTTGTGGATGACTTTTCCACCATGCGTCGCATTGTGCGCAACCTGCTAAAAGAGCTGGGTTTTAACAACGTCGAAGAGGCCGAGGATGGCGTGGATGCGTTGAACAAACTGCAGGCCGGTGGGTTTGGGTTTGTCATTTCCGACTGGAATATGCCCAATATGGACGGTCTTGAGCTGCTGAAAACAATCCGTGCCGATGGCGGAATGTCCTCGCTGCCGGTATTGATGGGGACGGCGGAAGCCAAGAAATGAGAACATCATTGCTGCGGCTCAGGGCAGGGGCGAGCGGTTACGTGGTGAAACCGTTCACCGCGGCGACGCTGGAAGAGAAACTCAACAAAATCTTTGAGAAACTGGGGATGTGAGGGTGTGACGATGATGCAACCATCAATCAAACCTGCGGATGATCACTCGGCAGGGGATATCATCGCGCGCATCGGCAGTCTGACCCGAATGTTGCGCGACAGCCTGCGGGAACTGGGGCTGGATCAGGCTTATGCCGAAGCCGGCAGAAGCGATTCCGGACTCAGCCGCGATCGTCTGGATTATGTCGTGCAGATGACGGCGCAGGAGGCAGAACGCGCGCTGAACAGCGTTGAAGCGTCTCAGCCGCACCAGGATGAAATGGAGAAAGGGGCGAAAGCGCTATCCCAGCGTTGGGATGCGTGGTTTGAAAACCCGATCGAACTTTCTGACGCCCGTGAACTGGTCACCGATACGCGGAAATACCTTGGCGATGTGCCGGGGCATACCAGTTTTACCAATGCGCAGCTGCTCGACATCATGATGGCGCAGGATTTCCAGGATCTTACCGGTCAGGTGATCAAGCGCATGATGGATGTGATTCAGGAGATCGAGCGTCAACTGCTGATGGTCTTGCTGGAAAACATTCCCGAGCAGGGCGCGCGTCCGAAACGCGAAAATGAAAGCCTGCTGAATGGCCCGCAGGTCGACACCTCGAAGGCAGGCGTTGTCGCCAGCCAGGACCAGGTGGATGATTTGCTCGACAGTCTTGGTTTCTGATCCCCTCCCCAGGATGCGCTTCGCTTGTCTGACCTGCTGCTGTTCAGGTCGGATAGGCGACGCCGCCATCCCACAATACTGCCCTATTTCCTGAAATGACGCTAATGTCACAACGGCTTACGCCTGAGTGACAGTAAGGTATATAGACTTGTCATCACTATTGCGGTTAAATGGTAACCAGCATAACGCAGGACAATATCTGAAGTATGAAACCTTGTTTTTATTAATAGCGGGTAAGACTGATTTTAATAAAGAATAGGAGGGCATATGCGAATTTTACGGGACAGTGATTTCTTTCTCTCTGAACAGCATGCATTATGTCTTTTCTCCATGAATCATCAATTAATGGAGGATGTGCATGGGCATGACTTTGATGAAATTGTCATTGTCCGTAACGGCAGCGGATTTCATATTATTAATGATGCGGTGAGATTTATTTGCCAGGGGGATTTCTTCCTCGTGACAACCAATGACACACACAGTTATATTTCCACCAATAATCTTTCAGTTATTAATGTATTAGTACGCAAGGTGCGTAACTTTCATTTTTTACAATCTATCGATACGCTGGCTGGGCTTATGTTAAGGAAAACCTCCAGCGCAGAATGAGATGACATTATCACCTGCGGTTATTGGCGAAGGGTGGGAGAAGCTGGAGTCAGGAGATCATTTCACACAATGAAAGTGATTATGACGACCTTTACTTTGCGATGCTCGAAGCTTCATTTCTCAATATTATTAATGCGCTGTGCCACTGCGGCCGCCAGCCAGAGCCCCAGACCGTCGAGGAGCGAGGACGGTCTAATCTTATTAAGACGCTAAAGACCTGCGGCCTGCGACATCTCGACTGGAATGCACTGAGCGAGGATAACGGTATTGCCAGTCGGACCTTGTTCCGCTTTATTAAACGCATAACAGGCTATACGCCGGTCAGGTTTCAGATGTTATATCGAATATTAAAAGCGCATGAAATGCTGCGTACGACAGATAACAGTATCAGTGAAATTTCGGTACGTTGTGGCTTTACCAATGCCATTCGTTTTACGGAATCTTATAAGCGTTATTTTAATTATTCACCATCACATGAACGCAAGTTGCAATCGCGAATTCTAACGGTCATCTGATTTCTGGTTAATAACATTATTCAAATAGGGATTTTTGTATCACAGTCAGGGTAAATGAGCGAGTGTATACCTCTCTTTACTTTCTATGAATTTAAGGACCCGATATGTCAAAAAATAAAACACCTAACCCTTGGTATATTGGGGTGGTGTCAGGAATGGCATCGTATATTGACTCCGCGGCAATTGTTTCTAACGGAACGGCACTGGTTATTTATCAAAAAACAATTGGCATCACGGCTCTGGAGATTGGCATTTTATCCGGTTTATTAACCCTGAGTATTGCCGCCGGGGCATTTTGCGGCGGCCGTCTTGGTGACCGCATCGGGCGACGCAATGTATTTATCACCACTATGGCGATGATCTTACTGGGATCGCTGGCACTCGCTTTCGGCCTCAGTTTTCCGTTTCTGGTACTGGGCACGCTGTTCATTGGTTTGGCGACCGGCGCGGATTTACCGGTTTCGCGTGGCGACGATTTCTGAAGCCGCTGATGACCAGAATCGTGGCAAAATTATCGGTCTCTCCAATTTGCTCTGGTTGGTGGGGATTGGCGCGACCATGGGCGTTTCCGCCCTCGTGGGGGACTGGGGCAAGATTGGCGCGCAAATCATGTATATGCATGTTGGTCTGGTGGCGCTGGTGCTGATGAGCCTACGTTGGTCTATCCCGGAATCTCCGCTGTGGCTGGTGGCGTGTGATGAACTGCGCCGGGGCGTGGCGACGGTGCGGGCGCAAAAAAATGGCTGGCGCGACCTGCTCGAGCGCAAGTACCTGTGGCCGTTTCTCTCACTGTGCGCCTTTTACACCTTCACTAATCTCGCGGCCAACACCGGCGGGCAGTTCTGGTACCTACCGTTGCCCGTCAACGTGGTCGGGATTTCGGTCAGCACCAACTCGCTGTGGGGCTTGCTGATTTTGCCGGTCAGCGTGGGGTCAGGGCTTATTTTTATGCGCATTGTCGACACCGCTAAGCGCATTCCGTTTTTTGTCTTCGGGGCGGTGATGATGTCCGTCGGTTACTTCGCGCCGGTGGTCCTGAACTTCTCTCCGCTCTCCTGGTTCTGTTGTCTGCTGTTTACCAATATCGGGACCGGCTTTGCTTTTGAAGGGATCATGAAAGTGTGGGCGCAGGAGTCGTTTCCTACCATGTTGCGCGCCACCGCGCAGGGCGTCATCGTCGGGGTGGCCCGGCTGACCTGCGGGCTGTTGGCTCTCGTGACGCCAGTGCTGCTCAGTGCAGGGCCGATGGTGCTCTACTGCCTGCTGACGACGATTGTGGTCGTCGGGATGGTGATTGGCTGGCTCTGTTTCCACGGCAAACAGCGCAACGAGTTTAATGACGAAGCGGAGATTGTCTCCCATCAGCCAGCCCGCGATGCACGGTGTGGTGAATACGCACGGTTAATCATTGAGGGAATAACGATGTTAGCGGTAGAAAGAATCACATTAGATTATGAGTCAACCTTGTCCGGCTGCGAAACGTTGCCGGTGCTGGGCTGGATTATCGCAAGCGCACAGCGCAACGTCGAACAGACGCAGTGGCGCGTGCAGATTGCGCAGTGCGCTGACTTCGCCACGCTGTGTTACGACAGTGGCGAGGTGCAAAGCGAGGAGTCGAACAATACTCGTGCTCCCCGCGATGCCGCTGATGTCCTCGGCATTTTACTTCGTGCGGGTGAAAATCCGCGACAACCAGGGGGAGCGGAGCGACTGGAGTCCGGTGGCGCGCTTTCTTACCGGCTTGCCCGCCGCGCAGTGGCAGGCTGCCTTTATCTCGGCGGAAACGCCTGCCGACAAAGACAAATCAAAAGGAACCTTGCTGCGTCGTGTGTTTTCCCTGCCACCTGCGCAGGCGATTGTCTCTGCGGTTATCCATACCAGCGCGCTGGGACTTTATCAGCTCTATCTCAACGGCCAGCGGGTGGGCCAGGATGAACTGGCACCGGGCTGGACCAGCTATCATCACCACCTGTGCTATCAGACCTACGATGTCACGGCGCTGGTGAAATCCGGCGCTAACGCGTTGGGCGCGATGGTTGGGGCAGGCTGGTATAAAGGCGACATGAGCTTTAACCGCTATCGCAACTATTACGGCGATCAAACCGCGTATATCGGCCAACTGGTGGTGCGCTACTGCGATGGACAGGAAGTGATTATCGCCACCGATGCGCAGTGGCAGGCGTCGGATGCGCCGGTACTCTTTTCTGAGTTCTATGATGGCGAAATCTACGACGCCCGCCAGGAACAGCCGGGCTGGGATCGGGAGGGGTTTGACGCCAGCCAGTGGCATGCCGTAAGTGTTGTGGCGGCGGACAAATCCGTACTCACGCCGCAAACCACCTGCGCGGTGAAGGCCATTGAGCGCCTGGCGCCGCTTGCTATTTTCACTACTCCTCAGGGCGACACGGTGCTGGATTTTGGTCAAAATATGAGTGGCTGGGTCGATTTCACCGTCTGTGGCGAGCGCGGGCAGAAAGTGGTTCTTCGCCATTTCGAGGTGTTAGACGCGGCAGGGAATGTTTATCTCGATAACCTGCGAACGGCGAAGCAGTGCGTGGAATACACCCTGCGCGGCGGCGAGCCGGAACAGTATCATCCGCATTTTACCTTTCAGGGATTTCGCTACGTGTGCGTCGATGCGTGGCCGGGAACGCCGACGTTGGCTGATTTCAGCGCTCTGGTACTCCACTCGGCGATGGCCCCGACCGGGTCGCTGGAGACCTCGCGGGAGGATCTTAACCAACTGCATCACAATATCCTTTGGGGGCTGAAAGGAAACTTTGTCGATGTCCCGACCGATTGCCCGCAGCGCGACGAGCGTCTGGGGTGGACGGGCGATGCGCAGATTTTCTGTCGCACCGCCAGCTACCTGATGCAGACGCGTAATTTTTTCGCCAAATGGCTGCTCGACCTTAAATACGATCAAAACGCAGGAGGGCGGGGTGCCGCACGTGGTGCCCGATATCCTGACTGGAAAATGCGATAACGACCGCTTTCTGTCGCACGGGCGGACTCACTCCGCCGCCGCGTGGGCTGATGCGGCGGTGATTAACCCGTGGACGCTTTACCTGATGTATGGCGATAAAGCGATTCTACGCCAGCAGTACGACAGCATGAAATCCTGGGTCGATTTTATGCGCGCGCATGCGGTTGACCATATGTGGAGCTACCGTTTGCAGTTTGGCGACTGGGTGGCGCTGGATGCTAAAGAGGGGAGCTATTTTGGCGCGACGCCGAATGAACTGACCTGCATGGCCTACTATGCGTACTCCACCCGACTCTTCGCCCGTGCGGCGCAGGTTTTGGGCAATGATACTGACTACGCGGAATATACCGCGTTGCATGCAGCGATTGTCGAACGCTTTCAGCAGGAGTTTTTCACCCCGACCGGGCGTCTGGCGGTCCGCACGCAGACGGCGCATATTCTTGCGCTCTATTTTGACCTGGTTCCGGAAGCGTTCCGTCAACGGACGGTGCAGACGCTGCTGCAACTGCTGGAGGAAAACGACGGGCACCTGGTGACGGGGTTTGTCGGCACACCGTATTTCTGCCACGCTCTGAGCGAAAATGGCCAGCCGCAGGCGGCCTGGCAACTGCTGCTGAAAGAGGATTTCCCTTCCTGGCTCTATCAGGTTCACGCTGGAGCAACCACCATCTGGGAGCACTGGGACGGGATTAAGCCTGATGGCTCAATGTGGAGTCCGGCGATGAACTCTTTCAACCATTACGCCTATGGTGCCATTGGTGAGTGGCTGTACCGCGCGGCAGCGGGGATTAACCCGGATGAACGCGCGCCGGGCTTTAAGCGTATTCACTTGCGACCTTTGCCGGGCGGCGATTTGCGCTGGCTGAAAGCCTCTTATCAGTCTAACTATGGCGAGATTGGTGTTCACTGGCAGCGTGACGGCGATAAAACCCTCACCCTGTCCGTCATCATCCCGCCGAACACGCAAGCTGATGTGGTACTGGATGGGGCGCGGGATATCCTGCATGACGATGGCGTCCCCCTGACATCCTGCCCTGGTGGTTTGCGTGCAACGCTGGGCTCTGGGCGTTACACCTTTACTTATCTGCCTGCATAAATTCTGCGGCGTATGCAGGGTATTTCCTGCGTGTTACGCCGCTTTTCCCTCAATTCTGATTCTGTTGCCGGGCGGCTTCTCTCCTAGCGAAGTTCCATTTTCACGGTTACGTTGCCCCCAAATTTACCCGGTTCCGGTTTTTTCGGGGTGGTGCTGACCGGGGCGGCTTTCATGGCGATGCTGCCGTTTCCCCTGCTCATCCATTGTTACCGGTAAGTCCAGTGAACCGTCCAGCGCGATGTTACCGTTGTTTTTATCAAACATGCGCACAACCAACGTCATCCCGGCCCTCCATTTTGGCAATCAGACTGTTACTGCCCTGGGCAACTCCCTGATCGGCGCTGAGTGTCAGTTTAATTTTCCCCGTGTTAGCGGCCGCCGGATCGTCACAATGATAAGAGATATCAACGTCTCTGAGCGTATAGCTTGCCGGGGGGACACCCTGTTCAACGAACTGTGAGGTCACAATATTGCCGAGTTCAACCTCAATGGTGCTGCCTGCGTTAATCGTACAGCTAAGCGGGGCGCTGAGTTTTCCCGCCAGCCGGAAATCGGAAACATGCTGCGTGTCGGTGACGGCACAATAGTTCCCGGTAGAAAGGCAGGAATAGTGTTGTGCGATAACGGTCAGTGGGATGATTTCTTCGCCTAAAATAGCTTGCTTAACGTAGAGCGTGATTATAACAACGTTCCACTTAAACTCCCGCTTAATGCTGCTTCCATTGGAAGGGCGTGTTGCATCACTGCAAACATCGCTGGTTGCCTCTGTCGGTTTTATCGATTCACCGGTCTTATTCATGTTTGCGAAGGGGGTGGGGTAGATATCAATTTTGATTGGCGTAATGCCATTGCCATCGGGTGAGTTTATGGCATCGCTGTAGGCGGTGACATCGATATCTAAATGATCGGTCAGGTAGCCATAGTTGGTTGTACCCGCAGGCAATGGGCTTCCGGCGGCGGTGGTTTCATAGACGATACCGGATGGGTTCATCCCCTTCGGGCAGGCACAGTTGGCGACCACCGATGGCCCTACGGCGACAAAATGGTAATCCGGATTGCTGATAATTTGTCCATCTTTATTACTTTCAGAGGAGAGTTCCGTATTGATGGTGGTGGTGTATTCCACCGGCGGCGGAAAACAATTGGTGAATATGACGGTGGCCGCCTGAGTAACGAGCGGTGAGGGCTAAAAACACCAGTGAGAGGGCGGATTTAAGCCCGATTCTGTAGAGTACGCTGGCGAGGTGTTTATTCTGCATGATTTGTCTCCGGCTTGCAGAGCGCACTGGCCTGGCGGATACCGCCGGGGGGCGTGTCAGAAGAAGATGAAAGCGTGATGTCAGCATGGCAGCGCTGTTCGGCGGAGTTTCCCCACTTCACTGTCAGGGAGATAGTTTCGCCGACGCCGGCGAGATACAGCACGCCGCGATCGTCGACAATGCCGCTGAGCGAGAGGTCATCGACGCTGGCGACGGCACCAAAAGGAATCACCCGGCCATCAGGACGGCTGAGCGACAGCAGAACCCGGTAGCCAACGTGTGCCGAAAATTGTGTGCTGACGGCGGCGTTGCGGCTGGGTACCCACGCTCATTGCGGTGGCATCTATATCCACATCAGTCGGCAAACTGGCGGTATCGATGCGGATTACGTTTTCCTGATAAGGCGTCAGTGAAGGGATGATTGCGTTGCCAAAGAGATCGGTTTGCACACCGCGCTGGTTGGCAAAACGCACGCCAGACGCGCCTTTGGCGCTGACAATGGCGAATTGATCGCCTAAGGGCTGAGAAAGCGTGACGCCTGCCGGGTGAGCCACTATCCCACCGCTGATCCCGTAGCTCAGCTGCTGCGAGTTATCGGATGCATAAGCGTACCCGCGTTGAGATTGGCATATTGCGAACGATAACTGCTATAGACGCTACTGCTGTCTCCGCCGTCATGGTTAGTCCGGCTTTGCTGGAGTGAATAACTGAGCCGATCATCGTCCAGCAACGTGCCATTAAGCCCCAGCATTATGCGTGGTGTATCCGTGTTTGCTGGTGCTGAGATTGTAGCTGGCCCAACTTTTAGGCAGCCATTGGGAGAGCGGCAGGCTAAAACCCAACGATAGCATCTGATCGCTGGGTTCATCGCTGGTTTTGCTATAGGTATAAGCCAGATTGACACTGACGCCGCCAATCATCCGATTGATGCCCGACGTGATGCTTCGCTCTTTGCGACTGGTTTGCCAGTAATCCTGTTGATAGCCGGAAATGTACACGCTGCTGTCGAGCACGGTCTGGCTAAGGTTGAGCTGGAATCTGCTGCGCTTGCTGTAGTTGTAAGGACCAGTCGTTATCCACTGGCATCGTGCTTTTCGTTCGCATCGGCAAACGTGTAATAACCGTCGGTCGAGTATCGGTAGCTCGCCAGGGTGAAGTTAGTGTCTGTTGCCGCTATCTGTTTGGAATACATCAGACGCCAGGACTGCCCGTCATGCTGTTCGTTATTATCCAGATGCGCGCGAGCCAGGGTCACATCCGTTGAGATGGCACCCAGCTCACCCAACATCACCCCTGTACCGCCATTGAGCGCCTGATAGTCCTGGGAAGTGGTTCCGCCGCCGAAAAACGTCAGGAAGTTATTCAGACCATAAATGACGCTGGCCTGAGCGAAAAGGGGCTCATTGGCGGCTTGATTATCGTCTGCGCGATAGCGGGCGAGGGTCACTTCGTAGCGAATATTGCCTGGGCGCTGCATGATGGCGACGCTTGAATAGGGCTGGGTGAAATGATGCTCGTCCCCGTCGGCTTCTTTAATCGTCACGTCAAGATCGCCACTATTGGTGGTGGAGTAGAGATCGGTAATTTCAAAAGGACCTGGCGCGACGTTGGCCTGATAGATGACATAGCCATTTTGGCGCACCGAGACTTCGGCATTGGAACTGGCGATACCGCGAATAATCGGGGCAAATCCCCGCTGATTATAAGGCAGCATTTGATCGTCAGACGCCACGTTGATGCCACGGTATTGCAGGCTGTCAAAGACTTCGCCACGGGTGCTGTTTTCACCGGCGATAAACTGAGCTTTTAAACAATGGATATCATGCTGGAGCCAGGTGTTAATGGTTTGCCAGGATTGTGTCTCATCGGACTGGGTCCAGGTTGAATAGTTGCGTAACCGCCAGCCGCCGAGATTGGCGCCGCTGCGCAGATTAAGATACTGACTGGAAAGGGTGGTCTGATCCTCACCGCTACGCTCTGAACCAGAGAACGCATAGTTGGTAAAGAGCACCGGCACACCGTCGTTCCAGGATGACGCCGCGATCTCATCGTCATGATGCACATCGATAGCCGCTTGCGGCATACTGATGCGTAAGGTCATGGTATTAAAATCAAACGTCACTGCCGCAAAGGGAATGTAATCGCCCAGAGGCTTTCCCAGTGGCTCATTGGTAGGCAATTGCGCCAGTTCAGCGTAATCATCGACACGAATTCCCCATTGCCGTAGCTGTTCAGGGGTTAACTGTGGCTGTAATGCCCCCGTTTTATCATTGATATAGGTAATCGATTTATCATCGATATACCGTTTATTCATGGTCACTTTGGTGTGATATGTGCCGGGTAACTGTCCGTTTTCTTTTGGAAACAAAGAGAGATCGATATCCTGTTGCGATAGCCCGTCCCCCTCAAGTGAGGAAGGCGCAAAGTAAAATTCCCGCGCATTGACGCCGCTCACCGCGACGAGGAGCAAACTACTCAAGCCTCTCAAAATAGGACTGAGTCGTCTCAAAGGGCGGAATGGGGACAGGCGCAATCCATTAGCAGCCCTTGAACACCACTATTTCTGGGTTAAACGGGTGGTAAACTCAGCGGTTGCATTGCCATAGTCTGTAATGCAGCGCCAGGTCACCTTCGAACCATTCGCGGTGTTAGCGAGGGGAAATGTTGCGTTGGCTTTCGGTGCAACCATATCGACGTGGGGTATCGACTTACCGCTAATTCGCAGCGTATCGAAAACGCTGTAATAGTCGCCGTCATTGGTAATGAATACCTGACTCTCGCGCTGGCTAAAACGAAGGTTTTTGCAGGCATCAACTGGGGTGTTTTTCAATCCTTCTGGACGCCAGAACAGTTTTAGTCTGGTTTTGTAAATAAGGCGTAAAACGTTTTTTTGATTATTGTCTTTCTCGATGGCTGGGATGGTGCGCACGTTCATATAAAATAAAGATTCACGATCGGTGGGGAGTGCCTGCCCGGACCAGGTAATACGCAGGCTTTGTTCTTTTTGTGGATCGAGTCGAAAGAGCGGAGGGGTCACAATAAATGGCCCCCGAGTTTTTCCGTCGCCGTTATCCGTCCATGACTGAATAAGCCAGGGCAGCTCTTTTTCTGTATTGGTGAGCGCCAGCGCCACTTCCTTTTTGTTTGCATCATAAATAACACGCGTGCGCCCCACCTGGATCCCTGCTGCATGGCTGAGCGTGGTAAAAGCATAAGTCGTAACACAGACGATGAGCAGAGGAAGTCGCATATAAATCCCTTTAATAAACGAGTGTGCCATGAAAATACGACTCACGCGTTATTAACGATATTGCTAAATAACGCGTGGGTAAGGGGTCCTACATTTACTGATAAAGAATATTAATTGTTAAATCGGCATTGGCTTCACCTGCGGTTACCGTAGCAGCGACGGATTTATAGCGGGCGTCTATGTGGGTGGTAAGGGTGTCTGATGCACTGGCTGTCAGTGGGATAAAAACTTGTCCGGGCGACTTATCAAATGCAATTAGCGTCTCATCATGTCCTGTCTCGCTGAGGACGATGCCCACGCCACCGGCCGCAGAAACAGCCAGTTTGTCCGTTGAGCCCGCGATCGTCGTACCCGTAAAGGTGAGCTGAACATTCGCAAGCCCATCGCTTGTCACTGGGCAGTTCTTAAGTGAAATGGTCAACGGTACGGGGTCTGTTTCCTTTCCCACCGTTGCGAAATACGACGTAGGGAAAGTCCCACACGCCACATTATAAGTTGTACCGGTATCGCCTACAATCACACAGCTTGGCGCAATAATTTCCCCGGTAAAGTGGATTGTTCCAGCGTTATCTTCTGGAGCAGCAAAGGCGGTTGATGTTGACAGGGCCAAAAGTAAGAAAACAAAAATATTCCTTTCACGCTATTATTCTCCAGAACGATTAAAACCAGTATATATATTAAATAAAAATATAGCTCAGGGATGTTCTACTTAAACTCGCAGCGCCAGTATACACTGAAGTTCCTAATTCGGAAGCGACTGTTATTTTTTCATGGAGCGAGGCCGTAGTTTTTTGATGTTTGTCATTTTTTATTTATTCTTAATTTGTATGTGTCCCTATTAGTTTATTTTTGAACTGGTGAAATAAAGGTTTTTCAGCGCAGGCATGAATGCTGCCGTAGGGGGGGTTATTTGTGTTTGCGTTGTTATTGCGATTTTTTATATTTAAATGACTTCTGTAGAAAAATATTTTTTATTTTTATAAATATAAGTGCAGATATATTCATTTTAAATAAATAAGCGTTAGCAATTGATTGCAATGTTCCGTAATAACGTCATGCCTCAGCGCGGAAAAGCTCGCCTTAAACGTAAATCAATGGCCTAAAAAGAGCTGTTTACGGGGTCTTTTCGCGCCATTGGCAGGGGGCGCGTTCTGTCATCATAACGCAGACATCCTGGCTTGAGCGCGTGCTGTGGCAGACGAAAGCGATAACGACGACAAAACAGAAGCCCCCACACCCCACCGACTCGAAAAAGCGCGGGAAGAAGGGCAAATCCCCCGATCCAAAGAACTCACCTCACTGCTGATTTTGCTGGTGGGCGTCTGCATTATCTGGATTGGCGGCGAGTCGTTGGCCGGACGGTTGTCAAACATGCTTTCGGCGGGATTACGTTTCGATCACAGCATGGTGAACGACCCCAATTTGATACTCGGGCAAATTATTCTGCTGATCAAAGAGGCGATGTGGGCGCTGTTGCCGCTGATCACCGGCGTGGTGCTGGTGGCGCTTATCTCCCGGTGATGCTGGGAGACTGGTTTTTAGCGGCAAGTCACTGCAGCCCAAGTTCTCAAAACTGAATCCCTTGCCAGGCATCAAACGCATGTTCTCCGCACAGACGGGGGCAGAACTGCTGAAAGCGATACTCAAATCCACCCTGGTGGGCAGCGTGACGGGGTTTTACCTGTGGCATAACTGGCCGGAGATGATGCGTTTAATGGCGGAATCGCCGGTGACGGCGATGGGTAACGCGATGGATCTCGTCGGGCTCTGCGCGCTGCTGGTGGTGCTGGGAGTGATTCCGAAGGGTGCCTTTGACGTTTTCTTCCAGATTTTCAGCCATCTGAAAAAGTTACGTATGTCGCGCCAGGATATTCGCGATGAGTTCAAACAAAGCGAAGGCGATCCGCATGTTAAAGGGCGTATTCGCCAGATGCAGCGTGCGGCTGCGCGTCGCCGCATGATGGACGATGTGCCGAAAGCCGATGTCCATTGTCACCAACCCCCACGCACTACTCGGTGGCGCTGCAGTACGACGAGAACAAAATGAGTGCGCCAAAAGTGGTCGCCAAAGGGGCGGGGCTGGTGGCCCTGCGCATTCGTGAGATAGGCGCTGAACATCGCGTGCCGACGCTGGAGGCGCCGCCGCTGGCGCGTGCGTTGTATCGTCATGCTGAAATTGGTCAGCAAATTCCTGGACAACTGTATGCCGCTGTGGCGGAAGTCCTGGCATGGGTCTGGCAGCTTAAACGCTGGCGCCTTGCCGGTGGGCAGCGTCCGCCACAACCTGAAAATCTACCGGTGCCTGACGCACTGGATTTTATGAACGAGAAGAATACCGATGGCTAATCTGGTTGCGATGCTGCGCCTGCCCAACTCTATGAAGTCCACCCAATGGCAAATTCTTGCCGGGCCGATCCTCATCCTGCTGATTTTGTCGATGATGGTGCTGCCGCTGCCCGCGTTCATCCTCGACCTGCTGTTCACCTTTAATATCGCGCTGTCGATCATGGTGCTGCTGGTGGCGATGTTCACCCAGCGTACGCTGGAATTTGCCGCGTTCCCGACCATATTGCTGTTTACCACGCTGTTGCGCCTGGCGCTGAACGTAGCGTCAACACGTATCATTCTGATGGAAGGACATACTGGCGCGGCGGCGGCGGGCAAAGTGGTTGAAGCATTCGGTCACTTCCTGGTGGGCGGGAACTTCGCCATTGGTATTGTGGTGTTCGTGATTCTGGTCATCATCAACTTTATGGTTATCACCAAAGGGGCAGGGCGTATCGCTGAAGTTGGCGCGCGCTTTGTGCTGGATGGGATGCCCGGCAAGCAGATGGCGATTGATGCCGACTTAAATGCAGGGTTGATCGGCGAAGACGAAGCGAAAAAACGGCGCACGGAAGTGACGCAGGAAGCCGATTTTTACGGTTCGATGGACGGTGCGAGTAAGTTCGTTCGCGGGGACGCCATCGCCGGTATTTTGATTATGGTGATCAACGTGGTGGGGGGACTGCTGGTGGGGGTTCTGCAACACGGAATGAGCATGGGTCATGCGGCGGAGAGTTATACCCTGCTGACCATCGGCGACGGTCTGGTCGCGCAAATCCCGGCGCTGGTGATTTCAACGGCGGCGGGTGTCATTGTTACCCGCGTCAGTACTGACCAGGATGTCGGTGAACAGATGGTCGGCCAACTGTTCAGCAACCCTCGCGTCATGCTGCTCAGTGCCGCGGTGCTGGGGCTGCTGGGACTGGTGCCCGGAATGCCGAACCTGGTCTTCCTGATGTTTACTGCGGCGTTACTGGGGCTGGCCTGGTGGATGCGGGGCAGAGAGCAAGCAGCGCCTGCCGAAGCGCAGCCGGTGAAGATGCCAGAAAACAATTCGGTGGTGGAAGCGACCTGGAATGATGTGCAGCTCGAAGATTCCCTGGGCATGGAGGTTGGCTATCGGTTGATCCCGATGGTGGATTTTCAACAGGATGGGGAACTGCTCGGACGTATTCGCAGCATTCGTAAAAAGTTTGCCCGGGAGATGGGGTTTCTGCCGCCAGTGGTGCATATCCGCGACAATATGGATCTGCAGCCTGCACGCTACCGTATTTTGATGAAAGGGGTGGAGATCGGCAGTGGCGATGCATACCCCGGACGTTGGCTGGCCATTAACCCTGGGACGGACGGCGGGGACGCTGCCTGGCGAACCGACGGTGGATCCCGCCTTTGGCCTGGAGGCTATCTGGATTGAAAGGCGCATTGAAAGAGCAGGCGCAGATTCAGGGATTTACGGTTGTGGAGGCGAGTACCGTCGTGGCAACGCACCTTAACCATCTGATTGGTCAGTTTGCGGCTGAGTTGTTTGGCCGCCAGGAAGCGCAACAGCTCTTGGATCGCGTCTCGCAGGAGATGCCTAAGCTGACAGAAGATCTGGTACCCGGCGTGGTCACACTACACACGCTGCATAAAGTGCTGCAAAACCTGCTGGATGAGAAAGTGCCGATTCGCGACATGCGCACCATCCTCGAGACGCTGGCCGAACATGCCCCGATACAGAGCGATGCGCAGGAACTCACCGCCGTGGTGCGTGTGGCGTTGGGGCGCGCCATCACTCAGCAGTGGTTCCCGGGCAATGATGAAGTGCATGTCATTGGTCTTGATACCCCGCTTGAACGCTTGCTGCTGCAGGCGTTACAGGGCGGTGGCGGTCTTGAGCCAGGTCTGGCAGATCGTTTGCTGGCGCAGACGCAAGAGGCGCTGTCGCGCCAGGAAATGCTGGGGGCTCCGCCAGTGCTGCTGGTGAATCATGCGTTGCGTCCCCTGTTGTCACGTTTTTTACGTCGCAGCTTGCCGCAACTGGTGGTGCTTTCGAACCTGGAACTCTCGGATAACCGTAACATTCGCATGACCGCGACCATCGGAGGCAAATAATGCGTAAATTACTCAGCGTGCTGTGCCTGCTACCGTCGATGGCGCTGGCTGCCGGAGAAGGGGCGTGGCAGGACAGCAGTACCGGTATTACCCTGAATTATCGCGGCGAGTCCGCCTCTTCATCGCCGTTGTCCTCGCGACAACCGGTTTCCGGGTTAATGACGCTGGTGGCCTGGCGTTATACGTTGAACGGCCCTACGCCCAGCGGGTCTGCTGGTGCGCCTGTGCTCACAATCTCGCTGTGTGGAGTTAGAAGGGCAGAGCGGAACCACGCGCGGATTCGCCAATGTGCCCGCCATCGAACCGCTGCGCTTCGTCTGGGAAGTGCCGGGGGGAGGACGCCTGATCCCGGCGCTTAAGGTCCAGAGTAACCAGGTGATCGTTAACTACCGCTGATGGTCAATCGCCGCTATTTCAGGCGGTTGGCCGGTGAAAATGCCAACCGCTTCGCAATTATGCGCCCTCTTTTTTGATTATCAAGAAACGCTGTTTTATAAATCGGTGACACGTGTTGCCGGACTCTTTGTATTTCTGCCACCACACGAAATGCGGTGGCAGAAACAAAAAGGTATCACTTCCTGTAAGCTTCTATTGTAGCCGTGTATGAACGCCTCCTGGCCTTTCACTCACTCCTCCGTTCGTCTGGTGGGGCTGGTGAGGTCCAGCGTTGGCGATCTCTATCATCTTTGCAGGGTTAACGGCAATGAATACACGTAAAATTGGATTGGTGAATTATTTTGCTTACGGTGCTGGTGACTTTTTAGGTGCCGGAACGACCGCGCTAACAGCTGCCTGGCTTCTTTACTTCTATACGACGTTTTGCGGGTTAACGCCGATCGAGGCGACGTTCATTTTTGCCGTCTGCAAGGGTACTTGATGCCGTTGTGAGCCCGCTGATGGGCTTTTTAACCGATAACTTCGGCTCTACGTGGCTTGGTAAACGTTTCGGTCGTCGTAAGTTCTTTATTCTGCTGGGGATCCCTTGCGTATTCAGCTACTCACTGATGTGGGTTGGCGACATGAGTTTCTGGTACTACCTGCTCACCTATCTGGTATTTGATGTCGTTTACACCATGATCCTGGTGCCTTACGAGACGCTGGTGCCGGAAATGACCGATGACTTTAAGCAGAAGACCAAGTTCTCCGGGGCACGTATTGCAATGGCGCAAATGTCCGCCATTCTGGCCTCCTTCCTGCCAGGCATTCTGCTGACGACCTTTGGTAAAGACAATCCGGTCTCCTTTTTCTATGCCAGCATGGTGTTCTCGGTACTGTGCGCGCTGATGCTGACGTTTGTATGGTTCTTTACCTGGGAGCGCCCACGTGAAGAGTGGACGGAAGCGGCTCTGCGTGCCGAGGAAGAGAAGAAGAATCTGAACTTCCGCCAGAGCATGAGTCGTCTGTTCGTTGAACTGAGTTCGACGCTGCGCATCAAAATTTTCCGTCAGCATTTGGGGATGTACCTTGGCGGATACATCGCGCAGGACGTCTTCAACGCGGTCTTTACCTACTACGTGGTCTTCGTTCTCATGCAGGAAGCCTCAATGGCGTCGAATCTGCTGGGCACGATGGCGATTTTCAGTTTCATTGCGGTTATCGGGATGATCCCGCTGTGCATCCGTTTTGGGCCTGCGGCCGTCTTACCGGATGGTGGTTGTCCTGTTTGGTCTGAGTTCGCTGTCGTATGCCGTTCTCTATTATGCTGGTATGAGCGATGTGTACACTCTGTTACTGCTGGTTTCTGCGATTGCGGGTCTGGGACGCGGCGGTATCAACTATGTGCCATGGAATACCTACACTTATATTGCCGATGTCGATGAAGTCGTTACTGGACAGCGTCGTGAAGGGATCTTCGCAGGCATTATGACGCTGACCCGTAAAGCGTCTCAGGCGGGGGCGGTGAATGCTGGTGGGGATTGTGATGCAAATGTCGGGCTTTGTATCAGGGCAGAGCACGCAGCCTGAAGCCGTCAGCCACACCATTCTGTTGATTCTGAGCTGCGGCACGCTAATCGTACTGGCGCTGGGCTTCCTGGTTTCCCTGCGCTTCAAGCTGAATTTACAAACGCACAGCGTTCTGCGTGAAGAGACCGCCAAAATGCGTAACTCGGGCCGGGCAATGCCAGAAGAGATTACGCCCGCAGGCACGCGCCACCGTTGAGATGCTTGCAGGCATACCGTACGAATCACTTTGGGGTAACAACAATATTGGTTACCTGAACCGTAATAAACCGGCTGCGCCGTCTCTTAAGCAGAGGCGCGGGCAATGAATTCGACATACAATAGAGGTTAAGATATGAAAGTTTGGCCCGTCAAACACAGCCCATTATTACGTCAACCGGAGCGTTTTATCTCACGGGAAGCGCTGAAAGATTTGATTCAGACGGTGACTAAAAACCTGGTGGAGATCAAGGATGAGACAGGTCAATTTCTGCTACGACTGGATGATGGCCGGGTAATTGACACCAAAGGTTGGCCGGATTGGGAGTGGACCCACGGCGTCGGCTTGTACGGGATGTACCAGTACTACCAGCAGACCGGCGATGAGGCGACGCGCGACACCATCGGACAGCTGGTTTGCCGACCGTTTCGCCGAGGGCGCAACCACCAAAAACGTCAATACGATGGCGCCGTTTTTAACGCTGGCCTATCGTTACGAAGAAACCCGCAATCCGGGGTATCTGCCGTGGCTTGATAGCTGGGCCGGAGTGGGCGATGAATGAGATGCCACGCACCGACCACGGCGGTATGCAGCACATCACGCTGGCGGAAGAAAACCATCAGCAGATGTGGGACGACACGCTGATGATGACGGTGTTGCCGCTGGCGAAAATTGGCAAACTCCTCAATCGTCCGGCGTATGTAGAAGAAGCGACCTATCAGTTCCTGCTGCATGTGCAGAATCTGATGGATAAAGAGACAGGGCTGTGGTTCCACGGCTGGAACTATGATGGACACCATAACTTTGCCAATGCCCGCTGGGCGCGTGGCAACAGCTGGCTGACCATCGTGATCCCGGATTTTCTGGAACTATTGGATCTGCCTGAAAACAACGCAGTCCGCCGTTATCTGGTGCAGGTGCTGAATGCGCAAATTGCTGCGCTGGCGAAATGTCAGGATGAAAGCGGGTTGTGGCATACCTTACTGGACGATCCGCAATCATACCTGGAAGCGTCGGCCACGGCGGGATTTGCCTACGGTATTCTGAAAGCAGTACGTAAACGCTATGTCGGTCAGGAGTATGCGGCGGTTGCCGAGAAAGCCATTAAAGGGATCGTAGCGCACATTTCACCGCAAGGTGAGCTGCTGCAAACGTCCTTTGGTACCGGTATGGGTCATGACCTTGATTTCTATCGCGAGATCCCGCTGACGTCGATGCCGTACGGCCAGGCAATGGCGATGCTGTGCCTCACCGAATATCTGCGCAAGTACTTCTAATCCACTCAAACGCTCCCCGGTGTCGGTTTCGCTACCGGGGATGCACCCTCCGCCGGGCCGTGAACGGGCTGGGCAACAGCGTTTTGCGTCACAAACAGATGGTCGAGTATTTGACGCATCACCGGCGCGGCAGTCACGCCGTCGCTGCCACCGTTTTCCAGAATCAATGCGATGGCGACTTTCGGGTTGTTATAGGGCGCAAACGCGGTGTAGAACACGTGGTCGCGCAGGCGAATCGGGATCATTTTCGCATTGTAGGTCTGGTTCTCTTTCAGGCTGAACACCTGAGACGTACCCACTCTTGGCGGCAATCCCGTAAGGTGCCCGTGTGGAAGAACTTAAGCCGGTACCCGTTAGGGGAATTGGCCATACGAACATCGCACTGGCGCACACAATTCCCAATATGTGAGGCGGCGGTAGCCGATTTGTGTCGGCGGTGTGGCGGCGTGGTAAGGAATGCGGGTTTTACCGTTATCCTCTTCCTGCAACAGGTGAGGGGCGATCACTTTCCCATTGTTGAGCAGGCGCCACATCGCTTTCACAACCATCTGAATCGGCGTGGCCGATCCAAGTAACCCCTGGCCGATGCCGACCGAGATGGTATCACCCTGATACCAGGTCTTTTTATGTACCCGCTGTTTCCAGTCGCGGCTCGGCAGCAGGCCGTTGTACTCTTCGTTAAGGTCGATACCGGTCGGTTTGCCGTAGCCAAACTGCGACAACATGCTGTCGATCCTGTCGATGCCCATCATGTAAGGCGACCTGGTTAGAAAAAGGTGTCAGCCGATTCTTCAATCGCTTTGGTGACAGTCAGCATGCCGTGACCGGTTTTCTTCCAGTCGCGGTAGCGGCGTTCGGTGCCGGGAAGCGTCCATGTTGGCGCGCCAAAGAAGCTGGTCTGCGGTGTAATCACGCCGTTTAACAGCGCCGACATCGCCATGTAAGGTTTTACCGTGGATGCCGGTGGATACAGCCCTTGTGTGACGCGATTAATTAGCGGCAGATCTTTATCTTCAGCAGTTTGTCGTACGCCTGATAGCTGATGCCTTTCACAAAGGGATTGGGGTCATAGCTGGGATTCGAGACCATCGCCAGTACCGCGCCGTCATGCGGATCTTCAACCAGTACCGCCCGCGCGTTGTCCGGCAATCAGACTCTCAATATATTCCTGCAGGTGGAGATCCAGCGTCAGGTGGATATTTTTCCCGGCGACGGGGGGGACATCCTTCAGCAGACGGACAATCCGTCCGTGATTATCCACCTCCACTTCCTGATAGCCGGTTTTGCCATGCAGTTCATTTTCGTAATAGCGTTCAATACCCTGTTTGCCGATGTTATGGTCGGCGGCGTAATTTTCCGCGCTCCCTTCTTTGCTGAGTGTTTTTAGATCGCTATCGTTAATTTTTGAGACATAGCCAAGCACGTGCGCCAGTTCCGCGCCGTAGGGATATTCCCGATCTTCGTAGCTGTTGACGGTGACGCCGCTGAAACGAAATTGGTTCACTGAGAAGCGCGCAATCTCGACTTCAGTCAGGGCATTTTTAAGCACCACCGGGCGATAGCGACTGCTTGATTTCAGCGCATGGCGAAAGGCATCGATATCCTCCGGTGTCAGGTCAACGATGGGGGTCAACTGCTGGATTAGCGTATCCATGCTGCTGATTTTGTAGGGCGTAACCGAGATATCGTACCAGGTCACGTTGCGCACCAGCGGGATGCCATTGCGGTCATAGATCATGCCCCGCGTTGGCGCGACCGGCAGCATTTTAATGTCGTTCTCATTCGAGCGGGTCGCGTAGTACTGATGCTGGCGAATCTGTAAATTGTAGAGATTGAAGAGAAGGATCCCAAAGCAGATAACCACCAGGGCGAACGCCACCACTACCCGTCTCAGAAAGAGCTTCTCTTCTGCTGCGAAATCTTTAAACGTCATTGACCCGTACCTGATTAATTAGCCGCCTAATGATACGGAGACGTCAACGCGATGACAGGCAAAAAATGTACCATCCCTCCTGAGAAATGTGTCATTCCTTGTGACATGTTACAGAGTGCGAACGCTGGAAATAAAAAAGGCCTGAGTCCGCAAGCGAACTCAGGCCTGAGTGTAAAGCGTACTGGCTTACATACGTTCTACGGTTTCGATACCCAGCGTATCCAGACCCAGCTTCAGCGTTTTCGCCGTCAGCTGCGCCAGTTTCAGACGGCTGTTACGTACGGTTTCGCTTTCTGCGCTCAGGATCGGGCAGTGCTCATAGAAACCGGAGAACAGACCGGCGAGATCGTACAGATAGGCACACATGACGTGCGGCGTACCTTCACGCGCGACCACCGTCAGCGTCTCTTCAAACTGCAGCAGGCGAGCGGCTAACTGCGCTTCGCGATCTTCGCTGATGATAACCGGTGCCGTCGCCAGCGCGTCTTCATCGATTTCTGCTTTACGGAATACCGACAGTACAGCGGTGTAAGCGTACTGCATGTACGGCGCCCGTGTTGCCTTCAAACGCCAGCATGTTGTCCCAGTCGAAGATGTAGTCGGTGGTCCGGTTTTTGGAGAGATCCGCATATTTCACCGCGCCGATGCCGACGGCGTTTGCCAGTTTTTCCAGCTCATCAGCAGGCATGTCAGGATTCTTCTCCGCCACCAGACGGCGTGCGCGTTCCAGCGCTTCGTCCAGCAGGTCAGCCAGTTTCACCGTGCCGCCGCGCGGGTTTTGAACGGTTTACCGTCTTTGCCCAGCATCATGCCGAACATGTGGTGTTCCAGTGGTACGGAGTCCGGCACATAGCCCGCTTTACGCACGATAGTCCATGCCTGCATCAGGTGCTGATGCTGGCGGGAGTCGATGTAGTACAGCACGCGATCGGCATGCAGCGTTTCATAGCGGTATTTGGCGCAGGCAATGTCAGTGGTGGTATAGAGGTAGCCGCCATCTTCTTCTGAATGATGACGCCCATCGGTTCGCCTTCCTTGTTTTGTACTCATCAAGAAACACCACCGTCGCGCCTTCGCTTTCAACGGCCAGGCCTTTAGCTTTCAGATCGGCAACGATACCCGGCAGCATTGGGTTGTACAGGCTCTCGCCCATCACGTCGTCACGTGTCAGCGTCACGTTCAGACGATCGTAGGTTAACGGGTTTTGCGTCATGGTGATGTCGACCAGTTTGCGCCACATCTCACGGAAATAGGTGTCGCCGCCTTGTAATTTCACCACATAGCTACGGGCGCGCTCGGCGAATTCTTCATCTTCGTCGTAATGTTTTTTCGCATCACGATAGAAACCTTCCAGGTCTGCCAGCGCCATTTCACCGGCATTTTCCTGCTGCTGTTTTTCCAGCCAGGCGATGAGCATACCAAACTGCGTGCCCCAGTCGCCGACGTGGTTGGCGCGAATCACACGGTGACCCAGAAACTCCAGGGTACGCACGGCCGCGTCACCGATTATTGTCGAGCGCAGGTGGCCGACGTGCATCTCTTTGGCGACGTTAGGCGCAGAGTAATCCACCACGACAGTCTGCTTTTCGGGGAGAGCGACACCCAGACGGTCACTGGTCAGCGCCTGCTGTACGTTTTCAGCAAGAAATGCCGCATCGAGGAAAATATTGATAAAGCCCGGACCGGCAATTTCAACCTTGCTGGCGATGCCGTTGAGATCCAGATGAGTCAGCACCTGCTCTGCAAGTTGTCGCGGCGCCATACCCAGTTTTTTAGCAACTGCCATCATGCCGTTGGCCTGATAGTCGCCGAACTGTACTTTTGCTGACTGACGAACCTGGGGTTCGCAATCTGCAGGCGCGCCTGCAGCAATCATGGCCTGACGGACTTTTTCTGAGAGAAGAGCCTGAATATTCACCGGAATACCTTACGTTTAAGACGCGGGTTGACTGTGCCCGCACCAGTTTAAGAATTTAGGGCGGGAGTATACTGCAAATGCCCGTTTGCGTCAGCCCTGGCGCATGTCGTCGCTGCTCTGAAATCACCTCAACACAATGAGGCATAAGTCTTCATGGCGCCTTGGCCACAATCAGCGGTTGGTTGCCGCCACGCAACAGAGTAAATTAGCGGCTTTGAAGATGAAGAAGAGTATCCAAAATGGCGAACTGGCAATTTATTGACGAACTGCATGATATTTCCGCGGATTTACCGCGTTTTACGCTGGCGTTAAAGGCGCTTTCTACTCGCCTTGGTCTGGATCTGGCGCCTCTTGAGGCCGACCATATCTCTCTTCGTTGCCATCAGAATGCGACCGCAGAGCGGTGGCGCCGTGGGTTTGAGCAGTGCGGCGAACTCCTGTCGGAGAATATCATCAACGGCAGACCGATCTGTCTGTTCAAATTGAAGACGCTTGTTTGTGTCGGACACTGGCAATTCAGCGTTGTGGAATTACCGTGGCCGGGCGAAAAGCGCTACCCCGCATGAAGGCTGGGAACACATTGAAATTGTGCTGCCCCGGTGAGCCAGAAAGTCTGAATGCCCGGGCGCTGGCGCTGCTCTCTGACGATGGCTTAAGCCAGCCGGGGATTTTTGTGAAAACCAGTTCGCCCAAAGGCGAGCACGAACGACTGCCGAACCCGACGCTGGCGGTGACGGATGGCAAGGTCACCATCAAATTTCACCCGTGGTCGATTGAAGCCATTGTAGCAAGCGAACGGTCAGAGCATTGAGTTTGTGAGCGTCTGCGACGTTTAGCGCAAACAGGCATGGCATGATAAAACGGTTCTGGAAAAGGAGTGAGTATGGCATTGCTCGAGATTTGTTGTTATAGCATGGAGTGCGCGTTAACGGCGCAGCAAAACGGTGCCGATCGGATCGAGTTGTGTTCAGCGCCGAAAGAGGGCGGACTGACGCCTTCGTTGGGGGTGCTGCGTTCGGTTCGTCAACAGGTGACGATTCCCGTGCATCCGATTATTCGTCCGCGCGGCGGTGATTTTTGTTATAGCGACGGTGAATTTGCCGCCATGCTGGAAGATGTGCGTACGGTCAGAGAATTAGGCTTTCCTGGACTGGTGGTTGGCGTTCTGGATGTGGACGGCAACGTGGATATGCCGCGAATGGAAAAAATAATGGCTGCCGCCGGACCGTTGGCCGTGACGTTTCATCGCGCCTTCGATATGTGCGCCAATCCATTAAATGCGCTTAAGAATCTGGCGGATTTGGGTGTCGCGAGAGTGCTGACATCCGGACAAAAATCTGACGCACTGCAAGGTTTACCAATAATTATGGAACTAATTGCACAAGCCGGTGCTCCAATAATTATGGCCGGAGCAGGGGTTCGTGCAAAAAATTTGCAGGATTTCCTGAATGCAGGTGTCAGGGAAGTACACAGTTCTGCCGGAACCCAGGTTGCCTCGCCAATGCGTTATCGCAATCAGGGACTGTCGATGTCAGCGGATACGCAAGCGGATGAATATTCCCGCAGTGTGGTTGACGGGGCGGCGGTTGCAGAGATGAAAGGAATCATTGTTCGTCATCAGGCCAACTGATTTTTACCGTTGCATCATGTCGCCCAATATGATGCTTGCTCGTACCAGGCCCCTGCAATTTCAACAGGGGCCTTTTTTTATCTTTCTCCTGCCTATTTCGGGCTGTAACTGCGTTGGTCGCCTGAACTATTTTAGAGAAATCCAGCGTTACGGTTTACGCGCAATTAATACCGCACGCAGAGGGGCAGGGTAACCCTCGACCGTTTTGCTGCTGTCGTTCGGGTCAAGGAAATCGGCCAGCGACTCGGTCACCATCCATTCGGTACGACGCTGCTCTTCGGTTGACGTCACACACACGTCCGCGATACGCACATCGACAAAACCGCATTTCTCCAGCCAGTTTTTTAACGCCAGCGCGGAAGGAATAAAGTAGACGTTACGCATCTGCGCGTAGCGATCGCCCGGCACCAGAACGGTATTTTCATCGCCCTCGACGACCAGCGTCTCAAGCACCAGTTCACCGTCTTTGACCAGCTGATCTTTTAACTGCCACAGGTGCTCCAGCGGCGAGCGGCGATGATAAAGCACGCCCATTGAAAATACGGTATCAAACGCATTCAGCGCGGGCAGTTGTTCGATACCCAGCGGCAGCAGATGCGCACGCTGATCGTTACCCAACAATTTCCGCACCGCTTCAAACTGGCACAGGAACAACTGCGTTGGGTCGATCCCGACGGCGAGATGTGCGCCAGCGCCAATCATGCGCCACATGTGATAGCCGCTGCCGCAGCCCACATCCAGAATCGTGCGACCGGTAAGATCGGACAGATGCGGCAGTACGCGATCCCACTTCCAGTCAGAACGCCATTCGGTATCAATATTGACGCCATACAACGAGTACGGGCCTTTACGCCACGGCATCAGGTTGCGCATCAGGGTATCGATACGTTTAAGCTGGCCTTCGCTGAGCGGCTCTTCGCTTTCGGCGGTGACGCTGTGCAGCAGATCCAGACGGTGCGGCGTTAACTCTGGCAGAAATTCAACCGCGTTTGACCACTGTTTTAAACAGACCATGCTGATCGCGCTGCCAGCTCGCAATTTGTGCGGGCAGGGTTTCAAGCCAGTGGGAAAGGTGATTTTTGGCAATCAGCTGATAAAAGTTTCCGAACTCGATCATGCGGAAACCTCAGCTTTTAGCGCCACCAGAGAACCAAAGTTGAAGCACTGGAACCACAGTTCGCTGTGTTCGAATCCGGCCTGACGCAGACGCGCTTTATGGGTTTCGACGGAATCGGTCAGCATGACGTTTTCCAGCATGCTGCGCTTCTGGCTGATTTCCAGCTCGCTGTAGCCGTTGGCGCGCTTGAAGTCATGATGCATGTTGAACAGCAATTCGCCGACCTGCGCATCTTCAAAACTGAACTTCTCTGACAGCACCAGTGCGCCGCCCGGATTCAATCCCTGATAAATCTTATCCAGCAATGCCTGGCGCTCAGGCGGTTCAAGGAATTGCAGGGTAAAATTCAGCACCACCATCGAGGCGTTTTCGATAGCGACATGACGAATATCGCCTTCCACAATTTCTACCGGGGTCGGGGCTTTGGTAGGCATCAATGTGGCGGCGGCAGCGTTCAATCATCGCCGGAGAGTTGTCGATGGCAACGATCTTGCAATTGTCATGATGGATGTTGCGACGCACCGAGAGCGTCGCTGCGCCCAAAGAACAGCCCAGATCGTAGACCTGCGTGTTGGGTTTGACAAAACGTTCAGCCAGCATGCCAATCATCGAGATAATGTTGGAGTAGCCAGGAACGGAACGCTGGATCATATCCGGGAAGACTTCGGCTACCCGTTCATCAAAGGTCCAGTCACCCAGACTGGCGATAGGCGCAGAAAAAAGCGTGTCGCGGTGAGACATAACGTAAAAATCCGGGAAAAATAAAGGGGCGTATTGTGCGCTAATGCAGGGAGAAAACCAACTCCCAGGGCATATACCAGAGATTTGTCAGCACCATCAGCAACAGGGCGCACCAGGTTGCGCTCATACCAGAACGCCGCCAGCGAAAAAGCCGGTGATGGAATCCGTAATAATGCATGAGTCGACCGGCAATGAGGATCAGGCCGCAGATGTGTACCATCCATGTTTCCGCACCGTTCATCTCCATAAACAGCAGCAGCACAAGCGCAACCGGAATGTATTCCACCGCATTGCCATGAATGCGAATCGCGCTTTGTAGCTCGCTAAAGCCCGCCGTCACCATAGGCAACGCGGTTACTGCATCCGCAGACGAACAACGTCAAAGGAGAACTTCATCAACAATAACGCACCCAATACGGCATATAGCGCGCTTACCATACAAACTCCCTTTAAAATGGCTGATGGCACTGTCTATGATAGGTGGCATTTTCAGAAAAGAGAAGATTGCTGTGGAATAGACGGTGCGGCGCCAATACCAGGAATAACGGCATGTAAATCCTGCCAGATTGCGTCCACTAACTCCGGAGCCTGCGCGATATCGGGCGTGTGTAAAAACAACCAGGGCGTCGTGGACTGTTCCCAGAGCGGTAATTTGTTTAACCAGGCGGTGAAAAAATCACGATTTTGTACCATGTCATCGCTGCCGATAAATCGCACCATCGGGTGACCGGCAGTGACAACAGCATGTACAGGGACTCTGGGTTTCTTGCGCTGCGCCTCGCGTATCGCCTCATTGTGAGGGCGGGCGGCATGGACTGGACGGCTGTCGAGAATGACCCGGTTTACCCCTCTCTCGTGTAAACCACGATTGAGCTGTTGTTCCTCTTCTCCTTTTGCAAAGAAACCCGGATGACGGACTTCAACACCGTAAGTGAATCGCCCGGGCAGGGCGTCAAGAAATTGCCACAATGCAGGGAGATCGCGAGGTGAAAATGTGGCGGGGAGCTGGAGCCAGTACTGACCAATGCGTCCCTCCAGCGGCGACATGCGGGTCAAAAACTCCAGCACTAAATCGTCACAGTTTTCAGCGCGGCTTGATGCGTGATGGTCGCCGGAAACTTAAAACAGAAACGAAAATCATCGGTTGTCTGCGCGTACCAGCGTTCAACGACCTCGGCTTTAGGAAGCGCGTACAAGGTGGTATTACCCTCCACACAATTGAAGTGGCGAGCATATTCTTCAAGGCTGGTAATCCCCAGTCGCACCCACTTTGGGTGCGACCATTGCGGTAAGCCGATGTAAATCATAGTACCTGTAGGATCTCTTCCACGCGACGCACCCGGGCAATGCGCGGGAAAATGTGCGTGACGCTGCTCTGGTGTTGCTCGGTACTTGCCGCGCTGCAGGCATCTTCGGCAATGATCAGCCGAAAGCCCAGTTCCCAGGCGTTACGGGCTGTGGATTCCACGCCGATATTGGTGGAGATCCCGCACAGGACGAGCGTGTCAATGCCGCGACGGCGCAGTTGCAGTTCCAGGTCTGTGCCGTAGAACGCCCCCCACTGGCGTTTCGTGACCTCAAGATCGCTGTCGGCTTTGCCTAATGCGGCCGGGTAGCGCCACCAGTTTTCCGGCAACGCTTTCGCCGGGGATGGGGCATCGACGGGCTGTTTTAATGCTTCTGCGTAATCCGGCGACCAGCCGACACGCACCATCACCACCGGTGAGCCGTGAGCACGGAATTTTTCCGCCAGACGCGCGGCGCGATCCACGACCTCCTGTGCGGCATGTGGGCCTCCGGCGAAGGGTAAAATGCCCTCCTGCAAATCAATGACCACCAGCGCGGTGGTTGAGGCGTTCAGTTCCAGCATGATGACTCCCGTATTTTCAATGCTATTCCGGTCTATCTTAGTCGCGGTCCTGGAGGCGAGGGGCAACAAATTTTGTTAATTTTTTTGCGTATACGCAATACCTGGATCGCAAACACGCGTACAGTCAGTGTCTGGTTCGGAGTCTGTCCTGGTTCAAAGTGGTAAGTAATTGTACCTTGATGGGATAGACTCTTATCGTGCGGCAGAATTTCCAGTATAATAGCCGCCTTTTTTCATTCAGTTGTGACATTCAGCTAACGCTGCGACTTCGTCACCTGCGAGGCAGGCGACTTCGTCACCTGCGGCAAAGTTAAGGGATATCTCATGCGTACAGAATATTGCGGACAGCTACGTCTGTCCCACGAGGGGCAGCAGGTGACTCTGTGTGGTTGGGTCAACCGTCGTCGTGACTCTTGGTAGCCTGATCTTTATCGATATGCGCGACCGCGAAGGTATCGTGCAGGTGTTTTTCGATCCGGATCGTGCGGACGCATTAAAGCTGGCCTCCGAACTGCGTAATGAGTTCTGCATCCAGGTTACGGGTACCGTACGTGCGCGTGACGCAAAAAACGTTAACGCCGATATGGCGACCGGCGAAATTGAAGTACTGGCGTCCGATCTGACCATCATCAACCGTTCAGAATCACTGCCGCTGGACTCTAACCACGTCAATACCGAAGAAGCGCGTCTGAAGTATCGCTATCTGGATCTGCGTCGTCCGGAAATGGCGCAGCGCCTGAAAACGCGTGCCAAAATTACCAGCCTGGTGCGTCGTTTTATGGACGACCACGGTTTCCCTCGACATCGAAACCCCGATGCTGACCAAAGCCACGCCGGAAGGCGCGCGTGACTATCTGGTGCCTTCGCGCGTTCACAAAGGGAAATTCTACGCGCTGCCGCAGTCTCCTCAGCTGTTTAAACAGCTGCTGATGATGTCTGGCTTTGACCGCTATTATCAGATCGTAAAATGCTTCCGCGACGAAGATTTACGTGCCGATCGCCAGCCTGAATTTACCCAGGTCGACGTGGAAACCTCCTTCATGACGGCACCGCAGGTGCGTGAAGTGATGGAAGCGCTGGTGCGTAATCTGTGGCAGGAAGTGAAAGGTGTGGATCTGGGTGATTTCCCGATCATGACTTTCGCTGAAGCTGAGCGTCGTTACGGTTCCGATAAACCGGATCTGCGTAACCCAATGGAACTGGTGGATGTTGCCGATCTGCTGAAATCCGTCGATTTCGCCGTATTCTCCGGTCCGGCGAACGATGCGAAAGGTCGCGTGGCGGCTCTGCGTGTGCCGGGTGGTGCCAGCTTAAGCCGTAAGCAGATTGACGATTACGGTAACTTTATCAAGATCTACGGTGCGAAAGGTTTGGCTTACATTAAAGTCACCGAGCGTGCGAAAGGTCTGGAAGGGATCAACAGCCCTGTTGCCAAGTTCCTCAATGCTGAAATCGTGGAAGCCATTCTGGATCGTACCGCTGCGCAAGATGGCGATATGATTTTCTTCGGCGCTGACAACAAGAAAGTGGTTGCCGATTCTATGGGCGCGCTGCGTCTGAAACTGGGTAAAGATCTCAGCCTGACCGACGAAACAAAATGGGCGCCGCTGTGGGTTATCGACTTCCCAATGTTTGAAGACGACGGTGAAGGCGGCCTGACGGCGATGCATCATCCGTTTACTGCACCGAAAGACATGACCGCTGCTGAGCTGAAAGCCGCGCCGGAAGATGCCGTTGCCAACGCGTACGATATGGTGATCAATGGCTACGAAGTGGGCGGCGGCTCCGTCCGTATCCACAACGGCGAAATGCAGCAAACCGTGTTTAGGCATTCTGGGTATTAACGAACAAGAGCAGCGCGAGAAATTTGGCTTCCTGCTGGATGCGCTGAAATACGGTACTCCGCCACATGCGGGTCTGGCGTTTGGTCTGGATCGTCTGACCATGCTGCTGACCGGTACCGATAACATTCGTGACGTTATCGCCTTCCCGAAAACTACGGCTGCAGCGTGTCTGATGACTGAAGCGCCAAGCTTTGCGAATGAAGCCGCTCTGGCGGAACTGAGCATTCAGGTTGTGAAGAAGGCCGAGAATAACTGATATGGCTGCTGTACACGAAATCATTCGCGTTGCATCGCGGCGGCAACTGAGTGAATACCCATGAGCATAGATAGCTATGTGAATGGGATGAACGATGGCAGCCAACAAAGAGGCAGCGTGAAGGA
Organism: Citrobacter enshiensis; assembly: GCF_029338175.1. Lineage (NCBI taxonomy): Bacteria > Pseudomonadati > Pseudomonadota > Gammaproteobacteria > Enterobacterales > Enterobacteriaceae > Citrobacter > Citrobacter enshiensis. The sequence continues at coordinate 2,059,666 of NZ_CP119862.1, forward strand.
TAAAGTGTATAAGCGTCCCGTTTCGGTTCTGGTTGTTATTTTTGCCCAAGATACGAAGCGGGTGCTGATGTTACAGCGACGCGACGATCCTGATTTCTGGCAGTCGGTCACCGGCAGCCTTGAAGAGGGTGAAACCGCGTCGCAAGCCGCCATGCGCGAAGTAAAGGAAGAGGTCACCATTGATGTTGCGACAGAGCAACTGACCTTAATTGACTGCCAGCGCACGGTGGAGTTTGAGATTTTTCGCCATTTACGTCATCGCTATGCGCCGGGAATCGAACGTAATACCGAATCCTGGTTTTGCCTGGCACTTCCCTCTGAACGAGAGATCGTGTTCACCGAACATCTGACTTATCGTTGGGTTAATGCGGCTGAGGCTGCACAGTTAACCAAGTCGTGGAGTAATCGGCAGGCGATTGAAGAATTTGTTATTAACGTCGCCTGAGAAGGCGCGCTTTTTGGAGATACTATTTATGGCAGGTCATAGTAAATGGGCCAACACCAGACATCGTAAAGCTGCGCAGGATTCTAAGCGCGGCAAGATTTTCACCAAGATCATTCGTGAGCTGGTGACGGCGGCCAAACTGGGCGGCGGCGATCCGGATGCGAACCCGCGTCTGCGTGCGGCTGTAGATAAAGCGCTGTCTAACAACATGACGCGTGACACGCTGAACCGTGCAATTCGCGCGTGGCGTGGGCGGTGATGATGATGCGAATATGGAAACCATCATCTATGAAGGTTATGGTCCAGGCGGCACCGCGGTGATGATTGAATGTCTGGTCCGACAACCGTAACCGTACGGTAGCGGAAGTGCGTCACGCATTCAGCAAAACCGGCGGCAACCTCGGTACTGACGGTTCCGTTGCTTACCTGTTCAGCAAAAAAGGGATTATCTCCTTTGAAAAGGGCGACGAAGACACCATCATGGAAGCGGCGCTGGAAGCCGGTGCTGAAGACGTTGTGACCTTTGACGACGGCGCGATTGATGTCTATACCGCGTGGGAAGAGATGGGCAAAGTGCGTGACGCACTGGAAGCCGCCGGTCTGAAAGCCGACAGCGCTGAAGTCTCTATGATCCCGTCGACCAAAGCGGATATGGATGCGGAAACTGCACCTAAACTGATGCGTCTGATCGACCTGCTGGAAGACTGTGACGATGTTCAGGAAGTTTACCACAACGGTGAGATCTCTGATGAGGTTGCCGCTACGTTAGAATGACGTGGTTGCGCGATAAGATAACAGGAGATGCGTGATGTCCATTATTCTCGGCATTGACCCGGGCTCGCGCATCACCGGTTATGGTGTGATTCGCCAGGTGGGCAGGCAACTGACCTACCTGGGCAGCGGATGTATTCGTACCAAAGTGGATGATTTACCATCGCGCCTGAAGCTGATTTATGCGGGCGTGTCGGAAATCATTACCCAGTTTCAGCCGGACTACTTTGCCATTGAGCAGGTATTTATGGCGAAGAACGCGGATTCCGCGCTCAAGCTGGGGCAGGCGCGTGGTGTGGCGATTGTCGCCGCTGTAAACCAGGATCTGCCGGTGTTTGAATATGCGGCGCGTCAGGTGAAGCAGACCGTTGTTGGGATCGGCAGTGCGGAGAAAAGTCAGGTGCAGCATATGGTGCGTACCTTGCTTAAACTCCCCGCTAATCCGCAGGCGGATGCCGCCGATGCGCTGGCTATTGCTATCACCCACTGCCATGTTAGCCAAAACGCAATGCAAATGAGCGACTCCAGACTCAATCTGGCGCGTGGACGGCTGCCGATAGCTATAACGTCTCAGCCACTGCTGGCTGAGACGTTTCTATCCCACTAGCATTAATCAGTACTAAATTCGGATGATGCCACAGGCTGGCAGGGGTCACGGTTTTACGTTCCCACGGAATTGAACCTAAAAACCAGAACTTCCAGAAGGCAAGTTTTGCGTTCGGGTTGCTGTGCAACAGATTTTCAAATGTCTCTATTTCCCCGACCGAAATGCATAATGCCTCTTTATAAATATCGAAGACGAACTTGGAGCAGAACTGACGTGCAGAGTCGTATTTAAAGCCGGTGTGATAGAGTTTATGCAGGCGGCCAGGGACCTTTTCGACCAGCGACAGTTTCTGTTCTGTCGTTAATCCGCCAGCCAGACGACGGACGGCATAACGTTGATCGGTAGAGCGCTGAATAAAACGCGACATCGTGGTGACCGTCGAGAGCGGCACGCGGCTTTCCGCCACCAGATAATCATCGCCATTGTGTCCCACAATAATCCCCACATGATTACTCCAGCACTGTGATGCCGCGGAGATCTGCCCAAACAGACGAGCACCTATGCAGGTAAATACGATATCGCCGGTCTCGTATTTGGCAGGGTAATTAATTTTCACGGTTCTAATCCATTATTGATATGTGGAAACAACGTCTTTTTTCATCCTGATAAAGAACTAGCATTGTATTTAAATAATGACAAGGAATGTTTTATGCGATGCTTTGAATTACCGAGTTCCCCCGATAGAAATAATTATAATGAATACCCAATTTACGCTAATCAGGTTTCGGTTGAAATTGATAATAACGCGGGTTTAGCAACGAATTAATAATGGGCAGACGCCACCATGATATAAAACAAAAATATTATTTGGCTGTAATTAATAATGGAAAGAAACGTATCTCCTTGGGCGTCTTTAGATGAAAAGTATGCAGATTGGGTAAAGTCTGGTCGCGGCAGCGATGAGCAAAAAACGCATGCAACTCGCCAGGTGAAGGTATGGTCTTTATGACGAATCAGTCTGGTAAATAGCGTGCAATTAGCGTTGAAGGAAACTATGTTTTGTAGTTATGCGCGCGTGTTAAGCGACACGGAAGAGTCATTTCAACATGGATAACCAGACCCTCATGCCAATTATTTATGCACTGGTACTGCTATTTGCCTGCTGGGCCCTCATTACGCACTACCAACGGTACAGAAAACCGATCGCGTTCTTTTATACGCTATTGCTACTGTATACGGGTTATGCGGCATTCATGGAATACTATTACCATCGCAATAGCATCACCACCACAGCCAGCGTTTCTGCCGTGCGCTACACCAGCAGTTTTGAACGTCGGACAACCAACACCTGTAGCCACCTCCGGGGTGGCAGAACAGATTGTTCTGCATTATATGATTATGACCTGAGCGGGTGGGGGGCATACAAAGCCTGGACTTACCATGTCGAGGGCGCGCGTACAGAACCCGCCAGCACAATGTGCGTAAATATCGTGAAAAAGAAACCTGCGGTCGGCAAACCTTGCGAAAATGTGTTTTTTAACGTCAGTCCTTTGCCGGTGCTGATCGTCATTTGGGCGATAAGCGCATTCGCTTTTCTTACCCTGGCTTTGCACTGGTTTAAATTACGCCGGATGTCGAAGCATTCACTCTCCACGGCAGAAAAGCATCGCCATGGAAAACGCGCGTCCTGAAGATAACGGCTTGTCGCAGCCCTGTTCCGTTAGCACGCTGTGCGAACTCTGGATTTTAATTTCATCCCCGCTGGATATCTATCCAGCATTTTTTTATGATACACCTTTGTATCAAGAGCCATTAACGCAGGAGCGTCATGTGATAGGCAGACTCAGAGGCATTATTCTCGAAAAACAACCCCCGTTGGTACTGCTGGAGACGGGCGGCGTCGGCTATGAAGTGCATATGCCGATGACCTGCTTCTATGAGCTGCCGGAAGCGGGGCAGGAGGCGATTATTTTCACCCATTTTGTGGTGCGTGAAGATGCCCAACTGCTGTATGGCTTTAACAACAAACAGGAACGTACCCTGTTTAAAGAATTGATTAAGACTAACGGCGTTGGCCCGAAGCTGGCGCTGGCGATCCTCTCCGGCATGTCGGCACCGCAGTTTGTTAACGCCGTCGAGCGTGAAGATCCCGCCGCTCTGGTGAAACTGCCGGGCATTGGTAAGAAAACCGCTGAACGTCTGATTGTCGAAATGAAAGATCGCTTCAAAGGTTTGCATGGCGATCTGTTTACGCCTGCCGCCGATCTGGTGCTGACCTCTCCGGCCAGCCCGGCAACGGATGACGCTGAACAGGAAGCGGTTGCTGCGCTGGTGGCGCTGGGCTATAAACCTCAGGAAGCCAGCCGGATGGTCAGCAAAATTGCCCGCCCGGATGCCAGCAGCGAAACATTGATCCGCGAAGCGCTCCGCGCCGCGCTGTGAGGTAGAGGATGATAGAAGCAGACCGCCTGATTTCAGCAGAAAGCACGTTACCAGAAGATGTGGTAGACCGGGCGATTCGTCCCAAACTGCTGGCGGAGTACGTTGGCCAGCCGCAGGTGCGCTCGCAGATGGAGATTTTTATCCAGGCGGCGAAACTGCGCGGCGATGCGCTTGACCACCTGCTGATTTTCGGCCCGCCGGGTCTGGGTAAAACCACGCTGGCGAATATTGTCGCTAATGAAATGGGGGTGAACCTGCGCACCACCTCCGGTCCGGTGCTGGAGAAAGCAGGGGACCTGGCGGCGATGCTCACTAACCTCGAGCCGCACGACGTTCTGTTTATCGACGAAATTCACCGCCTGTCTCCGGTGGTCGAAGAGGTATTGTACCCGGCGATGGAGGACTATCAGCTCGATATCATGATTGGTGAAGGTCCGGCGGCGCGCTCGATAAAAATCGATCTGCCTCCCTTTACGCTGATTGGCGCAACCACCCGCGCGGGTTCGTTAACCTCACCGTTGCGCGATCGTTTTGGCATCGTTCAGCGTCTGGAGTTTTACCAGGTTGCGGATCTGCAGCATATCGTCGGGCGTAGCGCGCGTTATATGGGGCTGGAGATGAGCGATGAAGGCGCACTGGAAGTCGCCCGCCGCGCACGCGGTACACCACGTATCGCCAACCGTCTGCTGCGCCGCGTGCGTGACTTTGCCGAAGTGAAGCATGACGGCACCATCTCGGCGGATATTGCTGCCCAGGCGCTGGATATGCTCAACGTCGATGCGGAAGGGTTCGACTATATGGACCGCAAACTGCTGCTGGCGGTGATCGATAAGTTCTTCGGTGGGCCTGTCGGGTTAGATAACCTGGCTGCGGCTATCGGCGAAGAGCGCGAAACTATTGAGGACGTACTGGAACCTTATCTGATTCAGCAGGGCTTTTTACAGCGTACCCCGCGTGGGCGTATGGCGACGGTGCGTGCGTGGAATCACTTTGGGATTACGCCGCCGGAAATGCCCTGAGCGTAGCGCCGGATACGCATCTTATCCGGCCTGGAAAGAGCGAATCGTAGGCCGGATAAACGCAGTGCTATCCGGCAAAAATACAGGCCTCAGTTGGCCTGTTTTTTCATCATGGTGAGGATAAACAGCAGCGCAGCACACAGAACGACCGAGGGGCCAGCTGGCGTGTCATAAAATGCCGAAAAGGTCAGTCCGCCTGTAACCGCTACCATTCCTACAATCACCGCAACACCTGCCATCTGCTCTGGCGTACGGGCAAAGCGACGTGCCGTGGCTGCGGGGATAATCAGCAATGAGGTGATGATCAGCGCGCCGACAAACTTCATTGCCACCCCTATCGTTAACGCTGTCACCAGCATCAGCAGAAGTTTCACGCGCTGAATTTTCACCCCATCAACAAACGCCAGGTCCGGGCTGATGGTCATGGACAGCAAATTGCGCCACTGCCAGAACAAAATCGCCAGAACAATGACGACGCCAATGGCGATGGAGATCAGATCTTCAGGCGTTACCGCCAGTAAATCGCCAAACAGATAGGCCATCAAATCGACACGGATGTTCGACATCAGGCTGACCACCACCAGACCCAGCGACAGGGCGCTGTGCGCCATAATGCCCAGCAGAGTATCGATCGCCAGGTGAGGGCGTTTCTCAAGCCACACCAGACCTGCCGCCAGCATCAGCGTGACGGCGATGACCGCGTAAAACGGATTCACATCCAGCAGCAGACCAAATGCCACGCCCTAACAGCGAAGCGTGCGCCAGCGTATCGCCAAAATACGACATCCGACGCCAGACCACGAATGAGCCTAACGGACCTGCGGCGCAGGCCAGCATGATCCCGGCGAACCAGCCGGGTAACAAAAATTCAATCATGAGTGACCATTTCCCCGGCGCAATACAATACGGCCCTGTAAATCATGGCGATGATTATGATGGTGGCGATAAATGCCTAATTGCTCTGCGCCGCGCGGTCCAAACATGGAGATAAACTCCGGATGCATTGAGACAATTTCCGGCGTACCAGAGCAGCAAATATGGTGATTCAGACACAGCACTTCGTCTGTTTTGGCCATCACCAGGTGCAGGTCATGTGACACCATCAACACCGCGCAGTCGAGTTCGCGACGCAACTGGTCGATGAGATCGTAAAGAGCCACCTGACCGTTGACATCGACGCCTTGCGTCGGCTCATCAAGCACCAGCAACTGCGGTTGATTCAATAACGCCCGCGCCAACAGGACACGCTGCGTTTCCCCGCCGGATAACTTTTGCATGGGCGCGTTAATCAGATGGCCTGCCTGAACGCGTTTAAGGGCAGGAAGAATATCTGTTTTATGCGTGCCCGGACGTAAGCGTAAAAAACGGTTTACGGTGAGTGGGAGCGTGGTATCAAGATACAGTTTTTGTGGGACATAGCCGACGCGTAGCTGGCCGTTACGCTTGATAACGCCTTCATCAGGTGTTACGAGCCCTAATACCACACGTACCAGGGTGGACTTCCCGGCACCGTTAGGCCCCAGGAGCGTCAAAATTTTTCCGGGTCTGAGTTCAAGCGACACGTCAGAAAGGACGCGGCGTTGACCATAAGAGACCGAGACATTTTCCAGTGAAACCAAAGTCGTCATGTCAATTTTAGGCTTGCAGAAGTTATAGAATGTTATAATATCACATTTCACACATTCATTACGATGATTCGTTGCATTATGTTACATAAAAATACGCTTCTTTTCGCAGCATTATCCGCTGCTCTTTGGGGGAGTGCAACACACGCCGCAAATGCCGCTGTCGTTGCCTCCCTTAAGCCCCTGGGGTTCATCGCTTCCGCGATTGCAGATGGTGTAACAGAGACCGAGGTTTTATTGCCGGATGGCGCCTCGGAACATGATTACTCACTGCGTCCTTCCGACGTAAAACGCTTACAGGGCGCGGACTTAGTTGTCTGGATTGGTCCAGAGATGGAAGCGTTCATGGAAAAGTCAGTAAAGAACATTCCAGAGGCAAAACAGGTAACGATTGCGCAGCTTCCGTCGGTGAAACCGTTGCTCATGAAAGGGGGGGACGACGACGATGACGAGCATGATCATGACCCTGCTCATGATGAAAAAGGTGACGACCATCACCATCACGGCGACTACAACATGCATCTTTGGCTTTCCCCAGAGATAGCGCGGTCTTCAGCGGTTGCAATCCATGATAAATTAGTAGAACTTATGCCGCAAAGTCGAGCCAAACTTGACGCCAACCTGAAGGATTTTGAGGCACAATTAGCCCAGGTCGATAAACAGGTCGGTAACGAGCTCGCACCGCTCAAGGGGAAAGGGTACTTCGTTTTTCATGACGCTTATGGTTACTACGAAAAACACTTCGGACTGACGCCGCTTGGTCACTTCACCGTCAACCCTGAGATTCAACCTGGTGCGCAGCGTTTACATGAAATAAGAACACAGTTGGTTGAGCAAAAAGCAACCTGCGTTTTTGCTGAGCCACAGTTCAGGCCAGCGGTCGTTGAAGCCGTTGCGAGAGGGACATCCGTTCGAATGGGAACGTTGGATCCCCTCGGAACGCATATTGCACTGGGTAAAACGAGCTATTCAGCGTTTCTGACTCAATTAGCGAACCAGTATGCGAGCTGCCTGAAAGGAGATTAACGAGGAAGTGAATACGTGCAACAGATAGCCCGCTCTGTCGCTCTGGCATTTAATAATCTGCCCAGACCCCATCGCGTCATGCTGGGGTCCCTTACTGTTCTGACACTTGCTGTCGCGGTGTGGCGCCCATACGTTTATCACCCAGAGTCCGCGCCGATCGTCAAAACCATCGAACTGGAAAAAAGTGAGATTCGGTCGCTGTTGCCTGAGGCGAGCGAACCTATCGATCAGGCTGCGCAGGAAGATGAAGCGATTCCTCAGGATGAACTGGATGACAAACCTCAGGTGAGGTAGGCGTCCACGAATATGTGGTCTCCACCGGCGATACGCTGAGCAGCATCCTGAACCAGTACGGCATTGAAATGGGCGATATCAGCCAGCTTGCCGCCGCAGACAAAGAATTGCGTAACCTGAAAATTGGTCAGCAACTCTCCTGGACGTTGACCGCAGACGGCGATTTACAGCGTCTGACCTGGGAAGTTTCCCGCCGTGAAACCCGCACTTACGATCGCACGGCTGCTAATGGCTTCAAGATGAGCAGCGAGATGCAGCAAGGTGACTGGGGTTAACAGCCTGATGAAAGGCACGGTAGGCGGCAGTTTTGTCTCCAGTGCGAAAGAGGCCGGACTCACCAGCGCGGAAATCAGCGCCGTGATCAAAGCCATGCAGTGGCAGATGGACTTCCGCAAACTGAAAAAAGGCGATGAGTTTTCGGTACTGATGTCACGTGAGATGTTGGATGGCAAACGTGAGCAAAGCCAGTTGTTAGGCGTGCGGTTACGTTCTGAGGGGAAAGACTACTACGCGATTCGCGCCGAGGACGGAAAGTTCTACGATCGCAACGGTACCGGTCTTGCCAAAGGATTTATGCGTTTCCCGACGGCGAAACAGTTCCGTATTTCGTCCAACTTCAACCCTCGTCGTCTGAACCCGGTGACAGGACGTGTTGCGCCGCATAAAGGCGTCGATTTCGCCATGCCGCAAGGTACGCCGGTATTGTCGGTCGGTGACGGCGAAGTGGTAGTGGCAAAACGCAGCGGTGCTGCGGGTTACTACGTCGCGATTCGTCATGGACGCACCTACGCCACCCGTTATATGCACTTGCGTAAACTGTTAGTGAAACCGGGGCAAAAAGTGAAACGCGGCGATCGCATCGCGCTTTCAGGGAATACCGGAAGATCAACCGGTCCGCATCTGCACTACGAAGTATGGGTTAACCAACAGGCGGTGAACCCGCTGACGGCGAAACTGCCGCGTACTGAAGGGCTGACAGGGTCGGATCGCAGTGATTATCTGGCCCAGGTGAAGGAAGTCCTGCCGCAGTTGCGCTTCGACTAACCCTTTTAAAATGTTCCTCTAAAGCCGGTACACGATGTGTGTCGGCTTTTTTGTTTCTGCCAGGCGGCGCGCCTGAAATGATGGGCTTGCGTCGGGAGAGGGAAATGGCTATAAGCGCAGCACCAGATGAGCTTTTACTTAATAAATCGCGGGTTAAAGTTGAAAGAGCGTGAGTAACTCGCTCATACTCTATACTCGCAATGTGGCTCAGCGTAGCATGGTGAAACGTAAGGGCTAATTATGAAAAAGGAAAACGTCGTGGCAGAAGAAACTATTTTCAGCAAAATCATCCGTCGTGAAATTCCCTCGGATATCGTTTATCAGGACGATCTGGTCACTGCATTTCGTGATATCTCTCCCCAGGCGCCGACACATATCCTCATTATTCCTAATCTCCTGATCCCCACCGTCAATGACGTTACGGCTGAGCACGAACAGGCACTGGGGCGGATGATCACGGTGGCGGCGAAAATCGCTGAACAGGAAGGTATTGCTGCTGACGGTTATCGTTTAATTATGAATACCAATCGCCATGGCGGACAAGAGGTGTATCACATCCATATGCACCTGTTAGGCGGCCGCGCGCTGGGTCCAATGCTTGCGCATAAAGGTCTTTGATGATGACGAGAGGATGCGTTGCGCTGTCGTTGGCGGTGCTGTTGCTCGTTGGCTGCCGTTCACATCCTGAAATACCGGTGAGTGATGAGCAGACGCTGGTCATGGAATCAACGCTACTGGCGGCGGGGATCACCGCAGAGCCTCCGGCGTTGACGACGTCCGATATTCAGACTTCTGCCTCCTCGCGACTCTATAACGAAAGACAAGAACCCGTTACCGTTCATTATCGCTTTTATTGGTATGACGCCAGAGGGCTGGAAATGCACCCTCTGGAGAAGCCGCGTAGCGTAACGATCCCGGCGCACTCGTCGGTTACGCTATACGGAAGCGCCAATTATCTGGGGGCGCACAAAGTTAGACTTTATCTTTATTTGTAAGAGGTGAATCTTGATAACTAAAATACATCGCTACGCACTGGTAGCCGCGCTGGCGATATTCCTCTCGGGTTGTGTGGCCCAACGTGAACAACCCGCGCCGGTCGATGAGGTAAAACCGACACCCGAACAGCCAGCTCAGCCGGAGCAACCGGTGCCTGTCGTGCCGACGGTGCCGACGATTCCTCAGCAACCGGGTCCCATAGAGCATGAAGATCAGACTGCGCAACCCGCGCCGCGCGTTCGTCATTATGACTGAACGGCGCCCATGCAGCCGATGGTCGGAAAAATGTTGCAGGCGGGGGGGATCGCGGCAGGTAATGTCCTGCTGGTCGACAGCGTAAACAACCGTACCAATGGCTCCCTCAATGCGGGTGAAGCGACGGAAACGTTACGCAATGCGCTGGCAAATAACGGCAAATTTACGCTGGTCTCGGTGCAGCAGTTGTCGCTGGCGAAACAACAGTTAGGGTTGTCTCCGCAAGACAGTTTGGGAACCCGCAGCAAAGCCATCGGGATTGCCCGCAACGTTGGCGCGCAATATGTGCTCTATTCCAGCGCGACGGGTAACGTCAATGCTCCTACGCTGCAAATGCAGCTCATGCTGGTGCAAACTGGCGAGATAATCTGGTCGGGTAAAGGTGCAGTCCAGCAAAAATAACCGACTGACGCGCGACGAGGTGTTGTCGCGCTATTTCCCGCACTATCATCCCGTCGCCGCGAACAACAGCGGATTAAGCGGCGGGAGCGTCATCATTGAAAATGCGACCCATCGCCTGGTTCTTCGTTGTCACCATGATCCTCAGGCGCCGGAGTCGCATTTTTTGCGGCAGTACCGGGCGCTCTCACGCTTGCCCGCCACGCTTGTGACCCGTCCCCGACTCTATACGCCTGGCTGGATGGCCGTGGACTATTTAGCGGGCGACGTAAAATCCGGATTACCGGAAGCCGACGCGCTGGCGGGCTTGCTGTATCATCTGCATCAGCAACCGTGCTTTGGCTGGCGGGTCACGCTGCTGCCGTTGCTGGAGCACTACTGGCAGTGTTGCGATCCTGCTCGTCGGACGCCTGACTGGCTACGACGGTTAAAACGGCTGCGAAGAGAGGGGGAACCTCGCCCTCTGCGTCTCGGGCCTTTGCATATGGATGTCCATAGCGGCAATCTGGTGCACACGGCGTCAGGGTTACGATTGATTGACTGGGAATATGCCGGAGACGGCGATATTGCTCTGGAACTGGCGGCGGTGTGGGTGGATGATGCGTTACAGCATCAACAGCTGATCGGCGCCTACGCTGAGCGCGCGCATCTTGATCCCCGATGCCTCTGGCGGCAGGTCAGATTATGGCATCCCTGGGTGATGATGCTGAAAGCGGGGTGGTTTGAGTACCGCTGGCAGCAGACCGGTGAACACCAATTTATCAGGCTGGCCGATGAAACCTGGCGTCAGCTAACAACGAAAAGATAAGGAGAGCAGTGTGGGCCCAGTAATGTTGGATGTTGAAGGATTTGAACTGGATGCCGAAGAGCGCGAAATTCTGGCGCATCCGCAGGTAGGCGGTCTCATTCTCTTCACCCGTATTACCATGACCCGGAACAGTTGCGTGAACTGGTGCGCCAAATTCGGGCGGCATCGCGCAATCATCTGGTGGTGGCGGTCGATCAGGAAGGCGGACGCGTGCAGCGTTTTCGTGAAGGCTTTACTCGCTTACCGGCAGCGCAATCTTTTGCCGCGTTGCAGGGGCTGGAAGAGGGCGGAAGGCTGGCTCAGGAGGCGGGCTGGCTGATGGCCAGTGAAATGATCGCCATGGATATCGATATCAGCTTCGCCCCGGTTCTTGATGTCGGACATATCAGCGCCGCCATTGGCGAGCGTTCTTATCATGCCGATCCGCAAAAAGCGTTGGTCATGGCCACGCGCTTCATTGACGGTATGCATGCCGCAGGCATGAAAACCACCGGCAAACACTTCCCGGGTCACGGGGCTGTTACGGCGGACTCCCACAAAGAAACGCCTCGCGATCCCCGTCCACAAGCGGAAATCCGCGCCAAAGACATGTCTGTTTTCCAGGCGTTGATCACCGGGAACAAGCTCGATGCCATTATGCCAGCCCATGTGATTTACAGCGATGTAGATCCGCGTCCGGCGAGCGGCTCTGCGCACTGGCTGAAAACAGTACTGCGCGGTGAACTGGGATTTGACGGCGTGATTTTCTCCGACGACTTATCGATGGAAGGCGCGGCCATCATGGGCAGCTATGCAGAACGTGGTCAGGCTTCACTGGATGCAGGTTGCGATATGATCCTGGTCTGCAATAATCGTAAAGGTGCGGTCAGCGTGTTAGATAATCTGTCGCCGATCAATGCAGAACGTGTTACACGTTTGTATCATAAAGGTTCGTTTTCGCGCCAGGAACTCATGGATTCTGAGCGCTGGAAAACCGTCAGCGGCCCAGCTTGTCCAACTGCATGAACGCTGGCAGGAAGAGAAAGCAGGTCATTAACACTCCCGTCAGGGGAGTCGGGTTTTGGTGAGGATGCGATGATTATCTATTTACACGGTTTTGACTCTAACAGTCCGGGTAACCACGAGAAAGTGCTGCAACTGCAATTTATTGACCCGGATGTCAGGCTGATCAGCTACAGCACGAGGCATCCTAAACATGATATGCAGCATCTGCTTAAAGAAGTGGACAAAATGTTGCAGCTCAACGTGGACGAACGCCCGTTGATTTGTGGTGTGGGTCTTGGCGGCTACTGGGCGGAACGGATCGGTTTTCTCTGTGATATTCGCCAGGTGGTGTTTAATCCTAATCTGTTCCCCTATGAGAACATGGAAGGCAAAATCGATCGTCCTGAAGAGTACGCCGATATCGCCACCAAGTGCGTAACCAACTTTCGGGAAAAGAACCGCGATCGTTGCCTGGTGATCCTTTCTCGCCATGATGAAACCTTGAACAACCAACGTTCGTCAGAAGAGTTGCACCATTTCTACGAAATTGTGTGGGATGAGGAACAAACCCACAAGTTCAAGAATATCTCGTCTCATTTGCAGCGAATTAAAGCCTTTAAGACCCTGGGTTAACACGACCAAACTGTTTTACAAGACCAGCCTTCGGGCTGGTTTTTTTGTGCGTATTGCCAGTGTTGTCTAACTTTTCAGCGAGAAAACTTGATGCACATCAATTTTGGTATGACCAATGCACCGTTCGTGTTATTCTCATTGTTGAAGTCGCTTTTCATTGTCGTAACTTGTTGTTAATTAAAGGCTATGCCTATAACGTTTAATTAACAATTGGTTAATAAATTTAAGGGGGTCACCTTGACTACACCATTGAAAAAAATCGTGATTGTCGGCGGTGGTGCTGGCGGGTTGGAAATGGCGACGCAGTTGGGCAAAAAACTGGGCCGCAAGAAAAAAGCGAAAATCACGCTGGTGGACAGAAACCACAGCCATCTGTGGAAACCGCTGTTGCACGAAGTGGCGACCGGTTCGCTGGATGAAGGTGTTGATGCGCTGAGCTACCTGGCGCATGCGCGCAATCATGGCTTCCAGTTTCAGCTTGGGTCGGTGATGGATATCGATCGGGAAGCAAAAACGATAACCATTGCTGAACTGCGCGATGAAAAAGGGGGAGGCTGTTGGTGCCGGAGCGTAAAATCGCCTATGGCACGCTGGTGATGGCGCTGGGAAGTACCTCCAATGACTTCAATACGCCTGGCGTGAAAGAGCACTGCATTTTCCTCGATAACCCACATCAGGCGCGTCGTTTCCATCACGAAATGTTGAACCTGTTTTTGAAATACTCTGCTAACCTGGGGGCGAACGGTAAGGTTAACATCGCCATTGTGGGTGGTGGCGCAACCGGCGTTGAGCTCTCGGCAGAACTGCATAATGCGGTGAAACAACTGCACAGTTACGGCTACAAAGGGCTGACCAACGAAGCGCTGAATGTGACGCTGGTTGAGGCCGGAGAACGCATTCTGCCAGCACTGCCGCCGCGTATTTCTGGCGCAGCGCATAGCGAATTGACCAAGCTGGGTGTTCGTGTGTTGACGCAGACGATGGTGACCAGTGCTGATGAAGGCGGACTTCACACCAAAGATGGCGAATACATTGAAGCCGATCTGATGGTGTGGGCGGCAGGCATCAAAGCGCCAGACTTTATGAAAGATATCGGCGGTCTGGAAACCAACCGTATCAATCAACTGGTGGTGGAACCGACCCTGCAGACTACGCGTGACCCTGACGTGTATGCCATTGGCGACTGTGCATCCTGTGCGCGTCCGGAAGGGGGCTTTGTGCCGCCACGTGCTCAGGCAGCACACCAGATGGCGTCCTGTGCAATGAACAATATCCTGGCGCAGATGAACGGCAAACCGCTGAAAGCGTACCAGTACAAAGATCACGGCTCTTTGGTTTCGCTGTCCAACTTCTCTACTGTGGGGAGTCTGATGGGGAATCTGACGCGCGGATCAATGATGGTGGAAGGGCGCATCGCCCGCTTCGTTTATGTTTCGCTGTATCGTATGCACCAGATTGCGTTGCACGGCTACTTTAAAACCGGGTTGATGATGCTGGTTGGCAGCATTAACCGTGTGATTCGCCCACGTCTGAAACTGCATTAATGATCCCTCTACTCACCGGCCATATGTGCCGGTGAGTTTTTACAGAAAATCCTCCCATCTGTTAACACCGTTCATTTAAGCCAATGAATGAGGGGAAACACCGGGATTTGGTTCCCGGAGGGACGCCAAACCCGGTGGTCGCCCCGGATATCCCGGTTTTAAACTAACGGCGTTATCCCGCCAGTCCTTGTTATGCGCTTCGGAGTACTCCGAATCCTCCTGTTTCGCCGCTCAAACCCCTACTTTTCATCCGTTGTCTGATTTGCTTACTCCTCCACCCGTTGCAAAATTGTTACTAATAGCAAAAAAGGAGGAGTTCCCGTGAATAAATCAATGTTGGCGGGTATCGGGATTGGCGTAGCGGCTGCGCTGGGCGTCGCGGCTGTCGCCGGTCTTAATGTCTTAGAACGTGGCCCGCAGTATGCTCAGGTTGTTTCTGCAACACCGATTAAGGAATCGGTTAAAATCCCACGTCAGGAGTGCCATAACGTCACGGTCACGCACCGTAAACCCGTACAGGATGAAAACCGTGTCGCCGGTTCCGTACTTGGCGCGGTTGCCGGGGGGGTTATTGGTCATCAGTTTGGCGGTGGACGTGGTAAAGATGTGGCTACGGTGGTGGGTGCGCTGGGCGGCGGTTATGCAGGTAACCAGATCCAGGGCCTCAATGCAGAACAATGACACCTACACCTCAACCCAGCAGCGTTGCAAAACGGTGTATGACAAGTCTGAAAAAATGTTGGGTTATGATGTCACTTACAAAATTGGTGACCAGCAGGGCAAGATTCGCATGGACAAAGATCCGCGTGCGCAGATCCCTCTGGATAATAACGGCCAGCTCATTTTGACTAACAAAGCGTAAAAATAGCTCTACTCTGCACACTTGCCCCTCATTCGCTCAGGCTGAGGGGCTTTTTTATGTCTGCGATGACCATCAGGAATGGGCGATTGAGTGAATTCGATACGCCCAGCTCCGACAGACTATTTCAGCAGCTCAGCCACAGTTTTAGCGTGGTGTGCGTGATCTGCCATTAGCGTCCTCAAATGTTGCGCCTTTCGCGGGCGCCTTATCGACATCCCCTGCAATATACAGTTCAGATATTCCGCCAGACTCTGCGGATTGCAGTGCGCCGGAATCTCGCCCCGTTCTTGTCGTTGACGGAGGAATTGGGTCAGTGTCTGTTCCTGCATCGCATGGCGTGATTTGACCGTATGCGCAATATCACGAAGAAGAGGCTGCCAGCGTCGCGGAGGTATTAATCATAAAGCATCCGGCGGGAGTCTCTTTGCTGGTAAAGCAGGTCGCAACGGCGGTTGAAATAATCTTCGAGCGCCGATTCAACACTTTTTTCTTCGCAGAAAAGCTGAGCCTCGTGCTTTGCGGCAAAACGGCTAATGTAGCGATCCAGCACGGCGCGAAATAACCCTTCCTTATTGGTAATATCCGCATACAGCGTCGGCGCTTTCGCACCGGTTGCTTCTACGAGGTCGGAGAGCGATGTCGCTTCATAGCCATGTTGCCAGAAGAGTGTCATGGCCTTATCAAGCGCGGCTTCCCTGTCGAACACTTTTGGTCGGCCACGGCTTTTTTTTGCGCAACTTGTCGGGGTAGTTGTCATGGTGCCGTTGTACCTGGTTGGGTTTGTTGAACAACCATTATAAAAATAAACCCGCTCAGTCTCCAGCGTATTCAGAATAAAAATAATTTAATCTTACTGCTCTGAAAAATAAGATATTTATAATTAAACTAACGACCATTATAAAAATACATTGACGTGTGACCTGGATCACATCTATGATTTACCTATCGATCGTTAAGTTAATGCTAACGACATCATTCATCTGCTACAGGTCACTATCATGAAAAACGTAAAAACCCTTATCGCTGCCGCTGTTCTGAGGCTCAACTTTCATTTGCCAGCCTTTGCGGCCGTTGAAGTTCAGGCTACGCCCTGCCGGTCAACAAAAGTGGGCACCATCTCTGCGAATGCAGGGACTAACCTGGGTTCTCTGGAAGATCAACTGGCGCAGAAAGCGGATGAGATGGGGGCGAAATCCTTCCGTATTACTTCCGTTACCGGTCCTAACACTCTTCACGGAACGGCGGTTATTTACAAATAAGCATGACTCCCTCATCAATGCTCTCTTTAATTGCCACAAAAAAACCCGCGATGTTTGCGGGGTTTTTTATATGCTGAGTCTCTACATCGCCTGTGGTGTGGCATCCTGATGGCGGGTGACATCCACCGGCATACCGGAACGCACTTCCATAACATGCTCCATGACCGCCGCGTCCGTCTGCGCTGAGCTTTAAACGCCTGCATTGCGCTGTTCAGGTTAATGGGCAATACCTGCGGGTCATCGTTCAGATTCTTCGCAACGGCTGATGCACTTCCACCCAGACGCACACCTCCCGGTTCTACAGAGGCTTTGATTGGCGTATTGATGATATTCACTTTTGTCCCTGGCGTAACCTGGCGGAACAATGTCTCAATATCACCGTCACGTAAGCGAATACACCCTGAGCTGACGCGCATGCCTATACCAAAATTCGGCATTGGTGCCATGCAGGCAGAATAAACCCCGCGTAGGCGGCTAAGCGAATCGCATGATGCCCCATAGGATTATCCGGTCCGGCAGGGACCACGGCAGGGAGGTCAACGCCTTGCGCTTTGTAACGGGCGCGAATATTCGCCGTTGGAGTCCAGGTCGGGTTGGCGCGTTTGTCAGAGACGGTTGTCACCATCGTTGGCGTCAGCGTATCACCGCCTAGCTGACCGATGCCGATCGGGTAGACGGTGACCGCGTTTTTCCCCGGCGGGTAATAGTACAGACGTAACTCCGCCAGATTGATCACGATCCCTTCGCGCGGCGCATCTGGCAGGATAGTTTGCAAAGGGATGGTCAGCACGCTACCCGCGCGTGGAACGTAAGGATCAACGCCCGGGTTGGCCTGTAACAGCGCCAGAAAACCGACATTGTATTTCTTCGCGATCGATTCCAGCGAGCCGCCGTTGTTTTCAACGACGTGAAATTTGTTTTCGCCCACCAGGTTGCTGCCCGCCGGAGGCAGTGGCCAGGTGTTCGCTTTGGCAGGCAGCGCAACCGCCACGGTCGCGGCGAGGGCAAAAAATGCCAGCCAGCGAGAAAAACGTATGTGTAATCTCATCACTATAAATCCATGTAAATCACAGGGTTATTGTTGCGATAACGTAAACGAGGATTATGACGGCTGGCTATGTCGGGAAGTGCAGGGAAATGCAAAGAGTTTGTAAATCCTGCGCCGGGTGAAGATTGACCTCACCCGGAGCAGTTATTACGCGACGGCGTTTTCTTCCAGTTGCCGCATGAACTGACGTACCCACTCAATGCGGGTTTTACGTTCACCCAGTTCCTGAATAAATTTCAGTCGGGTTGGCCCGTCCAGACGGAAGTGCTGCGGTTGTTTCTGCAACAGACCGATAAGCCAGACGGGGTTGACGTGGTTTTTCTCCGCGAACTCGATGATGCCGCCTTTCTCGTTGCCTTCCAGCTTTTTAATGCCGAGTTTTTTGCGCCTGCTGGCGCAGACGGGCAATCTCCAGCAGCGTGCGGGCGGGATCAGGCAACAGACCAAAACGGTCGATCAGTTCAACTTTTATCTCTTCCAGTTCGTTTTCGCTTTTCGCACTGGCGATACGCTTGTAGAACGAGAGACGGGTGTTCACATCCGGGATAAAATCATCCGGCAACAGCGATGGCATACGCAGTTCGACTTCCGTCTGTTGGCTGGTAAGGTCTTCCAGCGACGGTTCGCGCCCGGCTTTCAGCGCATCGACGGCGTTTTCCAGCAATTCCATATACAGCGAGAAACCGATGGTTTCCATTGAGCCGCTCTGATCTTCGCCGAGTAATTCCCCCGCGCCACGAATTTCGAGATCGTGCGTTGCCAGCGCGAAGCCCGCCCCCAGATCCTCAAGCGACGCGATAGCCTCAAGGCGTTTTTGCGCATCGGTAGTCATGGCTTTTGGATGCGGCGTCAGCAGCCAGGCATACGCCTGATGGTGCGAGCGACCAACACGGCCACGCAACTGATGCAATTGCGCCAGACCGAAATGATCGGCGCGTTCGATAATGATGGTATTGGCGGTGGGAATGTCGATCCCGGTTTCGATAATCGTGGTGCACACCAGGACGTTAAAGCGCTGATGGTGGAAGTCATTCATCACGCGTTCCAACTCGCGTTCGCGCATCTGTCCGTGACCAATCGCGATACGGGCTTCGGGCACCAGTTCCGCCAGCCGGTCCGCCGCTTTCTGAATATTCTCCACATCGTTGTACAGGTAGTACACCTGGCCTCCACGCAGCACCTCACGCAGGATCGCTTCACGCACCACCAGGCTGTCGTATTCACGGACAAAGGTTTTGACCGCCAGACGACGAGCGGGCGGGGTGGCGATAATAGAGAGATCGCGCATACCGCTCATCGCCATATTCAGCGTACGCGGGATCGGCGTCGCCGTCAGCGTCAGAATGTCCACGTCGGCGCGCATGGCTTTGATGCGCTCTTTGTGGCGGACACCAAAACGGTGCTCTTCGTCGACAATCAGCAGGCCTAAATCTTTCAGTTTTACATCGCTTTGCAGCAGTTTGTGGGTGCCGATCAAAATATTCGATCTTACCTCGGCGACCTGCTCAAGGATTTGCGTCTGCTCTTTGGCGCTACGAAAGCGAGAGAGCATCTCAATACGCACCGGCCAGTTGGCAAAGCGATCGCGGAAGTTGTCGAAATGCTGCTGGGCAAGCAGGGTGGTCGGCACCAGTACCGCCACCTGTTTGTGGTTTTCCACCGCCAGAAACGCGGCGCGCATGGCCACTTCGGTTTTACCAAAACCGACATCACCGCAGACTAAACGGTCCATCGCCAGCGGCTGGCACATATCACTGAGGACCGCATTGATGGCCTGCGCCTGGTCAGGCGTGGTTTCAAACGGGAAGCTGTCGCAGAATAACTGGTATTGCTCACGATCGTGCTTAAAGGCGAAGCCCTGTTTAGCCGCGCGTTGGGCATAAATATCCAGTAATTCTGCCGCCACATCGCGCACTTTTTCCGCCGCTTTCTGCCGGGCGCGCGACCACGCGTCGCCGCCCAGTTTATGCAGCGGCGCATTGTCCTCCGCACCGCCTGCGTAACGGCTGATCAGGTGCAGCGACGAGACCGGTACATACAATTTGGCGTCATTGGCGTAGGTGAGCATCAGATATTCAGCGGTGATGCCGCCGGCTTCCAGCGTGGTCATCCCGGCATAGCGACCGACGCCATGCTCAAGGTGGACGACAGGCTGACCCGGATGCAACTCGGCCAGGTTGCGGATGAGCGTATCCGGGTTGATGGTCCGGCGGGTATCCTGACGACGCCGCGCGACGCGTTCACCGAGCAGATCGCTTTCGCAGATCAGCGCCAGATTACGCTGCGTGTCGATAAATCCATGTTCCGCAGCGCCAATCATCAGGTAACGGCCCGAATCGCTTCGCTTCATCCAGACGTAAAATTCGTTTAGGCGCAATTTTGATGCGGGCAAGCAGTTCACCGAGAGCTTCCCGGCGACCTTCGCTTTCTACGGAGAAAATAACCGGACCGGTAAAGGCTTCCAGGAACTTACGCAGGGCATCCAGCGGGGCTTTTTGCTGCGCCTGCACCGCCAGGTCGGGAAGTTTCTGGAAACCCAGATTGGTATTGGCGGCTTTATCCGGAAGATGTTCGGTTTTGAGCTGTACGCGGGGCCAACGTTTAAGCTCGGAAAAAAGTTCATCAACGCGTAGCCAGAGCGATTCCGGCGGTAAAAGCGGGCGCATTGGATCAATGCCGCGATTTTCGAAACGTGACAGGGTATCGGCCTGGAAGCGCTCTGCGCTGTTTTCCAGGTTCCCCGGTGTTCACCAGTAGCGTATTCGCCGGAAAGTAACTAAACAACGGCGGCAGCGGCTCGCTGAAGAACAGCGGCTGCCAGTATTCGATTCCCGCCGGTAACGTGCCTTTGCTGACCTGCTGATAAATATGTTCAGGATCGCGTTTCACCTCAAAGGTATCGCGCCACTGGCTACGGAACAGCTCAATGGCCGCTTTGTCCGTCGGGAATTCGTGCGCAGGCAGCAGGTTAATCGCCTCAACTTCTTCCAGCGTACGTTGGGTGTCGGTGTCGAACAGACGCAGGCTGTCTATCTCATCATCAAAGAAATCGAGGCGGTAAGGCTGCTCGCTGCCCATTGGGAACAGATCCAGTAACGCGCCGCGGGTGGCGTATTCTCCGTGCTCCATAACCTGATCAACATGACGATATCCGGCGCTCTCCAGTTGTGCGCGTAAGCATCGCGCGACAATCGCTGGCCCCTTTTTCATCACCAGCGCGTGACCATGCAGATAATTGTGCGGGCAGACGCGCTGCATCAGGGTATTGACCGGCACGATCAGTACGCCGCGTTGCATCGACGGCAACTGATACAGGGTAGAGAGACGCGAGGAGATGATCTCCTGGTGCGGCGAAAAACTGTCCGTAGGGGAGCGTTTCCAGTCCTGCCAGATTCATCCACCATCTGATCGGTGAACTGGCCAATTTCATCATGCAGACGCAGGGCGTTCTGCATATCCGGCGCAATGAGCACGATGGGGCCCGCGTGACGCTCGGCAATCTCCGCGACCTGTGTGGCGCAAGCAGCACCAGTAAGCTCACCCAACTGGCGCTGATCGCCGGCTTTCGTCGGCAGAGTATAACGTTGTTGTTCAGGCATTCGGTTGTCAGGATCTCTTTTGGGTATACACCACTCTATGGGGGCATATGACTGATAAGCAATGCTCTTTATTATCCTTGATCATCAACTCATTAGCAAATGATTCGCCCCCGTACAGGGGCGAAAAACTTACGCTGATGGGCTCGTGACGGCCAGGCGGGAAGGGGGGAGAACAAGAGATCGGCGAAGACGTTCTGCGATAGGGTACGCACGGCAAGCCCCGCCAGAGTACAAAGCAGCAGACTGAGGAAGGGATAGGTAAGCAACAGAGCGAGCTCAATCTGCGGTGACCATGACGCCTGATTCAGTTTCGGGATCAGGGTTAAGCTGAACGCTTCAACCAGAATTCGGTGGGTGGTGTAGATAGCAATGGTGTTAGAACCGATGACGTTGAGCGGACCGGAAGAACGCATGCCGTAACGCTGCTCGAACTGATAAAACGCTTTCATGATCAGTACAATTGAAACAAATGAAAGAAGTAGTGCGATGTTTGCCAGCCATGTGGCAACGGCTGCCAGGGCGAGAATACCCAGCGCGACGGGATGACGTCGCAGAGGTGTCTGTTTAATCCCCGCCATGAGCGGCGCGCCAAACCAGGCGCCGAGGCTGTACCAGGGGAGATTACGGATCACGCTGTTCATCCCCCACCACGGCGTCGGGAGAAAATTGATAGTGACGCTCAGTAAGACAAAAACGGCAAACAGCGGCTTTGCCCAGCGGGCGAAGAGTTTACACAGGACAAAATAGACTATCAGCGCATACAGATACCACAGGCTGGTACTGGCAGTGAACATCCCGCGCAGAAAGTGTTTACGCTGGTGGCGTAGGCCGCATTTGCGCTACTGCTGATATCCCGGTCAGGCGCCAGCCAGTGATTAAGCGAGGTTAATGCCAGCCATTGCACAACGCCCCACAGCGCGAAGACCCACAGAATGCTCCAGATGCGTTTTTCCACGCACCCCTTCCAGGGGACCGCATCAATATAACGGCGGATCAAATACCCAGAGATAAAGAAAAAAACGGGCATACGAAATGGCGCAAGGTAGAGATTGAAATAGATCCAACATTTAGACAGCGTCTGCGAAAACGGATGCTGGAAGGTGGTGAGGTGAGGGTAGAAGGTGATGACCGAGTGATAGACTACCACCAGACAAATACATAACCCTTTGATTTGGTTAATCCATAATTCTTTTTGTTTCATAAAGACAGCCTACCCGTATTGCTCGACATAGCCTGCGATCCTGCGGGTCATGCGCGTTGCTGTAATGGGTAACAATCTGCTTTTTGTATTTTTAAGATAAAGATCAGGTCGGGATGAGGGCGCGTAGCGGGTCACTTTAGTAAGTTGATTTGTGGATACTTTTAGGAATAACACTGACGAACACTTGCGGCTCAGTCATTTACCCATTCCGCTTTCGCTTATATACTCGTGACTTTGCTAACCGCAACCAGACGGATTTCATGTATCAACCTGTCGCTCTATTCATCGGCCTGCGCTACATGCGTGGGCGTGCAGCAGATCGCTTCGGCCGCTTTGTCTCCTGGCTTTCCACCATTGGCATTACCCTTGGGGTGATGGCGCTGGTGACGGTATTGTCGGTCATGAACGGTTTTGAACGTGAACTGCAAAACAACATCCTTGGCCTGATGCCTCAGGCAATTCTCTCGTCTGAGCAGGGTTCCCTCAATCCTCAACAATTACCGGAAAAAGCCGTTGCCTTAAGTGGCGTGAATCGTATTGCGCCTCTGACGACGGGAGATGTCGTCCTGCAAAGTGCGCGCAGTGTGGCGGTTGGGGTCATGCTGGGCATCGATCCGGCGCAAAAAGATCCATTAACGCCGTATCTGGTCAATGTGAAGCAAACCTCCCTCGAAGCGGGCAAGTATAATGTCATCCTTGGCGAGCAGCTCGCCGGGCAATTGGGGGTGAATCGCGGCGATCAAATTCGCGTGATGGTGCCTTCCGCCAGCCAGTTTACCCCGATGGGACGCCTGCCAAGCCAGCGCTTATTTACGGTGATTGGCACGTTCGCGGCGAACAGCGAGGTCGATGGCTACCAGATGCTGGTCAATATTCAGGATGCCTCGCGTCTGATGCGCTACCCGGCGGGGAATATCACCGGCTGGCGTTTGTGGCTGAATGAACCGCTGAAAGTCGACACCCTCAGCCAGCAAACATTGCCGGCAGGGACAAAATGGCAGGACTGGCGTGAGCGTAAAGGCGAGCTGTTCCAGGCGGTAAGAATGGAAAAGAACATGATGGGGCTGTTGTTGAGCCTGATCGTGGCGGTCGCCGCATTCAATATTATTACCTCGCTGGGCTTGATGGTGATGGAGAAGCAAGGGGAAGTGGCTATTTTGCAAACGCAGGGGCTGACGCCGCGCCAAATCATGATGGTCTTTATGGTTCAGGGCGCGAGTGCCGGTATTATCGGCGCGCTGCTGGGGGCGGCGTTGGGCGCATTACTTGCCAGTCAGTTGAATAACCTGATGCCGGTGATCGGCGCGATACTGGACGGCGCCGCGCTGCCTGTGGCCATCGAGCCGCTGCAGGTTATTGTCATCGCGCTGGTGGCAATGGCCATCGCACTGCTTTCTACGCTTTATCCTTCCTGGCGCGCTGCCGCCACTCAACCCGCTGAGGCTTTACGTTATGAATAAGATCCTGTTGCAATGCGACAACCTGTGCAAACGCTATCAGGAAGCACGGTGAAACACGAACGTGCTGCATGATGTTCAGCTTTAGACCGTAGGTGAAGGCGAAATGATGGCGAATCGTGGCAGCTCCGGTTCGGGCAAAAGTACCTTGCTGCATCTGCTGGGCGGACTGGATACGCCGACCTCGGGCGATGTGATATTTAGCGGCCAACCGATGAGTAAGCTCTCCTCGACCGCAAAAGCGGAGCTGCGCAATCAGAAGCTCGGTTTTATCTATCAGTTCCACCATCTGCTGCCGGATTTCAGCGCGCTGGAAAACGTTGCCATGCCGTTACTGATCGGCAAAAAGAAACCGGCGGAAATCAGCGAACGCGCACGTGAAATGCTGAAAGCGGTGGGACTGGATCATCGCGCCAGTCACCGTCCTTCTGAGCTTTCCGGCGGCGAGCGCCAGCGTGTGGCGATTGCGCGTGCGCTGGTCAACAAACCACGACTGGTGCTGGCGGATGAACCCACGGGGAACCTGGATGCGCGTAACGCCGACAGTATTTTCCAGCTTTTGGGCGAGTTGAACCGTTCTCAGGGCACCGCATTTTTGGTCGTCACCCACGATCTGCAACTGGCGAAACGGATGAACCGTCAGCTTGAAATGCGTGACGGTCGCCTGACGGCGGAATTGAGCCTGATGGGAGCAGAGTAATGGCTTCGCCTTTATCGTTATTGATTGGGCTGCGTTTTAGCCGTGGTCGTCGGCGCGGCGGCATGGTCTCGCTGATCTCTGTGATTTCTACTATCGGCATTGCGCTGGGAGTGGCGGTCCTGATCGTCGGTTTAAGCGCGATGAACGGTTTCGAACGTGAGCTGAACAACCGTATTCTGGCGGTGGGTTCCGCACGGTGAAATCGAAGCGGTTAATCAGCCCTGGACCAACTGGCGTGAAGCGCTGGAGAACGTGCAGAAGGTACCGGGTATTGCGGCGGCAGCGCCGTACATCAACTTTACCGGACTGGTAGAGAGCGGCGCTAATCTGCGCGCCATTCAGGTGAAAGGGGTAGATCCTAAACAGGAACAGCAGTTGAGCGCGCTTCCCTCGTTTGTGCAGAACCATGCCTGGGATAACTTTAAGGCCGGTGAACAGCAAATTATTATCGGCAAAGGCGTGGCAGATGCCCTGAAAGTCAAACAGGGCGACTGGGTCTCGATCATGATCCCAAATTCGAATGCGGATCATAAACTGATGCAGCCCAAACGCATACGCTTGCATGTCGCGGGGATTTTGCACCTGAGCGGCCAGCTTGATCACAGCTTTGCGATGAATCCCGATGACCGATGTCTACAACAGTACTCTGGAGATGGGATCCAGTGTTTCGGTATTGCGATCAAAGTTAACGATGTCTTTAACGCCAACAAACTGGTGCGTGACGCGGGCGAAGTCACCAATAGCTATGTTTACATTAAAAGCTGGATTGGGACTTACGGCTATATGTACCGCGATATTCAGATGATCCGCGCCATTATGTATCTGGCGATGGTGCTGGTGATCGGCGTGGCCTGTTTTAAATATCGTGTCGACTTTAGTGATGGCGGTAAAAGACAAGAGTGGCGATATTGCCGTATTAAGAACGCTGGGCGCCAAAGACGGTTTGATTCGCGCCATTTTCGTCTGGTATGGATTACTGGCGGGTCTGTTTGGCAGCCTGTGTGGGGTGGTTATCGGCGTTGTCGTTTCATTGGCAACTGACCCCATCATCGAAGGTATTGAGACGATTATCGGGTCATCAGTTCTTGTCCGGGGATATCTATTTTATCGACTTCCTGCCATCCGAATTACACTGGCTGGATGTCCTTTACGTGCTGGTCACGGCATTGTTGCTGAGTTTGTTAGCCAGTTGGTATCCGGCGCGGCGCGCCAGTAATATCGATCCAGCGCGGGTTCTCAGCGGCCAGTAACTGCGGTACACAGAAACAAGGAGCGGCGATGTATTACGGGTTTGACATTGGCGGGACCAAAATTGCGTTAGGTGTGTTTGATAACAAACGGCATTTGCAGTGGGAAAAGCGTGTGCCAACCCCCCGCGACAGCTATGAGGCTTTTCTGAATGCCGTGTGTGATTTGGTCGCTGAGGCCGATGCGCGATTTGGCGAGAAAGGCAGCGTCGGCATCGGTATTCCCGGCATGCCAGAGACGGCGGACGGCACGTTGTACGCCGCTAATGTGCCTGCCGCCAGCGGCAAACCTCTGCGTGCCGATCTTAGCGCTCGCCTGGATCGCGATGTTCGCCTGGATAACGACGCCAACTGTTTTGCCCTCTCCGAAGCCTGGGACGATGAATTTACGCAGTATCCGCTGGTGATGGGGCTGATCCTCGGCACCGGTGTTGGCGGCGGTCTGGTCACCAATGGAAAATCGATCGCCGGACACAGCTACATTACCGGTGAGTTTGGTCATATCCGCTTACCGGTGGATGCGCTCACGCTGATGGGGTTTGACTTCCCGTTGCGCCGCTGCGGCTGTGGGCAACTGGGCTGTATCGAAAACTATCTTTCCGGCCGTGGATTTGCATGGCTGTATCAGCATTACTATCATCAACCTTTGCAGGCTCCTGAAATCATTACGCTGTGGGAGCAGGGTGATGTTCAGGCGCGAGCCCACGTTGAACGCTATCTGGATTTATTAGCGGTCTGTCTGGGCAATATCCTGACTATTGTCGATCCCGACCTGGTCGTGATCGGCGGCGGTTTATCGAATTTCACAGCGATAACAACGCAGTTGGCGGACCGATTGCCACAACATCTCTTGCCCGTCGCCCGGGTGCCGCGTATTGAACGAGCACGACATGGGGATGCGGGGGGAATGCGCGGCGCCGCCTTCTTACATCTTACCGACTAATCAAAAGAGGTTGTTATGCAGTCGCGTCGGGGTCATCGATTAACTCGTTTTCGTAAAAACAAACGCCATTTACGCGAACGCCTGCGTCAACGGATCTTTTTCAGAGACAGAGTGGTGCCGGAAGTGATGGAAAAACCAAGAGTATTAGTACTTACAGGGGCAGGGATCTCAGCAGAATCCGGCATTCGTACGTTTCGTGCCGCCGATGGTCTCTGGGAAGAGCATCGCGTGGAAGATGTGGCGACCCCGGAAGGATTTGCGCGCAACCCTACACTGGTCCAGTCATTTTATAACGCGCGTCGAAAGCAACTGCAGCAATCCGAAATTCAGCCTAATGCGGCACATATTGCACTGGCAAAACTGGAAGAGGCCCTCGGCGATCGCTTCTTACTGGTGACGCAGAATATCGACAATCTCCATGAGCGTGCGGGCAGCGAGAATATTATCCACATGCATGGTGAGTTGTTGAAGGTGCGCTGTTCCCAGAGCGGGCAGATCCTTGAGTGGACAGGCGATGTCACCCCCGACGATAAGTGTCACTGTTGCCAGTTCCCGGCGCCGTTGCGCCCGCATGTAGTGTGGTTTGGCGAAATGCCGCTGGGGATGGATGACATCTATATGGCGCTGGCGATGGCAGATATTTTTATCGCGATTGGCACCTCGGGCCACGTTTATCCGGCTGCAGGTTTTGTTCATGAAGCGCGACTGCACGGCGCACATACGATCGAACTAAACCTTGAACCGAGCCAGGTAGGCAGCGAATTTGAAGAGAAGTATTACGGCCCGGCGAGTCAGGTGGTGCCGGAGTTTGTCGAGAAGTTGTTGAAAGACTTGTAATGTGAGTTGTTGCCGGGTGGTGACTTCGCCTTACCCGGCCTGCAATCGCGCGGACAGAATGCCTGATAAGCGAAACGCTATCAGGCATTCACGCATTAACTGAATTAGCGTCCTGCTTTCAGCTTCTGGTAATACTCTTCATAAAGGGCGCTGGCCGCGCCAACGTCATTCTGCCATTCCCCTTTTTTGATGGTTTCTGCATCAGGGTACAGCGATTTATCGTTAGCGACGTCCGGGCTTAACAGTTTACGGGCCGCCAGGTTAGGCGTCGGGTACCCGATGGTTTCCGCCACTTGCTTTGCGACATCCGGGCGCAGCAGGAAGTTAATCAGCTTCAGCGCGCCTTCCTTTGTTTTTGGCATTTGCCGGAATCGACAGGCTGTCCATCCAGAAGATCCCGCCTTCTTTCGGCCAAACCACTTCCAGCGGCGTACCGGCCTGACGCGCAACCCAGGCAGAACCGTTCCACACCATTCCCAGATTCACTTCGCCTTCCATATACGGGTTAGCCGGGTTATCAGAGTTAAACGCCGCCACGTTTGGCATCAGCTTTTTCAGCTCGTTGTAGGCCGCTTCAATCTCTTTCGGATCGGTCGTGTTGCCTGAATAGCCCAGTTTACGCAGCGCCACCTGGAACACTTCACGCGCATCATCCGTCAGTAACAGACTGCCTTTGTACTCCGGCTTCCACAGATCGGCCCAGCTGGTGATGGTTTTCGGGTCGATCGTCTCACTGTTGACGCCAATCGCCGTGGCACCCCAGATGTAGGGGACTGAGTAGTCGTTGTTCGGGTCAAACGGCTTGTTGAGCATCTCAGGGTCGAGATTGTTGAAGTTGGTTAACGCCGACTTATCGATCTTCTGGATCATGCCCTCTTTACGCATTTTTGTCGACGTAGTAGGTGGAAGGAACCACCAGGTCGTAGGCACCGTCTTTGTACGTTTTGAGCTTGGCGTACATGGTCTCATTCGACTCGTAGGTCGAATAGATAACCTTAATGCCAGTCTCTTTGGTGAACTGCTCAAGCAGTCCTGGCGGAACATACTCGGTCCAGTTGTAGAAATAGAGTGTGTTGTTATCAGCGGCGTGAGCAGTGCTCATGCCCAGTGCCAGAGCACCCGCGGCAAGCAGGTGGCGTGACCATTTTTTCATTTAACGTCCCCTGAATTACGGGCCTTAACGGCCCTTCGTTTTATCACGAGCAATAAGCTGGCTGGCAATGACCATCACCAGCGACAGAACTAACAATATCGTGGCCAGCGCATTCACCTCGGGTGATACGCCCACTTTCACCATCGAATAGATCTTCAACGGTAAAATCTCATACCCCGGTCCGGTCACGAATGACGACACCACGACGTCATCCATCGACAAGGTAAAACTCAGTAACCAACCGGCCGCCACGGCGGGCATGGCCAGCGGCAAAATGATCTTGCGCAGAATGGTGACTTCGCTGGCGCCCAGATCTTTTGCGGCTTCCAGCATCCGTACATCGAAGCCTTTCAGACGTGAATAGACGGTCACGACGACAAACGGCAGGCAGAACGTGATGTGGGAGAAGAGCAGCGACCAGAACCCCAGTTGAATGCCAAGCAGCATAAACAGCACCAGCAGGGAAATGGCCATGACGATGTCCGGCGACATCATGACGACAAACAGCATGCCGCTGACGAAAGGTTTGCCGCGAAAACGGTAGCGATACAGTGCGACGGCGGTGAGCGAACCAATGAGCGTGGCAAAGGTTGCCGAGACAACGGCCATCGTGAGTGAATGCTGTGCAGCCTGAAGCAGACTGTCGTTGTTGAGCAATAAGCTGTACCAGTTAGTGGTAAACCCTTGCCAGTTGATGCCAAAGCGCGAGCTGTTAAAGGAGTTCACAATCAAGATGATGATTGGAATATACAGATAAGCATAAATGGTGGTCATAAAACCACCGCGAAGCAGTCTACCGATCATTCGAGACCCACCTCCTTGCGTTGCAGAAGGGACAGTTTCAGAGTATTGAAATTATTCAATTTTTCCTTTATCTCCAAAACTCGTTGATTAAATAGCGCGCAAAAAAACGCGGCCATCACATGAGGCCGCGCATTTTACAACAATTTTCCCGGCTATCGGGAAAAAATGGCTGATTTAATGACGGGCGTTATACGTTTTGCCTACCAATGCAGCCTGACGGAGGATTACTGTACGATGACCCCCATCACCTTTCCGTTACTCTGGTTCATATCGAATTTGGCGGTCAAGCCGGATTTGCGCCAGTGGGTGCGTTCTTCGTTTTGCGATTGCCATCCCTGGGCCTCCATATAATCTACCGCTTCCCCCTGATACTTTCCGGCAATGTGGCGGTCAATTGTGCGGGCGACGTCAGCCGCGGCGTCGGGATCTGCCTGGTGGTGGCGGTTCGCTTGTGCGGCATTCTGTTGCTTAGAATGATGAGGGTTGCATGTTCCGTTTGTTTCACTAACCTGTGTACAACCCGAATTTTCCAGTTGTGCCCGATAAGACTCACTGATAGCAAAAGCACTATGAAAATAGAGTCCCCCGAACACCATAATGAGTGCTGCTGTAATCTGTTTACTTTTCATCTTTTTAACTCTCAATTTTTGATCTGCCAAAAGAAAAATAACGACAGGATTTTTCGTTTTCGGCAGTGTTAATATTCGTGTTGCTCAGGGAAATATTATTCCGCCATCTTTATTCATGCTGCTTGCACAAATAAATTGATGAATGGCAGGGCGATAAAAATGCGGTGAGACGGTGAATCTCATGTAACGCCATTAATACCAGCAGCGGGAACCATTATCGGCCTGGCTTGCGTCGGGGATGTCTGCGCATGCGGGTAGTGTGATGCCATCGCGGGTAATCATGTTTTTATCCTGATGGTGATGTTTGTGGTGGTGTTGCGGATTATTACCACAGGTGCCATTGGCATCTTCTACCTGCGTGCAACCTTGCTGCTCAAGGTTTTTGGCATATGCTTCGTGGCCTTGCGGAGGTGCAATTACACACCCGGATAACAAGACCGACAAACTACCGATGGCTAACAACATTGATACTTTATTCATTATTTTACTCTCAGGTTATATGACTCAGAAAACTATCTCCTTCCTTCGTTTTTACGCAGTGGTTGTACTTGCATCCCTATGCAAAGATAGTTTTATGAGTGGTCTGATGAGATTATTCTATTAAAGTTGTCGGTTGTTCAACAAATAAATATAGCATTATATATTTTTTTAAATTCTTGTTTTCCCAAGGCATTATACTCATGACGGCTATTGTGTTACCGGCTTGTTTTAAGGATATTGGTTTTTGGTATGCAGCAGTTAATTTTTACTGTTAATTAATTGATGAGCAATTTTTCATTGTTGTCTGAGAATTATCTTATGTCGAAAGAGGTATTATTCTGCGTCTGTGTGCAATATTGCATAAAATTTTCAGATGAAACCTTGGCAATATTAAAATGCTGCACGGCAAGTCAGAGTGGTAATAGAAGGCGAGTAAATAATAAAAAACCGGCGACCTTACGGTGCCGGTTTTTGCCATCGTTAATGCAATGAACGTGGCGGTTTAATCGCCGAGCTCGCTTGCTTTTCTGTTCAGCAGACGCGATGCACGCCAGTAAACCAGCAGCATCAGCCCCATCACAATGGTCAGCGTAATGCTGGTGGCCGCGCCAAACGGCCAGTCGCGGATGTTCAGGAACTGCACCTTAATGACGTTACCAATCAGCAGGTTTTTTGCGCCGCCCATCAGGTCTGAGACATAGAACAGTCCCATCGCTGGCAGCATCACCAGCAGACAGCCCGCGATGATCCCCGGCATGGTCAGCGGAAGGATAATGCGGATAAAGGTCTGCAACTTGTTGGCACCCAAATCACGCGCCGCTTCTAACAGCGGCTTATCCAGCTTTTCAATGCTGGAGTAGAGCGGCATCACCATAAACGGCAACAGGATATAGACCAGACCAATAATGACCGCGCTGGGGGTAAACATGATGCGAATCGGGGTGTCGATAACGCCCAGCCAGAGCAGGAACTCGTTGAGATAGCCTTTGGTGCTAAGGAAAATTTTCAGCCCGTAGATGCGGATCAGTGAGTTTGTCCAGAAGGGGACGATCAGCAAGAACAGCAATAGCGGACGGACTTTTTCCGGCAATTTTGCCAGAAACCAGGCGAACGGATAACCGAGTACCAGACAGGCGAGGGTGGCAATCAACGCCATATTGAGCGAGTGCAGCAGCACCTCAAAATAGAGCGGATCGAGCAGACGCGCATAGTTTTCCAGCGTAAAGACCATTTTGACGAAGTTGGCGTCATCACGGGTCAAAAAACTGGTACCAATGATCATCAGGTTGGGCAAAAAGACAAACAACACAAGCCAACCGACGATGGTGACAATCACCATATTCTGGAACTTACTCGTGTTCTTCATCAGCCAGTACGACCTCCCAGCTTTCTACCCAATTAATGGCCATCTTTTGGTCGAGCGAGTGATCAAAATCCGGATCGTCTTCATTGAAGAATTCGCTCACCATCACCATTTTGCGGTTTTCCAGCTCGACGACAGATTCCAGCGTCATCCCTTTGTAGTTGCGCTCGCGAACGTAACCAATCAGTCCCTCAATATGGTTATCGTCATTGATTTCATCAACGCGCAGATCTTCCGGGCGCAGCAAGACATGTAACTTTTGCCCTGGAATAACGGCAAAATTGACGTAAATGTTGCATTCGCGACCTTCCACATTCGCACGAACGCGCTGCTCGTCAAGACGCTCGATCACGGTGCGTTAAACATATTGATTCTCGCCGATAAAACCGGCCCACGAAGAGGTTTTTCGGTTCTTCGTAAATTTCGCGCGGGGTGCCGTCCTGTTCAATAACGCCGTCGCGCATCACCACGATACGGTCAGACATGGTCAACGCTTCTTCTTGATCGTGGGTGACGAACACAAAAGTGATGCCGAGTTTACGCTGCAACGCTTTCAGTTCGTTCTGCATCTGCTTGCGCAACTTGTAATCCAGCGCAGAAAGCGATTCGTCCAGCAGAAGCAAACGCGGTTTATTCACCACGGCACGGGCGATCGCCACGCGTTGTTGTTGTCCGCCGGAGAGTTGATGGGGTTTACGCTGGGCAAATTCTTCGAGTTGCACCATGCGCAGCGCGTCGTTAACGCGGGGCGTGATTTCGGCGGCGGGGGTTTTCTGCATGCGTAACCCGAAAGCCACATTTTCAAACACCGTCATGTGAGGGAATAACGCATAACTTTGGAACACCGTGTGTACATAGCGGTTTTCTGCCGAACATCGGTAATGTACCTGGTTATCCAGCATGATATGACCGGAATCCACATTTTCCAGACCGGCTATCAGGCGTAGAACGGTTGTTTTTACCGCAGCCAGAGGGGCCAAGTAGCGTGAGAAATTCACCATTGTTAATGGTCAAATTCAGGTTAGAAATGACCTCTTTGCCATCAAAACTTTTGCGAATTCCCGCCAATTGCACCAGCGGTGAAAGCGAACGCGGTTGTTTATTCAATTTTTTTACTCTGTCCCATGTAGGACGCAACGGATGGCTGACCCGATGCGGGGTTTGTGGGTTGGACCACCTTGGTGGACTCTTAAAGAGGGCGGTTATTCTAACGGCAAACCACTGAAATGCGCCAATCCTTGTGCGAATTGCGGGGTTAGCTTTATATTCAGGGAGGGCAGCGGAGCGAAATATTCTCGTTTACGGGATAAAAGTGACCTGACGCAATATTTGTCTTTTCTGGCTTATTGATAATGTTGTCACAAAAAGTGAGGGTGACTGCATGGATAAACTACTTGAGCGTTTTTTGCACTATGTGTCGTTGGATACCCAGTCAAAACCGGGTGTACGACAAGTTCCCAGCACCGAGGGACAGTGGAAGCTATTACAGTTACTCAAACAACAGCTCGAAGAGATGGGGCTGGTTGACGTTACGTTAAGTGATAAAGGGACCGTGATGGCGACGCTGCCAGCCAATGTCCCTGGTGATATTCCTGCCATCGGTTTTATTTCCCATGTGGATACCTCACCGGATTTCAGTGGCAAAAACGTGAATCCGCAGATTGTGGAAAACTATCGCGGTGGCGACATCGCGTTGGGCATTGGAGATGAAGTGTTATCGCCGGTGATGTTCCCGGTGTTGCACCAACTGCTGGGGCAAACGCTGATCACCACTGACGGTAAAACGCTGCTCGGCGCGGATGATAAAGCGGGTGTGGCGGAAATCATGACCGCACTGGCGGTACTGAAACAAAAAGAGATTCCGCACGGCGATATTCGTGTCGCTTTCACGCCGGATGAAGAGGTTGGCAAAGGGGCGAAACACTTCGATGTCGCCGCCTTTAATGCGCAATGGGCCTACACCGTTGATGGTGGCGGCGTTGGCGAGCTGGAGTTTGAGAACTTCAACGCTGCCTCCGTCAATATCAAAATCGTGGGTAACAACGTGCATCCGGGCACCGCAAAAGGCGTGATGGTGAATGCGTTGTCGTTGGCTGCGCGAATTCATGCGGAAGTTCCGGCGGATGAAAGTCCTGAAACCACAGACGGTTACGAAGGTTTTTATCATCTTGCCAGCATGAAAGGCACCGTTGATCGGGCCGATATGCACTACATTATTCGCGATTTTGACCGCAAGCAGTTTGAAGCGCGTAAGCGTAAAATCATGGATATAGCCAAGAAGGTCGGCAAGGGGCTGCATCCGGACTGCTACATTGAGCTGGTGATCGAAGACAGTTATTACAACATGCACGAAAAGGTTGTTGATGCATCCACATATTCTGAATATCGCTCAGCAGGCAATGCGTGATTGTGACATAGAGCCGGTAATGAAACCGATTCGCGGCGGTACCGATGGGGCGCAGCTGTCGTTCATGGGATTACCGTGTCCGAATATTTTCACCGGGGGTTACAACTATCATGGCAAGCATGAGTTTGTGACGCTGGAAGGGATGGAAAAAGCGGTGCAGGTGATTGTGCGTATCGCAGAACTGACGGCAAAGCAAAAGTAATGGGTATTGGTAGATGCCGGATGGTGGCTTACGCCTTATCCGGCAACTAACGCAATAATTACCCTTCGAAGAACCAGTATCCGCTGTTGACCAACGCGGCCAGCATCGCAAGGAACGACGGATCGTCCAGCGCGTCCTCAAAGTTTTCGGCGGTCAGCACGATATGGCTGGCGAGCGCTTCCAGTGCCGGACGGTGTGGGGAATCAATCTTCTCGCCGTTTGCGTATATATCGTCACCAATGCGCAGTACACGCAATCCGCCAAGACGAACCAGCACATCGCCTTGCTTCAGAGCATCATAAATCTCATCGGGCTGATACGGCGGCTCTGGCGGCGCGATGTCCAGCTCGTGGCGAGACTGGGAAATAAACTCACCAAACCACTGTTTGAAATGCTCCGGCTGATTGATTAACCCGAGCATCATTTCGCGCAGTGTATCCATCTCCTGCGGCAGAACGTCGGCAGGGTGATCGCGAGGCGGCATATCGGGGTCGCTGTAATACGTGCTTCCCAGTTCACGCTGCAGAACATAATCGGCAAAACCGCTGATCAGTTCGCGGGCGTTTGGCGCGCGGAACCCGACGGAGTAGTTCATGGCATTTTCCAGCGCATAACCCTCGTGTGGGAATCCTGGTGGAATATACAGAATATCGCCAGGCTCCAGTCTCTCATCAATAATGGCGTCGAAAGGATCAACCTGTAACAGATCGGGATGCGGGCAATGCTGCTTCATCTGCAGTTTTTCGCCCACCCGCCAGCGACGACGGCCAGTTCCCTGAATAATAAAGACATCATACTGATCCAGATGGGGGCCTACGCCGCCGCCGGGAACGGAAAAAGAGACCATCAGGTCGTCGATACGCCAGTCAGGTAATGCACGGAAAGGGCGCATCAGCGCGGCGGTCGGTTCATGCCAGTGGTTTACGGCCTGTACCAGCAGCGACCAGTTGTTCTCGCCGAGATGGTCGTAGCTTTCGAAGGGACCGTGGCTCACCTGCCATTTGCCGTCCTGATGACTGACAAGACGGCTGTCGACTTCACTTTCCATTGCCAGTCCCGCCAGTTCGTCAGGAGAGAGCGGATCAATAAAGTTGGTGAACCCACGCTTCAACACCACCGGACGTTTTTGCCAGTGGCGTTCGAGAAATTCGGGCCAGTTGAGGGTTAATTGGTATTCCATATTGAGTATCCGCAGGCTGGTATCTGACACCGATTATAACGGATGCGTAACCCGATGCGGTGAACTATATACACAAATATTACATGCCGCGTTATTCGTCTTTCTGGCCTGGATGCTGGCGACCGAAAATAACCTCCATGCGCGCACCACCCAGCAGACTGTCGTTGGCGATAATTTGCCCGTCATATTGCTCGGTAATTTCACGTGCTACCGCCAGTCCGACGCCTTGCCCGGGTCGCAGGGTATCAACACGCTGGCCACGATCAAAGACCAGCGCGCGCTTACTGTGCGGGATCCCCGGTCCGTCATCCTCAACCAAAATATGCAGATGATCGTCGGTCTGACGGGCGGAGATTTCGACGAACTCAAGGCAGTATTTACAGGCATTATCCAGCACGTTGCCCATCACTTCGACAAAGTCGTTCTGTTCACCGACAAAACTGATTTCTGGCGAGATATCGAGACTGATATTGACCCCTTTACGCTGGTAAACCTTATTCAGGGCAGAGGTCAGATTATCGAGGAGCGGTGCGACAGGATGCAGTTCGCGGCTGAGCAAAACACCGCTGCCGCGCATGCTGGCGCGGTGCAGGTAATAACCGATCTGTTGCGAAATACGGCTGATTTGTTCCAGCAATCACCGGTTCGGCTTCGTTAACGCTCATCTTTTCGCTGCGCAGGGAACGCAGTGTACTTTGCAGCACCGCCAGCGGGGTTTTCAGGCTGTGTGTGAGGTCGGTCAGGGTCGTGCGATATTTGTCGTAACGTTCGCGCTCACTTTTCAGCAGTCGGTTGAGGTTACGCACAAGGCTGGTTAGTTCGCGCGTCGTTTCAGGGTTAAGCATTTCGCGGTGATGATCTTCCAGCTCACGCACTTCTCGCGCCAGCGCCTCAATAGGGCGCAGGCTCCACCAGGCGGCGACCCAGAGCAGGGGAATCACTAACAGCAGGTTGGCAGCCAGCAACATAGATAAACCAACTCCACACCATATAAGAGCGTTTTCAGCTCTATTGGAATAGTATCAACAACGACGATAGTGAGCTGCGGCATGCGCGCGGTAGCAGGGTAAACATTCACTGCCACCGAGTGGGTCATTTCAGCATCGTCGTCATCCTCCCGCACTTCTTTAAGTTGCTGCTGGACAGAATGATCGTCACTCAGCAATGCGCTGGTGGCGTCCGACATTGGCCTCAATTTCGTGGAAGCCATTGGTTTTCAGCCAGTCAGCGTGAACCCGTTTGACCAGCCATGGCACGTCGCGCTGCGCCCATAACAGTTTACCGTTCTCGTCATAAATCAACGACATGGTTGGGCTTTGCATATCGAGATGTTCAGGGAGTTCTACCTGAAGTTTGTCGTTTTCCCATTTTGCGAGGGTATAGAAAAGATTGCTTTCGCCGCGCAGCAGGCGGAAGGTTGTCTTATCGAAGCTCACGCTGTAACCGACCAGCGCCACCATGCCGTAAGCCAGGGAAAGGACCAGCACAACGCCCGCCGTCGCCAGTAAAAAACGGACCCGCAGCGACAGGGGAAAAAAGTGACGCAGTAATTTATTCATTAGCGCAGTTCGAAAAGATATCCCTGACCACGCACGGTGGTGATCACGTCGGTTAGGGGTACTGGGCCTGGATTTTTTTGCGCAGACGCCCCATGAGTACATCGATAGTATGACTTTCGCGGAGTTCGGCATCCGGATAAAGCTGCAGCATCAAAGAATCTTTACTGACGACTTTGCCGCTATTGCGGATCAGCGTTTCCATAATGGTGTACTCAAACGCCGTCAGTTTAATCACTTCGTCATTGACCGACAGCTCGCGGCGGGAGAGATCGACCTGGAAAGGGGGGAGTGAAATGACCTGGGACGCCAGGCCGCTGTTGCGGCGCATCAATGCCTGCATACGCGCCATCACCTCTTCAATATGAAAGGGTTTGGTCACGTAGTCGTCAGCCCCGGCACTGAGCACTTCGACTTTGTCCTGCCAGCCTTCACGCGCGGTTAATACGAGGACGGGCAGAGAAACCTCACTGCTGCGCCAGCGGCGGATAAGAGAAAGCCCATCTTCGTCCGGGAGACCTAAATCGACAATCGCAATATCAGGCAGATGTTCGTTAAGGTAATAATCGGCTTCCTTTGCGTCTTCTGCGTCATCCACCTGGTGCCCTAAATCCTGCAGTTGAACCTTCAGGTGGTGGCGTAACAATGCATTATCCTCAACAACCAGTACGCGCATTCTCTTTTCTCCCTAAGTAAATGGTATGAATAGTCTAACGCTGATTATGTTGTTGTGGGGATAAACATTTAGTAAACCGGGGAGTGGGAAGTGCCGGATGGCGGCGCGAGCGCCTTATCCGGCCTACGCGATCGTAGGCCCGGTAAGCGTTAGCGCCACCGGGCAAGGTATTTACTTCAGCTCGTCAACCATGGTGATGGCGCGACCAATTGTAGTTAGCCGGGGTCATGGCTTTCAGGCGAACTTTCTCTTCTTCCGGCAGTGCCAGACCGTCGATAAACTGCTTCATGCCTTCGGCATCAACGCGTTTACCGCGGGGTCAGTTCTTTCAGTTTCTCATACGGTTTTTCAATGCCGTAACGACGCATGACGGTCTGGATCGGCTCCGCCAGCACTTCCCAGTTGTGATCCAGTTCGTCCAGCAGACGATCGCGGTTCACTTCCAGTTTGCTCACGCCTTTCAGGGTGGACTGGTAGGCGATCAGCGCATAGCCGATACCGACACCCAGGTTACGCAGTACGGTAGAGTCCGTCAGGTCACGCTGCCAGCGGGATACCGGCAGTTTGCTCGCCAGATGTTGCAGTACCGCGTTAGACAGGCCCAGGTTGCCTTCGGAGTTTTCAAAGTCAATCGGGTTAACCTTGTGCGGCATGGTAGAGGAACCAATTTCACCGGCGATAGTTTTCTGTTTGAAGTGATTGAGGGCAACGTAACCCCAGACATCACGGTCAAAGTCGATCAGAATGGTGTTAAAGCGGGCAATGCAATCAAACAGCTCGGCGATGTAATCATGCGGCTCGATCTGCGTGGTGTACGGGTTCCACTGGATCCCCAGCGAAGTGACAAACTCTTCGCTGAACTGGTGCCAGTCAACCTCCGGGTACGCGGCGATGTGCGCGTTATAGTTGCCGACCGCACCGTTGATTTTACCGAGAATTTCTACCTGATTTAACTGGCGGAACTGGCGCTCCATACGGTACGCCACGTTAGCCATCTCTTTACCGATGGTCGACG
The DNA here is from genome assembly GCF_029338175.1 of Citrobacter enshiensis. Taxonomy (NCBI): domain Bacteria; kingdom Pseudomonadati; phylum Pseudomonadota; class Gammaproteobacteria; order Enterobacterales; family Enterobacteriaceae; genus Citrobacter; species Citrobacter enshiensis. Next base: position 2,099,116 of record NZ_CP119862.1, read on the forward strand.
GCGTGGCTGGCTGACCGTGGGTGCGCGACAGCAGCGGAATATCGCGATACTGCACTGCCAGATCTTTAATGCCATCAATCAGTTGACGCCAGTACGGAAGGATCACTTCATCACGGGCGGTTTTCAGCATCAATGCGTGAGACAGGTTGTTGATGTCTTCAGAGGTGCAGGCGAAGTGGATGAATTCAGAAACCGCATGCAGTTCCGGGTTTCCGGCCACTTTTTCTTTCAGGAAATACTCTACTGCCTTCACGTCGTGGTTTGTCGTGCGCTCAATGGTTTTGATGCGAGTGGCATCATCTTCATTGAAGTTCGCCACGATGGTATCAAGGAAACCGTTTGCGTCGGCAGCAAAAGCAGGAACTTCCTTGATCGCTGCGTGCGCGGCCAGTTTCTGCAGCCAGCGTACTTCAACTTGTACACGGAATTTCAGCAAACCGTATTCGCTGAAAATCCCGCGCAGCGCGCTGACTTTATCGCCGTAGCGTCCATCGACAGGGGAAACGGCGGTCAGTGAGGATAATTCCATAGATCATAACTCCGGGGTTAAATGAGCAAGAATTTGTTTGGCCTGAGTGGTCAGACGATTGCGAGAAAACATGAGTTGCAGACGGCCTCCGCCAACCTGATGCCAGAGCACGGCTGCACGGATACCTGCAAGGAGAGAGGCGCGAACTTTTGCCTGAACCTGAGGACTTTGCAGAACAGCAGGAGAACCGGTCACCTGAATGCGCGGCCCCAGAGGGCTAATGACGTCAACATAGATGCCCGCCATGGCGCTCATCAGCGTTTCCGACTGCAAATCAAAATGGTCGAGCTGGCGCTGTAAACCGTTAATTCGTTCACCCAGCGTATCCATCGCCCCTTTTGCTGCCGACAGTTTGCGCTCCAGCACCATCAGGCTCAGGGTGTAACGGGTGAGTTCTGCGTTTAAGCCCTGACGGCTGCTGGCGTTGAGCACGCCGAGCAGGGTCTCCAGTCCGAGGCGCAGATTGGCCTCGCTGCCACCGAACACGCCCAGCGTTGAGCTGGGGTTCATATCGATGACGCTGTTCAGTGAAACGTGTAGCGCATCGGCATCACAGTGTCCCTGGTGCGCCAGTTCTTGCACCAGGCGTGCCGACTGGCAAATACCGGCCAGCGCGAGGGTGATGTCATAAAAATTCTTTGCCACGATCACTGCTTCCTTGTATCAGTCTAAGAGAATAATTATACCGGCAGGGGCAGGCGCTGCTCGATAATGCCGCCGCCGAGACACACTTCACCCATGTAAAAGACCGCTGACTGACCCGGCGTAACGGCGGCAACCGGCTCATCGAAGACAACTTCAATGCGATCGTCGTCCAGGGCGTTAACGGTGCAAGGGATGTCGGTTTGACGGTAACGGGTTTTCACCGTGCAGCGCAGGGTTCCGCTGAACGGCTCGCGATCAACCCAGTGCAATTGTTGCGCGATCAGCCCGACAGACATCAGACGCGGGTGTTCATGACCCTGAGCAACAACCAGAATGTTGTTCTCAACATCTTTGTCGACGACATACCACTGGATTCTTCAGAACCTTCTTTGGTTCCGCCAATCCCCAGACCTTTGCGCTGGCCAAGGGTGTGGTACATCAACCCCTGATGCTGGCCAATTTCGTCGCCGTCAACAGTGATGATTTTGCCCGGTTGCGCCGGGAGGTAACGACCTAAGAATTCACGGAATTTACGTTCACCGATAAAGCAAATACCGGTGGAATCTTTTTTCTTCGCGGTGATGAGCCCCAGATCTTCGGCAATTTTGCGTACCTGCGGTTTCTCAAGTTCACCTACAGGAAACAGACTTTGCGCGATCTGCTCATGGCCGAGCGTATAGAGGAAATAGCTCTGGTCTTTATTGCCGTCAAGGCCACGCAGCAGGCGGCTTTTACCGTCTACATCGGCACGGCGCACGTAGTGACCGGTGGCGATGTAATCGGCACCTAAATCTTCAGCGGCAAATTCGAGGAAGGCTTTAAATTTGATTTCTTTATTGCACAGGAATATCCGGGTTCGGCGTACGACCGGCTTTGTACTCTTCGAGGAAAGAGTTCGAAAAACGTTGTCCCAGATATTCTGCGGCAAAGTTTACGGTATGCAGTTCAATGCCGAGCTTATCGCAGACGGCCTGAGCATCCGCAAGATCGGCGGCCCGCTGTGCAATATTCCTCACCGTCGTCCTCTTCCCAGTTCTTCATGAACAGGCCTTCTACCTGATAACCCTGTTGCAGCAACAGCCAGGCAGAAACGGAGGAATCGACACCGCCGGGACATGCCGACGATCACTTTTTTTTGGGGCTTTCAGACATTGGAATACTCACGACATTGAACTTCAAGGCGGCATATTCTATCACGCAGCCATTTACTTGACACCCTCTGTAAACGGCCAGTTAAATTCACCGATCATCGCCAGTGGATAACGTTGCCCGCTCTGGTAACAGCGCACACTCTCGGCAACCAGCGGAGAACGCAGGTTTGGCGCATTGAGTATCTCTTGTGCGCTCACCCAGTGGCAGCAATCTATATCGCTGTCATGGGGTTCGGTATCGCACATATTGGCAAGCTCAATGCAAAACAGAAAACGTAAGAACGGCGTTTTATCGGGGGCTATCCACTGGTGCATACGAATAAAGTGCTGAGGCTGCGCGCTGATGCCGGTCTCTTCCCACAGTTCACGCGCAACGGCTTCTGCTAATGTCTCATCCGCTTCCAGATGTCCGGCGGGCTGGTTCCATAGCGCTTTGCCGTTGATGGTTTCCTCAACGACTAAAAATTTGTTCTCTGCATGCACAATGCAGGCAACGGTGACGTGCGGTTTAAACATCGGTGACCTCTTTATTCTTCTTCAAATCCTTCAGCGACATCTGGCCAGCTAATCTCGCCGCTGGTCTTATCAATACTAATGTAGGCCGTTGGAGGGGAGGTTGCTGGATCGGCGCCCCCACGGCACAACGCGGCCTGGTGGTCTTCGCGCACGATAATCTCGATGGCCTTTTTAGCGTTCCAGCTCTCATAAAAGATACATTGATAGTCGTGACGCAAATTGAGCGTGGCAATCCGTGTCGCCTTGTCCGTAGATAACGGATTGATATCATCGCGATAACGATCACCGCTGTTGACAGGCTGCAGCTGCGATTTTTTTAACCAGCCGCGCACGATGCGGCGATCGACGGTGTAATACGTCACTTCAAGAAAATCATCTTCTGATTGTTCTTGTGCGGAAACAACGTCGCCGGGGATCAGGAATAGGGAGGTACTGCGACACTGTTCATCCGGCATCGTATAAAAAGAGGCGCGTCCGCTACCCTGAACCCGGTAATGGTTATCCTTCGCCGGTGCGTTCCTGATTCGCCCGGGCATTGCTTTATTCGCCCACTGTTGACAGGTTTCATTTACAGGCAAGGGATTCGCCACGGGAGCCAGACCTTCTGCGGTGACCCATCCGGTCGCAAACAAGCCTTTAGCATCACGATAACGGACGTAGCGGAAAGTCTGGATGGGGGCATCTTTTGATTGCGCGATTCGCTGGCTTCTCAGGACTTCCACCGTGTCGCCGTTGATCAAATGGGCGGGGAGTCGGCACTCCTCGTGCGGCGCAGAATAGAAATGCAGTCGAGAGTTCGTTTTCACCTCGGCGGTTTCATAAAGATATTCCGCCGCACCTGCGCTATCGCCCGCAATGGCTTCGCAGTCCTGCTTTGCAACGCAAAATGGCGATACTGCTGATAACACTAACGCGGCGATAACACGGGTATCCATAATTCTTCTTCCATGATGATGTTGGGTAATGTGCTTCGTCAGACACTTTGCGACGACGGATGTTCCCGCCATTCGCCGTTCGCCAGTCCGTCGAGCGTATAGTCGCCCATAGCGTAGCGGATCAACCGCAGCGTCGGATGCCCGACATGGGCGGTCATTCGGCGAACCTGGCGATTACGCCCTTCATATAACGTGATTTTAAGCCAGGTGGTAGGAATGTTTTTGCGTTCGCGAATCGGCGGGTTTCTTGGCCACAGCCACTCCGGTTCAGCCACAATATCCACCCCTGCGGGTAGGGTAGGACCATCATTCAGCGTGATGCCGTTACGCAGGGCGTTCAGCGCTTCACTGTCTGGCTCCCCCTCAACCTGCACATAATAAATTTTGCCGGTACGTTTGCCTGGCTGCGTGAGTCGTGCCTGCAATGCACCGTCGTTGGTGAGCACCAGAAGCCCTTCGCTGTCCCTGTCGAGACGGCCAGCGGCATAGACACCCTGCACGGGAATAAAATCTTTCAACGTGCTGCGGCCCGCTTCATCGGTAAATTGCGGCAAAACATCGTAAGGTTTATTGAACAAAACCACGCGTTTTGGCTGGTTTTCTTTGCGCTGCCTGGTGGTTTGTCGTGAGCTGAATCGCTCAAGGCGGTGATTTCTAAAAGATGTTTTTTGCATGGTATTTTCAGGCCTTATCAATTGACGCATTATAGCCTAATAACGAGTGTCTTTCATGGCGACAAACAATAGGGTAGTATTGACACGCTCATTACAAAACATTAACAAAAAATTGCTCTAACGCATCCGTGTAGCAGGACGCAATTGCACATGCAGCGTGATGACAGACGAGCAAACCAGAAGCGCTCGAAGGAGAGGTGAATGGAAAGTAAAGTAGTTGTTCCGGCTGAAGGCAAAAAGATCACCCTGCAAAACGGCAAACTGAACGTGCCGCACAATCCGATTATCCCATTCATTGAAGGCGACGGCATCGGTGTTGATGTAACCCCTCCGATGATCAATAGTTGTGAATGGCTGCAGTCGAGAAAGCCTATAAAGGGAGAGCGTAAAATCTCCTGGATGGAAATCTACACCCGTTGTAGAAATCCACCCAGGTTTACGGTCAAGGACGTCTGGGCTGCGACTGAGAACCCTGGATCTGATTCGTGATTACCGCGTCGCCATTAAAGGTCCCCTGACGACCCCGGTCGGTGGCGGTATTCGCTTCTCTGAACGTTAGCAGGGCTGCGTCAGGAACTTGACCTGTACGTCTGTCTGCGCCCGGTTCGTTATTATCAGGGCACCCCAAGCCCGGTTAAACATCCTGAACTGACCGACATGGTCATCTTCCGTGAAAACTCTGAAGACATCTACGCGGGTATCGAATGGAAAGCTGACTCTGCTGATGCAGAGAAAGTGATTAAATTCCTGCGTGAAGAGATGGGCGTGAAGAAAATTCGCTTCCCGGAACATTGTGGCATTGGTATCAAACCGTGCTCCGAAGAAGGAACGAAACGTCTGGTGCGTGCGGCGATTGAATACGCAATCACTAACGATCGCGATTCTCTGACCCTGGTGCACAAAGGCAACATCATGAAGTTCACGAAGGCGCGTTCAAGAGGGCTGGGGTTACCAGTTAGCGCGTGAAGAGTTCGGCGGCGAACTGATCGATGGCGGCCCGTGGGTTAAAATCAAGAACCCGAACACCGGCAAAGAGATCGTGGTTAAAGGACGTGATCGCCCGATGCGTTCCTGCAGCAGATCCTGCTGCGTTCCGGCTGAGTATGACGTTATCGCGTGTATGAACCTGAACGGTGACTACATCTCCGATGCTTCTGGCCGCTCAGGTTGGCGGTATTGGTATCGCGGCCGGGGGGCAAACAATCGGTGACGAATGTGCACTGTTTGAAGCTACCCACGGTACTGCACCGAAATATGCAGGTCAGGATAAAGTGAACCCGGGTTCAATTATTCTGTCTGCCGAGATGATGCTGCGCCACATGGGTTGGACCGAAGCGGCTGATTAATTGTTAAGAGGTATGGAAGGCGCGATCAACGCCAAGACCGTAACTTACGATTTCGAACGTCTGATGGACGGCGCTAAGCTGCTGAAATGTAGCGAGTTTGGTGACGCGATCATCGAAAACATGTAATTTCTGCATGTGTTAAAAACTGTAACGGGCGTATAACACGCCCGTTGTTTTTTGTTAGTCTGCTAACGGTTATCAAAATTTTATCAAAACAGAGTTATCAAAACCCCCCTAGTAGTTTTGGGGGGGCAGACGGTAGTTCTATCGTTAGGTTTCAACTAGGCATACCATAGCTTTTTATGATTAAAGCTTGGGACACTCGTTGATGAGTGAGGTCTTTACGTGCCTTTAAACTAAGATCGCGTTAATAAACGTTGGAGACGATTCTCATCAAAGCACTTAAGGATTTAAACTCCGAAAGTGCCTCTCATTATTTTTTTACAAAACAAGTTTAATTGTTATGCCGGAGTTAGGGCCAGTGAGGTACGCCTAATGCCGTATCTACGCCAGGGTTATTACGTAAATCTTCAAGAATTGCTTCCGGTCGGAATTTTTTCCCAATTATAGCTTGAGATTCAGCGCGAGGGTTTTCTGAATGTCTTGCTCGATAAGCTTCAACGAATTCAATTCCTTCTGCTTTTGCTCGCGCACTTAGTCCTCGGGCATATAAACGATTGAATTCTCCTCCAGCTAAAGTTTGAGCAGCATTGTGGGGGACTTTAGCCTGTATCATCTCAGTGCTATTAGGCTTTCTTCGGGGATAATGGGTAGCAAGCAACCCTCTATTTAAGATTTCTTGCTCAAGCCAGGCATCATCATTTTGAGATGCTTCTTCTAACAAAGATGGCCATACAGACTTTTCCTTGAGAAGTGAGAAAGTTACTCAAATAAAAACTATCGTTTTCTTGGTCAAACTTAATTTCTTTAAGCATGAATTTTTTGGTTGCAATCATACTAAATCAATATAATTCTAAAGACATAAAAACCTCAGCCTATATGTAGAACATAAAAAGAAACTCTAATTAGTGAGTTTGACGGTAAATCATGTTAAGCAACCATCTCTTTTGATGCAAAGGAAAAATTTATATTTTTTATTATCCCCTGAAGTCCGCTGCTCTAGCCCTACTCATTAAAATAGAGTTTATATAACGTCATGTTTTATCAGTTATGGAGCACTGCAAACGAACATCGCTCACGCTTGATTTCAACTGAGAGGTGAAATACGTTGTCTGGTGACCTATGACCCAGTCTTACAAGCCAGAATGACTTTGGCCTTACTCATGCCCTTACTGATTCTTTGCTGCTACTCTACACCCCCCCTAAAATTGGTGGGATTCTGCGTCAATCAGCCCCTCTTTAAATTTACGTGCCATAATGCCAAAATTCATTGGTGTGTATCGGTAATTTTTGGAAAAATCAAAAACGGACTAAAACATTACCGTAATCCTGATGCTGGCAAAGTGTACTGTCAACAGTTGCGTGTTTACTAAGCAATTTTTGATTTTGGAGAATTTGTGAACGTTAGTGGCTTTTTTCTTTTTAAATTCTTAAGGAGAATAGGAATGTTTAACAGAAAAAAAAAGGATGTAGTACATAAACTTAGTGATATAGCTGTAACTGTAAAAAATAATGACTCTCTTAGAAGGAACTGCGACATTGCGGTGATTGACGATCAGTCATTTCTAAGTGCGGAAAAGTTAAAGGTTGCAGGTTTTTCAATACACGAAGTCGGTGATATTGATAATTTAAAAAAAATAGAATCGTATCCTATAGTTGTTTGTGACATAGAAGGAGTCGGTAAAGCTTTCGGTGCTAAAGCTGAAGGGGCGTTTGTTGTTAGCGAAATAAGGAAAAGATATCCAGATAAGTACATTATAGCTTACAGCACAAAGTCCTTTGAATTTTCCTATCAGTCTTATATAAACAAAGCTGACATTGCAATGCCAAAGGTTAGTTCTGTAGAACAATGGACAGAGGTATTAGATCGGGCTATAGCTATAGTTTCTGATCCTAAAACAAGATGGGTAAGAATAAGGCAAAAACTCATTGATTCTAATGTTGAGCTTTATGATGTCTTTAAGTTGGAGCAAGCTTATATATTGTCAATTCTGAAAAAAAATGATTCCTTGTTAACTGATGCAAATCAGTCAAGTGGATTGGATAGCTCAACTAAAGATATTATAAGCATATTCGTAACGACGTCTTTGCGAGAGATAATAAAAAGCATAAAGGATTGACATGGCTGGGATTAACTATAATAGAATTGAAAGATTAAAAGAGTCTTTCAAGAGGGAAGTTGAAAACTTTCATAAAGAAAAATCAGTTGAAATTGATTTTCTAAATAATAAAGTTGAAGATTTATCACGTAAAGTTCTAATTCTTGAAGAATTGAAACATGATATTGGAAGGCTAGCTATGGAGTCACTGTCTTTCTCAGAGGATCTAAATAATCTTATATCTAGGGGAGAAACTAAAGAGAGGATAGAAAATGCAGCATTAACAATACATCATTCACTCACTATGGTTTCTCCTAGAATTGTATACAGTGATATGGAATTAGCTAATGGACAAGTTGGTAATGGTGCTAAGTTTAATGCTGTAGTGTATAAAAAATTCGATAAGGCAAGGAAAATATTAAAAAGTAAATGTTATAAAAAAAAGGTAGATTTACAGTTCAATGGTAACTCCACCTTTACAATAAGAGCTATGAACTCATTCGATATAGTTCCATTTTTAATATTGGATAACGCTATAAAATATTCACCCAAAGATAATGAAATAAATGTATATTTTGACTCCCTAGACGGTTCCCAGTCTAAACTAGATGTAGTTATCACATCCATTGGTCCTTTTGTTGATTCAAAAGATTTAATGCGCCTTACTGATAGGGGGTTTAGATGTGATAATACATTAATAAAAAAAACAGAAGGACAAGGATTGGGTCTATATATAGTTAAAAATATATGCGCATACCATGGTGTTTCTATCAGATTCAATTCTGAATACACGTGTGATATAAGTAATATAAAATATGGTGTTTTCACCGTCACCCTTTCATTTGAGATTTGATTCTAATAAATCCGTTAATTAATAGTGCCATCCATTTTTAAATCATATATGGATGGCTATTTCAATTTTATGGCATCTCATATATGAATTTCGTTAACTTTAAAAACTTATTGCATACAGTTTTTTACTATATAAGTCAAAGGGCTGCTCCTTGCTCCAAGCGGACCGTTTGGATCTTTTTCATGTGTGTTGAGAAAATCAAGATGGCGGTGAAACGTTTAAATTTCACAACGCTACTTTGTTCCACCCTTTGCCTCGATCGTCATGATAACGGTCAGTTTGCCGTTGTGTTTTATGGCCAAGTAGTTTTTGTGTATCTACCCCCTGTTCTTTATATAGACGTTCAGATAAAGATCGTTGTTCATGGAATGTTGCGGGCGAACCTTTGCTCCAGTCAATTCTTGCTAAATCTCTCGCTTTACTAAAATTCATCGTCAATGTATTGGCTTTAACCTGTGCTCCGCGCTCTGCTTGTGAAGTTGAACGGAAAAAAATGTACTAAGTATGGACTGACTGCATAGTCACGGCAGCGGGTTACTACATCGCGTAAACTCCAGTTAATCGCATTGAGGTGAAGAGAAAGAGGAATTGCGATTTTGCTCCCGGTCTTTCCTGAATGACATGGAGATGATCATCCCAAATATCACTAAATTTCATACGCGAGATATCACCTAACAGCTGGCCAGTAACCAGTGCTAACAGCATGGCATTCCCCATATAACGATGACTGGCATCTGCGATATCAAAGATTTTTTGCCATTCTTCTAGGCTGAGGCGTTGACGGGTAATTTCCCTTCTGGGTTGCTTCGTCGCAAGAGCAGGGTTATACCCTGGTGGAACTTCGCCATAATGTTGTGCTTCCTTAAACACATCGATCAATACAGACCTTACGACTTGCGCCATTCTCGGCTATTCGCATAACGGCAAACCAGGTGTATATCTACCAGTTGGCGAAGCTGGGGATTGTTGTAACATCGTGAGCGATACAGCACGAACAGGAATCAACGGCATTAAAAAATTTTGGTCACTTACGGCGAAGGGCTGCATGTTCGGCAAGAACATCACCAGTCCGGCAAACCCGCGCGAGACTCAGCCGCATTTCTTCGAGTCCAGATTCCCTGAGCTGTTAAAGCTGCTTGAGACCGTTCATTGAGGTGGCCGTGAGAGCGTTACTGACTCCTGAAATTGCCCCACGAATGGGGATCGTATTGTTCAGGCCAGGTTCCGAGTTGATGCCCCTGTTTATGCAGGGGCGTGTCCTGCTGGAGCCAGAGCCGGAACGTTATTCATCTTTTGCCAGTGGCGTCGTTCCGGCGTCATCACAACCATTAGCGGAAGATCCCGGTATTCGGGATGTTTTCCGCAATGAATCTGTTATTCGTCGTGCTGGTGGAGTAGAGAGCCTTGAAAGCTGGTTACTTCGGGAAAAAGGTTGTCAGTGGCCTCATTCTGACTGGCACAGCGAACACGTAACAACAATGCGCCACGCTCCGGGGGCGATCCGCTTGTGCTGGCATTGCGATAACCAGCTGCGCGATCAGTTCAACGAACGGCTGGAATCAATGGCAACGGATAACTGTGCACGCTGGGTGCTGTCTGTTGTTCGCCGGGATCTCGGTTTTGATGATAACCATGTCGTTACGCTACCGGAGCTGTGCTGGTGGCTGGTTCGTTATGAACTGGCTGATGTTCTGCCGGAAAGCGCAGCCTGTAAGGCCCTGAGAATGCCAGAGCCAGTAGTCCAATCGGTAACCCGTGAAAGTGACCTGGTTCCCTCGGTCCCGGCCACCAGCATTGTCCATGACAAAGTGAAAAAGGTGCTCCGCGCTTAAGGTTGACCCCGGAATCACCGGAGTCTTTTATGCTGCGCCCCAAACGCCGTCGATGGGTTAACGAGAAGTACACGCGCTGGGTTAAGACACAGCCGTGTGCATGTTGTGGAAAGCCCGCCGATGATCCTCATCACCTGATAGGCCACGGTCAGGGGGGAGTGGGTACAAAAAGCGCATGACCTCTTTGTGTTGCCTTTGTGCAGAAAGCATCACAACGAGCTACATGCGGACACCGTGGCATTTGAAGAAAAGTATGGCTCCCAACTGGAGCTGATATTTCGTTTTATCGATCGTGCGTTGGCAATTGGCGTGCTGGCGTAAGTGGGGAAGAATAATGCGTGATATACAGAAGGTTTTAGATTTATGGGGAGCCTGGGCTGCGAGTGATTCACATCGCATTAACTAATCCTCAATTGCAGCCTGGCTTTAAAGGTCTATTGCCTTATACAAACAAAGCTCGCCCTCAATGTTGTGATGATGACGGACTGATTATTGAAAGTTGCTTGGCCAGGCTTCGTAAGAGGAGTCATTACGATTATGAACTGTTAGTGGCTCATTACGTTCTCAGAGTGTCCAAGAGGGGTATGGCAAAGCGACATAAGAATGTGAAAAAAAACAGATCCGGATAGAAATGCAATTAGCGGAAGGATTCGTCGAGGGATGTTTGTCTATGCTGGATCTTCGGCTGGAGATGGATCCGATTGTTTGCGTAGAAAACCATAAAAAAAGCACTAGTGCGGTCCGCATTTTTTGATGTAAGGTGTTAAGAGTAGTTGTTATTCAGCTGTTCTTAATCATTGAAAACAATTACTTACAGCGAATGTGAGATGTTGGCAAAGGTCGCGCTGTTGCATGGCGGGGATGGCGGAACGTCATGCTTGATTATGGCATTCAGGATAAGCGTTCATATCAACATTCTGGATGCAAAAGCAATGCGTTGAGTCTTTTATATTTTGCCCCTGTTATAAGATAGGGGCTTCAGTACTCGATGATCTTTAGGCTAAATAAATAGCAGCATAGTCATTGCTATAGTACTGCATAAGCTCTTAAGACCAGTCAGTCAGTTGCTGAGATAGACAGTCTGATTCATGTAAACTATCCTTGTTCTGAAGCTCTGCTTAATGATTACCAAAAGTAAAGGTGGCATTTCAAGTCATGAGAGATAAACGTTCGCTGCCGAAGGACCACGAAGGCCATTTATTCGACAAAACTCAACGCGCAACCCGGGAATGAGTGCTTCTGAATCGCGGAGGCTTAGTGCTGAAATGTGAAGCTGTACGTCTATGCGGCCATCGGAGGGGGTGATAAGACCTTTACCGCTTTTGCAGTCAAAGGTTTTGACAATTCCTGTCATTTTACGGGACAAACAAATTCCTTAATGTTTGAAACACGGTGCACTATACACGTGCTTAAAAATAACGCAGAAATACTTCCTGGGCTGTAAGGGGACCTGGACGGCTAAAATAAACATTGATTAATATGTATGCCCATGCGTTAATGATTGCGTCGGTTTGAAGAACAGACGTGTACAAGGTAGTTTATTAAAGCAGTTCTCATTTCAGGTATTATATATTTATCCCTTCTTTGAGTCTCTCCACTAAGCACGAAGTAGTTTCTGTAATAAAACCATCTATGCCGAAAGGCTCAAAATTAAGGAATAAAAAATATGTCTAATAATGATGACTGGTTTAGTAAAATGGTTTAATGCTGATAAGGGTTTCGGATTTATCTCGCCTGTTGATGGCAGTAAAGATGTGTTTGTTCATTTCTCTGCTATCCAGAGTGATAATTATCGCACCCTGTTTGAAGGACAAAAAGTAACATTCTCTATTGAGAATGGTTCTAAAGGTCCGGTTGCTGCTAACGTAGTTACCACAGAGTAAAAATCCAAAAAATTGTCTCTATGCGATAACGAAGAAGGCTAATGCCTGAGTGGTCATATTGACAGAAATAATGGATGTATTGTTGGGTTAGTTGAATTAAATTCTTACTGATCCGGCATTTCATGATAACGGTGAGCATATTTCATCATATCTCCTGAAGGAGAAAGTACGCTGACCGTTGTTGTGACGTGCAACTTTTCTGCTCGAATAGTCGAACCGCAGAAGCTAGCTGCTGTCCTTACAAAACGTGCGTAAGGGAGCGGCTGTTCCGAAAAAGTCACAATTGAAATTAATTAAAGTTGAAAATATTAAACCCGCATGCAGCGGGTTTTTTATTATCTTTAATAAGATAATCTCACATAATAGTTGTGGCTATTATATGTGGCATGAATACGTTAAAATTTATTTGTTATGCAGCGCTGAGGGTTGTCTGGAATAACTTATTACAATGAGGGCAGATTAACAGAGCACCTTTTTGTACTCTCGAAAAACTGTGTTCAGAATGTTGGGTGCAGTTCGGGCAGGCGCATTTGACAAGATAATTACGGCGTGATTTAGAGTCTTTACGTTCTGACATAGGCTTTTTCCTGAGTAAATGAACGTTCACATTACACTAATTTGTCGAAAATATCTTTAATTTATTTTTTGATTGATACAGATATCAGTTATTGGATTGAGATTGTACCCGTAAATCGCCCTTTGGGCGTGTTTGTGAAGAGCCTCTCTAAGTGTAGGTAATAGCGTCTGGGAGGATGTTGCAATGCGCCTGGATTGTGATGATTTGTGCGCTGAGGACTCAGACAACATACCTTGATTTTTGTTTAGGGCTTAAATTAAGCAAAAGCAAAACATATCTTTACTTATCTTTAAGGATTTTCGGGTTTTTTGTGTGGGAGTGAATTTTTTCTCCGTTATTATGCCTTCCGGTTCCGAAGGGGATGACTTTTATTGCTCGGTCAAGCCTGGCCCTGAGGAACCAATTAATGCCGACTCTAGCTCAGTTGGCTAGAGCGATTGACTTATAATCAGTGGGGTCAGCCGTTTGCTTCCGGTAGTCGGCACCAAGCTCGGCATAATTTTGAGGTGTTCCCAAGTGCGGGATGGCTAGGACAGCTTCAGCCGAAGGCCATTGACATATTAGATCTTGAGGCAGGCAATATGTTTCGGGAGGCACCCGACACCTCAACCCTGTAACGCTTATCACATGTGGTAGGCGATACGACCAATAATAATAAAATATTTTTCATGCGTTGACCTCCACCTCCTGTGAGGTGGTTTTTTTTCAAATGTATATTGTGTTGTATGTTTAACTCGAACGATTTTTCCGAGCCCTCAGCAACGTTATAAAGACGACCGTGGCACACTGGTAACAATAATCAGCGTTGATGAGAGGCGCGTTGTTTTCATGCGGGAGGGATACCCTCATCCCTGTATGAGACCAATGTACAACTTCCTGGCAAAGTTTAAGAAGATTTCTGAAAGACAGTCTGCTTGATTAGCAAACGGATGATCTATATTTAATTTGTTTTTATACAATGGATGGGCGGTTATTCAGGGCTTCATCCAACAACCAGGGATTGGAAGTGTTGCTAACAGTTGTCTTGTTTAGCAGCATCAATAGATAAGGAGAGAATCTATGGGGATATGGTTTGTATTAAGCGGGATGCTTTGCTTCTTTATTGCGCATCTGGCAGATAAGCACTCGAAAAAACTGGTAGCAGACGTAACGATTTTTACGGGAGTATTCATGATAGCACTTGCCACTTTATTCTGAGAGTAAGTTGCTCCAATCCCTGGGGATATGGAGAACTAATGTCATATCTTGCAACTAAGTTTAATTGTATAGAATTCGAATGGGCCATTTCCGAAAGAGTGGCTGAGGCGAGCATAGGGAAATCCTTCGGGGATGGTCCATCCGAATTTATTATGTAGATATTAATGTAGTGTATGTTTGTCAGAACCCGCCATCGTGCGGGTTTTGTCGTTTCTGTCTGCTGCTTTTTCCAGGATAAAAAAAGGCACGACCAAATGAAACTGGCCGCGGGACAAAGTCCGAGAATAACTACGATGAAAACGAGTACAAAAAAGAGCGCGGCTGTCGGATTAGAAGCCGCGGGACAAGGTCCGTGATACTTAAAGAATTTCCTCTCTTTTAACTTCCCGCCTCGGGAAGTAACAAGAGTATATAAATTAAATTTTCTGGTTTAAATGCAAATATTAACCTGAATTACCGGTAAGCCTTATTCCTCCGCGTTTCACCTGACATACGCATTAATAACCACTAGATAATCCCTACTCAAAGGTGACTGCAGGCGCCTTTGAGTGGGTGTTATCAGTGGGCCACAGGCGGCCCTTTTTATTTACAGGAGAAAATCATGTCTGAACCCTTATCCGGGACGGGCACGGCTGCGGCGCTCGGAGGGGCGACGGCATTCGGTCTGTTTACCAATACGGATTTCGGGATAGTGTTTGGCGCATTTGCCGGGCACTGTTTGTGGCCACGATGCCACAGGCACTGTCTGCCTGGCGGGTGGCGGCTCATTTTCTGGTGTCATTCATCATTGGTGTGCTGGGGGCAAAGGCGCTGGCGTCATATCTTGCAACTAAAACAGGTTATAACGGAGCCTCTGCTGAAGCATTGTGTGCGGTACTGGTATCTGTGGTGTCAGTAAAAATTCTGTCGTTTATCCATCAACAAGATATCGGTTCGTTGATATCGGGGTTGTTTTCCCGCCTGTGGGGAGGTGGTAATGGCAGGTAATATTCCAGGACTGCTGAATGTGGCGTTATGCACGGTCATCGTGCTGACGCTTTTTTTTTACCGCAGAAAAGACGCCACACATAAACCGCTGGTGTCGTGGCTGGCCTGGTTGCTGATGTTGGTGTATGCGGTTGCACCGCTCAGTTATCCGGCAGGAAACACTGAATGAATGCACCCGTGCGGAGCAGTCGGCCAGCGTGGTGTTCTGGGAAATTGACCTGACAGAGGTCGGTGGTGAACGCTATTTTTTCTGTAATGAGCAGAATGAAAAAGGTGAACCAGTCACCTGGCAGGGGCGGCAGTATCAGGCGTATCCCATTCAGGGGAGTGGTTTTGAACTGAATGGCAAAGGCACCAGTACGCGTCCCACGCTGACGGTCTCTAACCTGTACGGCATGGTCACCGGTATGGTGGAGGATTTGCAGAGTCTGGTCGGCGGAACGGTGGTCCGGCGTAAGGTTTACGCCCGTTTTCTGGATGCGGTGAACTTCGTCAACGGAAACAGCGAAGCCGATCCGGAGCAGGAGGTAATTAGCCGATGGCGTACCCGCCAGCATTCTCACTGACAGCGGATGGAAAGCTGACAGCTAAAAATGCGGATATCAGCGGCAATATTAATGCCAGCTCCGGTACGCTGGACAATATCACGAACAATCAGAACTGCCGGATCCTTGGAAAACTTTCAGCGAATCAGATTGACGGGGATATTGTTAAAGCTGTTGCAAAAAGTTTTCCGCGTGCAGGCGTGGATCCGCAACACCATTACAACGGATGGCCGTCAGGAACCCTGACCCTGACAGTATTTGATGATCAGGCGTTTGACAGGCAGATCATCATTCCACCTGTTATGTTCCGCGGTGCCAGCCGTACATACAATATCAGTGATGGT
The DNA here is from genome assembly GCF_029338175.1 of Citrobacter enshiensis. NCBI lineage: Bacteria > Pseudomonadati > Pseudomonadota > Gammaproteobacteria > Enterobacterales > Enterobacteriaceae > Citrobacter > Citrobacter enshiensis. The sequence continues at coordinate 2,115,349 of NZ_CP119862.1, forward strand.
GCGGACGGCTCCTGGTCGACGACCTGTACCCTGGATATCCGTAAAAATGGTGTGCAGATATTTAATGACAGTGTGACGGACAAAACGTCGACTTACTCCGGGGTGATTGATATGCCCGCCGGAAGGGGGCATGTCACGATGACATTTTCGGTTTCTTCCAGAAGCAGTAATAAATGGAACCCTTCAGCCTAGATAAGCGACCTGGTTGTCATGGTGGTTAAAAAATCATCCGCAGGTATCACTCTTGCCTGAGTGTGTCCTTGCATCCTTCCCGTTCTTCAGCGAGGGGAAGGATATCAGTTCAGTTATTTGCCCCGCACTGTCGGGGTTTTTTTATGGAGTCATTATGCCAGTACAGATTTCTGGTGTGCTTAAAGATGGCACGGGAAAACCGATACAGAACTGCACTATTCAACTGAAAGCGAAACGGAACAGCACCACGGTGGTCGTGAATACAGTCGCCTCGGAAAATCCGGATGAGGCTGGACGTTATGGTATGAGTGTTGAATATGGCCAGTACTATGTGACTCTGCTTGTCGAGGGTTATCCTCCTGCTCATGCAGGTATGATAACGGTCTATGAGGACTCTAAGCCCGGAACGCTCAATGATTTTCTTGGCGCGCCTTCTGAGGATGATGTGCGTCCTGAGGCACTCCGCCGTTTTGAACAAATGGTGGAAGAGGTCTCCCGACAGGCTGCTGAAGTTGAGAATAATGCGACACTTGCAACGGAAGCCGCCAGAGAGGCTGCAGATTCTGCCGCCAGGTCGGAAAAAAATGCAGAATCAGCAGAAGGGGCCGCGCAACGGGCTGAAGCTTCGGCGGAAAAAGCCGCAGCGTCAGCACAGGCGGCATCAGAAAGTGCTGACAGTGCGGCATCAGACGCCGGGGTGGCGTCTGAAAGTGCAAAAAGCGCCCAGTCTGCTGAATTCGCTGCTGCTGCCAGTGCAGAACTGGCAGGAAAGCATGAGAGCAACGCAGCAGCCAGCGCACTGTCAGCATCACAGGCCGAAGCCAGCGCCGCGGAGTCTGCCAGAGTGGCAACCGACAAAGCCGAAGACGCGTCGAACCATGAGCAGGAAGCAAAGTCAGCGGCACAGGCAGCGAAGCAGTCGGAAACAGAGGCTGCCAGGTCAGAGGCGAATGCCGCATTGTCTGCTGATGGTGCTGAACAATCTGCAATAAGGGCTGAAGCGTTTTCTGTTCAGGCAGCCAGTTCAGCAAATGAGGTTAAACAACACGTTGCGGAAGCGGCGCTTCATGCTTCAGTTGCGACGCAGAAAGCGGAGGAAGCAGCGGCAAGTGCTGTGGCGGCTGACCGGAATAAACAAGCCTCAGAAGCCCTCGCTATCCGGGCTGAATCAGCCGCAGAACGCGCAGAAGACATAGCCTCTGCGGTAGATCAGTCTTACCAGAAAAGGCGTTGTCCGACTCAGTAACGCAACCGACAGCGACAGTGAGCGTGAAGCTGCCACCCCCAAAGCGGTGAAAGAGGTCATGGATGAAACACGGAGACTGAAATGAATCGCTTGCCGGGAAACAGCCGTTAAACGAAAAGCTCACCGCATTAAGCGCTCTGGATACCTCTGAGGATATGCTGGCGTATTTCAGTGGCGAGAACACATTCTCGGTAACGCCTCTGACGGAGAAAGCGCGCGCGTGGTTAGGACAGACTGAATCCGCGGAGATGCGCGGAATACTTGAACTGGGCTCCTCGGCAGTGAGGAATATCCAGAGCAATATTCATGACCGTACGGAAGGGGTGGTGGCGATCCCGGGGGCTCTGGGATACGGGAGCTATTTTAGCTTTAATGAGAGAGTGGTTTTCAGAGGACCAGATGGCCCTGCCGAGTTTATTTCCTGGGTTGTCAGTACACCGCCCGGTCGGTACTGCGTGGATGATCTCATTTTTGCTTCAAATGACAGCATTCCGATCATAGATTCGAAGATTCGCTTATCAGGCATGGTTGAAATAATCATTCCGGAATCTGCGTCCAGTTTTACGCAATCCAGCGCCAGAAAACTCATTATCTTTATGAGCAATAAAGGTGAAATCTTCACCAATATGCTGAGCAAAAGTGGCGGGGTATTCAGTCTGGCTGGCTGGGGGGGGCTCCGGGCGAGCGCATTACGTTCTGCGGATTTCTGGGGGAGCCCGGGTATTGATGGCGTCACACTTGCCGCGATATCTGTGGCTGATCTTGCCTCACATAAGCGCGGGGACAGGATTTCAGGAGAAAAGTTACGGCATGTCTCGCTTATGTTCGAGAACAACGGCAACCCGTGTGCAGCGGCATCGGTTTACAACGTATCGATGATGTATGGGTTATTGCCGGGATCCTATTTTATTCTGAATGGCTCCAGTCAGGGCCTGAATTGTGGGAATAAGGCTAATGCCTGGTGGGTTTGCCTGGTGATGAGGACAGAATAATGAAAATAATCGACATAAAGGCGATGAAATACCTGGAAGATGGTTCTGTTTCCTGTGAAGTGATGTTTGAAGGGGCATCCGGTTATATACCTTATCGCGCAGTGGAGAATGATTCAGCCGCAACGGGGCGTGCAGTATGGATATCCCTGATGCGTGGCGAGTTCGGTGAAATCAGCCCATTTACGGTAACGCTGGATATGTTAGCCACTGCCAGAGAGGTTAAAAAGCAGGAGATTAATGCCTGGCGTGATAAGCAGGAGAACGGCAGTGTCATTTTTGAATTTAATGGGCATGCGTGGGACGGCGGCAAAGCGTCTCAATCCCGTTTGTCTCCGGTTATTGCGGCAGCACAGGCAGGCACGTTGCCTCCCGGTTTTTTCTGGACGGATGCAGACAACCATGATGTTGAGTTAACGACTGAAGAGCTTGTACAGCTTGCGGGGGCAATGACGCAGGCGATGGTCGTTGAGGGGTTTCGGATCCACGAACGCCAGCGACAGATGAAGGAAGAGGTTGCTGTGCTGCAGTACATACCCGGTGGGATGGCCGGAGGTGGAAAGTGAGTAAATTTACGACCCCTGCCGTGCTGGAAATGCTCGATGATTATCGCTGGCGTCTGGTTGAGCGTTTGGAATTCTGGCTGACGGACAGCCCGGATGATGTGATACTTGTCCCCGCAGGATACGTTACCGACGCTGGCCAGCGTACCGCGCCTTCTCTGGTCAGTGTTCCCGCCACATGGTCGTTATGCGAAAGCGGCAATTATTCACGACTGGCTGTATGACAATGCGTTGAGCACGAAGAAAGAAGCAGACAGGATATTTCTGGATGCGATGAAGGTACTTAAAGTACCTGCCTGGCGGCGTCTGATGATGTACTGCGCTGTACGTCTCTTCGGGCGGGGTAACTACGAACTGGCACATCAAAAGACAATGTGAGATCGACAGATCACAAATCCAGTATATGCGTGTCCCAGTAAGTCTGGGCCAGCGTTTCATGGAAGTGTTCACTCAAATTTAAAGTGAACGACCATTCATTTCGCCATGCTTCATTCTTCTGGAAAAAAGAGCGGCGCCTAACCTGCACCGCTCATTGCGTGAATGTTCAACTAAAGGGGAGACAGCCACAGATATGGCTGTCGTTTCCATCCCAGGTTAGAAGTTGATGCGGAAACCGACGCTACCGGTCACCGGAGACTCGATATTCCCTCCTTTCTGGTAGTTTGCCTCAGCCCACACCTCTGCATTCGGTGTCAACTGGGCACTTACCCCGGCACCGTATTTACCCGTCGTGCCTGAGATATCGTTGTTAAAGTCATAGCGGTTATTGATCCGCACCTTGTTGCTGTCCGAAAACTCATGGCTGACTGCCGCCTTGAGGTACGGTTTGACTGTCTTACCGGCAACGTCAAGGTTCATACCCAGGTTCACCCCGGCCTCGGCCTGCAGGGACTTCGTCGCCCCCAGGCTGGCTTTCATGCCGTTATTCAGGCTGATATCCTTCGCATCTGCGCGGAACGCCGTTGTCCGGACGTATGGCTGAGTCCATACGTTGTCATTCAGACTGAAGGTCTTGCCCGCTTCGAGACTGCCGCCGAAACCGTTCTGGCTGTAATCGCCTTTAACTGCCGTACCGTCACTCATCCGGGTGCGCAGCTCATTGCTGAAGCGGTTGTATTTCAGCACACCGTCTACGTAGTAGCCGTCATTATCTGACCATGTGGCATAGAGACCGCCGCCGGTACTGCCGATCGTACTGTCTCCACCCCGGTTATGGCTAATGCTGTTGTCGGTGTAAGAGACGAATGCACCCACAGCTAAACGGCTTTCACCCAGATCAAAGACCCTTGTCACCACCAGTTTCGAAACCATTCTGGGTCAGGGAGTAACCCGAGCTCGCTCCGCCACTGATGCGATTATCAGACCCGGTATAACGGCCCCATACACCTCCTGGCGAACGGGTGCTCTGCATGAAATCGCCGTGACGGAAACGCAGATTCTGCAGTTCGCTGTTAAAGACGTATGCCGGTGCTGTTGCCATGCCCAGTACCGCGTCGGCAGATTTTGTCGTGCGACGCACCGGAGACGGGGTACCTGCATCCGGGTTACCTGCATCCGGGGTACCTGTATCCGGTTTACCTGCATCCGGGGTACCTGTATCCGGGTTACCTGTATCCGGGTTACCTGCATCCGGGGTACCTGTATCCGGTTTACCTGCATCCGGGGTACCTGTATCCGGTTTACCTGTATCCGGTTTACCTGTATCCGGGGTACCTGTATCAGGGTTACCTGTATCCGGTTTACCTGTATCCGGTTTACCTGCATCCGGGGTACCTGTATCCGGTTTACCTGTATCCGGGTTACCTGTATCCGGATTAGTTGGCGGAGTAACCGGAGGTGAGGTGTCAGCCTTCAGATACCAGTTAGTATTTTCCTTACTCAGGACGTATTCCCAGGTCCCGGCATCTACTTTTCCGCCGTTCAGGGTAAACGCGGCATCACCGCCACCGGTCTGCACAACCTGAAGTGGTGCACCCGCGGATACTGGCTCCCGGCCGGTGTTTTTGATATCCAGCACAAAATTACCGCTGGCATTACCGGCAACTTTCAGCATATCGCCGGTATGCGACGCGATATCGGTGTTCATCCGGAACGTCCCGCTACCCGACAGGCTCCCGAGCGTCAGCGAAACCGCCTGGAAGGCTGGCGTCAGACGCGTGGTTGTTGACGGACGGAAATCAACGGTACCGTTATCCATCGTTAATGCACCGACAGTCGAGTCACCGTCGAGATGCCAGACTGATGAACCTTTAACCGCCACGTCACCCGCGCCAGTGCTGTCTCCGGCAATGTTCCCCGTCAGGGTGGTGCCGTTATCCAGAGTCAGGGGGGTGCCTGACTGTGTCGTCACATTAGCTTTCGCCGTGAGGGCATCCATCGTCATGGCACCGCCACTCTTAAGGGTAATCCCACCGTCCTGAGACAACAGACCGCTGAAGCGGGTGCTTCCCCCTTCCTGTGTCAGGGTACCAGTACCCGTCAGGCTGCCAGCAAAAGTTGCATCACTGTTATTGAGGAAATACAGGTTTCCTTCATTTGTGACTACATCACCGACTAGCGTCCCTTTATCAGTCAGGGTGGTGGTGTCATGGAGCACACCGCCGCTGTGGATATACAGCGTCCCGTTGCTGCCAACGGTTGTATCGCTGGCTTCATGACCGCTGAATACCGTCAGATAGCCGCCGTTCTCCAGCAGCATATTGGCTGCATTGCCGCTAACGATGCTGAAGCTGCCTTTATCGTTGGTACCGCTCAGGACTGCACTGGTATTGGTGACGACTGCTCCCCCACTGTTCTGTGTAACCAGTGAGGCAGAACCGCCGGCACTCACCTGCAGCACACCGCCACTGTGGACCGTAGTACTGGTGGCTCTACCGCCAGAAATTACAGCCTGAAGTCCACCACTGTTAATGGTTGTATCAGTGGCACTACCGGCGACATACTGCATCCCGGCGTTAATGGTGGTGCCCGAGGCACTACCAGTGTAGAAGACCTCCTGAAGCCCACCACTGTTAATGGTTGTATCAGTGGCGCTACCGGAGACATGCTGCTCCCCGACGTTAATGGTGGTGCCCGAGGCACTACCATTGCTGTAGACATACTGATGCCCACCACCGTTAATGGTTGTATCAGTGGCTCTAGCGCCGCCGGAGACATGCTGCTCCCCGACGTTAATGGTGGTGCCCGAGGCACTACCATTGCTGTAGACATACTGATGCCCACCACCGTTAATGGTTGTATCAGTGGCTCTAGCGCCGCCGGAGACATTCTGCGTCCCGGCGTTAATGGTGGTGCCCGAGGCGCTACCGCCGCTGAGGACATACTGAAGCCCACCATTATTAATGGTTGTATCTGTGGCACTACCACCGCTGGAGACATTCTGACGCCCACTACTGTTAATGGTTGTATCAGTGGCGCTACCGCCGCTGAGGACATACTGAAGCCCACCATTGTTAATGGTTGTATCAGTGGCACTACCACCGCTGGAGACATACTGACGCCCACTACTGTTAATGGTTGTATCAGTGGCGCTACCGCCGCTGGAGACAAACTGAGCACCATTATTAATGGTTGTATCAGTGGCGCTACCACCACTGAAGACATACTGGTAGCCAGTGGTGTTAATGACGGTGCCCGAGGCGCTACCACCGCTGTAAACATTCTGGGTACCGTTGTTGCTGAGGGTGGTACTGGTGGCACTACCGTAGACTGTTTGCTTCCCAGAAGCGCTAACAACGGTGTTCGTGGCACTGCCACCGATGTAGACCGTTTGATTACTTATCGAACCGCTGATGTTGGTGTTCGTGGCGCTCCCCCCGCTGGAAACGTACTGGTTCCCATATTTAATGGTGGTGTCTGTGGCACTGCCACCGTTGGAAACATGCTGCGCCCCGGCCGCGTTAATAGTAGTACTCGTGGCACTGCCGCCGCTGGAGATATGCTGCTGCCCACCATTGTTAATGGTCGTGTTTGTTGCCGTGTCGCCTGCACCCAGATACATTGTACCTCCTTTCCCCAGCGTCTGATTGTCATAGGCTGCAGCCAGTACAGGCTGTGACGGCAGAAGCAGACCGGCAATCAGTCCTGCCAGCGCGGTACGCTTGATTTTCCGGGGGCGCAGGCCCCCTTTACGGGTCAGTTCGGAGGTAACGACCCACATCCCTTTGGATTCATTCCAGACAGTGTTATAAACCTTATTCATTGCCTACTCCTTTCTCCAGGGGGGCCTCAATACCCTGCTCAGTTAATGAGCAGTGAAGTTTATTTATAACGCCATTAACCTGGGCGCCGGTTATCAGTCGGGTACATTCAAATTGCCGGTCAGTGTTTTTATGTCTCGGGCACCACAGGAAATCCTGGTGGTCAAAATTGAGTGACGTGTCGTCCCAGCACCCATAACAGCCATGGGAGTTAAATACCCGCCACGGGGTATAAAACTCACTGTTGGGAAGACTGAAGCCACTTATCAGCACCACCGGAATACGGGTAGCCCATGCCAGCCATGACAGGCCGCTTGACAGACCAATGAAGAAGCTGGCATGCCGCAGCAGGTTGACCCGCTCCTGCAGGGGAAGCTTGCCGGTAAAGTCTTCGGCTCCCCAGGGGATGTGATTCCAGACAAAGCCCTGGCCATAATGGGCGTCCCGGTCAATGCACAGCACCCGGTAACCCAGTGATTTCAGGTGAGCAATGACCTCACTCCAGCCGGTGCCGTTGTTCCAGTATTTCGCCTGACAGGTGGACTGTGTGGCGATACATACATAAGGCTCCTGGATAACCCGGGGCGCAGACAGGTCAAGCCGGACGGGGGCTTCACGCGGATCAACGCCCAGAATGTAGCCCGCAGAGCGGTGGAAACCGACCTTGCGGAAATCCACTGGCTGGTTGTCTGTATCACCACCGAAATAGAGCCCAACGCGATAGGTGGCATAAGGCGCGACCGTGCGCGGCTTATCCGGCGTGGAAAACTGTATCTGTGGATACTGAGGAGCCAGCAGGTCGATAATGTCCTGCGCCATCGTGCATTCCAGCTGACACTTATGCAGGGCCTGGAATCGTTCTGCATAAGGGAACCAGCCGAGCAAATCGCCCAGCGTACCGGTCGGGAATGAAATCAGCACAGGCCGGTCTTTTAATTTCAGGGTTTCATCCAGCAGGGGCGTCTCTTCACCCTGACAGAACACCTGAATGCGGAAACGCACAAAATATTTCTTGCTGCTGGTCACCCAGCCTTTATCCACATCGCAGCAGAAAAGAATATTTTCTGAATCCGCATCCAGCAGACGGACGTGCCATTTCCCTTCAGGAAGCAGCACACGGGCGCCATCATTAAAGTCATAAAAGATATTTTCAGGTCCGGCCTGTGTTGGGATGTCAGGCGGTGGGATAAAAAATGTATTCTTCAGTGTTGACATATTCTCACCTTCAAAAATATATAAGCGTTGAAAAACACATAAACCATTTAATGTCAGTTGCAGAAAGTTGACAAAGTATCCGCATACCTCATGCATTCAGGAGGTATAATGATTTCGTCGCTTCCGCTTGTTACAAGCTGGAAATGCTGTTAAAGCTCACTGCATTGCCCTGAAATACCTAATGATTTTTTCAGAAAGTCACTCGGGCATTTCCCTTTTTGACATCTTATAATAATTAAATAGCGTATTAACAACCTGAATGATATGTTCAAACCTGCCGATACATGCCCCAAAGTAGCCATTATTAACACCATGTTCATTGCAACAATGAATTCGAGGGTGATTCAATACAAAATAATCGTGCAATGCCCTAATGATATTATCGCTGCGGATAGGTGTGAGTTCAATCAGGCACCAGAACTCATCGTCAGACATGCTTCCTGATGGAAAGATGTGATTCTTTTTTTCCAAGAAGGAACTCTGCTGAGGTTGCCGGTGATGCTCTTTCATGTATTTCACCTTCGTCTCCATTAAGCATTATCTAATTCATAACAAGAGAGTCATCATTAAAAACAATACCATCCGAAGTGGATGGCAGTATAACAAAGTGAAATTTAGATGAAAACAAAGGGGCTGGAATTAAATTCTGGTTAAATACATTGTTTTGCATAATTAAACCAAATGTGAGTATGTTGCCAGATGATTAAATCATAAAAAAACATTTTATTGGATTAATATACTTTTTTTAAACAATCTTGTGTTTGTTTTTTTAGATTAGCAAAATTTCAGATATAACATATTTATAAATGTGGTAAGCGATGTAATTAATGATTGAGGTATTATCAGATACTTAATTTTCTCAAAGATCAATACTGTGTTACAGCCAGAGTGACGTTTATTATCTTCGGTTGGCTGCGGCTTCGACGAGAACGTCAATCAGGGCGCTTGTTTTTGCTCCCCGACGATGGACTGGAGAGGTTTAAATAACTTCATGGGAACTGCATCAACTCTGGAGTTAACAGGAGATGAATCTTAGGGAGCAGCACTTAACTTAATGAAATATAGGAATGGGATGAGGGCATAAAAGCTTTTTGCATTTGTCATTTTCACAAAGAGGTAATTGCTGATGTAGAAAAGTGGTTATCAAAATAAAAAATTTGTTTAATCTAATTAATGGCTTATGTGATGGTCAAAAGAGTGTGGTGAAAACGCAAATTATGAGTTTTTCGATTAAAAACAATGCATTATGAATGATTAAATCAAATACTGCTGCGCCACATGCAGTGGTTCGAAGCTGCTGATTTAATTGTTAAAGGTATGGAAGGCGCAATTGCCGCGAAGACCGTAACCTATGACTTCGAACGTCTGATGGACGGCGCTAAACTGCTGAAATGTTCAGAGTTTGGTGACGCGATCATCGAAAACATGTAATCCAGTTTCTGGGTTGTGTGAGAACGGGAGCCAGTTGGTTCCCGTTTTTTTATTATTAGGATTCAAACGGTTATCAAAATGAGCTGAGTATGATGACCCTGTCCAAAATCAGTGCATTGCGAAATCAGAGGTCTTCGTCGAGGAGAGCACTCACATCACTCGTTAACGACTCCCCTCAGAGGAAGCCGTTAACGTATAAGGGTTATTTGTAGAGGATTGCAGTTCCGTATATCTGGTCTCCAAAGGTTCTCTCCGAAATTATTTTATAACTTGTCGCACCTTTATGAGTGGCTTCTTTACTAATGAAATCCTCTACATCATTAGAGGAATCTCCCCAGACAGAGATAGTACCTATCTGTTGCTGATGTGTCGTTCCTGGTGCTAATTCTTTGGCTGGCGTAACTGTGGCTGCAGCCATGGTCACTATCGGAAGTGCCATAAGAGCCGCTACTACAGAGAAACACAGTAGTCTTTTCATCATTGCATCCTCGTAAGCCACAAGCTGCTGAGAGCTCGGAATCAATTGGCACTTTAAAGTGTAGTTGCTAAGAGAAGGGAGTGAAGAAACTATGGATTTATGCTCACTGTTGTCAATATCTGCAAAGTCCCGCACTGAATAGCTATGTAACGCACTAACTCTGCGTGGAGTTTAAAATCCCTATCGTTGAAGTGAACTCCTGATTAGTGTTAGCTGTCGACTTTGACCAAAAAGTGGTTATCAAAACACCTCAGAACATATTGAAAATCAGTTGGTTAAGAAAGTTTTAATTGTCAGTCAGTCAAGTGCAACTTGGTAGAATTGTGCTCTATATCAAATGGTTGGTATTCGTCTTTCTAACTAATGTTGTGTCACATGCAATGGTTCGAAGCGGCTGATGTAATTGTGAAAGGTATGGCAGGCGCGATCGCCGCGAAGACCGTAGCCTATGACTTCGAACGTCTGATGGACGGTGCTAATTTGCTGATATTTGAATATTTATTAATGTGGTGCCAAAACTGATTTTGAAAATAAGTAGATAATGGCGCCTAAAACACAGATTATTGCTGGGTTGATCTTTTTGGATGATGTTGAAGCTTGCCGTGTGTGCAACCCAACAGAATGACATTATCTAAGTCAGACAACGTAGACACCCACTGACATAAACGTAAACCCCCAGGATCAATTTATGAACAATGAAATACCGCTTAAATATTATGACATCGTGGATGAGTATTCGACGGAATGTGCAAAGCCGGTAAGCGAATCAGAACGTGACGCTCTGGCACGCTATTTCCAGTTGCTGATCACACGCTTAATGAATAATGAAGAAATCAGTGAGGAGGCGCAGAAAGAGATGGCCAGTGAAGCGGGTATCGACGGACAGCGTATTGATGATATAGCCACGTTTCTGAACCAATGGGGTAACGAGTAGTCCAGGTGGCGACCACCAACCCGGCGGCAATTGATAGTGAATATTCTGATACTGGCGGTACTGTTGTAGGTTGTTAACGCTTTTAACTTGAGGTTTGCTTTCGGGTCAGTAAAATTCACTGGAAAGATTAATTGCTCTAAAAAATGAGATGTACACATGAAAAATTTTGCTAAAGGCACATTGTTGGTTGTTTGTGCTCTATCAATGGTTCCTGTTTTTTCAGCCCAGGCAATGGATAAAACTTCAGGTGGCGCAGTTGCGGGTGCCGCAGTTGGCGCGCTGACAGGCAAAAGCGTTAGCTCTACCGTTAAAGGCGCCGTCGTCGGCGGGGGCGTTGGCGCCATGACTGAACACGGTAAAGAGGGGAAGTCTGCGCGTAAAGGCGGTGCCGTCGGAGCTGCTGTCGGCGCTGGGGCTGCTGCAATGACGGGTCGTAGCATGGTTCAGGGTGCCGCAGTGGGTGCTGGTGCCGGCGCTATGATTGGCAAAGCAACCAACTAATTCACCTTTTACCCTTTTGCGGTGATTCCCCCTGGTGACAAGGGAATACCCGCAACAAGCATGAAGTCGTCCTGCAAGGCGCTACACTCCTCCTTAAAGTCCCGGTAGTCTCTGGGACTTTTAAATCTTCCTGTTTATACGCTAACTCGCCAATATCCTGGTATCGGCAGGCTTAATCCGTTGACCAAAGCATTGCCTTGTATCGCACTCATGCGCGGTATTGACTCAAAATCGATCATACTGTGACAAAGACCTTTGCCGACTGCCGTGCAATAAATGCGACAGATAAATCTGCTGCATCCAGAAAGTGAACTGATTGCAAAGTAGGCACAAAGTATGAATGGGGATGCCGTAGGCAGGTGATTCATCGCGAGAAGAGATATACTAACGCGATAAAAATGACGAATCTTCGCTTTAAGTCCGGGGTGTTGTTTGAAAACCTACTATTCCCTGAATACATCTCAGCTTCGAGTTGTTACTCATATGTGCGGTTTTTTGGTATGGCTTTACAGTTTTTCTATGTTGCCGCCGATGATAATCGCAATAGTTAACAAGGAAAGGAGCTTTTTTGTTTTTCTGGAAACGTTCATCGCATGTTTCATCCTCGGTGGTGCTGCGTGGATGGCAACAAAAAGAACAGGTATTCAACTGCGGACGCGCGATGGATTTATCATTATCGTCCTATTTTGGCTTTTGTTTTCAACGATCAGCGCGTTTCCTTTATGGCTGGATGACGTGCTTCATTTAACCTTCGCCGACGCGTTATTCGAAGGCGTTTCTGGCATCACAACCACCGGCGCGACCGTGATCGGTGATGTTAATGCGTTACCCCGATCCTACCTTTACTATCGTGCCCAGCTTAATTTCATTGGCGGATTAGGGGTCATCGTGCTGGCAGTCGCCGTTCTGCCATTGCTGGGAATTGGTGGTTCAAAACTGTATCAATCAGAAATGCCTGGCCCATTTAAAGAAGAGAAACTGACACCGCGGCTTGCTGATACCTCTCGCACGCTTTGGCTAACCTATCTGCTGCTAGGGGTCGTATGTAGTCTTGCGTACGTCATTGCAGGAATGCCGGTTTTTGATGCCATTTGTCACGGGTTGTCGACGGTATCGTTGGGGGGATTCTCAACGCACACAGAGAGCATAGGATTTTATAACAGCAATGCTATTGAGTTTGTTGCTGGTCTGTTTTCATTATTATCAGCGTTCAACTTTACGCTGTGGTACGTGGTCATTATCAGGCGCACTCTCAAACCTCTGCTTCGCAACGCAGAGTTGCATTTCTTTCTGTTGACCGCGTTAATTGTCATTCTGATTACGGCATGGCAAGTCTGGCATGCAGGTATGTACAACATCCCTGAAAGCCTTGTGCATTCGTTCTTCCTCGCAAGTTCGATGATGACGGATAATGGTCTGGCGCCGTTGGATTATGCGGACTGGCCGACGCATACAATCATCTTTTTGCTGTTAGTGAGTTTTTTTGGCGGCTGTGTTGGTTCGACGTGCGGTGGTATTAAGGCGCTCAGATTTCTTATTCTCTTCAAGCAAAGCCGACATGAATTGCATCAGTTAGCCCATCCAAGAGCCTTGATAAGTATTAAGATTGGCGGAAGTGTCGTCACTGACCGTGTGATGCGCTCGGTCTGGAGTTTCTTTTTCCTCTATATTCTGTTTACCGTTTTTTTCATCTGGCTACTTAATATGATGGGTTATGATTTATTAACCTCATTTGCAACCGTTGCGGCCTGTATTAACAATATGGGACTGGGATTTGGTGAAACCGTTTCAACATTCGGCACCCTTAACGAAGGGGCAAAGTACCTGATGTGCGTCGCGATGATACTGGGACGCCTTGAAATATATCCAGTGCTCATCCTTTTTTCTCGTTTCTTCTGGCGAGTGTAGGTTGGATTGATTTTGCAAGAGGCGGGACAAAATTCAATTTTGATATTGGGATCGGTTACCGTAAAAACCTCAGAAGGCAGCCTAATCCTGCTCGCGGATTGTAACGAAGTACAGGAGTTGCGAAAGTAACTTTATCAGGCTAAACAGGCTATTAAGGGAATGCGCGGCGGGATGTTTAATGTGTTGAATGAATGTTAAATAATAAAAGCTGGGAGATATATTAAACTCTCCTGGTTTTTGTACGTTAATGAGAGGTTTTTCTAAAACGCCACTTTAATTATATTGTTATCGCCACCTACATTTGACATTATTGCATCATAAAAATCGGAAAAATTTTCAAATGTCATATAACTATTCCCTTCCTCATTAACTTCATGATAATCAAAACCATCCCCAAAATGAATATGAGTCCTGTCCCAATAATAAATAGCACTATCATTTTTATTGCCAGAGAACAAGAAAAAATTACCCCCAGGGTCAGCGCCAATGATAAATGGGTTTTCAAATGCAACTATTTCATCTCTGAAATTATTAACTTTGGTCAAATCAAACAACGGACTCGATGTATCAATACCATATAATTCCTGGAATTCTATCTCCCCATTATCAACTTTTAAACAAGGAATCGTACAGTAAGAATTAGAACCTATAAACAATCCATTATAGTTAGATAAAAAATTGATATAGCTCTCAGGAAAAATTATACCATATAGATTGGATATCTTACCAATATCTAAGTTAGATATACCATGATGAATTTCTATTGCCATGCTTTACGCTCCTCCACATTTTATATTAGAAATCCCGCCTTTATGCGTAAATTCACCATGTATACTTTTCGGAACTTCTTGCATTGTTGTACCATTTTGATGATGGTGCCATGTATTATTTCTATAATCTGCTGATCCATTCGGTGCTAAAGCATCCGCCTTACCAAAATCACCGCCTGGATTTTTTCGTGATTTCGTTTCAAATCAGGGGCATTTGTTTCCTGAATAGCATAAGGAGAAAAATCTGGATAACCATTTGGGTAGCGAACAACCGCACCATCTTTATTTCTATAAACCCATGTGCCATCCATTTCTGTCCATACAGATCCTCCTTTGTTAAGCCATTTATCCATATCAGGTAAATTTGATGGTTTCTCACCTTTTAAACCTAGAGGATCAATATGACTTAATGGATTAGGCGCATACTGATAGAGATTCCACCCGCTGTTTAACCCTATCGGATCCTGAACAATAAACCGTCCGACCTGCGGATCGTAGTAGCGGACCAGATTATAGTGAAGTCCGGTTTCGCTGTCAGCAAACTGCCCGGCGTAGCGCAGGGGCTGATGGGCGAGGGCGGTGTGCTGCAACGCGCCGCTGAAGCCTGCCGTCTGATGCCGTCCTTCGCCAAAACTGCCGTAATGACCGCTCCAGCACACGTTTCCATGCTGGTCGGTGACTTCCAGCGGTGCGCCGTTCAGGTCAGTGCTGAACCAGTAAATCTCCCCACGCCTGTCGTCGCGCAGATGGTCGATTCGCGCCAGCGGACTCCAGGCTTCGTTCGGGTCATAAAGGTATGTGCTGCACTGTCCGCCTTCGTGCTGCTCCTGCAACAGGCGGTATCCCTGCCAGAGGAAGCGGGTTTCGTGGCGCCGTGTATACTACTGGCGGGTACGATTAAACCGGTACTGTGCTCCGTCACTGTTAGTTTGATTGATAATGAATTCTTACGAGATGTACATCATCCCCAACATATCGAAACACATTGTTGATAGATATATTATATCAATGACTTTAATATTAAAAATCCAGATAACCCCCTATAGCTTTTGAAGGCGAAGAATCTTCATTTATTGCAAGCTTTCCAATAAAGCTCTTGAAGTCATATGCAATCAATGTTAACCCCACAATAATTTTCTCCGTATCAAACGTAGGGTCAGTCTCATGATCCCAAAACCAGATACTTCCTTTTTGTTTCTCGTCCAAACAAAGACATATCTGGTTTCCTCCAGATGAGAAACCAATTGGGATAAATTTCATTTTGAAATCATCCCTATAAGTATTTATAGCTTCAAAAACAGTATAACCTGTATTTGTATTAATCAATCCGTAAAAGTATTCAATCGCATCAAACCCTTTTTTATCCGCCCATGGGGATGGCACAATGCTTTTGAATGACACCATAGCATCAAATTGCACATTACTACCAAAATGAAATAGGAATTCACGATAGTCATTTGGTAATGTGCCAGTTATTTTTTCAAGATCACCTAATAGTTTGTTTTTTTTATTTATCTCAATAGAAGAAAATCTTGCCCCAAGAAATTTAATTTTATTCAACATGAACCGCCTCCTCTTGAATTTCGCATGTCTGATGCAGAGCCTATATGTGGCACATTTCCGTGAAGGTCTGACTGCACCAAAATGATTTCCGTCGAACTGAGATGATGTGGGGTAATTTTGTTTTCTGATAAAATATTTTTCGCCGCACTTGGAGTTATGCCTTTCTTTTCAGAAATATATTTATATACTTCCGTAAAATCGTTTCTACTGCCATCCAAAACACCTTCCTGAAATATAACCGATCCTTTCGACCAAGGTGAGAAATCAGGTCTGCCATTTGAAAATGCTATAGGTTTGTTGCCGGTAACAGCATTTACAAGTTTATTACTGGAATGCCAATTACTCTCACCAGCTACACCATCCCAATAACCACCTGTTCGAGGAAGACGGGTTCCAGCTAACCCCCATGGATCGA
Source organism: Citrobacter enshiensis (assembly GCF_029338175.1). Taxonomy (NCBI): domain Bacteria; kingdom Pseudomonadati; phylum Pseudomonadota; class Gammaproteobacteria; order Enterobacterales; family Enterobacteriaceae; genus Citrobacter; species Citrobacter enshiensis. Next base: position 2,131,753 of record NZ_CP119862.1, read on the forward strand.
TATAATTGAGCGGATTCGGCGCATACTGATAAAGATTCCACCCGCCGCTTAACCCAATCGGATCCTGAACAATAAACCGTCCGACCTGCGGGTCGTAGTAGCGGAACAGATTATAGTGAAGTCCGGTTTCGCTGTCAGCATACTGCCCGGCGTAGCGCAGGGGCTGATGGGCGAGGGCGGTGTGCTGCAACGCGCCGGTGAAGCCTGCCGTCTGATGCCGTACTTCGCCAAAACTGCCGTAATGACCACTCCAGCGCACGTTTCCATGCTGGTCGGTAACTTCCAGCGGTGCGCCGTTCAGGTCAGTGCTGAACCAGTAAATCTCCCCACGCCTGTCGTCCGGCAGATGGTCGATTCGCGCCAGCGGACTCCAGGCTTCGTTCGGGTCATAAAGGTATGTACTGCATTGCCCACCTTCGTGCTGCTCCTGCAACAGGCGGTATCCCTGCCAGAGGAAGCGGGTTTCGGTGGTACCGTGGGTGGTGATGACGTGTTTTCAGGGTACGTATGCCCAGCGCATCATAGTGATATCGACCTTCAAACTTGCCTTCTAGCCCGCTTGTAAGCGGATCCATGTAATCCATACTTCACATTTGCATTGTGGCAAAATTTAAGAGGAACTTACCCGTAAAAATAATCATAAAAAGCAATGAAGTTTTCAGTTCCTATAAGTGGTACAATCCTTTTCTTCAATTCATCTATAAAATCTTTATTTACTTCGTCATTGTCATCGGCAATATCAAAAATGTTATAATCACCATACACCAAATCAATAAGTTCTGTTAATGACAATATAAAGCTTGAGAAGCTATCAGCTATTTTCAATGGTACGCCAACGTCATAATTTGCGTAGATGGTGGTGAGTTCGCCATCTACAATAGCAATTATTGGTTTACCGCCTCTATAATCATCTCCAATAACAATGTAATTTACAGGAAAATAAGTGTAACCACTCTGAGCTTTTGCTAATTCAGTGACGGAGTAAATTTTAATTGGCGTAAACCCAGTTTCAATTTTTAGTTTCTCGGGGTTATATTTTTTGTAGAAATAATCCATCTCAGTAGAGTGAGGTAAGTTAGCTGGGAATAAATTGTCTAAGTCGTCAATAGCGCCGAAACGCCCAGAAATAGCATGCTTTTTGCAGGTGCTAACAAATTTTCTCAATGATTTCTCTATCTCGATCATACGATAACCTCATAATATTTGACGCATGTACAATATCAGGAGCGAGCAACCTGGAGTGCATGCACTACCGCCACACCCTGATAAATTACCTGTCTGTACAATGGTTCTTTTGCTACTTAATAAAAAGGTTAAATGCCAAAATATAAAATAAATGACTCAATGGTATTATCAGATAAGCTATTTCAGAACCTTCCACGATAAGAATAAAATAGGTGTGCTATACCCAGTCTGTAGCTTAAAGTCGACTGGCTGAAGTGGTATTTGATACCTAAACTGGCGTTACCGTGAAGGTCTCGGAAGAGTGTCTGGTTCTGCTCGGAGAGAGCAATGAAGTAGTTACGGGATAAATTTTATCAGAATAAACAGGAAATTAATGGTACAAAAGTGGGGCTGGGTATACCAAAAGACGATTAAATATTAAAAGGCCGTGAAAGCTTGAAGTCTCCCGGCCTTTCATAAAACTAAAAATCAAGAAAGTTATCGTTCTTCGAATAATAATTTAGTGCGTTCACAAATTCATCTAGTGAAGCTAGTGGTTTCTGTTCAACAACTGAATCAATGACATCTGCAAATTGTTGACCTGAATATAAATAATGTAACCCTTTAGAGCGTACTATTTGAGGGTATATTTCATTGTCATAATCATCAACATCTGGATAATCCGCAATATAATAGCATCCATCTGATTTTAGAATATCATCTGATTCACCATATAAACAAAAATTATCGTTCCGTAATTCTATTTTTTTCATATAAGAAATAATGTCTGCCAAACTATATTGATGGTCTTTATTCATGATTTTTCCTCAAGCAATGTATGTAAATTATTTGCAAGATATTCCTGTTACACCGTTTAACTTCCCTTGGCGACCGGGTTCACCGCCTCCCCATATATCCCTGCCGCCCTTTCCCGTAGGATGATACAAACCATGATTAGATTTATGATCCAATCTATCAACTAAAACAAGTCTATTTACGTCCTCATGGTGATGCCATGTGAACCCAGATGGACTGCTGCTTCTGCTGCCATTTTTCAGCCAGTCGGACAATTCAGGATGACGTCCTAATATATCTCGCCTGAATGCCGGATCATTATTCATGCTTTTAATTAAAGCATCATTAGCTCTTTTGAATTGAACTGCATCACTTGAAAATCTATTAGACGGAGCCACTGAATGATCAAAGAAGATATTATACTCGCCATTATTAGGTCTATTTGCTAAGCCCCACGGATCAATCCACCCCAGCGGATTCGGCGCATACTGGTAAAGGTTCCACCCGCCGCTTAACCCAATCGGATCCTGAACAATAAACCGTCCGACCTGCGGGTCGTAGTAGCGGAACAGATTATAGTGAAGTCCGGTTTCGCTGTCAGCATACTGCCCGGCGTAGCGCAGGGGCTGATGGGCGAGGGCGGTGTGCTGCAACGCGCCGGTGAAGCCTGCCGTCTGATGCCGTACTTCGCCAAAACTGCCGTAATGACCACTCCAGCGCACGTTTCCATACTGGTCGGTGACTTCCAGCGGTGCGCCGTTCAGGTCAGTGCTGAACCAGTAAATCTCCCCACGCCTGTCGTCGCGCAGATGGTCGATTCGCGCCAGCGGACTCCAGGCTTCGTTCGGGTCATAAAGGTATGTGCTGCACTGTCCGCCTTCGTGCTGCTCCTGCAACAGGCGGTATCCCTGCCAGAGGAAGCGGGTTTCGGTGGTACCGTGGGTGGTAGCGACCTGTTTTCGCGTGCGCCTGCCGAGAGCATCATACTGATAATGCGCCTGAAAACGTCCCTCCGGACCGGTTCCCTGCGCCGAAATCAGGCGGTTCTCGGCATCCCAGGCATAGTGCTGTTCATACAGGCCGCTGCGGCGGCGGACCAGGTTGCCCCAGGCGTCGTACTGCATAAACAGGTTTTGCCAGTGCTGCAGCCGGTTATCGGTGACCGGCGCATCGTCGTCACTGGCGGCGAGGTTGTCTGCGGCGTCATAACGAAAATGCGCACTGCTGTGCCCCTGCCGGGCCTCGTAGTGTTTCAGCAGGCGGCCTTCGGCGTCGTAGCCGTAATTCACTTCGCCACGCAGGCTGTCGCTGACGCCAGAAAGCTCGCCACGGGCGGTATAGCGATAAAGACGCCCGAGTATCGCCTGTTCTGGCAGGGTGACGTCGGCGTTTATTTCACTGCGCTGCTCGGTACGTCTCCCGAGGCTGTCATACCGGCGGATCTGGCCGCGTGCGCCCTGAGTACGGTGCGTTTCACGGTGCAGACGGTCACGGGTGAATTCGGTGACCAGTTGTTGGCCAAAACGGATGGCGCTGACGTGGCCGGAGCCATAGTGCAGCCAGGAAATCTGCTGCTCACCGGGCAAGGTCAGGGAAGTCAGATTATTCAGCGCATCCCACTGGTAACCAACCTCTCCATTCACCCCGGATTCGCTTAGCATGCGTCCGGCTGCATCACGGATCAGGGCAATTTCATCGTTTTCGATACCCAGCGCGACACCTTCGGCCGTGGGGGTGCGCAGTATGCGAGTGAGTTGACCACTCAGATCGCGGAAATAACGATATTCAGCATGGTGGTGGCTGCGCCCGGTCATCAGACCGCTGTCGTCATAACTGAACTGCTGTAAACGCCGGGCGATGCCCCTGTCGGCGGCAGGTCTGCCGTTTTCCTGGAGGGCGCAGAGAAAACCCCGGGCATCCCATTCCATCTGGCGGGATGTATCATCCGGGCGCGTTTCACTGAGCGGGCGACCCACGGCGTCATAGGTAAACCGGTATTCACCGCCGTTGCCATTCTCCAGTCGCAGCAGGTTGCCGCGCGGGTCGTAGCGCCAGCGACGGGTGCGACCAATACGATCGGTGAGGCTGATCGGCAAGCCGAGCACGTCATACGTCCAGCTGACTTCGCTTTCCAGCGGGTCACGCCAGGCGGCGAGTTGCCCGCGTTCGTTCCACAGCAGCGATTCGCGGCTGCCGTCCGGGTGAATCACCGCGCTGAGTTGCCCGGCCTCGTTCCATTCGCGACGCGTGATATTGCCTGCTGCATCTTCACTGGCAACCAGTTGTCCGAAGCGGTCATAGCTAAAACAGGTGACGCTGCCGGAGCAGTCGGTGCGTTGTGTCAGCCGCCCCTGGCTGTTCCACCCCAGCCGCACCACGCCGCCAGTGGCATCCGTGATGCTGTCCGGCAGTATTTCGTCTTCTGCAGGGTAGTGATACGTGGTTTTGTTGCCGGAGACATCATCTTCCGACAGCAGGCGACCCTTCAGATCATAAATGTTCTGTGATGACGTTCCGTCCGGGTAAACCGTACGGGCGATACGGTCCGTCAGGCGGTACCAGTAATATTCGGTACAACGGCCTGCCGGGTCCGTCTCCTGCGTCATCCGGCCATATTTGTCCCATAAACTGCGGCGGATGGCGCCGCCGGGCAGGATAACATCGCAGAGCTCGCCGTCGCGGTAAACAAAAGCGGTCTGGCGGCCGTCAAAATCCGTAAAACGCGCGACATTGTCATCGTCGTCAATCAGCCAGTGCGCCTGCGCGCCGTCATCACGAATGGCACGGCGCGTGCCGTTGTCAAAATCGTATTCGAACGTTAGCCGTTCGCCACCGTTGTGTCGGAACGCGACCACGCGCGGCAGGCCGTCGATCTCCTGCCAGCGGTATTCACTCAGCAGCCCGTTCGCATCCTCGTGGGCGCTCATCAGACCATCCCGCCAGTGGAAACGTCTGCGCACGCTACCGCCCCGGCCCGTTACTGAAACGAGCTGGCGCTGTTCATCATACGCATAGCTGACCAGACAGATTGTATCATCCAGCCAGACACTGGCGAGGCGCTCATTATCATAGCGGCAGACCACTCGCTGTCCGGCGCTGTCGGTCAGCGCATGCAGGGTGTGATTATCGTTCCATTCAAACAGAATATCATTGCCGCAGGGGTCAGACAGTCGCTGTAACAGGGAAGGCGATGCTTCGCCCAGTGGGGCATAGTGCCAGCGCTCGCCGCTGATGTCATACACCGACCAACTGTTATCAGGGTGATGTTCCAGCCAGCATTTTTCATCTGCGCAGTATGTCCGCAAGCCTTTCGGCACCCTCGGGAAGGAGACGTAATCCCCGGAAGGCGCGCGCCAGACCAGTCCATCCTGATAGCGTTCCAGTCGGGTTTCCCAGAACAGGCTCCACCCCCGGCCAAGAACGCTGTCGCCAGGGTTACCGCTACGCCAGTAACGCTGCCAGCGGACGGGCAAGCGGGAAGGGAGGATGAAATCCAGCTCGTCATCGCCGCTAAGAAACTTCTGCCCGCTGACCATATCCACCGGGCGGGCAACGATCCCTGCGGCCGCCACACCGGTCATCAACGTGCCTGCACGACAGGCAATACGGCTAAGTTTGTTAATACCGGGAATTTTGTCAAGCAGCTTAGCCAGCGCCCCCACTTTACCCGCAGCGCCGCCCCAGCCCCCGAACAATCCGGTAAACAGTAGGGTGAGATCTGAGGCTTTATATACCCATTCCGGGACTTCGGACTGGATAGGCAGTGTCTGTTTCGGGCTACCCCCAATGCGGACATTGTCCGAACCGGTCATGATCTTTGCGTCACAGGTGGTGCGATCCCCCAGACGGGACGCAGGCAGGCCATTGATAGACACCCGCGAGGAGCCTTCCGCCATCTGCTGAGAGCCGTCGTCAGAGCACGCCACCATGCTGTTGGTGGCAAGTGCTGCGGGTTTACTGTTGATAAAAACGTCAGGCGAACCGACGGTGATGACGCCTTTTTTCGTCATGCTGGATGCCCCGGCATCCGCAATGCTGTCTCTTGCGGCAGTTGCCAGTTCACTGGTGAGATAACCGACCGCAAGGCTGGCGCCGATGAGCAGCACGCCTACGCCAATACAGGATGCCCCAAGGCCAGCAATAAACATCGCACCCGCCGCGATCCCCCCCACGGCAGCTATCAGGCCGCCAACGACGGTTCCGGCAATCATCCCGGCCAGCGCGCCGGAGTGTCCAATATCATCACCCGCGCGAGCAGCTTCAAACATAACAATAATCCTTATCGTTAAGCGTGGAGGCGAAAACTCCCGAGCAATGAAAGAAACAGATCGCTGTCGCGGTCTGTCAGCGTTGTGGCGGAGGTCATGGTAAAGACCAGAATATGCGCATCATGCGTGTTAAATACCGCCTGCTGCTGACAGATACGTTTCCCGTCGCGCAGGTAGCTGGCGTGCACATTTTCGCCCTGTAAAAGGTTATCGCCCAGCACGACAGCATGGCGTTCGCTCTGTTTCCAGCCTTTAAGATGTTTTTCCATCAGTACCAGCTGACGATTGATATAAGCCGAAAGATTTTCATCGGCGTTCAGCGTGTCGCGGGAAATATTGAACGCCGGGGCGCCAGCGCCTGGCTGGGTGAAAATATTGACTGAGCGGTCCTGATAACCTTCAGGAAGCGTGACCTGTCCTTCATTAAACAGGCTGGATTGGGAATGTTCTGACATCAAGCGGGTCCTACCACATTTTGCAGAATTGTTAATACTGTCACAGGAGTGTGATACAGGCTACTACAACATATAGTAGCTTCCGCTTAAATCAGACACTTCTTAAGGGTATGTGTATCTATATGTTTAATAAGTGGTTTATGCGGGGCGTCGATGCGAGAACTAATGAATATAAGCGATGCCGGTAGACTCACCGGTGTCCCAATTCTGGCGGCGCCTGCACGACAACACCAGAGACGCTATGAAATAAAAATCCACATAATGACGTGGGTTTTATGATGTCTTCCGGTCTCCATGAAATTCAATAAAACCTCATGAGACAGCAGAAGCGCTTTAGATGTTGAATTGTGATTTATTATTTATATTTTTTATTTTATTGTTATTTAATAGTAACGAATTATTCCTTACTTTTATACTCACGTGCGTAAAAATGATAACCCGGGCACTATGGCATTCACCATTTTGATCGAAAACGGGGCATGAAACCCGTTTGTCGGTGATTAAACATAGCCCATTGCAAAAATTAAAATCCATAAAGATCATCGTTATCAGACCAGGATGGTTTATACCATGCTGATGCTGAAAAGTTGCAAAAACGTTGTATTGAAGATTTAGAGAGTCCAAAAATAGACAAATTAATACTGAAACATGTAACAGGTATCAGATATAATCTCCTGAAAATATCCAGAAGTAAAAAGCAGCTAAAATAAGCTTTATTTTTTATATGGAATATATCTTTATTTGAATGGGAATTATTTATAAACATATAAGTATAATGTTATGGTAGGTTCTGGAATGTATCGTATTATGTTGTTCCTTTTTTTCATGGTTATAATACCCAGAACATTATTAGCCGCGAATCAATCTATCGAAAACCAGCCTCCTTCTAAAGGGAAAAATGAATCTGGCGTAACAGCAGAACTGCCGGATTTAGGCAGTGATGCCGCACAGAAAGCAGAAAAAGAAAAGAGTGGTGACTCTTTTAAAGAGCAATCAGAAAGTTATATGACAAATTCGGCCGCTCAGGGGTTTGAAAACCTGACGCCGGAGGCGCTGGAATCACAGGCCAAAAGCTACTTACAAAATAAAATTACCTCTTCAACACAATCCTATATCGAAGGGCTGATGTCGCCTTATGGCACCGTGCGCACTAATTTGTCTGTTGATCAGGAGGGTTCTCTGGAAGGCAGTTCTCTGGACTACTTCATTCCCTGGTTTGACGACCAGCAGACGGTCCTGTTCAGCCAGTTTTCTACCCAGCGTAAGGAAGATCGTACTATCAGTAATGCGGGGTTAGGCATCCGCCATAATATTGGGCGCTGGATGCTCGGCGGCAATACTTTTTATGATTATGATTTTACCCGCAATCATCGTCGCCTGGGACTTGGCGTCGAATCCTGGACCGATTTCCTGCGATTCTCTGGCAACTATTATCATCCGCTCTCCGGCTGGAAAAATTCGCAGGATTTAGATTTTTATGAAGAGCGCCCGGCACGTGGCTGGGATGTTCGCATGGAGACATGGCTGCCGTTTTACCCACAGGTAGGCGGTAAGCTGGTCTATGAACACTATTACGGTGATGAGGTGGCGCTGTTTGGTGAAGATAACCTGGAGCGTAACCCACAGGCCGTCACGCTCGGGCTGAATTATACCCCTGTACCGTTGCTCACGTTCAGTACGGATTATAAAGCCGGGACGGGCGATAACACGGATGTGAACGTGACAGCAACGCTAAATTATCAGTTTGGCACACCGCTTAAAGCACAGCTCGATCCGGAAAATGTCAAAATTCAGCATTCACTGGAAGGCAGTCGCCATGATTTTGTGGACCGCAATAACTTTATCGTTCTCGAATATCGCGAAAAAGATCCGCTGGACGTGACGCTGTTTCTGAAAGCCGATACGACCAATGAACATCCGGAATGTGTGATCAGCGATACGCCGGAAGCGGGCGTGGGCCTGGAAAAATGTAAGTGGACGATCAACGCACTGGTGAGTCATCACTACAAAATAGCGGCGGCCTCATGGCAGGCAAAGAATAATGCTAACCGTACGCTGGTCATGCCCGTGGTTAAAGCGAACACGCTGACGGAAGGTAATAACAACAGCTGGAATCTGGTATTGCCTACATGGGAAAACGCGGCAACGGATGCTGAACGTCTTGCGTTGAATACATGGAAAGTCAGGATCACGCTGGTGGATGAAGAAGGTAATCAGCAGAACTCCGGCATCGTGGAGTTGACGGTACAGCAGCACCGCAAAATTGAACTGGTTGTTGATACCCTCGCGGGGGCCGATCTCAGTCAGCATAAACACGAGGCTAGCGCACAGGCGGATGGCGTCGACGGCGTCGTGATGGCACTGCTGCTGACAGATGCTTACGGCGATGATAACGACAGCAAAGGCGACAAACTGACGGATGACGCCATGGTGCCTGAGCTGTACGACAGTAATGACAAAAAGGTCACGCTCTCGGCCAAACCCTGCACGAACGTAACACCCTGCGTGTTTATCGCCAGCCGCGATAAACAGGCGGGAACCCTCACGCTCTCCAGTACGCAACCGGGCACTTTCCGCTGGAAGGCGAAAACGGATGCCTACGATGACAGTAATTATGTGGACATCACTTTTCTGGGCCAAAACATCAACGATGTTAATGCCGCTATTTACCTGACTCATGTCGCTAACCCGGTGAATTTAATTGGAGATAAGAATGGGCACCCGCCGTTGAATAGCACATATCGATTTATGTTATGGCGCGATAAAAACAAGGATGGTGTTTTCCAGATGTCGGAGCAGCTCAGCGCTGAGGAAATGGCGCAGTACGACTACAAATGGGAATTTATCGGGAAAAGCGTCAGCGGTGATTCGGGGGCGCAAGCCAATACCGAGAACCAGGATTTGGTGCTTCCCGTGACGAACCGTGAAGCGAAGCAAAAATTTGGCGCCAGCGAAAAAAGCGGCGTCCAGGGGTATGGGATACGTGTCACGTATCACAAAAAGTAACGTGTTATTGGCGTGATGGTTAACAAGGGCCAGTCGCTGATAGTGGAAATAAGAGGAATATTAATGAAACCAGCAACAACACAGCGTCTGACCAAAATCGCTTTAGCGTTAGCCATCGCCGGATATTGCTCCGTACCTGCCGCACTTGCAGCGAATAAAGTGAGTAAAGTGGGCAGTCTAAAAGAGGGATCTGGCTGGCTGACGAGCGGCAACACGGGCAGCATTGTCGGTACGGCACCTAAAATTAAACTACCGAGCGCGGCAGAGACCGATGACGGCCTGCACGTCAAGGTGCAAATTGATCGCTCGGGTCGTACGGGCGGTACAACGGCGGCGACGGATGGCGAGAAGCAATTTCATGTCGGCGATAAGTTAACCGTGTCCTGGGAGATCAACGATATCGAAGGCGATACGGATGCTACAGGGTTAACTAAAAAGAGCATCAAGTGGATGTGTTACAAGGATCAGAGCAAAAAGGATGGTCGGACCCTTCAGGGCAACGGCACGAATGGCTCGGACTCTTATACCATCCTGGCCGCAGACGAGAACTGCTATATCGGGATGCAGATTACCCCGGCAACGGAGACTGGCGATCCCCGCACTGGCGTGCTGGTTGATATGGCCGATTTGTCCACCGCGGCTGGCGGCGGTAGCGACAGTGATGATATTCCGGAAGGGCCGGTGGTGGATGACGATCTGCAGGTGACGATTTATGACGCCGCCGACACCACGGTTAACCTGCTCAAGAACACCACCGTTAAATTGCATACCGGTCATACCTATAAGGTCAAACTGTGGCGCGATACCAACGGCAACGGTACCTACGATTCCGGCACGGATACCGATGTCACCAGCTACTATGACTATATGTGGGTGTTCACCGGAACGAGCGCGACGGCAAATACGTCCGGCGATTCCAGCGTACAGAACCAGGATCTGGTGCTCCCGGCAACCAATACTGCCGCAACCGGTGTTCTCTCTGGCGCAGGTGTGGATGGCGTGCAGGGCAATACGCTGGCCGTCAAATACAAACGTAAATAGTTTTTTATCTCTTATGCCATTCCCTGCGGGGGATGGCATTTTTGCAGATGCAGTTTTTGCTGAGTACAACACTGAGCAAAAAGAACGAAGCCAGCCAGGAATGATTTATGCGCGGATATCGGAAAATGAAGAAGATATTGAGTATCTTATTGCTGCTGGCGATGACGTTCGGAATACCCGCATTTTCAGTCCAGGGGGCGCTTAAAGGCGGGACCTGGCAGACAACGCCCACCTCCACGGGTGAAATTAGCGGTACCAGCCCGCAGGCTGACAGCGCAGCGATCGCGGTTTATCAGGGCAGCATACAGCTGGATCCCGCTAAAACATACACCGTACCCTTCAGCGCAACGCCCGGCGATTTCAGTGCGGATACTGCCGCCAGTCATCTTATCCTGACGAATCCCCATGACACCGAAGGCGACCTGTTTGCCGCGCCGCCAGCGTTACAGTGGGAAAACCAGCAGCCGCCCGGCGCGGATCTGGTTTGGGCCGATGCCGCCACGCCGGATACGTTGCTTGACCCGCAGCCGGTAGACGATGAAAGTTTTTGTGCACAAAATCTGGCCGGGCGTCATCTGGTGACGTGGCCGCAGGTGGATTCGTCCACGCCGCTGCCGCTGCTGTACCTCTCCACTCTCACCGGCTCGCCCACCACCGGCACCGTGGCGCTGCAGGATAAGCGGGTGGCGATTGATATCGCACCGTCGCAGAATGCGCCGCTGACGGTCAGCGCCAGCCACTATGACGATACGCTGAAAGCCGCGAAGGTGAAGGCAGGCGAGAGTATTGTCCTGACCATTACCACCCATGACTGCGCGGGAAGTGTGCTGAGTAACGTACCCTTTGTCATTACCCGCAGCGATGCGCTTGGCCGACGGGGCGATGTTAAAAACGACGCACCGGTGCATATCGGTAATACCGAACTGACCACCGTCGACACCGAATATCATGGTGTCACGGACGCTAACGGTACGGCGACCGTGACGGTGACTCAGGATGGCGGACCGGGGGTGAAAACCACGCTAAAGGTGAAGCCGTCACAAAGCAGCGTGGTGGAAGAGGATGTGGATGTGATATTCACCACGCTGACCAGCCCGAACAGCGATAAAGCCGCGATGTGGGGCCATATGGCGGAGAGTACCACGGTAGGCGATTTTACCTTTAGCCGTCCTAAACTGGCAGGGGAGGCCACTGGAACGAATGGCGCAGTGACCGACCATAACGAAGTCTGGGCGCTGTTTGACTGGAACAACGCGGACAGCCACTGCAATTCCCTGCTGCCGGATCTCCGGCGGTTAGTGGCGCTGGACGTTGCTCAGGGTGCGCAAACCATTCAGGAAACATTGGGCTGGCCGATACAGGGTAATGATTACTGGTCGGCTTCGCCCGGTGAATCAGGGCGACACTTCGCGGTGGATATGAATGGTCAGGAGAGCGCATCCCGCAATGACAGTGAGCACTACCTTGTCAGTTGCGTGGATCACGCTATGCCGGTGGTTACGCCCAAAATAACGCTGACGCCTGATCATTACGACACCACGCTGACTGCGGCGAAAGCGATGACTGGTGAATCCATCACCATGACGGTCATGATAACCGACAGCGTGACCGGGGAACCGCTTCCTCACATGTATTACTCCCTGGCGTTGGGCGAGGTGCATAACCGCGCCAATGAAACCAGTTCAGCATGGGAAACCTCTCCCGTGGTGCTCACTGGCGAGCACATTCAAGCCAGCGATCCACACCTTTATGAGGGGGTTACCGATGCCAACGGTGCCGCAACCGTGGTATTGACCCAGCCCCAGGGCGCTGGTGTGCGCACCACCATCACGGCCGAAATGCGCGAAGGGTATACCGCCACTGACAGTAAAGATGTGATTTTTACCGTCATCACCAGTCCGGACAGCGACAAAGCCCGCATGTGGGGCCATATGAAGGATGCGGCAATGGCAGAAGGCAGTCTGTTCGTCCGCCCGCTGCTGGCGGCTGAATCCGGCAATGAAACGGGCAATTACCGGGAAAACAACGAGGACTGGGCGACATTTGCTCAGCTCAGCAAGGCGGAAAGTCAGTGCGGTGACGGACAGGTACCGTTGGCAAGTTCACTGGAAAAACTGTATGCCGGGCACAGCGCAAACCTGATCGCTACGGATCTGGGCTGGCCGACGGAAAGCTACAGCTATCTGTCGGCAGACACGGATGGCACCACTTACCACAACGTCAGCCTGAAAAACGGCGACCAGGGCAGCTTCACCGGTAGTTCGCCGAACTATCTCTCGTGTGCTGCCACGGAGCTGGTGGCGCAACTTCAGGTTACCACCAACGGCGACGCCAGCCAGCGTCTGGCGAAAGCGAAAGCGGGAGAACCTATCACGCTGACGGTGCAGACAACCAACGCGGCAAACGGGTTGCCTGCGCCGAACGTGGCGTTCACGGTGACGTCCGAAGCGTCGACTAACCGGCAGGGGAGCGCCACCGGGTTTACATCCGGCGGCCCGTTGATGGTGAACGGACAGTCGTTTGGCACCAACAGCGGCATGACCGGTACTTACCAGGGGATAACGGATGCTCAGGGGCAGGCGCAACTGGTCATTGAGCAACCGAAAGGGCCTGGGGTCAAAACGCCGCTGACCATCAAACTGGATGACTCGCGGGTCGCCGACGCGATTAACTATGAGGTTATTTTTACCGCCGTCACCAGCCCGGATACGGACAAAGCGCAGATGTGGGGGCATATGGATGACAGCCTGACGGTGGGCGCTGATACGTTTTATCGTCCCAAACTGGCGAGTGAGTTTACTCCCCCTCCAAGCGGCTCAACGCGTGCACTGGATAACGAGGTGTGGGGACTGCTGACGAACGCTGGTGTACAGAGCAGCGCGGGGGGAGGATGTGAAACCGGCCACCTCCCCAGTACTAACCAGATGAAGGCGCTGTATAACGCGAACAAAGACAACAAAATGAATACTGAACACGGCTGGCAGACTACCTACAGCTACTGGACGTCGACGCTGTCTTCAGGAGGCCCCACCGCCGGTTGGGATGTTATCAATATGACGTCCGGCTCCACGGGCGCCAGCGGCGCTGGCATGTTCGTGGTCTCCTGCCTGAAAGACGCCAACCCGGTAGCGGCACAGATAACCCTGGAGACGGTGGATAAAACTCAGTGGTCAGAGACGCTGAACGCCGCACGAGTGAAAAAAGGCGATACCCTGCGATTAAAACTGATGACAAAGGACAGTGCGGGCAATCCGGTACCGGATACGTCGGTCGTAATCTCGCGCGGAGACGATTATTCTCGCCAGGAAGTCAAAGAGAGTGCCCCCGCATCCATGGTGATTAACGGGCAGGCATTAGCCAATACATCCTCTTTGCTGTATGCGTCAACCGGCGCTGACGGTAGTCTGATTCTGGAGATCACCAGGGCAAACACCAAAGGCACAAAAGCGACGCTTACCGCAAAGCTCTCTGATAACACCAGCGTCACGGCTGGCATAGACACCCTTTTTACCGTTGTCACCAGCCCGGACTCGGCGAAAGCGACTTACTGGGGGCATATGCCCGAAACGCTGACGGCGGCGGAGGGTACCGTCTTTAAACGCCCAATACTCTTTAATGAACTGGCTCAGACGAGCGGGTATAAATCTGCTTCGGAAAATTATGAGACGTGGGCTGTCTTAACGTATCCGCAGGCACAGGATAATACTTCCTCAGGATGCGATGAGGCACATATCCCGACCAGAGATTCACTCAATTCGCTCTACAGCGCCTATCCGGGCGGCAAAATAGAATCTGAACAAGGATGGCCCACCTACACCTACTACTGGAGTAATACGGCTGATAATTCTGTTACCGCCAGCCGCAATTATTATACCGTTAGCCTGTATTCGGACAGCAGTTCGGGGATGGCACAAAATCAAACAAAGTATCTGACTTGTCTTGATAAAGCGCGACCAAAGGGGAATGTCGCTCAAATTGAACTGACGTCTGCGCAATATGTACCCGAACTGCATGCCGCCAAAGTGAAAAAAGGTGAGAAAATTACGTGGCAGATAAAATTCAAAGACGCACAGGGGAATGAAGTACCAGATGTCGCTTTTTCTATTCTCGGTGCCCAGGGAACAAAACGTAATGGCGAGCCGTACTCCGCTTACCTGTACGCAGGATATCCCGGAGGGTCTACGACATATTTATCAGGGAGTACCCGTTTCTATGGTACGACTGACAGCAATGGGCAGGTGCTGGTAGAGGTTTCCGGTGGTGCAGGGTTTGAGGCATTACTCTCTGTTTCACCCGATGAAAACAGCGCATTAGCTGAAAATATGCCCTCTATTTTTACGATAGTAACCAGTCCGGACAGTGATAAAGCCGCGATGTGGGGACATATGCCAGATACCATCACGGTAGATGATATCGTTTTTGAGCGGCCAAAACTGGCGGCGGAGGCCCCATCAGCAAGTGGTCACTCGACGATAAACAACGAATCCTGGGCAACCGTGAGGGATCATAACGTAGCCTTCAACAACCCAGAGGCGGGAGGATGTGCGGCAAACCATTTACCGCAGATTGCTCAAATGAGTGCGTTATATGCTGCGCACAGCGGCAACAAGATCAGTACCGAATTCGGTTGGCCGGTCACCTCAAGTTATAATTACTGGACCTCCACGTATTATTATCCAGACAGACTTTCGGCCTGGTATTCAATCGAATTAAAAAGCGGATATACGTATTCTGCGAGTGGATCATCGTGGATGATGATTACGTGCCTGAAGGACGCCAACCCTGCGCCATCGAAGATCGTGATTAAACCCGTCGATAGCACACAATGGGATGCCTCACTGAATGTTGCGAAGGCAAAAAGCGGTGAGACGCTTCATCTCAACGTGACCGTCGAAGATGCCAGCGGTAAGCCAATACCCGCAACAATGCTGACCATTTCCCGCGGCAATGATTATAACCGTCAGGCAGTCCAGGAATCAGCACAAGCGATGACGGTTAACGGCTCCACATTGCCTTCACCGGGGTCAACAAGTAATTTGTCTACGGATGACGCCGGTAACCTGCTTCTGGACGTGACGCGTCCATCCACCGTCAAAGGTACAAAAGCACCGATTACTCTCGCGGTTACCGACATTCCCGGCGTAACGTCCAGTCTGGACACTGTTTTTACCGTGCTGACGAGTCCTGACTCCAGTAAAGCCCAGTACTGGGGTCATATGCCAGAGACAGTAACCAGCAGTGATGGCGTTGTTTTTCGTCGGCCAATGCTTCAGGCAGAGATCGGTGTGGGTTCCTACAGTTCGGCTAATAACGAAAAATGGTCTGCGATAACTTACCCACAGGCTTCTTCGGTGAATATCGAGGGATGTTCCGTCGATAAAATACCGCTGCTCAGTGAGTGGCAAACACTCTACGGTGATCATCCAGGTGGTGCGGTGGCAACGCTTTATGGATGGCCGACCAATTATGTCTATTGGGGTGCCGATCTGACGGCAGACAATAAGGCGCAATCTATCAACCTGGCTTCAGGAAGTACGCAAGCGACAATGTCAGCGTCTACGACAGATTATGCCCTGCTGGTTTGCCTGACGCAGTCACACACCAGGTCTGGGGCTGCCAGCGCCGCGCTGAATTCTCCCGGATACCCATTGGGGACTGCGTCTATCAGGCGATAAATTGAGAGAGTGCGAAAAGAAAAATCCACGCAATTGCGTGGATTTTTTCGGGTTTGTTGGTTGCCATGAGATTCAATAAAACCTCATGAGACAACAAAAACGATTTAGACGCTTAATCGTGAATTATTTTATATCTTTTTGATTTAATTGTGTTTTGAATTGATATTCTTTGGTTTGTACTCACTTCTATATTCATTTTGGTAAAGGCGGCAATTTGGGAAGCACTGCATTCACTTTTGACCGAAAACGGGTCAAAAAATCCATGCATTGGCGATCAAATTCATTAAACCACTTCAAATGTAGTTACATATGGTGACCAGTCAGACAGTTTTGGCCCTACACGCGAAATGTTGATGACTGAATGTTTCAGTAACCTCTGAGTTCATGAAGTTTAGAAGAAAGCTCGTCATTCTTGCGTATAAAATCCATTATATATTCTTCTGTAATTATGTCTGTTTTGTCGCTGTTTTTATGTTTCGTTGATAAAATTTGGTCATCTCCGTCAGATGACATACCTTCTGGTGCCGTGATTCTGAAACTATGAACTATTCTATTACGGACTTCGACAAGCTCTGAAAATAATTGTGAGATACTATCTCCCACAGCGTTAGAAATTGTATTTTTAATAGGATTTAAAAGACGGCCAGATGTCCTGTCCGTAAGTTCATACCAGCTGTAGTTTTCATCGGTATCTATTCTTAGAATATTTTCAATAATGAACCCGTTATTGGAATTAAAAACGCAAACGGCAGTGCCAATTAACTCTCTGTATTTTTTAGACGGTACTGATTGATGTGAGTAATCTTCATACATGATATTGTCTCCTTATATATCATCTGCGTTTTTAGCCTATCAGCAGTATTGCATACTATCAGTCCAGATTACACGTTAATAACAGAACTGGACGGAATAACCGCTTTGCCCAGGTTGAAGCTAAGATGGTTAATTCTCAGATATCTCTTCTATTTTTGTGTATGAATATGAAATATAGTCATCATCACACATCAGATCATCGAGCGAAGGCTTACGTGGTCGGGTTAGGTGATTGTAATAATCATCACGCTCGGCCTCGGTGTCGAACCATTTTTTCGTGTAGTCAGTACTGCGAAATCCGGGGGTGCTGTCCTGTTCCTTAGTCTCAATTCCGTATTTTTTCATTTAATTAGTTCTCCTTAAAATAATTATCGCAATATCTTCTCTGTGTATTAAATTCAATATCCTTGATTCCATGGAAAAGATTTAAGTAAACACAATTTGAAAATATTTTATCATTTATCAATGAGCTAGCAACGTCAATCTTAATATCTTATCATCCTTATTGTTATCACAAGCGCACACTAAAAATGAAGATAATAGAGCAATTTTCCTGATCATAATGAACCACCATATTAAACGTATGGAAATATTAACGTATAATACATCTTTTGGGGGGAGGATAAAAAGTCTGAAAATACACAAGCAGGAACACCTACAACAATGCCCTTAGGATTCTCACTTTCTGGGTGGATGGCGACACCATTCAGGCGTGGCACGAATCTGCCCCTTTTACCACGGGGACGAGTTCCTCGCTATTCCGACCTTGCAATTACCACTGCTCAGTCCAGATTACAACAGGGTCAGTTTGGATAGATGTGGTCCAAATTTTTTTGGTGAACATTCTACTGAAACCACTTAAACCAAACAGGCCATGCAGTGTTCACACCTTCCTGAAGAATTTTAAGGATATGGTGTGGCGTGATCTCTCTGATAGGAAGTTTACCGATGGTGGGGGAAACCATACGTTCAAGCATATCCAGTCGGCGCGTTTTGGTGATTTCGGCCTAGTCTTTCACCTGCAACCACTCTTTGGCGATCAGCTCAAAGGTGTTAGATCCGTCATTGATCTTGCTACTCTTATCTAACTGACGAGCCTGTGTCGGGCTAACTCCATCTGCGACTTGCTTACGCGCTTGCTCGCATTTCTGGCGAGCTTCGGCGAGTTTTACCGCTGGATACTCACCCAACGCAAACATGCTGGATTGACCGTTGAGTTTAAACCGATAGCGCCATGCCTTTTTGCCATTGGGTTCACTTCAAGGTAGAGAAGAGACCGTTGAAGTCATTTAGGTGGTACAGCTTTTTTTTAGGTTTAGCATTACGGCATTGAGTATCAGTGAGCATAATGAGCTATTATTCATTTTTTATACCGTTGTTGTACTCACTTAAAATGAAGATGGAAGAGTGTTGTACTCATCTATGTGCTCACTTTTGAGTGCGTTGTTACGAGATGAATTGAGACTTTATGAAAAGAAAAATCCACGCAATTGCGTGGATTTTATCGGGTTTGTTGGTTGCCACGAGATTCAATAAAACCTCATGAGACAACAAATTTTATTTAGACGTTGAACAGGAAATTCATTACGTCGCCGTCTTTAACGATATAGTCCTTACCTTCGGCGCGCATCTTACCGGCTTCTTTCGCACCTTGTTCACCTTTATAAGTGATGAAATCTTCGAATGCGATGGTCTGGGCACGGATAAACCCTTTTTCGAAGTCGGTATGGATTTTACCTGCCGCTTGCGGTGCAGTAGCGCCTACCGGGATGGTCCATGCACGAACTTCTTTCACGCCTGCGGTGAAGTACGTCTGCAGGTTCAGCAGTTCGTAACCGGCACGAATAACGCGGTTCAGGCCCGGCTCTTCGATTCCCAGTTCTGCCATAAACTCTTCGCGATCGGCATCGTCGAGTTCAGCGATATCGGATTCAACGGCGGCACACACGGCAACCACGACAGAACCTTCCGCAGCCGCGATTTCACGCACTTTATCGAGGTACGGGTTATTTTCAAAACCGTCTTCGTTCACGTTGGCGATATACATGGTTGGCTTCAGGGTCAGGAAGCTCAGGTATTTGATTGCCGCTTTGTCTTCGTCGGTCAGATTTTTAAGCGCACGCAGCATACCGGCGTTTTCCAGTTGCGGCAGACATTTTTCCAGCGCGGCCTGTTCGGCTTTGGCGTCTTTATCGCCACCTTTGGCTTTCTTCTGCACGCGGTGCAGGGCACGTTCGCAGGTGTCGAGATCTGACAGCGCCAGTTCGGTATTGATAACGTCAATATCGTCAGCCGGATCGACTTTGTTATTCACGTGGATGATGTTGTCGTTTTCAAAGCAGCGAACAACGTGGCCGATGGCTTCGGTTTCACGAATGTTGGTCAGGAACTGGTTACCCAGACCTTCACCTTTGGACGCCCCTTTGACCAGACCAGCGATGTCGACGAATTCCATAGTGGTAGGGAGAATGCGCTGCGGCTTAACGATCTCTGCCAGTTGGTCCAGACGAGGATCGGGCATTGGTACGACACCGGTATTCGGCTCGATAGTGCAGAACGGGAAGTTTGCCGCTTCAATACCGGCTTTGGTCAGCGCATTGAACAGGGTAGATTTCCCGACGTTGGGCAAACCGACGATACCGCATTTGAATCCCATGATTTAAATCACCTTAATATCTTGATAATCAACCTGTTATAGAAAACAGATTGTAGAAAAGTAAATAACTTTGCCTATTATACACAGCGTACGGCAAAAATGCCGCATATCCCTGCTTATTGCGCTTTAAAGGTATGCAGCCGGCTCGTCGCTTTGGTCAGGCCATCTTTGAACCAAATCTCCGTGCAACGGGCCGCTTCGTCAATGGCTTCATCAATTAACTTCTGTTCAGAAACAGGCGGTTTGCCTAACACGAAGCCCACAACTTTGTTTTTATCGCCGGGATGCCCGATTCCGACACGTAAGCGATGAAAGTTAGGGTTATTGCCCAACTTGCTAATGATATCTTTCAGCCCGTTATGTCCGCCGTGTCCGCCCCCCAGTTTAAACTTCGCCACGCCGGGAGGGAGATCCAGTTCGTCGTGAGCGACCAGAATTTCATCGGGATTAATACGGTAAAAGCTGGCCATTGCACCAACCGCTTTGCCACTCAGATTCATAAATGTGGTCGGTACTAAAAGGCGAACGTCTTCGCCCTCCAGCGTCACTCGGGAGGTATAACCAAAGAATTTAGGCTCATCGCGCAGAGGGGCGCGCAACCTCTCTGCCAGTAAATCAACGAACCATGCGCCTGCATTGTGTCGCGTTGCTGCGTATTCAGCGCCGGGGTTTGCCAGGCCGACAATCAATTTAATCGTCACGCTATTTGTCCTGAGTATGTCTATCACTGGCGCGTAGTGTACTGTCTGCGGCGTCGCTTGACAAAAAACAGCGTGCGTTGAGAGAGGAACTGAATAATTTCCCTTGTGGACTATTGAAATGTCAAGGTGTTCAGAGGGTTATTTGTAAAGTTTTGTTGAACAGATGTTTGTAATTGTGATCGTTCCCGCACATGCAAAGATAACTGTTGTCTATACTTTACACATAAGGATTAGGGGTATTCCCTGCAGCAACCCAAAAGTTCCGGAGGTGACACATGAAACGCAAAAACGCTTCGCTACTCGGCAATGTGCTCATGGGGTTGGGTTTAGTGGTGATGGTTGTTGGTGTTGGTTATTCTATTTTAAATCAGTTACCGCAGTTTAACCTGCCGCAGTTTTTCGCACACGGCGCCGTGCTCAGTATCTTTGTCGGCGCGATCCTCTGGCTGGCAGGGGCGCGTGTTGGCGGGCATGAGCAGGTAAGTGACAGATACTGGTGGGTTCGCCACTACGATAAACGTTGTCGTCGCAGCGATAATCGTCGTCACAGCTAAGTTTATCTTGCCTGTCACTTTTTAATTACCGGTCCGCAAAGGCGCAGACCGGTAATTGATAGTGATTACAAATCAGCCAGTGCGGCTTCGCGATTAGGGAAGAACGCCAGGCGACCAGGAATCGGTTGGATGCCTGCGCGCGCCATGGTGCGTAATGGCTGGAACTCCAGATTACTGATTCGCAGTTCGCATCCTTCGGGTAAACGCTTCACAAAGCGCTGGAAGGCATCCAGACCTCCTGCATCCAGCACCGGTACCGCATCCCACTTCAGAACAACGATACGTTTGCCTTCAATACGTGATTCCAGATCGGTAAAGAGTCCTTCAGCCGCCGCAAAGAACAGTGGCCCAATCACGCGCAGCACCAGCACGTCATCCGGAACGTCGACGTTCACTGCCGCCAGACGCGTCATACGCGCGATGCGACGCATGAAGAGCAGGGACGCGAGAACAATCCCCACGCTAATAGCAATCACCATATCAAACAGTACCGTCAGTGACATACACATCAGCATGACGATGATGTCGTCCTTTGGCGCATGGCGCAGCAGGTCTACGACTTTGTGGGCTTCGCTCATATTCCAGGCGACCATCAGCAGCAGGGCCGCCATCGCGGAAAGCGGCAGCCAGGAAAGCAGCGGTGCCAGTACCAGAAGGGCAAGGATGACCAGGATGGCGTGGATCACCGCAGAGACAGGTGAGGTCGCTCCGGCGCGTACGTTAGCCGCAGAGCGGGCAATCGCCGCCGTCGCGGTAATGCCGCCAAAGAACGGTGCGACGATGTTACCCAGCCCCTGACCGATCAGTTCGCTATTGGCCTTATGCTTGGTGCCGGTCATACCGTCAAGCACCACGGCGCACAGCAGGGATTCAATCGCCCCAAGCATTGCCATTGAGAACGCCGCTGGAAGCAGAGCGCGCAGAGAGGCCCAACTGAGTGTGAAATCGGAATCAGGCAGATTCCACGGCAGCACTAACTGCGGCAACAGTTGCGGAATGCCGTTGCCCTGTGAACCATCGGCGAGAATATAGTGGAACTGGGAACCGATGGTGGCGACGTGCCCTCCCGTCAGATTGACGATCCCCATGACCGCACAGCCTGCCAACAGCGCCGGAAGGTGTCCTGGCAGACGGATCCCCAAACGGGGCCACAAAATCAGGGTTCCCAGGGTGACGACGCCAATAGCGGCATCGCCCAGGTTGATTGTCGGCAGCGCCATAAACAAAGCGCCGACTTTCTGCAAATAATGCTCCGGAACATGGGCCAGTTGCAGACCAAGAAAATCTTTAATTTGCATGGTCCCAATGGTGATACCAATACCGGACGTAAAGCCCAGGGTCACGGAGACAGGAATGTATTCGATCAGGCGACCAAAACGGGCCAGGCCAAAAAGGATCAGAAAAATACCGGACATCAGGGTCGCGACCAGCAGACCGGCCAGCCCAAACTGCTGCGACACCGGGTAGAGAATCACCACAAATGCGGCGGTGGGGCCGGAGACGCTAAAGCGCGAACCGCCGGTCAGGGCAATGACAATCCCGGCCACGGCAGAGGTGTAAAGGCCGTACTGCGGCGCGACGCCACTGCCGATGGCCAGGGCCATGGCCAATGGAATGGCAATGATCCCAACGGTTATCCCGGCGATCAGATCTCGAGTAAATCGAGAGGCGGTGTATTTTTCTTTCCAACAAGCGTCGATGAGGGCGCGGAAAGGCATCACATGTGAGGAAAATAATCTGTTCACAATAATGTTTCATCCATGAGCGCATCATCTGTCAACTAAATGGCAGGTGAAGGAGGCATAAGTCATACAAATAAGGACTACAGACAAAAAAACCCGCCGCAGCGGGTCTTTGAGCCGGGTTCGATTAATGTTCGAACATAGCAGAGATTGATTCTTCGTTGCTGATACGACGAATCGCTTCGGCCAGCATACCCGACAGGGTCAACGTACGCACGTTCGGCAGTGATTTGATTTCATCGCTCAGTGGAATGGTGTCACAGACAACGACTTCATCAATCACAGAATTACGCAGGTTGTTTGCCGCATTACCGGAGAAGATCGGGTGAGTTGCGTAGGCGAATACACGCTTGGCTCCACGTTCTTTCAGCGCTTCTGCAGCTTTGCACAGCGTACCACCGGTATCGATCATATCATCAACCAGCACGCAGTCACGACCTGCGACGTCACCGATGATGTGCATCACCTGAGAAACGTTAGCACGCGGACGGCGTTTGTCGATGATAGCCATATCGGTATCATTCAGCAGCTTAGCGATAGCGCGGGCACGCACGACGCCACCAATATCCGGAGAAACCACAATCGGGTTGTCCAGGTTCAGCTGCAGCATGTCTTCTAACAGAATTGGGCTACCGAATACGTTATCAACCGGTACGTCAAAGAAGCCCTGGATCTGTTCAGCATGCAGGTCAACGGTCAGTACACGGTCAACGCCGACGCTGGACAAGAAGTCCGCGACGACTTTTGCCGTAATCGGCACACGAGCGGAACGTACACGACGATCCTGACGCGCATAGCCAAAGTAAGGGATAACGGCGGTGATACGGCCTGCGGAAGCACGGCGCAGAGCATCGACCATAACGACCAATTCCATCAGGTTGTCGTTCGTTGGGGCACAAGTGGACTGGATGATGAAAATATCACCACCGCGTACATTTTCATTAATTTGTACGCTGACTTCGCCGTCGCTAAAGCGACCTACAGCGGCGTCGCCGAGAGAAGTGTACAGGCGGTTGGCAATACGTTGTGCTAGTTCCGGGGTGGCGTTACCAGCAAAAAGCTTCATATCAGGCACGAGAAGAACCTCAGGCATGCGTCCATTGGTGGATAGAATCTGCCAAAAACTGTGCGGGCCAGGCAATATCCTATCCAGGCGGTGTATTAAAGAGCGCGATGCAACGTCTGGAACAAGGTGACGTTGTCACCGAAACTCAGCTTGCCCGGCTTACTCCTCATCATTCACGTTTCGTGTGTGCTGGCATCGTGTACTCGCACCAGGCACATACTGCTGTATGCTCCTGGCGATGGGTAAATTCGCCAACTTACTGAAACGCGGACAATTTAGAGTAACGTTTTATGCAATGGGGAGAGGTTGACACCCTTCGCCACAAAGCCGTTAAACCATTCCGGGGCTTGCTCAAGCACCTGGCGTGCATGGGACTCTGTATCGAATTCAGCAAAGACACAGGCCCCTGTACCAGTCAGGCGCGACGGCGCGTATTCTAACAGCCAGGAAAGCGCCGCATCAACCTCGCGAAAACGTTTTCTTGCGATAACCTCGCAATCGTTGCTGAATTCACATTTTAATAACGTTTCTATTGACCTTTTTGGCGTGTTACGTGGAAGTTGCGGATCTTTGAAAATAGTGGGAGTTGGGATGCTTACGCCAGGATGCACCACCAGATACCATTTCTCAGGTGGCGTGACCGGCGTCAGGATTTCTCCCACGCCTTCAGCAAACGCCGCATGCCCACGAACAAAGACCGGCACGTCCGCGCCCAGCGTTAAGCCCATTTCTGCCAGTTCATCGACCGAGAGCGCGCACTGCCACAGATGATTCAGCGCCACCAGGACGGTGGCTGCATTGGAAGAGCCGCCTCCCAGACCGCCGCCCATTGGCAAACGTTTCTCAATGCGAATATCCGCACCGCTTCCCGCAGGCAGTTGTCCACGCGCAGAGGCGGTTTTCATCAGCAAACGCGCGGCGCGAACGATTAGGTTATCGTCGTTCTCAACGCCCTCGACAGGCGTTAGCAGATGGAGTTCACCATCGTCGCGTGTTTCAATGCTGATGGTGTCGCCATAGTCCAGAAACTGGAACAGCGTTTGCAACGTGTGATAACCGTCCGCACGCTGTCCGGTGATGTATAAAAAGAGATTCAGTTTTGCAGGGGATGGCCAGTGGGTCATCATTTCACAATCCAGTTATCCATTTTCAGCTTGATACGCTGACTTCCGTCAGACAGTTCCATATTCGCAGGCATCGCAGGCTGCGTTTTGCTGTCATAGCCGCCGTAGACCACCTTCCAGTTTTTCCCGTCCTGGCGGTATTTCAGTTCGCTCAGACGGTACTTGTCGTCCAGGGTGTAATCGGTGGCATCGCCCGGTAGCCCCAGAATCCACTGGCGCAGGCTATTGAGCGGAATGGGCATCCCGGTCAGCTTGCCAATCATCTCTTCTGCATCGTCGGCGGTATAGTGCTTACCTTTGTTGTCGACAAGCTCCACATTGCCGGGTTGGACATTCAGCTCCAGCTCCGTGCTGCCCAGCGGGTTCGTTAATAGCAGGCGATAGCGGTCCTGTCCCGTTTGTTGCCAGAAGAAGCGGGCGTAAACCTTCTGTTGGTCAGAAATATAGGCAAATGCGCCGCGCGTCTGATATTGGTGCAGGTTGCGCACCTCCTGCTGATGCTGACGCCATTGCGGGGAATCCGGGCTTTGACCGGGGCCTTTCGGGGCGTTGATGGTACAGGCGGTGAGGACCAGGCTCGCCAGCGGCAGCAGGCGGATCAGGCGAAAATCAGGCAGGGTCATAGTGATGACAAATCCTTGTAGTACGGTGCAAAAATTGCCTGACGGCGCTACGCTTAAATCAGGCCTACAAACTCAACCCGTAGGCCGGAGCAGGCGAATGCGCCGCCATCCGGCAACATCTTGCCATCGGTTGCAGTTATAACCCTTAATGCTAGCGCCGCCACAGGGTATCGTCTATGGTCAAGTTATCTTAATTTGTGCGGTAAGCTATTACTCCAAAAGGGGGGACTCTCTTTTATTGACCTCGCGCATCCTGTATGATGCACCCAGTCTAACCTTATCAACGCTGGTACTATTCCCGCACACATGACCCTTTTAGCGCTTGGTATTAACCATAAAACAGCACCTGTATCGCTGCGAGAACGTGTCACGTTTTCGCCGGATACGCTCGATCAGGCGCTGGAAAGCCTGCAGGCGCTGCCCATGGTGCGAGGCGGAGTGGTGTTGTCCACGTGTAACCGTACCGAGCTGTACCTTAGCGTTGAAGAACAAGAAAACCTGCAAGAAGCGCTGATTCGTTGGTTATGCAATTACCATAACCTGAACGAAGAAGACCTGCGCAACAGCCTCTACTGGCATCAGGATAACGACGCCGTAAGCCATCTGATGCGCGTTGCCAGCGGTCTGGATTCACTGGTGCTGGGCGAGCCGCAAATCCTGGGACAGGTGAAAAAAGCGTTTGCTGATTCAAGCCGGGGCCACCTGAACGCCAGCGATCTGGAGCGCATGTTCCAGAAGTCGTTTTCTGTGGCGAAACGCGTTCGTACGGAAACAGAAATTGGCGCCAGCGCTGTCTCTGTGGCATTTGCTGCCTGTACGCTGGCGCGGCAAATCTTTGAATCGCTGTCCACCGTGACCGTGTTGCTGGTCGGGGCGGGGGAGACCATCGAACTGGTTGCGCGCCATCTGCGCGAACACAAAGTGAAGAAAATGATCATCGCCAACCGTACCCGCGAACGTGCGCAGGTATTGGCAGATGAAGTAGGCGCTGATGTTATCTCGCTCAGCGAGATCGACGAACGTTTGCCGGATGCGGATATTATTATCAGTTCGACGGCCAGTCCGTTGCCGATAATCGGTAAAGGGATGGTCGAACGGGCGTTGAAAAATCGCCGCAACCAACCGATATTGCTGGTCGATATCGCCGTTCCGCGCGATGTTGAACCGGAAGTTGGGAAGCTGGCGAACGCTTATCTTTACAGTGTTGATGACCTGCAAAGCATTATTTCCCACAACCTGGCGCAGCGTAAAGCGGCGGCCGTGGAAGCGGAAACCATTGTTGAACAGGAAACCAGCGAATTTATGGCCTGGCTGCGCGCTCAAAGCGCCAGTGAGACTATTCGCGAATATCGCAGCCAGTCAGAACATGTTCGTGATGAATTAACCGCAAAAGCGTTAGCCTCCCTTGAACAGGGCGGAGACCCGCAGGCTATTATTCAGGATCTGGCGTGGAAACTGACCAACCGCCTGATTCATGCGCCAACCAAATCTCTTCAGCAGGCCGCCCGTGACGGGGATGACGAACGCCTGAATATTCTGCGCGACAGCCTCGGGCTGGAGTAGCAGCACACCAATCTATTTTTTACAGGGTGCATTTACGCCTATGAAGCCTTCTATCGTTGCCAAACTGGAAGCCCTGCATGAACGCCATGAAGAAGTTCAGGCATTGTTGGGTGATGCGGGAACCATCGCAGATCAGGAACGCTTTCGCGCATTGTCGCGTGAGTATGCGCAATTAAGCGATGTTTCTCGCTGTTTTACGGACTGGCAACAGATTCAGGACGATATTGAAACAGCACAGATGATGCTCGACGATCCTGAAATGCGTGAAATGGCGCAGGATGAACTGCGCGAAGCAAAAGATAAATGTGAACAACTGGAGCAACAGCTGCAGGTTCTGCTGTTGCCACAAGATCCGGACGACGAACGTAACGCATTCCTCGAAGTGCGTGCCGGGACCGGTGGTGATGAGGCGGCGTTGTTTGCCGGCGATCTGTTCCGTATGTACAGCCGCTATGCCGAAGCTCGCCGTTGGCGGGTGGAGATCATGAGCGCTAACGAAGGCGAGCATGGCGGTTATAAAGAGATCATTGCCAAAGTGAGCGGCGACGGCGTTTACGGCAGACTGAAATTCGAATCTGGCGGCCATCGTGTGCAGCGTGTACCGGCGACGGAGTCACAGGGGCGTATCCATACTTCCGCCTGTACCGTAGCGGTGATGCCGGAAGTACCCGAAGCGGAACTGCCGGATATCAACCCGGCTGACCTGCGTATTGATACCTTCCGTTCATCAGGGGCGGGTGGTCAGCACGTTAACACCACCGATTCTGCAATCCGTATTACCCACTTGCCGACCGGCATTGTCGTCGAGTGTCAGGACGAACGTTCACAGCATAAGAACAAAGCCAAAGCGATGTCGGTGCTGGGGTCGCGTATTCGTGCAGCCGAAGTGGCAAGACGTCAGCAGGCGGAAGCGTCTGAGCGTCGTAACCTGTTGGGCAGCGGCGATCGCAGCGATCGTAACCGCACCTATAACTTCCCGCAGGGGCGCGTCACCGATCACCGCATCAACCTGACGCTTTACCGTCTGGATGAAACAATGGAAGGTAAACTGGACATGCTCATTGAGCCGATTGTCCAGGAGTATCAGGCCGACCAACTGGCAGCGTTGTCCGAGCAGGAATAATGGATTACCAGCACTGGCTGCGTGACGCGATAAGCCAATTAGCGCAGAGCGAAAGCCCGCGTCGCGATGCCGAGATCCTTCTGGCGCATGTGACCGGCAAAACGCGTACCTTTATCCTGGCGTTTGGCGAGACGGCGTTAACCGATGCGCAGTGCGATCAACTGGCTGAGTTACTCGCTCGCCGCCAGCGGGGAGAACCCATTGCCCATTTGATTGGGGTGCGTGAATTCTGGTCGCTGCCGCTGTTTGTCTCACCGGCTACGCTGATCCCGCGACCTGATACCGAGTGTCTGGTCGAGCAGGCGCTGGCGCGTTTGCCTGCCACCGCATGTCGCATTCTTGATTTGGGAACCGGTACTGGCGCCATTGCGCTGGCGCTGGCGAGCGAACGCCCGGACTGCGATGTGGTTGCGGTCGATCGCATGGCCGACGCGGTCGCGCTGGCATTGCGTAATAAAGCGCATCTGGCGATCCCCAATGTACATATCCTGCAGAGCGACTGGTTCAGCGCATTGCAGGGGCAGTCGTTTGAGATGATCGTCAGTAATCCGCCGTATATTGATGCGCAGGACCCGCACCTTTATCAGGGCGATGTGCGATTCGAACCGTTGTCGGCGCTGGTTGCCAGTGATCAAGGGATGGCGGATATTGCGCACATTATTGCGCAGGCGCGTCATGCGCTGACCCCCGGCGGCTTTCTGCTACTGGAGCACGGCTGGCAGCAGGGGGCATTGGTCAGAGACGCATTCAGTCAGGCGGGGTATACGCAGATTGAGACCTGTCGTGATTATGGCGATAACGAGCGTATCACGCTTGGGTGTATCGCGTTATGACGACGTTTAACCTGCTTCTTGGTGTTCATCTCATCAGTATTGCGCTTTCAGTCAGTCTGCTGACGCTACGTTACTGGTGGCGTTACAGCGGAAATCCGCGGGCAACCGCCCGCTGGACACGGATTGTGCCGCCGGTTATTGATACCGTATTGCTGCTGAGCGGCGTGGCGTTAATCCTTAAAACGCACGTCCTGCCATTCACCGAACAAGGTACATGGCTGACTGAGAAGTTGTTTGGAGTTATCATTTACATCGTTTTGGGTTTTATTGCGCTTGATTATCGTCAGGCGCGCAGTCAGCAGGCGCGTGTGATCGCTTTCCCGCTGGCGCTGGTGGTGCTGTACATCATCATTAAACTCGCCACCACAAAAATACCGTTACTGGGGTAAGTCATGAAGTCGTTAGCTGATTTCGAATTTAATAACGCGCCATTGTGCGATGGGATGATCCTGGCATCGGAGTCGATCCGTCTGGATTTCCCGACGCAATCTGTCTACGACGAGCTGGAACGACTGGCCAGTCTGGCGCACGAAGAAATTAGCCAGCTCCTGTCTCAGGATGAGCAACTGGAAAAACTGCTGGCACTGTTTTATGGCGAATGGGGATTTACGGATACCCAGGGCGTCTACCGTCTTTCTGATGCACTATGGCTCGATCAGGTTCTGAAGAACCGGCAGGGCAGCGCAGTCTCGCTGGGGGCTATCTTACTGTGGGTGGCTAACCGCCTGGATCTCCCTCTGGTTCCGGTGATTTTTCCGACGCAGCTGATTCTGCGAATTGAATCACTGGAAGGGGAAATGTGGCTGATTAACCCGTTCAACGGTGAAACGCTTGATGAACATACGCTGGAAGTCTGGCTGAAGGGGAACATCAGCCCGGTGGCGGAACTGTTCAACGAGGATTTAGATGAAGCCGATAACGCTGAAGTAATCCGTAAATTGTTGGACACCCTGAAGTCATCATTAATGGAAGAGCGGCAGATGGAGCTGGCATTGCGTGCCAGTGAAGCGTTACTGCAATTTAATCCAGAAGATCCGTATGAGATACGTGACCGCGGATTGATTTACGCGCAGCTGGAATGTGAACATGTTGCGCTGACCGATTTAAGCTATTTCGTTGAACAGTGTCCGGAAGACCCGATCAGCGAAATGATTCGTGCGCAGATTAATACTATTTCGCACAAGCAAATTGTACTGCATTAATTTATCGACATTCTTACTCATCACTAAGGCGATCCTATGAAACAAAAAGTGGTTAGCATTGGCGACATCAACGTGGCAAATGACCTGCCGTTCGTGCTGTTTGGCGGTATGAACGTGCTGGAATCCCGCGATCTTGCGATGCGCATTTGTGAGCACTATGTGACTGTTACTCAGAAACTGGGTATTCCTTATGTGTTCAAGGCCTCTTTTGATAAAGCCAACCGTTCCTCGATTCACTCTTACCGTGGCCCAGGCCTGGAAGAAGGGATGAAAATCTTCCAGGAACTGAAGCAGACGTTTGGCGTGAAAGTGATCACCGACGTTCATGAAGCCAGCCAGGCGCAGCCTGTTGCGGATGTCGTTGACGTGATTCAGTTGCCAGCGTTCCTCGCGCGTCAAACCGACCTGGTTGAAGCGATGGCGAAAACCGGTGCCGTTATCAACGTGAAAAAACCCCAGTTCGTCAGCCCGGGTCAGATGGGTAACATCGTCGACAAATTCCACGAAGGCGGTAACGACAAGGTTATTCTGTGCGACCGCGGCGCTAACTTTGGTTACGACAACCTGGTTGTCGATATGCTGGGCTTTAGCGTGATGAAGAAAGTCTCCGGTAACTCTCCGGTTATTTTCGACGTCACCCACGCACTGCAGTGCCGCGATCCGTTTGGCGCAGCCTCTGGCGGTCGTCGTGCTCAGGTTACCGAACTGGCGCGTGCCGGTATGGCGGTGGGTCTGGCGGGTCTGTTTATTGAAGCGCATCCGGATCCGGCCAACGCAAAATGTGACGGTCCGTCAGCGCTGCCGCTGGCCAAACTGGAGCAATTCCTGACCCAGATTAAAGCGATTGATGATTTGGTGAAAAGCTTCGACGAGCTCGACACCGAGAACTAAGTTGTCCCGTTACTACGTCGACTGGCGTTTAAGCGCCCGATGTAACGACATAAAAAAACCCGCAGCGCGGGTTTTTTTACATTTGTGGCTCAGGCAAATATTGTCATCAAATAGGCGACAAACAATGCCAGATGCGCAGCGCCGTTCAGGACGTTAGTACGTCCCGTTGAGAATGAGATATGGCAGAGGACTAACGATGCCACCATTACCACCATTTCGGGTGCGCCTAACCCAAAGACCAGATCGTTGCCGGTTGCCCATGCAATCAGCGTAACGACCGGTACGGTCAGGGAAATGGTCGCCAGTACGGAACCAAAGAACAGGTTCATGGCGCGCTGTACCTGGTTACTCAATACCGCTTTCAGTGCTCCTAATCCCTCAGGGGAGAGAATCAACAGCGCCACCAGGAAACCGGTAAATGCCACGGGGGCATTCATTTCGGTCAATAACATTTCCAGCGGGTTGGCGTTCATTTTTGTCACGGCAATGACGGCAATCAGATGTACGATCAGCCATATTGCGTGCCACATATTGCTGTGTGCTGAAGGTTTGCCGTGATGCGGGTCATCGTCGTCACCCTCATCCTCATGCTCGTAGATAAAAAGGTTTTGGTGCGTTCTGGTTTGAATCAGTAAAAATACGCCATACATTGCTGCGGAAATCGCGGCAACCAACAGTGCCTGACCGGTGGAAAAATCCGCACCCGGCAACGCCATTGGAAAGACCAGAACGATAATCGCCAGCGGAAACAGAGCAATAAGATATTGCTTAATACCAAACAAATTCACATATTGCGTGGCAAATTTACGGCCGCCTAACAGTAAAGAAAAGCCGACCAGACCACCCGTCACGATCATAATGATCGAATAGAGCGTGTCGCGCATCAGGGTTGGCGCAGCATCGCCGGTTGCCATCAGGGCAGAAATTAAACTGACTTCGAGAATAACCACCGAAAGGCTTAAAATCAGTGAGCCATAGGGTTCGCCGAGGCGATGGGCTAATACATCCGCGTGACGGACAACGCTGAACGCGCTGCTTAAAATACCAACAAGGGCAAGAATATTAATTCCGATGACCGCTGGTAGTGACTGACTGCCTCCCCACAGGAACAGTACCACCAGGGCTACAACCGGGAAAATAAGCGAAGACTCCTTGTGGCGGGTTTTTACCGCCTCATGCGCATGCGTCATTATGATTCTCCATCTGTGCAGGTGCTTTTAATTATAAATGTAACAAAGATTGTGAAAAGTAACAGAAAACGCAGCCTGACCAGAGTGGTTTTACGAAATTTTACCGCATTGCCGCCTGGTGCAGGCAAAGTGAATAAAAGCATCTATCTTGTTTATAGAGTATTTAAATAACAGCAGATTAGTATTTAGATAAAACAAAAAATAAGCGCAGCAAATTAATATGTGCGATGCGCTGTACATCATTTCACTCCCGGAAAAGACGTTGTGTGCAGACGAAAGGGGCGTGAGAAAAGAGTACGAAAATGTAACGATGCCAGATGAGGAGAAAAACCGAATAGTATCGTTTCCAGAGAGTTAGTGATTCCTGCGATACGCGCGATGAGCAATTGGTGCGCCGCAGCAGGGCAGTTGTCTTGCATGCGGCCGGTGAATTGCATATTGTCCTGTTATTGGTTTCAGAATGAACAGCAAAAATGCCCGGAAGGCGTCAAAAAAAGTGTCACAGGGAAGTATGCAGTGGCGGAGGTGTAAGGTGTTAACGCGTGATTTTTTATTAAATGCCGACTGTAAGACGGCATTTGGTGCTATTGAAGAATCACTATTCTGGTCAGCAGAACAACGGGCAGCCTCACTGGCGGCCACGCTTGCAGGTAGACCAGATGATGGACCGGTGTGGATCTTTGGTTATGGATCGTTGATTTGGAATCCGGCGTTAGAGTTTGATGAGTCCTGTACCGGCACCTTAGTCGGCTGGCATCGGGCATTTTGTCTTCGTCTGACGGCGGGGCGCGGTACGGCGTGTCGGCCTGGCCGCATGCTGGCGCTGAAAGAGGGCGGGCGCACCACCGGCGTTGCCTACCGGCTACCTGACGACACGCTTGAACAGGAGCTCACGCTCTTGTGGAAGCGAGAGATGATCACCGGGTGCTATCTGCCGACATGGTGTCAGTTAGCGCTTGATGATGGCCGGACGGTGAATGCGCTGGTCTTTATTATGGACCCCCGTCATCCGTTGTTTGAATCCGATACCCGGGCGCAAATCATTGCGCCATTGATTGCCCGCGCCAGCGGCCCCTTAGGCAGCAACGCGCAATACCTGTTCTCCCTTGAACAGGCGCTGGTTAAGTTGGGTATGCAGGATGATTGCCTGAACGAGCTGGTGGCGAATGTCAAAGCGCTGCTGGGGGATGCGCCATCAGAAGGCGTTCTCAGACCCGGTTTTGCCTAAACCAGGCCCCTGCAATCAGGGGCCAGATTATCAGGCTGCAATATAACTGATCGAGTGCTCCAGCGATTGACTGTGGGCGTCGATCAGCACATTCCATACACCGGTGTACGGTACGGTCAGCCAGGCGTTGTCACGATCCTGCACGCTTAAAATATCGGTCTGCGTGTCTTTGGCGTGTGTGCTGTCACTCATTAAATGAATGTGGCAGCGCCCGGAACAGCGCACCACCACGGTATCCCCGCCAAACAATTTCAAACTTGTTTTCACTAATGCCATTTTTCACCCCGTCCTGAAATCAACTGACTTCCTTGCGGAAGAACTGCGTGATGTTGTTCACATTTCGCTCATTGCATAACACCAAAGGGGAGGGTTGCCGATGCTGATTTTGATCAAAAAATGGCATGACGATTCAACAAAGCTGATAAAATTTCTCAGAAACGTTTCAGAGGCGTGATAACTTTTGGTGAATAGATGTCTGTATAAGATTAAATTCGAAAATGCCGTACATTTTCAGCGAGCTTGCCTGTCGACGACCACTGGCAGGCAAGTTCGGGTAATGAAAAGTTCGCTGAAATAGGCAGGTCATTCCAGCGACGAACCTCAGAAGGTGAGCACCTTATCGGCTGCCAGCGTCCACTGCGCCAGTTCGACAAGCGTGCCGACTTCCACGCCATCAATGAGTGGCAGGGCAGTAATCCCGCGACCGTCGGCGCAGGTCTTACATAATTTCACCGGTACGTTCTGGGCGGTCAGAATTTCCAGCATTTGCTGAATATTGTAGCCTTCAGCAGGTTTCTGCCCGCGCAGACCCGCTGTCACCGCATCAGACATCAGAAACAGACGCAGATCCAGGTCGCTGGTCTGTTCGCGCAGTGCGATGGCCAGACGCAAACTGTTGAATAACGACTCACTGCCGTAAGCCGCGCCGTTGGCGACGATCACTATCTTTTGCATTTTGACTCCTGTTCTCCGGGATAAGCTAATCTTCCTTTGGGTATGTTACCGCGCAAGCGGAGCATTACCAATGAAAGTCTGGGAGAATTACCACCCCGGTAAAGCGTAAGGATATTCCTGAAAGCGTGAGAAAAAGCTGCAAAATGGACGTTGAGCAGGTATCTTTTAACGTTGTGACGTCTGAATTCACTGATGTAAGAAGCCGCTGACGATTTGAGCCGTATTGTTTTTCGTTTACTCCCCCTCCCGTTACTCTTGCTGCTGGCAGGCGGTATTGCCAGCGCCCAGTCTTCGTATATCCAGCAGGCGGAAAACCCCTTTGACAACAATCATGATGGCCTGCCTGATTTAGGCATGGCGGCAGAATCCCGTGACGGCGAAAAACACTTCGCTGAGGTGGTCAAAGCGTTTGGCGAAGCCAGCATGACGGATAACGGTCTGGACACGGGCGAACAGGCGCGCCAGTTCGCGCTCGGGCAGGTACGCGATGTGGTCAGCGAAGAGGTGAATCATCAGCTGGAAACCTGGCTTTCGCCGTGGGGCAATGCCAGTGTGGATATGCAAATAGACAACGAGGGGAAATTCAACGGCAGCCGCGGCAGCTGGTTTATCCCCTGGCAGGATAACGCGCGTTACCTCACCTGGAGTCAACTGGGGTTCACCCAACAGGATGATGGACTGGTCAGCAATGTCGGTATCGGACAGCGCTGGGCGCACGATGGCTGGCTACTGGGGTACAACACCTTTTACGACAATTTGTTGGATGAGAATTTGCAGCGTGCCGGCGTTGGAGCAGAAGCATGGGGAGAAAATCTGCGGCTTTCTGCCAACTACTATCAACCCTTTGCCTCCTGGCGCGAGGATACACCGACCGTCGAACAGCGTATGGCGCCGGGATACGATATTACGGCGCAAATGCGCATGCCGTTTTATCAGTATCTCAACACCAGCGTTAGCGTTGAGCAGTACTTTGGCGACAGTGTGGATCTCTTCGATTCCGGTACGGGCTACCATAATCCGGTGGCGGTAAAACTGGGATTAAATTACACACCTGTGCCGTTGGTGACCGTGACGGCACAGCATAAACAGGGTGAAAGTGGGGTGAGTCAAAATAATCTTGGACTGAACCTCAACTATCGCTTTGGCGTACCGCTCAAAAAACAACTGGCGGCCAGCGAAGTGGCAGAGAGTAAATCGCTGCGTGGAAGCCGTTATGATACGCCGCAGCGTAATAATCTGCCGACGATGGAGTACCGGCAGCGCAAAACGTTGACCGTGTTCCTGGCGACGCCGCCCTGGGATCTTCAGTCGGGCGAAACGGTGCCGCTCAAACTGCAGGTGCGCAGCCTGCACGGGATTCGGCATGTGACGTGGCAGGGAGACACGCATGCGCTGAGCCTGACGGCGGGCGCCAGTGCCGACAGTACAGACGGCTGGACCATCATTATGCCTGCGTGGGACAGTCGTGATGGAGCGACAAACCGCTGGCGGTTGTCGGTGGTCATTGAGGACGAGCAGGGCCAGCGCGTCTCTTCCAATGAGGTCACGCTATCACTGACCGAGCCGTTTATGGCAATGCCGGAGAATGACCCTCGCTGGCAACTGCTCCCGGAGGAGTAATCAGAAAATACGTTCCTGATGCACCCATACGGCGGCTTCAACGCGAGATTTCAGTTTCATCTTCTTCAACATATGCTTCACATGCACTTTTACCGTACTTTCGGTAATGTCGAGGCGACGGGCAATCATCTTGTTTGGCAAACCCTGGGCGATCAGTTTCAGAATATCGCGTTCACGTGGCGTCAGTTGGGTCACGTCACGATCGGACGTTGCGCGATTGGCGCGCAGGCTGGCCGCCAGCACCGGGGTCAGGGCTTCGCTTAGCACCATTTCGCCTGCCGCCGCTTGTTGCAGGGCTTTTAACAGATCTTCCGGCTCCATGTCTTTGAGCAGATAACCGTCCGCACCGCGTTTCAGCGCCGTCACGACATCTTCTTCATGGTTGGAAACGCTAAACACCACGATTCGCCCGGAAAGCGCTTTTTCACGCAGTTTGTCGAGTGTCTCCAGCCCGTTCATCCCCGGCATATTCAGGTCAAGCAGGATCAGATCGGGATCGAGTGATTCCGCCAGTTCGATACCCTGTTCGCCGTTGCTGGCTTCGCCCACCACGCTAATATCGGGCGCCATACTGACAAGCTGCTTTACACCGGTACGCAGCATCGGATGATCGTCGATCAACAGAATGGTTGCAGGTTCCTGATTATTCATGGGTATCTCCTTGAACTTCTTTGAAGTGTGTTTCGGGAATAAAGATGACAGAAACTTCTGTACCGCCAGTCTCACGGCGGCGTACACGACAATCGCCGCGCAAACTTTGGGCGCGATCGCGCATAATAATCATGCCATAGTGATTACTGCGTTCTGCATTTTCCGGTACGCCGCAGCCGTTATCCCGGACGGTCAGTTTAACCTGATTGCCATTTTGCTCCACCGTCACCACCACCTCGTCCGCCTGTGAATGTTTGAGGGCATTACTGAGCGCTTCGCGGGCAATTTGCAACAGGTGAATGGCCTGATGTGAAGGCACCAGCCGGGGCGGCAACTGGTAATCAAGCTTGACCGTAAAGCCAAACCGGGCGCTGTACTCCTGGCAGCTGGACTCCAGTGCGGGCCGAAGCCCGGCTTCCGTCAGTTGTAAACGGAAGGTGGTTAACAGCTCACGTAACTGTGCCCACGAGGCATTCAGCTCGTTGCGGATCTGACTGAGCAGCTCCCGGCTGCTCTCTGGCAATGCATCGCCCTGCATCTGCAGACAACTGACCTGCATTTTCATACAGGAGAGCGATTGTGCAATCGAATCATGCAATTCGCGGGCAATGGTGGCACGCTCTTCCATGACAATCAATTGCTGCTGGCGCTCCTGTTGCCTGTCCAGCGCCAGCGTGGCGGTGAGTTGCTCGACCAGCGTATCGACCAGTTGCTGTTGATCGTGACTCAGATGGCGACCCTGCGGCAACGTGGCCAGCAGAATTCCGTACTGGGTATGGGCGTCGGTCAGTCGCCATTTCAGGGGCGTTCCCCCTTCAATGCCCGGAAGGACGCCGCGAGGGCAGAGATGACAGCCCTTATCGTCACAACTGATGTCAGACTGACAGGTGAATTCCTGATGATTGTCTTCATCTTCGAAGTCATAAACGCGCAGCTCAATATCGTGCAGCAGCGTTAAATTTTGCAAACCATTGAGGACTGGCGACAGCCGCTCACACAGCGGCGCCTGTGAATGCAGACGGCGGTTAGCCTGCCACAGGAAGGAGAGGATCTGGTTTTTGTGCTCCAGACCGGCTGTTTTCTCCTGGACTCTCTGCTCCAGCACCGCATAACTTTCGGCCAGCTCTTCCGACATATTGTTGAGGGCGGTTCCTAGCGCGGCCATCTCATTGCGACCGCTAATGTGGGCGCGCTGTGTAAAATCGCGCTGACTGACGGCGCGGGCCATCGACAGTAACTGTTTCCACGGCTGAAGCAGACGGGCGCGCAGCCAGAGGATCGTGAAGACCAGCAGCAGCGCCATAAACACCGCCATTACCCGGTGCACCATGACCACGCGTTCAATACGCATTTCCGTGGTATGGTCGAAGGCCGTCACCAGTTTATCCAGCCCGGTGACGAAGCGGCTGACATCCTCCGCGACGGCATGCGCGCTCTGCGCTTTTTGTAATCCTGGCGACAGCTCGTCGTGCCAGTAATTCTGTAGCGCTTTAAGCTGTTCCTGTTGTCCGTCGCGTTCTGCCGCACGGGTTAGCTCCGGGCTGAATGCCGTTTTGTCCATCTCATCGAGCCATTTTTGATCGCTGGCATCCAACGGTATCGCCGCCAACAGGCGATAGCTTTGCATACGTAGCGACCCGGCTTTGTTGATGGCGTGAGCACTGCCTTGAACCCCCTGAACCAGCCAGCCGGAGACCGCCATACCGGCGAGGCCAATAGCGGTGGAGAGCATGACGATGAGCGCTACCTGGTTAACCAGCGTGAGCGGGGAGAGACAACGTTTAAACATGGTGACTGCGTCCTTCGGGCCTTCGCTTCCTGTCAGTGGAAAGCCTTAATGAATGATGATGTTGCCGGGATACAGCGGCAGTGGCGTTATTCTCGGCTATCCCCTGGAGTATACCCATACCCATAACGGGTTACCTCTTAATTGCCGTGGGTGGGGGAGTGATCGGCAGGGGAGGACGAGGGGCAGACAGGGCCGTGAAAAACCACATCTTTTTTGTCGAAAAAGCCTACTCACTTCGGGTAATGATGATTTTTGGGCGGCGATAATGACGCATTTTCCTTTGATTTATATCAACTTACCCTCGGCTGTAAACCCTAATGTGGTAGACATCGAATCGAGTATCAGAGGTGTCTATGAGTCACTCATCCGCCCCGGAAGGGGCATCAGGCGCAGTCATTACCGAATGGCGACCGGAAGATCCAGCATTCTGGGAACAGCGTGGTCAGGGGATTGCCAGTCGAAACCTGTGGATTTCCGTTCCCTGCTTGCTGCTGGCGTTTTGTGTATGGATGTTGTTCAGTGCTGTTGCGGTAAATTTGCCGAAGGTGGGCTTTAACTTCACCACCGATCAGCTCTTTATGTTAACGGCATTACCCTCCGTTTCGGGTGCGTTATTACGCGTGCCATACTCCTTTATGGTGCCGTTATTTGGCGGTCGCCGTTGGACGGCGTTCAGCACCGGGATCCTGATCATCCCCTGCGTGTGGTTAGGTTTTGCGGTACAGGATACCTCTACGCCGTTCAGTACGTTCATTGTGATTTCGCTGCTGTGTGGTTTTGCCGGGGCAAACTTTGCGTCCAGCATGGCCAACATCAGCTTCTTTTTTCCGAAGCAAAAGCAGGGTGGCGCGCTGGGTTTGAACGGCGGGCTGGGTAATATGGGCGTCAGTGTGATGCAGCTGGTTGCACCGCTGGTGGTTTCCCTCTCTATCTTTGCCGTGTTTGGCAGCCACGGCGTGGAACAGCCGGACGGCTCTCAGCTGTATCTGGCGAATGCGGCGTGGATTTGGGTGCCGTTCCTCGCCATTTTCACCCTTGCTGCCTGGTTCGGCATGAATGAACTGGCGACCTCAAAAGCCTCTCTCAAGGCGCAGTTACCGGTACTCAAACGGGGTCATCTGTGGATTATGAGCCTGCTGTATCTGGCGACTTTTGGCTCCTTTATCGGTTTTTCGGCCGGGTTTGCCATGCTGTCGAAAACGCAGTTCCCGGACGTACAGATCCTGCATTATGCCTTCTTCGGTCCGTTTATTGGCGCGCTGGCGCGTTCCGCTGGGGGCGCTATCTCCGATCGTTTAGGCGGGACGCGCGTTACGCTGGTTAACTTTGTATTGATGGCCCTCTTTAGCGCGCTGCTGTTCCTGACCCTGCCGACGAACGGCACCGGGGGCAGTTTTATCGCCTTCTTCGTTGTGTTCCTGGCGTTGTTCATGACGGCCGGGCTCGGGAGTGGGTCAACTTTCCAGATGATCTCCGTTATTTTCCGTAAGCTGACGATGGATCGTGTCAAAGCCGAAGGGGGAACGGAAGAGAAAGCGATGCGTGAAGCGGCGACCGATACTGCGGCAGCGCTGGGCTTTATCTCGGCGATTGGCGCCATTGGCGGCTTCTTTATCCCGAAAGCATTTGGCACTTCGCTGGCGCTAACCGGCACGCCCGTCGGTGCGATGAAAGTGTTCCTCATCTTCTATATCGCCTGCGTGGTCATCACCTGGGTGGTATACGGACGTCATTCTAAAAAATAAAAAACTCGCAGTTGATTATCCTTTGCGCGGCGTTAGACCGCGCTTTTTTTTGCCCTTAATTAGTTACAACATACTAATGTG
The DNA here is from genome assembly GCF_029338175.1 of Citrobacter enshiensis. Classification (NCBI taxonomy): domain Bacteria; kingdom Pseudomonadati; phylum Pseudomonadota; class Gammaproteobacteria; order Enterobacterales; family Enterobacteriaceae; genus Citrobacter; species Citrobacter enshiensis. The sequence continues at coordinate 2,172,306 of NZ_CP119862.1, forward strand.
TTTAAACAATGGGAGCAGAGAAGCGGCATGATCATGCGTTGTGCCTGGCAGGGGCATACCCCTTAATACCCACCTGTAAAGAAACTTGCCTGCAATAATCTTTGGTGTTCAATAATTTTCTTTAATTTCAATTCGTTACTCTGAATTTCGTTATCCCACTTTGGGAGTAGTCATTGATTTCACTCTGATTTTCAACCCCGCCAGCCTTGATCGTTATCAATTCTGACGCCCTTTCAGAGCGTTACCTTCGCTGTTAATCAAGCAATGTCGATTTATCAGAGAGCCGTCAGGCTCCCACAGGAGAGAACCGATGAGTAAATTCCTGGACCGGTTTCGCTACTTCAAACAGAAGGGCGAAACCTTTGCCGATGGGCACGGCCAGCTTCTCGAAACCAACCGGGACTGGGAGGATGGATACCGCCAACGTTGGCAGCACGACAAAGTGGTGCGTTCAACCCACGGGGTAAACTGCACCGGCTCATGCAGCTGGAAAATTTATGTGAAAAACGGTCTGGTGACCTGGGAAACCCAGCAAACCGACTACCCGCGTACCCGTCCGGATATGCCAAACCACGAACCGCGCGGCTGTCCTCGCGGCGCGAGCTACTCCTGGTATCTCTACAGCGCTAACCGCCTTAAATATCCGCTGATGCGTAAACGCCTGATGAAGATGTGGCGTGAAGCGAAGAAACTGCACAGCGATCCGGTTGACGCATGGGCCTCTATCATTGAAGACGCCGATAAAGCCAAAAGTTTCAAACAAGCGCGTGGTCGCGGTGGATTTGTTCGCTCCTCCTGGCAGGAAGTGAATGAGCTGATTGCGGCATCCAACGTCTATACCGTGAAAACCTACGGCCCGGATCGCGTGGCAGGCTTCTCGCCAATTCCGGCGATGTCGATGGTCTCTTACGCGTCTGGCGCACGTTACCTCTCTCTGATTGGTGGTACCTGCCTGAGCTTCTACGACTGGTACTGCGATCTGCCGCCCGCCTCACCGCAGACCTGGGGCGAACAGACCGACGTACCGGAATCGGCTGACTGGTACAACTCCAGCTATATCATCGCCTGGGGCTCTAACGTTCCTCAGACCCGTACCCCGGACGCCCACTTCTTCACCGAAGTTCGCTACAAAGGGACGAAAACCGTTGCGGTAACGCCGGATTACGCCGAAATCGCCAAACTGTGCGATCTGTGGCTGGCGCCGAAGCAGGGGACCGATGCGGCAATGGCGCTGGCAATGGGCCACGTGATGCTGCGCGAATTCCACCTCGACAACCCAAGCCAGTACTTCACGGATTACGTCCGCCGCTACACCGATATGCCAATGCTGGTGATGCTGGAACAGCGTGACGGGTATTACGCGGCGGGTCGTATGCTGCGTGCCGCCGATCTGGTGGATTCGCTCGGTCAGGAAAATAACCCGGAATGGAAAACCGTCGCCATCAACAACAACGGCGACATGGTGGCACCGAACGGCTCTATCGGTTTCCGCTGGGGCGAAAAAGGCAAATGGAACCTCGAACAGCGCGACGGGACAACGGGCCAGGAAACGGAACTGCAGCTCAGCCTGTTGGGCAGCCAGGACGAGATTGCTGACGTCGGCTTCCCGTACTTTGGCGGCGAGGGCACCGAACACTTCAATAAAGTGGAGCTGGAAAATGTTTTGCTGCACAAACTGCCGGTAAAACGCCTGCAGCTGGCGGACGGCACCAGCGCGCTGGTCACCACCGTTTATGACCTGACAATGGCCAACTACGGTCTGGAACGTGGCCTGAACGACGAAAACTGCGCGACCAGCTACGACGATATTAAAGCGTACACCCCGGCGTGGGCAGAACAGATAACCGGCGTGCCGCGTGCGCAGATCACCCGTATCGCCCGTGAGTTCGCCGACAACGCAGACAAAACGCATGGCCGCTCGATGATTATCGTCGGTGCCGGTCTGAACCACTGGTATCACCTCGATATGAACTATCGCGGGCTGATTAACATGCTGGTGTTCTGTGGTTGTATCGGCCAGAGCGGCGGCGGTTGGGCGCACTATGTCGGCCAGGAAAAACTGCGTCCGCAGACCGGCTGGCAGCCGCTGGCATTTGCTCTCGACTGGCAGCGCCCGGCGCGTCATATGAACAGTACGTCTTACTTCTATAACCACTCCAGCCAGTGGCGCTATGAGACGGTCACCGCGCAGGAGTTGTTGTCGCCGATGGCGGATAAATCCCGCTACAGCGGTCATCTGATCGACTTTAACGTTCGCGCTGAACGCATGGGCTGGTTACCGTCCGCACCACAGTTAGGTACTAACCCGCTGACTATCGCTGAAGACGCGAAGAAAGCCGGGATGACGCCGGTGGATTACACCGTTAAATCCCTGAAAGACGGTTCGATTCGCTTTGCGGCGGAACAGCCGGAAAACGGCAAAAACCATCCGCGTAACCTGTTCATCTGGCGCTCTAACCTGCTCGGTTCTTCCGGTAAGGGCCACGAGTACATGCTCAAATATCTGCTGGGTACCGAGCACGGTATTCAGGGGAAAGATCTCGGTCAGCAGGGTGGCGTAAAACCCGAAGAGGTGGAATGGCAGGATAACGGTCTCGACGGCAAACTGGATTTGGTGGTGACGCTGGACTTCCGTCTTTCAAGCACCTGTCTCTATTCCGACATCGTGCTGCCAACCGCCACCTGGTATGAAAAAGACGACATGAATACCTCGGATATGCATCCGTTTATTCATCCGCTCTCCGCCGCCGTTGATCCGGCCTGGGAGTCAAAAAGCGACTGGGACATCTACAAAGCCATCGCGAAGAAATTCTCAGAAGTGTGCGTAGGCCATTTAGGTAAAGAAACCGACGTCGTGACGCTGCCAATTCAGCACGACTCGGCCGCCGAACTGGCGCAGCCGCTGGACGTGAAGGACTGGAAAAAAGGCGAATGCGACCTGATTCCGGGTAAAACCGCCCCGCACATCATGACCGTTGAACGTGACTATCCGGCGACCTATGAGCGTTTTACCTCTATCGGTCCGTTGATGGAGAAAATCGGTAACGGCGGTAAAGGGATTGCCTGGAACACCCAGAGCGAAATGGATCTGCTGCGTAAGCTCAATTACACCAAGGCAGAAGGACCGGCGAAAGGCCAGCCGATGCTGAATACGGCAATTGATGCAGCCGAGATGATCCTGACGCTGGCCCCGGAAACTAATGGTCAGGTGGCCGTTAAGGCCTGGGCGGCACTGAGTGAATTTACCGGTCGTGATCACACGCATCTGGCGCTGAATAAAGAAGACGAGAAAATTCGCTTCCGTGATATTCAGGCGCAGCCACGCAAAATTATCTCCAGCCCGACCTGGTCAGGTCTGGAAGATGAACATGTTTCTTACAACGCCGGTTACACCAACGTTCACGAGCTGATCCCTTGGCGTACGCTGTCTGGTCGCCAGCAGCTGTATCAGGATCACCAGTGGATGCGCGACTTCGGTGAAAGTTTGCTGGTGTACCGTCCGCCCATTGACACCCGTTCGGTGAAAGCCGTGATGGGCGAGAAATCCAATGGCAACCCGGAGAAAGCGCTTAACTTCCTGACGCCGCACCAGAAGTGGGGGATCCACTCCACCTACAGCGACAACCTGCTGATGCTGACGTTAGGTCGCGGCGGTCCGATCGTGTGGATGAGCGAAGCTGATGCGAAAGATCTGGGTATCGAAGATAACGACTGGATCGAAGTCTTTAACAGTAACGGTGCGCTAACTGCCCGTGCCGTGGTGAGTCAGCGCGTTCCGGCCGGGATGACCATGATGTACCACGCGCAGGAACGTATCGTGAACCTGCCGGGTTCCGAAATTACCCAGCAGCGCGGGGGGATCCATAACTCGGTCACCCGTATTACGCCGAAGCCAACCCATATGATAGGTGGCTATGCGCACCTGGCCTACGGCTTTAACTACTACGGCACCGTCGGGTCGAACCGTGATGAGTTCGTGGTGGTACGTAAGATGAAGAACATTGACTGGTTGGATGGCGAAGGCAATGACCAGGTACAGGAGAGCGTAAAATGAAAATTCGTTCACAAGTCGGCATGGTGCTGAATCTCGATAAGTGCATCGGTTGCCACACCTGTTCAGTCACCTGCAAAAATGTCTGGACCAGCCGTGAAGGGACCGAGTATGCCTGGTTCAACAACGTTGAAACTAAGCCAGGTACCGGTTTCCCGACCGACTGGGAAAACCAGGAAAAATGGAAGGGCGGCTGGGTTCGTAAGATCAACGGCAAACTGCAGCCGCGCATGGGTAACCGTGCCATGTTGCTCGGTAAAATCTTTGCTAACCCGCATCTGCCGGGCATTGATGATTACTACGAGCCGTTTGATTTCGACTACCAGACGCTGCACAACGCACCGGCTGACAGCAAAGCGCAGCCGATTGCGCGTCCGCGATCGCTTATCACCGGTCAGCGTATGGCTAAAATCACCAAAGGGCCGAACTGGGAAGACGACCTCGGCGGTGAGTTCGAGAAACTGGCCAAAGACCAGAACTTCGAAAACATGCAGAAGGCAATGTACGGTCAGTTTGAAAACACCTTCATGATGTATCTGCCGCGTCTGTGTGAACACTGCCTCAACCCGGCGTGCGTGGCGACCTGTCCGAGCGGCGCTATCTATAAGCGTGAAGAAGATGGCATTGTGCTTATCGATCAGGACAAATGCCGCGGCTGGCGTATGTGCATCACCGGCTGCCCGTACAAAAAAATCTACTTCAACTGGAAAAGCGGTAAGTCGGAGAAGTGCATCTTCTGCTATCCGCGTATCGAGGCCGGTCAGCCGACCGTATGCTCTGAAACCTGCGTCGGCCGTATCCGCTACCTTGGCGTGCTGTTGTACGACGCCGATGCGATCGAAAGCGCAGCCAGCACCGAGAACGAGAAAGATCTGTATCAGCGTCAACTGGATGTGTTCCTCGATCCGAACGATCCGGCGGTCATCGAACAGGCACTGAAAGACGGTATTCCGCTGAGCGTGATTGACGCGGCGCAGCAGTCTCCGGTCTACAAAATGGCGATGGACTGGAAGCTGGCGCTGCCGCTGCATCCGGAATACCGCACGCTGCCGATGGTCTGGTACGTACCGCCGCTGTCACCGATTCAGTCTGCGGCGGATGCAGGAGAACTGGGCAGTAACGGCATTCTGCCGGACGTGGACAGCCTGCGTATTCCGGTTCAGTACCTGGCAAACCTGCTGACCGCAGGCGATACCCAGCCGGTGCTGTTGGCGCTGAAACGGATGCTGGCGATGCGTCACTATAAACGTGCGGAAACCGTTGACGGCAAAGTGGATACCCGTGCGCTGGAAGAGGTGGGTTTAAGCGAAGCGCAAGCCCAGGAGATGTACCGTTATCTGGCGATTGCCAACTACGAAGATCGTTTTGTAGTGCCGAGCAGCCATCGTGAGCTGGCGCGTGATGCGTTCCCGGAGAAAAGCGGTTGTGGCTTTACCTTCGGCGACGGTTGCCACGGTTCCGACACCAAACTTAACTTGTTCAACAGCCGCCGCATCGATGCTGTCGATGTGACCCGCAAAACGGAGCCGCACCAATGATTGAACTCGTCATTGTTTCGCGTCTGCTCGAGTACCCGGATGCTGCCCTCTGGCAGCATCAGCAGGAACTTTTCGATGCACTCGCGTCATCTGAAAACCTGGATAAAGAGGATGCCCACGCTCTGGGCGTCTTCCTGCGCGATGTAACCGCACAGGACATGCTGGACGCTCAGTCCAGCTACAGCGAACTGTTCGACCGTGGTCGTGCCACGTCTCTGCTGCTGTTTGAACATGTGCACGGGGAATCCCGCGATCGTGGTCAGGCGATGGTTGATCTGCTGAATCAGTACGAGCAGCACGGTCTACAGCTCGACAGCCGCGAGTTGCCGGACCATCTGCCGCTGTATCTGGAGTATCTGGCACAGCTGCCGAAACACGAAGCGCTGGGCGGTTTGCAGGATATCGCGCCGATTCTGGCGTTACTCAGCGCACGCCTGCAACAGCGTGAAAGCCGTTATGCGGTGCTGTTCGATCTGCTGCTGAAGCTGGCAAACACGACGATCGACAGCGGCAAAGTGGCCGAAAAAATTGCGGATGAAGTTCGCGACGATACCCCACAAGCGCTTGATGCGGTCTGGGAAGAAGAGCAGGTGAAATTCTTTGCCGATCAGGGCTGCGGCGAATCTGAAATCTCCGCTCACCAGCGTCGTTTTGCCGGAGCCGTTGCACCGCAATATCTGAATATTACCACCGGAGGACAGCAATAATGCACTTCCTGAATATGTTCTTCTTTGATATCTACCCGTACATTGCCGGGTCGGTGTTCCTGATTGGCAGTTGGCTGCGGTATGACTACGGTCAGTACACCTGGCGCGCGGCGTCCAGTCAGATGCTGGATCGCAAAGGCATGAACATGGCCTCCAACCTGTTCCACTTCGGGATCCTGGGCATTTTTGCCGGTCACTTCCTCGGCATGCTGACGCCGCACTGGATGTATGAAGCCTGGCTGCCCATTGAAGTGAAACAGAAGATGGCGATGATTGGCGGCGGTGCGGCGGGCCTGATGTGCCTCGTCGGCGGTGTGCTGCTGCTCAAACGCCGTCTGTTCAGCCCACGTGTACGGGCGACCACCACCGGTGCGGATATTTTGATCCTCTCCCTGCTGGTGATTCAGTGTGCGTTGGGTCTGTTGACCATCCCGTTCTCCGCTCAGCATATGGACGGTAGCGAGATGATGAAACTGGTCGGCTGGGCGCAGTCTGTGGTGACCTTCCACGGTGGGGCATCCGCGTATCTGAACGGTGTGGCGTTTATTTTCCGTCTGCATCTGGTGCTGGGGATGACGCTGTTCCTGTTATTCCCGTTCTCGCGTCTGGTACACATCTGGAGCGCACCAGTCGAGTATCTGACGCGCAAATATCAGATTGTTCGCGCGCGCCGTTGATCGGTGAGTGGTTAAGGTTAAACCCTGCTTCGGCGGGGTTTTTTTATGGGGTGGGGCTACCTGAATTGTCGGATGGCGCTACGCTTATCCGACCTACGAGGGCGATTTTGTAGTTTGTAGGCACGGTAAACGAAGTGCCATCGGGCAAAGATGATGTTTTCTGCATGGGCAGAATATAGAGCACAGGAATTTGGTTTGGCTGAAGTGCAACAGAGAAGTGATGGTGGCGGGGGAAGGATGACTCAGCGCTACGCGCTTCGCCCTTCGGGTCGTTGCCTGCGGCAACGCTTTCTCGCTGCGCTCGAATCGAACCTTAGTCGAAGCTTCTCATCCTTCCCCAGTGGGAATATGAAATATCGCGTAAGTATGGATGTCTGGATTTTTTCTGGAAGATGGTGGCGGGGGAAGGATTACTCAGCGCTACGCGCTTCGCCCTTCGGGTCGTTGCCTGCGGCAACGCTTTCTCGCTACGCTCGAATCGAACCTTGGTCGAAGCTTCTCATCCTTCCCTGCATGGGCAGAATATAGAGCACAGGAATTTGGTTTGGCTGAAGTGCAACAGAGAAGTGATGGTGGCGGGGGAAGGATTCGAACCTTCGAAGTCGATGACGGCAGATTTACAGTCTGCTCCCTTTGGCCGCTCGGGAACCCCGCCAGGGGTATGATAATTATTGAGAACTTACCAGAATGAATGGTGGTGGGGGAAGGATTCGAACCTTCGAAGTCGATGACGGCAGATTTACAGTCTGCTCCCTTTGGCCGCTCGGGAACCCCACCACGGGGTAAATTCATTGTGCTGCATGCATTCAATAGTCAGGAAGGATTATTCGGAGCTAAAGCTCCTCACCCTTCGGGCCGTTGCCTGCGGCAACGTTCTCTCACTATCGCTCGAGTCGAACCTTGAAGTCGATGACGGCAGATTTGCAGTCAGCTCCCTTATGATCGCTCGGGAACCCCACCACGGGGTAATGCTGGTTACTGGCCTGCTTCCTTGTGGGAAGCGGGGCGCATCATATCAAATGACGCGCCACTGTAAAGCATTCCGTTGATAAAAATAAACCGGTTGCCTGATTTTTACGCGTTAAGCCGTAAAGGTAACCAATTAATTTATCTGTCGATTAAAGAATAATCGTTCGGTTGCCATAAACAAACACGCGCTGAGCCAGCACCTGATACAGCGCGCGGCTTAATACGTTCTTCTCTACGTCGCGTCCGGCGCGCATCATGTCTTCTGCCGTGTAGGTGTGATCCACATGAATCACGTCCTGCATGATGATGGGACCTTCATCCAGATTGTCATTTACATAATGCGCGGTTGCGCCAATGATTTTGACGCCACGCTCATAGGCCTGGTGATAAGGTCGCGCGCCAATAAAGGCGGGCAGGAACGAATGATGAATGTTGATGATCTTATTCGGGAAACGTGAAACAAACTCAGCCGTCAAAACGCGCATATACTTCGCCAGCACCACATAGTCAGGTTGGTGCGCGTCAATGGCATCCGCCATTTTCTGATCGTGTTCCTCGCGCGTTAACCCCTCATGGCTCACCAACTCGAACGGGATCTCAAAACGTTCAACCAGCGAGCGCAACGTTTCGTGGTTGCCAATGACGGCGGCGATCTCAACATCCAGCCCACCATAGTTGGCTTTCATTAACAGGTCGCCCAGACAATGTGCTTCCTTGGTGACCAGAATAACAACGCGGCGACGTCCGGCCAGATTCAGTTCGCGAACGGAACCTTCCGGTAAGGCGCCGTCCAAATCGGCAAGCAGCGTGGAGTCATTAAAAATGCCTTCCAGTTCGGTGCGCATGAAAAAGCGACCGGTACGGTGGTCAACAAATTCATTGTTTTGCACAATATTTAATTCATGCTTGTAGCAAATGTTAGTGATACGCGCAATGAGGCCCTTTTGATCAGGGCAGATAGTACGCAAAACTTTTCGTTGTAGTGAATGCATTGCCTGGAAAATCCTGTTGAGAGTGTTTGCTGTTTCGTTGCTGTCAGATGTGTTTAACCACAGCACTTTTTGAATTTTTTACCTGACCCGCAAGGGCAGGGATCATTTCGACCAAACTGAGGACGTGTACCATCAATATAATACCATTGGCCGTTTTCTTTTAAGAAACGTGAGCGCTCAATGATGGCACCTGTTTTTCCTTGCTCGGAAAAGCGGGCTACGAAGCTCACATAGCCGGTATTGTCCGTTTCAGACCAACAATGTTCAAAAACGGTCAGACCCAGCCACTCCGTGTGGGCAAATCCTGCGCTGATATCGTCGCGAAACGCTGCCGCGCCACAGGAGGGATGCCAGGTTCTGATTAAATAATCTGCGTCTTTCATCACAAAAGCGCAGTAGCGAGAACGCATGAGTTGTGACGGATCGAGTGCAACTTGCTCGCCAGACACAACAGGGCGGCAACATAGGCTATACTCGACATCGCTGCCGCAGGGACAAAGCTGAGACACAATCATCTCCCTGGAATAAAAAAAACGGCGTACAAACGCCTGGGTGGCACTATGTTAACTGAGCCGTGGCGATGTTGCCATGTCTTGAAGCCATGGGAAGTCTTTCGTGACAATGAGAAAAATTAAAATAGGGCTGGCGCTAGGTTCCGGCGCAGCACGAGGGTGGTCCCATATCGGTGTTATCAAGGCGCTAAAGCACATGGGCATTGATATCGATATAGTCGCGGGATGCTCTATTGGGTCGCTTGTTGGCGCCGCTTATGCCTGTAATAAATTGACCGCGCTTGAGCAGTGGGTTTGCTCATTCAGCTACTGGGATGTTCTACGCCTGATGGATTTTTCCTGGCGCAGAGGCGGACTTTTGCGGGGTGAACGCGTATTCAATCAATACCGCGAGATCATGCCCGCCGACGATTTCGAACACTGTTCGCGCCGTTTTGGAACCATTGCAACCAATCTCAGCACTGGCCGGGAGTTGTGGTTTACTGAGGGCGATTTGCACCTGGCTGTGCGCGCTTCCTGCAGTATGCCTGGCCTGATGTCTCCGGTTTCACATAATGGTTACTGGCTGGTCGATGGCGCGGTGGTTAACCCCGTTCCTGTTTCTCTGACTCGCGCGATGGGGGCCGACATTGTCATTGCCGTCGACCTTCAGCACGATGCGCACCTCATGCAGCAAGACCTTCTCTCCTTAAATGTCAGCAATGACGATGATGACAGTGAGGATTCTCTTTCCTGGCATGCCCGTTTGAAAGAGCGCCTGAGCAACATGACCTCCCGACGCGTCGAAAGCGCGCCAACGGCCATGGAGATCATGACAACCTCTATTCAGGTTCTGGAAAACAGACTTAAGCGCAACCGAATGGCGGGCGACCCGCCGGATATTCTGATCCAGCCGTTTTGTCCGCAGATCTCCACACTGGACTTTCATCGTGCCAGTGCCGCCATTGCGGCAGGGCAGTTGGCGGTCGAGAAAAAGATGGACGAGCTTTTACCCTTGGTGCGTACCGACGTTTGACACACCTTTTATGAACACTTAAGCAAAATCTGACAGGCACGAGTGGCAATAGCATGCCACTATTGATTAAAGCCAGTCAGGGGAGAGAACATGACGCAGCCATTGGTCGGAAAACAGATTCTTATTGTTGAAGATGAGCCTGTTTTTCGCTCGCTTCTCGATTCCTGGTTTTCCTCATTGGGAGCGACGACAGCGGTAGCCGCAGACGGTCTGGATGCGCTGGAGTTACTCAGTGCGTTCACCCCCGACCTGATGATTTGCGACATCGCCATGCCGAGAATGAACGGACTCAAGCTGGTTGAGCATATGCGAAACCGTGGCGACCAGACGCCGATTCTGGTTATTTCTGCGACAGAAAATATGGCTGATATTGCTAAAGCGCTACGCCTTGGCGTTGAGGACGTGTTGCTTAAGCCAGTGAAAGATCTTAACCGTCTGAAGCAAGCTGTTTTCGCCTGCCTCTATCCCAATATGTTTAATTCCAGAGTAGAGGAAGAGGAACGTCTGTTTCGCGACTGGGATGCGCTGGTCGATAATCCACCGGCAGCGGCAAAATTACTGCAGGAACTACAGCCGCCGGTTCAGCAGGTTATTTCTCATTGTCGGATAAATTATCGTCAACTTGTTGCCGCCGACCAACCGGGCCTGGTGCTCGATATTGCGCCGTTATCTGACAGTGACCTGGCCTTTTATTGTCTCGATGTCACGCGTGCGGGCGATAATGGCGTATTGGCGGCATTGCTGCTGCGGGCGTTATTTAATGGTCTGTTGCAGGAACAGTTGGCGCATCAGGATCATCGCTTACCCGAATTAGGTACACTGCTCAAACAAGTTAATCATCTGCTACGGCAAGCCAATTTACCGGGACAGTTTCCGCTATTAGTCGGCTATTACCATAGTGGACTTAAAAATCTGACACTGGTCTCTGCCGGACTGAACGCGACGTTAAATACACAAACACATCAGGTTCAGATCAGTAATGGCGTTCCGTTAGGGACGTTAGGTAATACTTACCTAAACCAATTAAGCCAGCACTGTGAATCCTGGCAGTGTCAAATTTGGGGGGCGGGAGGACGGCTTCGCCTTATGTTGTCTGCAGAATGAGCAAACGAGAAGGCGGACTGAAATTGACATATCTGCTTTACTCCGTGGGTGCTACTATCTGCGCCAGGTTTTTGCGAATTTATCTTAATTATACGAACGCGCGTCCTTTTCGGAGTTGGGGTTTGTTCCACGACTGATATACTCGGATGCGATACAGATTGATGAACACGTTCAATACATGAACAGTCCAGGAGAATTTAAATGGCTGCCCTTAATACGAAAGTCAGAAAAGCCGTTATCCCGGTTGCGGGTTTAGGAACCAGGATGTTGCCGGCGACGAAAGCCATCCCGAAAGAGATGTTGCCGCTGGTTGATAAGCCATTAATTCAGTATGTCGTAAACGAATGTATTGCTGCTGGCATCACTGAAATTGTGCTGGTGACCCACTCTTCCAAAAATTCAATTGAAAACCATTTCGATACCAGTTTTGAGCTGGAAGCGATGCTGGAAAAACGCGTTAAGCGCCAGTTACTGGAAGAAGTGCAATCTATTTGCCCGCCGCATGTGACTATTATGCAGGTCCGTCAGGGGCTGGCGAAAGGTTTGGGCCATGCCGTATTGTGCGCGCATCCGGTGGTTGGCGATGAACCTGTTGCGGTCATTCTGCCGGACGTGATTCTGGATGAGTTTGAATCTGATTTGTCCCAGGATAACCTGGCTGAAATGATTCGTCGCTATGACGAAACCGGTAGCAGCCAGATCATGGTAGAGCCCGTTGCTGACGTTACCGCGTACGGCGTGGTCGATTGCAAGGGCGTAGAGTTAGCGCCGGGCGAGAGCGTGCCAATGGTCGGTGTTGTTGAAAAACCGAAAGCTGACGTTGCGCCGTCCAATCTGGCCGTTGTGGGACGTTATGTCCTGAGCGCTGATATTTGGCCACTGCTGGCGAAAACGCCTCCAGGTGCCGGGGATGAAATTCAGCTGACCGACGCGATTGATATGCTGATCGAAAAAGAGACGGTTGAAGCTTACCATATGAAAGGCAAAAGCCATGACTGCGGTAATAAATTAGGTTACATGCAGGCATTCGTTGAATATGGCATTCGCCATAATACGCTTGGTGCTGAATTTAAAGCATGGCTTGAAGAAGAAATGGGTATTAAGAAGTAAGCCAGACGGTATAAATCCCGACAAACGGCGCCGATCACCTCGCGCCGTTTTTTTTCGCCAGTAAGGTGAGAACTGACGAAGTACCCATAAAAAAAATCCCGCCATTGGCGGGATTTTAAGCAAACAGGTTACGAATTATTCCTGAATCAGGAAATCGTCCAGTTGTTTACCTTGTTCTTCCATTGCTTTTTTGATCACTGCCGGTGTACGACCCTGGCCAGTCCAGGTTTTAGTTTCACCGTTCTCGTCAACATAGCTATATTTAGCAGGACGAGCAGCACGCTTAGCTTTGGTGCCAGTTTTAACAGCAGCCATGCTATTCAGCAGTTCGTTCGGGTCAATACCGTCAGCGATCAGCATTTCACGATACTGTTGCAGTTTACGGGTACGCTCTTCAACTTCAGCAGCGGCAGCGCTTTCTTCTTCGCGGCGCTCGTTAACAACAACTTCTAATTTCTCCAGCATTTCTTCAAGCGTCTCAAGGGTACATTCTCTTGCCTGCGCACGAAGAGTACGGATGTTGTTCAGAATTTTAAGTGCTTCGCTCATTTTTGTAATCTCAAACTTATATTGGGGTGGTTTGTTGAGCTAATAATAGAGCGATAAATTCAGATGTGCAATAGCCAGTAATGTAAGGAATTCAAAATTGCCCTTTATTTACGACAGCCTTTAAATATCCGAACTTAAATTTTTCTTGAAGGGACGCACAAAAAAGAGCTTATTGGTTGCGATGTTACTCCGGGCAGGGGGCTAAACTTCAGCGATTAGAGTCACATTTTATCGTGTTGGAATAGTATCGCATTGCAGTAATTTCAACCTTTTGTATTAGTTTTGCTTACCGAATTCACCTATTACTTTGGGGTAGATATGAGGAACAGTAACAATAAGTACAGGGTTTAGATAATGAAGCGGATGTTAAGTAAAGTTGATGAATGTCTAAAGCACAAATTGTAAAGGTGGCGTATAACCTAAATAATTCGGGTTACAGGAAGTCAACGGCGTGCGTCAAATTCGTCAGAATGAATCTTAACAACCAGAGGTTGGCTCGGATGAGCGGTGTCTTACTCATTCATCCCCAGACGCTGAATTCAGTATGCTCTAGGAGATACTGGCATTGTCGATTTACGCATCGAGAACGCTCTCCTGGGTGGGGTATTGCTGACGAACAGGTAACCTGACGTATGATGGGTATATCGTTGGGCAATGTTTGTTAGCGCTTATATATACCTCAATTTATTCACCTGCTGCATGTCGACAACACGGAAAGTCGCGTGAGACCAATATCTGTACGTGCCTGCAATGAATGTGGGCAGCCATCCGAACAAGACTGTGACGTCAGGCGGGTATGCAACGCCTGACGCCGACAGGCTCGAAAATTATGATAGAATCCCCCGGATTTTTATTTCTCTCAGGTGAGGGCCTGCGGTTAATGGCACAGCTATATTTCTACTATTCGGCAATGAATGCGGGTAAGTCGACTGCATTGCTGCAATCTTCATACAATTACCAGGAAAGAGGGATGCGTTCCGTCGTATATACGGCGGAAATTGATGACCGCTACGGTGCCGGAAAAGTCAGCTCACGTATTGGGCTTTCCTCACCCGCAAAGTTGTTTAACCAGAATTCATCATTGTTTGAAGAGATTCGTGCGGAGAATGCGCAACAGCCAATACACTGCGTGCTGGTTGATGAGTGTCAGTTTCTGACCCGCCAGCAGGTCTACGAATTATCAGAGGTCGTTGACCAACTTGATATTCCGGTTCTGTGTTATGGATTACGTACTGATTTTCGTGGTGAGTTGTTTGGCGGTAGCCAATACCTGCTTGCCTGGTCGGACAAACTGGTGGAATTAAAAACCATCTGTTTTTGTGGCCGTAAAGCGAGCATGGTTTTACGCCTTGATCAGGCAGGCAGACCTTATAATGAAGGTGAGCAGGTGGTTATTGGCGGCAATGAACGCTACGTCTCCGTGTGTCGTAAGCATTACAAAGAAGCGCTTGAAGTAGGGTCTTTGACCTCTATTCAGGAAAAGCATCGCTACGACTAATGCGGGCCCCCTGTACGCGATGAAACAAACAGGGTAGGTCGTTGGCTATCACAAGTCACTTCTGCCCTGAAACCTCTTCTGTCGTTGTTCCCTGACATTCCTCAGAAAGATCCTGCGCAGTGCTCGTACATGACGGTATCTGTCTTCATGCGCGTTGTGCATCTGGCTACCATGGATAAAAAATCGACATAAAAAAACGGTCCCAGAGGGACCGTTTTAGGTATTTGCTAATACTTACGTGAGTAAATTAAGCAGATTTTTTCGCTTTTTTGTCAGCTTTTGGTGCTGCAGCAACGTCTTTCTTCGCTACAGTGTCACCTTCGCTGAATTCACGACCGTAGAAGGTATCCATCAGAATCTGTTTCAGTTCAGAGATCAGCGGGTAACGCGGGTTAGCGCCAGTACACTGGTCATCGAACGCATCTTCAGACAGTTTGTCCACGTTAGCCAGGAAGTCAGCTTCCTGCACGCCCGCTTCACGGATGGACTTAGGAATACCCAGTTCAGCTTTCAGGCTTTCCAGCCATGCCAGCAGTTTTTCAATTTTCGCTGCGGTACGGTCGCCTGGAGCACTGAGACCCAGGTGATCGGCGATTTCAGCATAACGACGACGAGCCTGCGGACGGTCGTACTGGCTGAATGCCGTCTGTTTGGTCGGGTTGTCGTTTGCGTTGTAACGAATAACGTTACAGATCAGCAGGGCGTTCGCCAGACCGTGAGGAATGTGGAACTGAGAACCCAGTTTATGCGCCATGGAGTGACATACACCCAGGAAGGCGTTAGCAAACGCGATACCGGCGATAGTCGCTGCACTGTGTACACGCTCGCGCGCTACCGGGTTTTTAGCCCCTTCATTGTAGGACGCCGGCAGGTTATCTTTCAGCAGTTTCAGCGCCTGCAGAGCCTGACCGTCAGAGAACTCAGAAGCCAGTACAGAAACGTAAGCTTCCAGAGCGTGAGTAACGGCATCCAGACCACCGAACGCACACAGAGACTTAGGCATTTCCATAACCAGGTTGGCATCAACAATTGCCATGTCCGGAGTCAGCGCGTAGTCAGCCAGCGGATATTTCTGACCAGTCGCGTCGTCGGTTACAACCGCAAACGGGGTAACTTCAGAACCGGTACCGGAGGTAGTGGTGACAGCGACCATTTTCGCTTTCACGCCCATTTTCGGGAACTTGTAGATACGTTTACGGATATCCATAAAGCGCAGCGCCAGTTCTTCGAAGTGAGTTTCCGGATGCTCGTACATGACCCACATAATTTTCGCGGCGTCCATCGGGGAACCACCACCCAGAGCGATAATAACGTCTGGTTTGAAGGAGTTAGCCAGTTCAGCACCTTTGCGAACAACACTCAGCGTTGGGTCAGCTTCAACTTCAAAGAACACTTCAGTTTCAACGCCTGCGGCTTTCAGAACAGAGGTGATCTGGTCAGCATAGCCGTTGTTGAACAGGAAGCGGTCAGTTACGATCAGCGCACGTTTGTGACCATCGGTAATCACTTCATCCAGTGCGATTGGCAGTGAGCCACGACGGAAGTAGATAGATTTCGGAAGTTTGTGCCACAACATGTTTTCAGCTCGCTTAGCAACGGTTTTCTTGTTGATCAGGTGTTTCGGACCAACGTTTTCAGAGATGGAGTTACCACCCCAGGAACCACAACCCAGAGTCAGGGAAGGCGCGAGTTTAAAGTTGTACAGGTCACCGATACCACCCTGAGAAGCCGGGGTGTTGATCAGGATACGCGCGGTTTTCATCATCTGACCGAAGTAGTTGACGCGATCCTGCTGGTTGTCCTGGTCAGTGTACAGGCAAGAGGTGTGACCGATACCGCCCATGGCGACCAGTTTCTCTGCTTTAAGTACGGCATCTTCGAAATCTTTAGCGCGGTACATTGCCAGCGTAGGAGACAGTTTTTCGTGAGCAAACGGCTCGCTTTCGTCAACAACTTTCACTTCGCCGATCAGAATCTTGGTGGTTTCTGGTACGGTGAAGCCTGCCAGTTCAGCGATTTTGTACGCTGGCTGACCAACAATCGCTGCGTTCAGCGCGCCATTTTTCAGGATGATGTCCTGAACGGCTTTCAGCTCTTTGCCCTGCAGCATGTAGCCGCCGTGGGTAGCGAAACGTTCACGAACTGCATCGTATACGGAGTCAACAACAACAACGGACTGTTCAGAAGCACAGATTACGCCGTTATCGAAGGTTTTAGACATCAGTACGGAAGCCACCGCACGTTTGATATCGGCCGTTTCGTCGATAACAACTGGCGTGTTGCCTGCGCCTACGCCGATAGCCGGTTTACCCGAGCTGTACGCAGCCTTAACCATGCCCGGACCACCGGTAGCAAGGATCAGGTTGATGTCCGGGTGGTGCATCAATGCGTTTGACAGTTCTACGGAAGGTTGATCGATCCAGCCGATCAGATCTTTCGGTGCCCCTGCAGCGATAGCAGCCTGCAAAACGATGTCGGCAGCTTTGTTTGTTGCATCTTTAGCACGCGGGTGCGGAGAGAAGATGATGGCGTTACGGGTCTTCAGGCTGATCAACGATTTGAAGATCGCCGTAGACGTCGGGTTAGTGGTCGGAACGATACCACAGATGATACCAATCGGTTCAGCAATGGTGATAGTCCCGAAGGTGTGGTCTTCATCCAGCACACCACAAGTCTTTTCATCTTTATAGGCGTTATAGATGTATTCAGAAGCGAAGTGGTTTTTAATCACTTTATCTTCGATGATACCCATGCCGGATTCGGCAACGGCCATCTTGGCGAGAGGAATTCGAGCATCTGCAGCGGCCAGAGCGGCGGCGCGGAAGATTTTGTCAACCTGTTCTTGAGTGAAACTGGCATATTCACGCTGGGCTTTTTTTACGCGCTCTACAAGTGCGTTAAGTTCAGCGACATTAGTAACAGCCATAATGCTCTCCTGATAATGTTAAACTTTTTTAGTAAATCATCTGCTCGATACGAGAGTATAGACAGATCGACGAAAGTTTGTAGAAAAGTCTGAAAATCAAACGGTTACTTAACGTCCATTTTGCTCTGATTTACTAAAAGAGCTCATGCGTTAGCGCTAACAAATTCTAACGCGTGCTTCCAGGTGGCGTAAGCAAGATTACTCACTTCTGAGTAGTTATTACGTGATCAAGATCAAATTTACGCAAAGCTGACACCTTTCAGCAGGCCCTTTTAGCAATTTACATTAAGTGTTGGTGAATTGTTGTGGTGAATGATGGTTACATTAGCATAATCCACACATATTAATAACACTGGAGAATATAGAGAGATTACGCAGATTTGAGGTGAAGTATGCTGCTAAAAGGCGTATCTTCAGCGCGGTTTTACCATTATTGACGACTAACTTCATACGGCTAACGCTTCGGAGCTAACCGTGATCCAAACGTTATTTGACTTTCCTGTTTACTTTAAATTTTTCATCGGGTTATTTGCGCTGGTTAACCCGGTTGGGATTATTCCTGTCTTTATCAGTATGACCAGCTACCAAACGGCGGCGGCGCGCAATAAGACAAACCTGACCGCTAACTTGTCGGTCGCCATCATTTTGTGGACTTCACTCTTCCTGGGTGACGGCATTTTGCAGCTTTTCGGTATTTCGATTGATTCGTTCAGGATCGCGGGTGGGATTCTGGTTGTCACGATTGCGATGTCGATGATCAGCGGGAAACTGGGCGAAGATAAGCAGAACACACAGGAAAAATCAGAAACCGCAATACGCGAAAACATCGGTGTTGTGCCGCTGGCGTTACCCTTAATGGCCGGTCCGGGTGCCATCAGTTCGACGATAGTCTGGGGTACGCGATATAACAACATTATGCACCTGGTGGGTTTTTTCGTTGCTATTGCCATCTTTGCTCTGTGCTGTTGGGGCTTATTCCGTATGGCGCCGTGGCTGGTGCGGTTGCTGGGACAAACCGGCATTAACGTCATTACACGTATAATGGGCCTGTTGCTGATGGCGTTGGGCATTGAGTTCATCGTGACAGGGCTTAAAGCCATTTTCCCAGGTCTCCTCAGCTGACACACCTTTCATATAGACGGAGTCAATAATTGGCTCCGTTTCCTTCACAGTATCAGTAAAAGCGCTCACTTACGTTGAAAATTAACGCGAAAAAAGAATCAACATAGCGATATTTTTAATTTGCTTTCCTGTTGATTTAGCGGAAGTTTATTCAATTTTGATGTTTTAAAGTCACGCGTCTCGCTGTTATTTTATTTACATCATACTAAGGGGCTTGATGAAGGATTATCGAAATGTTATTAGTTATTTCAGCGCCATGCCAGATGAATGTGCTAAATAATGACCATTTGTTAAATTTATGTGTATTTTGACCTCTGCGCGATGCCTGGGTCGGTAGACGGTGGTGTATCTAAGATAACCTATTGATGAAAGTGATTTTTTTATGAGAATTATTCTCTCAAATGATGTCTTCAGGTTGGCGTATTTTTTCTACAAAAGAGAATTGGTTAACAAATCTGTAAATTGTATTGGCGGTTAAGAAACGCATTTGGTACTTTCCGGCCAGATATTTTCAGAAGATCTCACGTTGTTGAGAACTATTGTCAATAAAATGATTTACAGAATAAAAGCGCGTCTCTGACAGGGGAGGCGTAGACGGAATCGACGTAAGGCGATCATTCGAATCGTCAAAATAAATAAAGTCGGTGATAGCAACGTAGTAAACGAACTGACAGCAGCAAAATCTCCGGTGCTGTACAGAAACCCTAACGGGATTAAACAGGCTGGTTAAAAAGCCAGTAATTATAATGAGTGGAGTACAAACACAATGTCTAACATCACAAAAAAAAGTTTAGTAGCTGCGGGGATTTTAACTGCGCTAGTCGCTGGAAACGTTGCAATGGCTGCGGACGTACCGGCCGGCGTTCAACTCTCCGATACGCAAACGCTGGTGCGCAATAATGGTTCCGAAGTTCAGTCTCTCGACCCGCACAAAATTGAAGGCGTTCCGGAGTCGAACGTTAGTCGCGATCTGTTTGAAGGTTTATTGGTCAGCGATGTCGAAGGACATCCGTCAGCAGGTGTGGCGGAAAAATGGGAAAACAAAGATTTTAAAGTCTGGACGTTCCATCTGCGTAAAAATGCAAAATGGTCAGACGGCACGCCGGTTACCGCACACGACTTTGTTTATAGCTGGCAACGTCTCGCAAACCCGAATACCGCATCACCTTATGCAAGTTATCTCCAGTACGGTCATATCGCGAATATTGACGACATTATCGCGGGTAAAAAACCATCAACCGATCTCGGCGTAAAAGCGATTGATGATAATACGTTCGAAGTCACCCTGAGCGAGCCGGTTCCTTATTTCTATAAACTGCTGGTTCACCCATCCGTTTCTCCAGTACCTAAAGCCGCCGTCGAAAAATTCGGTGAGAAGTGGACTCAGCCCGCCAATATTGTCACCAATGGTGCGTACAAACTTAAAAATTGGGTGGTGAACGAGCGTATCGTGCTTGAGCGCAATACCAATTATTGGGATAACGACAAGACCGTCATTAATCAGGTCACCTATCTGCCAATCTCTTCTGAAGTCACTGACGTTAACCGCTATCGCAGCGGCGAAATCGACATGACCTACAACAACATGCCGATTGAATTATTCCAGAAGCTGAAGAAAGAGATCCCGGATGAAGTCCGCGTCGATCCTTACCTGTGTACTTACTATTACGAAATCAATAACCAGAAAGCGCCGTTTAATGATGTTCGCGTTCGTACCGCGCTGAAAATGGCGCTGGATCGCGACATCATTGTCAACAAAGTGAAAAATCAGGGCGATTTACCAGCTTATAGCTACACCCCTCCGTACACCGATGGCGCGAAACTGGTTGAGCCGGAGTGGTTTAAGTGGTCACAAGAAAAACGTAACGAAGAAGCGAAAAAACTGTTGGCCGAAGCTGGCTTCACCGCAGACAAGCCGTTGACGTTCGATCTGCTTTACAACACCTCCGATCTGCATAAAAAGCTGGCGATCGCAGTGGCTTCCATCTGGAAGAAAAATCTGGGCGCCAACGTGAAGCTGGAAAACCAGGAATGGAAAACGTTCCTCGACACGCGTCATCAGGGAACCTTTGATGTGGCACGTGCTGGCTGGTGTGCGGATTATAATGAACCGACATCCTTCCTGAATACCATGTTGTCAAACAGTTCAAACAACACCGCTCACTATAAGAGCCCTGCGTTTGACAAACTGATTGGCGACACGCTGAAGGTCACTGAAGAAGCGCAGCGTACCGAGCTGTACACGAAAGCAGAGCAGCAACTTGATAAAGACTCTGCAATTGTACCGGTTTATTATTACGTTAACGCGCGCCTGGTGAAACCCTGGGTAGGCGGTTACACCGGTAAAGACCCGATGGATAATATCTACGTTAAAAACTTGTATATTATCAAGCATTAATGGCAAAACGTGGGGCGAACGAGTTTTGCCCCACAGTGTCTTTTTTTCATCGCACTATAAACACCTCACCTGATTCGTTTGATACAGAGGTGTAAAGGCACACGCCAGAAGGTACGGGCAATGTTGAAATTTATTTTACGTCGCTGTCTGGAAGCGATTCCAACACTCTTCATTCTTATCACGATTTCATTCTTTATGATGCGCCTTGCGCCGGGAAGTCCTTTCACCGGTGAACGCGCGCTGCCGCCAGAGGTTCTGGCGAATATTGAAGCGAAATATCATCTGAATGACCCCATCAGCACGCAGTACTTCAGCTATCTGAAGCAGTTGGCGCACGGTGATTTTGGGCCTTCTTTCAAATACAAAGATTACACGGTCAACGATCTGGTCGCTTCAAGCTTCCCGGTGTCCGCAAAACTGGGGGCCGCCGCCTTTCTCCTTGCGGTGATTCTCGGCGTAAGCGCAGGGGTCATTGCAGCGCTTAACCAGAACACGCGCTGGGATTACACGGTGATGGGGGTGGCTATGACCGGGGTGGTTATCCCCAGCTTTGTCGTAGCACCCTTATTGGTCATGATATTTGCTATCACGCTCAAATGGCTGCCCGGCGGAGGCTGGAACGGCGGGGCGTTGAAATTTATGATTTTGCCCATGGTGGCGCTGTCACTTGCCTATATCGCCAGTATCGCCCGTATTACTCGTGGCTCGATGATTGAAGTGCTGCACTCCAACTTTATTCGTACCGCCCGGGCTAAAGGGTTGCCGATGCGACGGATTATTTTCCGTCACGCGTTAAAACCCGCGTTGTTGCCTGTTCTGTCTTATATGGGACCGGCGTTTGTCGGCATTATCACGGGCTCGATGGTCATTGAGACAATCTATGGTTTGCCGGGGATCGGCCAGCTATTCGTTAACGGGGCATTGAACCGTGACTATTCGCTGGTGCTGAGTCTGACCATTCTTGTGGGGGCGCTTACCATTGTGTTTAACGCCATCGTCGATGTGCTGTACGCCGTCATCGATCCGAAGATTCGTTACTGATACTGGAGCTCGCTATGATGTTAAGTAAGAAAAACAGCGAGACGCTGGAAAATTTCAGTGAAAAGCTGGAGGTCGAGGGCCGCAGCCTTTGGCAGGACGCCCGTCGTCGTTTTATGCACAACCGTGCGGCGGTGGCCAGTCTCGTGGTTCTGGTGATCATCGCGTTGTTTGTCGCGCTGGCGCCGATGCTGTCGCAGTTTACCTATTTCGATACGGACTGGGGCATGATGTCGAGTGCGCCAGATAGGGAGTCGGGGCACTATTTCGGCACGGACTCTTCCGGACGCGATCTGTTGGTGCGCGTGGCGATTGGTGGGCGTATTTCGCTGATGGTTGGGATCGCCGCTGCGCTGGTGGCGGTGATCGTGGGGACGTTATACGGCTCGTTATCGGGTTATCTTGGCGGCAAAATTGACTCAGTCATGATGCGCTTGCTTGAGATCCTCAACTCCTTTCCGTTCATGTTCTTCGTGATTTTGCTGGTGACCTTCTTTGGGCAAAATATCCTGCTGATTTTTGTGGCGATCGGGATGGTGTCCTGGTTGGATATGGCGCGTATTGTTCGGGGTCAGACATTAAGCCTGAAGCGTAAAGAGTTTATTGAAGCGGCTCAGGTTGGCGGTGTTTCCACGGGCAGTATCGTCATTCGTCATATCGTCCCTAACGTTCTGGGTGTGGTGGTGGTGTATGCCTCACTGCTGGTGCCGAGCATGATCCTGTTCGAATCCTTCCTGAGTTTCCTCGGGTTAGGTACCCAAGAGCCGTTGAGCAGTTGGGGGGCCTTGTTGAGCGATGGCGCCAACTCAATGGAAGTTTCACCGTGGCTACTGCTCTTCCCGGCAGGTTTCCTTGTGGTGACGTTATTCTGTTTTAACTTTATTGGCGATGGCCTGCGTGATGCCCTCGACCCGAAAGACCGTTAAGGAGTGCAGCCATGAGTGTAATTGAAACCTCAACCGCGCCGCTCGCGCAGCAACAGGCTAACGCACTGCTGAACGTGACAGATCTTCGAGTAACATTTAGTACTCCAGACGGTGATGTCACCGCGGTTAACGATTTAAATTTTTCGCTTCGTGCAGGGGAAACGTTAGGGATTGTCGGTGAGTCAGGTTCTGGCAAATCACAGACGGCGTTTGCGTTGATGGGGCTGCTGGCGGCAAATGGACACATTGGCGGTTCTGCGAAATTTAATGGGCGCGAAATACTGAACTTACCCGAGCGCGAGCTAAACAAGCTGCGTGCTGAACAAATTTCAATGATTTTTCAGGACCCGATGACCTCACTGAACCCGTATATGCGGGTCGGGGAGCAGTTAATGGAAGTCCTGATGCTGCATAAAGGGATGAGTAAAGCCGAGGCATTTGAAGAGTCTGTGAAAATGCTGGATGCGGTAAAAATGCCGGAAGCGCGTAAGCGCATGAAAATGTTCCCGCATGAGTTTTCTGGTGGTATGCGCCAGCGCGTCATGATCGCGATGGCGTTGCTTTGCCGTCCTAAGTTACTGATTGCCGATGAACCTACCACGGCGCTTGACGTCACTGTTCAGGCGCAGATTATGACGCTGCTGAATGAACTTAAACGTGAATTTAACACCGCCATTATCATGATCACGCATGACCTCGGCGTGGTGGCTGGGATTTGCGATAAAGTTCTGGTGATGTACGCGGGCCGTACCATGGAATATGGAAATGCACGCGACGTGTTTTATCAACCCGTTCATCCGTATTCAATCGGGTTGCTCAACGCCGTACCGCGTCTGGATGCGGAAGGGGAGTCGATGTTGACGATCCCTGGCAACCCACCGAACCTGCTGCGTTTGCCAAAAGGCTGTCCATTCCAGCCTCGCTGCCCTCATGCGATGGAAATATGCAGCAATGCGCCTCCTCTTGAGGAATTTAGCCCTGGCCGTCTGCGCGCCTGCTTCAAAGCGGTGGAGGATCTGGTATGAACGCGGTGACTGAACAACGAAAAGTGCTTCTCGAAATTGCCGATCTCAAAGTGCATTTTGACATCAAAGACGGCAAGCAATGGTTCTGGCAACCGGCACAAACCCTGAAGGCGGTTGATGGTGTGACGCTGCGACTGTATGAAGGGGAAACGCTGGGTGTCGTGGGAGAATCTGGCTGCGGAAAATCGACCTTCGCGAGGGCGATTATCGGTCTGGTGAAAGCCACCGACGGCAGAGTGGCCTGGTTGGGCAAAGATCTGCTGGGAATGAAGCCGGAAGAATGGCGCGCGGTGCGTAGCGATATTCAGATGATTTTCCAGGACCCACTGGCCTCGTTGAATCCGCGTATGACGATTGGGGAAATTATCGCCGAACCTCTGCGCACCTATCATCCCAAACTGTCGCGTCAGGACGTCCGTGACCGTGTGAAGGCGATGATGATGAAGGTAGGGCTTCTGCCAAACCTGATCAACCGCTATCCGCACGAGTTTTCAGGCGGGCAATGCCAGCGTATTGGTATTGCGCGGGCGCTGATCCTTGAGCCTAAACTGATTATTTGTGATGAGCCGGTTTCCGCGCTGGATGTCTCCATTCAGGCTCAGGTGGTTAATCTACTGCAGCAATTACAGCGTGAAATGGGGCTGTCGCTGATTTTCATCGCCCACGATTTGGCGGTGGTTAAACATATCTCCGATCGCGTTCTGGTGATGTATCTGGGTCATGCTGTGGAACTGGGCACCTATGACGAGGTGTACCATAATCCTCTGCATCCCTACACCAAAGCGTTAATGTCGGCAGTGCCGATCCCGGATCCGGATCTGGAAAAGAACAAAACCATTCAACTGCTGGAAGGGGAGTTGCCGTCGCCAATCAATCCTCCGTCAGGCTGCGTATTTCGCACCCGTTGCCCTATTGCCGGGCCTGAATGTGCTAAAACGCGGCCGGTGCTGGAGGGCAGTTTCCGACATGCTGTTTCCTGCCTGAAAGTAGACCCGTTATAATCGTGAGGGCTGACATGATGTCAGCCCTTATAAATTGCGAGGTCACTGTGTCGCGCTACTTCTCTTCAGTTCGTAGACGTCTTTATCATCTCTTATTCGATCTGAATACACGTTCTGGTCGCCGCTTTGAAGGGATATGCGGTCTGTTCGCGCTGCTTAGCGTCTTAATTATCTTTATTGAATCAGGTCTGGGGACGCAATATCACCTGACGTATAGCGAATGGCACACGTTTGTCTGGCTGGAGTTATTCGTGACGCTGGTCTTCACCTGCGAATATCTTCTGAGGTTATTGACCTGGCCGAATCCGGCGAAATACGTCTTCAGCTTCTGGGGGTTTATTGATTTAGCCACCATCCTTCCCCTGTATGTCATGTGGCTATGGCCGGAGATCAGTCTCAATTATGTTTTTGCCTGGCGGGCAATGCGGGCGATTCGTGTCCTGCGGATCCTGAAACTGTTGCGTTTCATGCCCTCGTTGCGGGTGTTCTGGAGCGCAATCATTAGCGCGCGTCATCAGTTGATTCTGTTTTATTCGTTTATTGCCATCGTGATGATTATTTTTGGTGCGCTGATGTATCTGATTGAAGGGCCAAAATATGGGTTCACGACACTGAATGCGTCGGTGTACTGGGCGATCGTTACGGTGACAACGGTGGGCTATGGTGATATTACGCCGCATACCCCGTTGGGGCGTATTGTGGCATCGGTGCTTATTTTAATTGGCTATTCCGTTATTGCGATTCCGACGGGTTTAATTACCACGCACATGAGTACGGCGTTTCTGAAACGTAATCAGCAGCGGAAATGCCCGTCCTGTCAGCAGGGGCAGCACGAATACAGCGCACAGTACTGTAACCGTTGTGGGAGTAAGCTTCCGGAGTAGATGAAAAAAAAGCCGCGTTAGCGGCTTTTAACTTACTCGCGCCAGAGAATATGGCAGAGTTTGTGATCTTTCTCGCGACAGAGCAGCACGCGGGCAAAGATGTCGTTAATTTCACCGTCTTCACTGTCTGCCAGGCCAATCACCACTTCGGCAAAAAAGTCAGGATTCAGGTCAAAATCGACATGCTCCTGCCAGTCTTCCGCCGGATCAAACAGTTCTGCGCCGCCGCGTTCTTCGAACTGAAGATTGAACAGAATAATGTCTGCCGGGTCGAGGTTATCCGCGGCCAGCTCAAGAAAAATATCGTAAGCCTGCTCAAGGGTTTCATCCTCAGTCAGGCGATTGTTCAGATCCATATCCATAATGACTACCTGTTTATCGTCGCTTGCGCACGTTTTACAGCAACGGGCTGAAGAAGTAAAACAGTCGCTCGGTGATTCGTTGCCACACGGGGCGTTTTACCCACAACCGCGCATCAAGCAGGCGTGAACGCGAGATATAATCATCCTGAACGGCGGCGAGATCGCCGCCGAATCCCGCGTCATCAATCACCAACGTTATCTCAAAGTTGAGCCATAAACTGCGCATATCCAGATTGACGGTGCCGACCAGACTCAGTTCGCCGTCAACCAGCACGCTTTTGGTGTGTAACAGTCCCCCTTCAAACTGGTAAATTTTGACCCCGGCAGCCAGCAGTTCGCTGAAAAAGGCACGGCTCGCCCAGCCGACCAGCACTGAATCATTTTTACGTGGAAGAATGATACTGACATCCACCCCGCGTTGCGCTGCGGTGCAAATCGCATGCAACAGATCGTCGCTGGGGACGAAGTACGGGGTGGTCATAATCAAATATTCGCGGGCAGAGTAGGCGGCTGTCAGCAACGCCTGGTGGATCAGGTCTTCAGGGAAGCCCGGTCCGGACGCGATAGTGTGAATGGTGTGTCCGCTGGCCTCTTCAAACGGCATGATATTCGCGTCAGGCGGAGGAGGCAGAATACGTTTACCAGTCTCAATCTCCCAGTCGCAGGAGTAGACGATACCCATCGCCGTCGCGACAGGACCTTCCATTCTGGCCATCAAATCGACCCATTGCCCGACGCCCGCATCCTGTTTGAAAAAACGCGGATCGACCATATTCATGCTGCCGGTATACGCGATGTAATTGTCGATCATCACCATTTTACGATGCTGGCGTAAATCCATACGGCGTAAAAAGACACGCATCAGATTAACTTTGAGCGCTTCGACAACCTCAATGCCTGCATTACGCATCATTGCCGCCCACGGGCTGCGAAAGAAGGCGACGCTGCCAGCGGAATCCAGCATCAGGCGGCAGTGAATACCGCGGCGGGCAGCGGCCATCAAAGACTCCGCGACCTGATCGGCCATCCCGCCGGGCTGCCAGATATAGAACACCATCTCAATATTATGGCGTGCGAGTTGGATATCGCGGATCAGCGCCTGCATAACATCATCGGAATCGGTCAGCAGTTGCAGTTGGTTTCCCTTCACGCCCGCAATTCCCTGACGACGCTCACAAAGTTTAAACAATGATGAAGCAACGCTACTGTTTTCCTGCGCGAAGATATGTTTGCAGGCCTTGAGATCGTTTAGCCATTTGGCGGTCGACGGCCACATGGCTCTGGCGCGTTCGGCCCGACGTTTCCCCAGATGGAGTTCACCAAACGAGAGATAAGCAATAATCCCTACCAGCGGCAGAATATAGATAATCAGTAGCCACGCCATCGCGGAAGGAACTGCACGTCGTTTCATCAGAATGCGCAACGTCACGCCGGCAATCAGAACCCAGTATCCGAGAATGACCAGCCAACTCACCACTGTGTAGAAGGTTGTCATAACATTAAAAATCCTTTTGAAAGCGTATTGTTATGAGTTTACGCATCAGGATTCATCTGGCAAATAAAAACACGGGAAAAGCGCTGGTCTGAGTTTGGTGAGGGCGTATAATGCTCGCCTCCAGCACTGTAAGAGTCGTTAACATGAAACGTAGTAGAACGGAAGTGGGACGCTGGCGTATGTTACGTCAGGCTAGCCGCCGTAAAGCGCGTTGGCTTGAAGGGCAGTCGCGTCGCAATATGCGTATCCACTCAATCAGAAAGTGCGTTCTCAATCAACAACGTAACTCGTTGCTGTTTGCGATCCACAGCATCTGATTAAAATAAGGGCACCGTATTCGGTGCCCAACGACTTCAGTGGTGTCCAGCCGGACTCAAAATACTTTTTTATAGGGCTTGACGGAAACCTGTGCGTAGACACCCGCGGCAACATAAGGGTCCGCTTCTGCCCACGATTGCGCAGCTTCCAGAGATTCAAATTCAGCAATGACCGTCGAGCCGGTAAAACCAGCCGCACCAGGATCGTTGCTGTCAACGGCAGGCATAGGACCCGCCGTGAGCAGGCGGCCTTCATCGTGTAGAAGTTGCAGACGCGCCAGATGTGCGGGGCGAACCGAAAGGCGCTTTTCGAGAGAGTCGGCGATATCCTGAGCGTAGATGACATACAGCACGGGTAGAACTCCTTAATAGGTAAAAGTCGTTAATTACGTTATTGGAAAGGACTCTCAACTGCAACGCAAAGATGACGGCTTTGTTAATGCGCACATTTTACAGGGCTTTTTTAGGATAATATTGCGTTTTAAATGCACCTCATTGTGATGTCTTATTGAATATGATTGCTATTTGCATTTAAAATCAGGGCCTGGTTTTTTAACTGAAACGATTATGACTTCAATGACCCTTGATCTACCTCGTCGCTTTCCCTGGCCGACGTTACTTTCCGTTGGCGTTCATGGTGCTGTAGTGGCGGGACTGCTGTATACCTCGGTACATCAGGTTATTGAACTGCCTGCGCCTGCGCAGCCGATCTCCGTCACCATGGTCGCGCCTGCCGATCTTGAGCCACCCCAGGCTGTTCAGCCGCCGCCACAACCTGTTGTTGAGCCTGAACCCGAGCCTGAGCCGATCCCGGAACCGCCAAAAGAAGCGCCGGTAGTGATTGAGAAACCGAAGCCAAAACCGAAACCCAAACCTAAACCGGTGAAGAAGGTTCAGGAGCAGCCGAAACGTGATGTGAAGCCGGTTGAGTCGCGTCCGTTGACGCCGTCTGAAAACACCGCGCCTGCGCGTCCGACGACCAGTACCGCACCCACTACCAGCAAACCTGTGGTCAGTGCGCCTGCGGGCCCTCGAGCCCTGAGCCGTAATCAACCACAGTATCCACCGCGTGCGCAAGCGTTGCGTATCGAAGGGCGGGTGAAGGTGAAATTCAACGTGACGTCCGACGGACGTGTTGACGATGTTGAAATACTCTCAGCACAACCGGCGAACATGTTTGAGCGGGAAGTGAAAAACGCGATGCGCAAATGGCGCTATGAAGCCGGGAAGCCAGGTAACGGGTTGGTGGTGAATATTGTTTTCCGCCTCAATGGCACAACGCAGATTGAATAAGCGTCATGATGAATAAAAAAGCCTCCACATCCGGAGGCTTTTTTTTACTTCTGACCTGGCAGAGCGCGGGGTTTACCGTCTTTGTCTACCGCAACATAAATAAACAGCGCTTCAGTCGCTTTATAACGCTGCCCAATAGGCTCAGAGGCCACCTTTTTAACCCACACTTCGATGTTGATGCTGACGGAGGTTGTGCCGCGTTTTACACAGCGAGCGTAACAGCACACCACATCGCCCACCGCGACAGGGCGTAAAAACGTCATTCCCTCGACGCGCACGGTCACCACGCGGCCATGGGCAATTTCTTTGGCCTGAATGGCACCGCCAATATCCATTTGCGACATCAGCCAGCCGCCAAAAATATCGCCATTGGCATTCGTATCAGCAGGCATGGCCAGCGTGCGTAAAACAAGTTCGCCCTGGGGGACATTATTCGTTGTTGTCATTGTAGAACCGACTATAGAAAAAAATTACAGGCGCGATGCTACTATGATTTGCAGATTGAGAACAGAGGAGATACGCCGCACACCGCGGGTGTCCCGGCAGTCAGAAGGAAAAGGTGACATTTCCACCATCGCTTTATGATTCATGCAATCTGTGCAGCGGAATCCGGGGAATAACGCAGAAAAGAGCAGCGCCAGAGGAAAGGTCTGGCGCTGGAGAGATTACGATTTGTCTTCCTGGGGCAGATGGCGGTAAATATAAACGCCGCTCAACAGGGTGAAAATCAACGTCAACGCGGTCAGGCCAAAGACTTTAAAATTGACCCAAATATTTTGCGGTAGCCAGAACGCGATGTAGATATTCGCAAGGCCACACAGGATGAAAAAGACCGCCCACGCCAGATTTAACTTCGACCACACAGGTTGAGGGAGCGTAAGCTCTTTCCCAAGCATGCGCTGAATCAATGGCTTTTTCATAATCCACTGGCTTACCAGCAGTGCGCCTGCAAACAGGCCATAAATCACCGTCACCTTCCATTTAATAAATTCATCGTTATGGAAGAAAATGGTCAGGCCGCCAAACACCGCAACCAGAATAAAGGTAATCAACGCCATCTTCTCAACCTTACGATAGCGTACCCAACTGTAAATCAGGACAACTGCGGTGGCGACGATCAGGGCTGAGGTTGCCGCATAGATGTCATACATCTTGTAAAACGCGAAAAAGACAACCAGCGGTAAAAAATCAAGAAACTGCTTCATTCTTCGATTCCGTAATTAAAATGCATCGGCCGGAAAGCACCGACGCACACAGGGTTATTGGCGAATCAACATATACAGGCGGAATAAATAGATGAGCAAAACAGCAGAGATCAAATTGCTCAGCGTATTCGCCACCACTGCGCCCACGTTCGGGGTCAGTACAGCAAAGTTAGGTGCAAAGAGCAGAAGCAGCGTTTTTGCCAGCAACCAACCGATCACCGCAGGCGCGACCAATCGCATATTAGACCACACAAGACGCATGCTGTTGCGCATTGCTGCAAAAACACCCATTTTGTCCTGAACCAGCATGACAGGCGCAAGTGCGAGGAGGATGGCCACAAGAATACCGGGAACCACCACCAGCATGATACCTACCTGCACCAGCAGCGTCGTCAGGAAAATCAGAATAAACAGCTTAGGCAAAACAGGGGCGCTGGCGCCAATGGCGCGTAATGCACTTACCCGATGACCGGCCGAAATCAATTGAATCATCAGCAATACGCCACCTGCCAGAATGGCATTGCCAATGAGACCTGAAAACGTCGAGGCGGCAGAAGCACGTAACAAGATTTGCTGCTGTTCCGGCGTCATGTTTTGCACCAGGTCGAACAATCCGACGCTATTCGCCAGATGATCGCCTTCGCTGAGTTGCGCAATTTGCGCGTCGCTGGGGGAAAAGGCATGACCTAAAACCACCGTGATAAACGCGCACAGCAACGATACCAGTAAGATGGTAACAAATTGATTACGGAAAAAATTCCCCGTGTCACGGTATACGGACTTCGCCGTGATAGACATGCACTCTCCTTGAGTTCTGCAGGTGTTAATTAGCGGGCAATTGTACCCTGGATAACCCGTGAGTGGCAGCATCAAGGCTTGTATGGAAAAGCATATCTTTGTAAAGCGGAGGTAATCCGTATCGGGCGCGAGCGCGGTTACAGGCTTCGTTGACCTCGCCATCTTCACCTGACATGGCAAATTCCCGGCAGGAGGAGGGGCGGTTTTCATAGATAGTACAGCTGACATTGTCTCCGGGCGAACCGGACAGCGCGGCACAGCGGGACTGTTTTTGGTTGGTGCCCGCCATACAACGGAGAAAGGGACTCACCGGTTCCGTCAGATGAACCGGGACAGGGCCGCCGGCATCACTGGCTTCTGCCCAATAAAAAGAGACACGAAAAAACGCACAACAGGCACCGCACGTCATGCACGGGTTGAGATCGCTCATGATTTCACCTGCAACAAGATAACGCATCAATTCAATTGTGAGAAAGCTAAATTAGCCCTCTGTTTCAGGAAGGGCAAGAGGGAAGCATCTGAATATTTTCAGTGCGAAAATATATCAAAATTGATTTGAATCACTTTAACCAGGATTTTGAATGCAAGTTCTAAATTAATCTGGATCAATAAATGTTAAATTACAAGATGTAATGTGATCCGTGTTAGATCACTTTTTACTCCATTGTAGGTATATTCGTCACGCTTTTATAACCATAACGATGGAGCGAATATGAAAAAATTAACAGTGGCGGCGTTGGCAGTAAGTACTCTTCTCTCTGGCGGGGTCTATGCGCATGAAGCGGGTGAGTTCTTCATTCGTGCGGGTTCGGCAACCGTTCGCCCGACCGAAGGGGCGGGGGGTACGTTAGGCAGCCTGGGCGGATTTGATGTTAGCAACAATACGCAACTTGGCCTGACCTTCACCTATATGGCAACGGACAATATCGGTATCGAATTGCTGGGCGCGACGCCGTTCCGTCATAAGATTGGAACCTCATCAACCGGTGATATCGCTACCGTTCACCATTTGCCGCCGACATTAATGGCTCAGTGGTACTTTGGCGACGCCAGCAGCAAACTGCGTCCGTACGTCGGGGCCGGTATTAACTACACCACCTTCTTCGACACGGGTTTTAACGACAAAGGAAAAGAGACCGGATTGTCTGACCTGAGCCTGAAAGACTCCTGGGGCGCTGCGGGACAAGTGGGTATGGATTATCTGATCGACCGTGACTGGCTGATCAACATGTCGGTTTGGTACATGGATATCGACACGACCGCGAACTATAAACTTGGCGGCGCTCAGCAGCATGACAGCGTTCGCCTCGATCCGTGGGTGTTTATGTTCTCTGCGGGCTATCGTTTTTAAGTTCTTCTGCAAAACCCCAGCAAAACTCCTCTGCAAAACTGGTCATTAAATGACCAGTTTTTTCCATTCTTTTCCAC
This sequence comes from Citrobacter enshiensis, assembly GCF_029338175.1. Classification (NCBI taxonomy): domain Bacteria; kingdom Pseudomonadati; phylum Pseudomonadota; class Gammaproteobacteria; order Enterobacterales; family Enterobacteriaceae; genus Citrobacter; species Citrobacter enshiensis. The sequence continues at coordinate 2,205,246 of NZ_CP119862.1, forward strand.
GCGTATCGTTGTAATGATCGGTCATTACTTTACTGCTATGGCCCAACAATATTTGTGTGTCGATACCTTGCTCTCTGAATATCCTTTCAGCCAAAGAACGCTGCTCATGGAAAGAGGGTGGAGTGCCTTTGCTTGACCAGTCGTAGTCGACTGAGTCACGTGTTTTTCTGAAGGCACCAGTTAGAGATGCTGGTTTTACCATTCCACCTCTTTTGCCTTTCCCTTTATCGTGGTGATGATGTAGTAAATACGGGCTAAGTATCCTGTCCCGGCACTGAGCGATCACATCTTCAAGAGAAATGTTTAACTTGTTACAACGTAACTTTATAGGTATCGCGATTTTGGCGCCTGTCTTACTTTGTTCAATAAAGAGGTGACCATCTCTGACATCTGAAAATTTCATATTACAAATATCGGCCAACCGCTGTCCTGTAATGATGGCCAGCAGCATCCCTTTCTGCAGAAAGTAATTTTCTTTTTCGGCTGCCTGGTAGATCATCAGCCATTCTTCGAACGTCAGTCGTTGTCTCGAGACACGGACCTGAGGTTTTTTTGTAGCCTCAGCTGGATTAAATCCTGCCGGCACTTCTCCTACCTGCTGTGCTTCTTTAAAAACATCAGACAGCACTTTGCGTACAATTTGTGCCATCCGTAGTTGGCCTTTATTCTTGTAGTCCTCGAGGATCCCAACTATATCTTTAACCGTTATGCTGTCGATTACCCGCATGCCAAGATGACTTTCAAAAACGTTAAGCGGGGCGTTTTTCTGCTTAAGCGTATTGAGTTTTATCTCTCCAGTTTCGTAACGCTGGTCCTGCAACTTTCGGTACCGAACAATCCATTCGCTTACCGTCGTAGACAGCCCACACCGTTTATTAATTTCTTCTCTGATTTTAAATGTGTGCCGCATTTGTCTTTCTGCGAGTCGGCTATTTGCTTCGACAGCTATTTCTTTAGCAACTTGCTCATCTGTTCCCAAACCATGAAATTTACCGGTTACAGGGTGCTTATACCTCCAGTACACCCTGTTGGTCCTCGAATCCAGGTAACATGACAATCCGGGAATGGTCACGTTGTGTTTTCGAGGTCTAGCCATCTTCTAAAATCCTTCTGAGTAATGGGTGATCTTGATTTTTAATTACTGGTTCTGTTGTGAGTCCAGTAAATCGTGCATTAGTCTCAACGCGCCAGCTTTTCCCAACACGGCAAGGGAGAGGAAAGATCATCCCGTTTTTTGCGTATTTGTTGAGTGTGGACCTGCTCGGAACCGGGTCACCGAACTCTGATCTCGCCCATTCAGAGAGTAAAATCAGTCTGGACATTTTTCCCCCAGAGTATGGCCCAGTTACGGGCCACTTAGTGAATATATGAAATCAGTTTGTGGTCAGACGTTGCCAGATTGCTGATACGTATTTGACCTGATGCCGGGCGTCAGAAAGCGCATTGTGCATGTCACCTTCAAACGGGATGTCGTAGCGTGGATTTATGCCGACAGATTTACCCAGTTCAACCATGGTCCTAACGTCCCTGTCATTCCTGAACGGAACAGCGAAGGGGGTATCTGTTAACGCGTATGCGCGGCGAAGAATGACGTTATCAAACGAACAACCATTACCCCATAACTGAACTGTTTGGCTTCCGTTAGCAGCATTTTCAGCAATAAAGTCAGCCAGAAGTTCGAGGATCTCAAGCAGTCCCATGGCTTCATCAACAAGAATGGCAGAGCGGGCTTCCGATGATTGTTTTAACCACCACTGAATTGTCGACGCATCCGGTTTCATGCCAAACGACATCGATGATTCAAGACTGACAACCCGGTAAAACTCGGCACCAGTGTTGCCAGTCGAAGGATCGAAAAATACAGCGCCGATAGAGACTATTGGGGCATCAGGACTGTTGCCCATAGTTTCCATATCAAGCATCAGGTGAGTATAAAAAGCGTTCAGTGGATCCGAATCAATATGGTGAACGGGTTCATTATTCAGGGAAGATGATGCGTCACCAGTTGCATCAGTGCTTTTAACTGGCAAAACTGCTGCTTCGCCCTGAGACACTTCAGGATTAGCTTTGATTTCGTTGTTGTCAGTTTCTTCCATCTGCACATTGCTGGTGGTTTCCTCGGTTAATTTTGCATGGGTATTCATCAGGCCATCGATTGAAAACGTGCCGTTACCCATGTTGATGACTTCAGGCTGACCTGTGGGTGCTTCCTGCCCAGTTGCAATCTGCTCGTTAATTTCATTCTCCCAACTCGATTCCGGCGCATGACCGGCTGCCGCCAGGGTTTCTTCAGTTGGTGCTTCGTGGTTGCTTTCTGTCAGGTTTGCATTGATGTAGGTCTGCAGGCTGGCCGGAAAATGATGGGCGTTTTCTGTCGCACCACGGATAAGCGCGAATATTGCTGCGCGCGAATAGTCCAAAATGCCAGCGCACTTACGCAGTGCTTCCGACCATTCCTTGAAAGGGCTCTCTTTTTTGGTGACGATCTCTTTTGCCCGGCGGTAAACCCCGCCAGGGATGTCGTAGATGTTAAAATCCATTGGCAGGGTGGCCAGCGCGATCTCAACGTCGAGCGTATCCAGTGTATGAGCGTAATCGGAATTGCGATCGGTCTTATTGCCACCACCGGCGTTGGTTCCGGTATCAGAGCGCTGAATATGCGACACTCGATTGCCTTTACACCACTCTTTAACCAGCAGCCCACGGTCAATATGTTCAGTATTGAACCAGGACTTAAAGAACTGGATGACGGTAGACAGTTCAACTCGCTTTCCATCAACCGGGAAAATAGTTTTCAGCGCGCTGACAATTTTCCAGATATCGATCTCTGGTACTTTTTTAAATGGTTCCACGTTTTCGGCGGCAAGCAGCAGGTTTTGCACATAACTGTCATCTACGTCCAGCTCGAGTTCCTGAATGGTTTTCTTCTGCTCAGCACTAATATGGTAAGCATATTCTTCAGAAATAAACTGAGCTAAAAGGCGCTGGCGTAGCGGCAGAGTGGCGACAGTAATAAGCTCAGGCGTGGTAGATGTGGTGGATTGTTCATCACCCACAACCTTTGCTTTCTTATCATTAACCCATTCCTGAACGGCGAGAGCTCGAGTATCTGGATCTTCAATCCATTCAGTAATAAATTCTTCAAATGAAATAACGGCGTAGACTTGGTCGCGGTCGAAGACTTCTTTTATCGCGCCTGCCAGTTTCCACTCAACATGTGCAGAAAGCTCCTTAACAGCTGGGACATTAGCGACGGCCAGTAGCAGGTTTTGTACATAGAGATCATTTTCGTCCAGTTCCATTTGTCCGATCTGGATGTGCTGTGCTTCGCTGATTTCCTTCTCTTCTGCATCATTTAACAGGTGAGCGATCAGGCGTTGAGACAGGCGCAGGCGAGCAATTGGGCGGAGCAGTACAGGCGCATCAGTGGCGGGTGTGCTGGCATTGGTAGGTTCAGGTTTTTGCTGGTTGGAAGCCCCCTGATTTTCATTTACCGACTTCGGTTTCAGCTGCCATGTTTGCTGGTCTTCTGCCAGCTCGTAACGATCGCACCATGTGTCATCGAGTGTGCTTTCCTCAGGAAGATCGTCAACAACAAACCAGTTAGTGCGGACAGGTAATTGATGGTCGGCACCACGACCGACGGCAATGCCATTGTCTTCCAGAATATTGAGGATTTCGCGTTCTGCACGGGAATCTGATTTCGCAGAGAACCAGCAAAACAGGTTTTTTGCCTCAGTTGCTTTCGCTTTGGCTTTAATAAGATACGCATACGTTAACATTGCGTTCGGGCTCCATTGGATTGTAAGATACCCGGCAGCTGATGATCGCCGCCTAAGGTAGTGGTTATTGGTCAAAACTCGTTCCGGAAAGCTTTGGTCGGCTGACCGGGTACTTAACCCGCCTTGCGCGGGTTTTGTGCTTTATGGGGTAGGGGATTTTCCCTGCGCCAGCTGTGCGACGGGGACCCACTCCAGAGCATTCAACACGGGTTCAAATGAATCAGGCGTGTTAGTAACGGCTCGAACGACGTCAGCAACGCTGGGGTTTACTTTGTTCAGATGGTAGCCGCCGCCGGGACCACGCTGACTGGTGACGATTTCACTGGTTCGCAACTTAGAGAAAATCTGCTCCAGATAAGACACAGACAACTTTGATTCTTTACTGACAGACGCAATGGAAACAGGGCGCCCGTTATAAATCCTGTTGAGGATGGCAACGACCTGAACAGATGCCACCACACGTTTCATTCCAAATTCCATCACGCATCCTTTGCCGGTTCGCGACCGTATCCTGGGTTATCGTTTAAGGCATCATTCAGAACCTGCATTGCCTCATTGTGTGGGAGAGTCAGTGCAAGTTTGATCGCCGTTCCAAGCTCTTCAGCTACGCATTCAAATTTACGAGCGAGCCTGGCTGTTTCATCAACTTGTTCACCCATCGCTTCCATTTCAAAGTTGTGCTCAGTCCAGACCTCATCCATCACATCGCTTTCAACTTCTTCACGTAATGATTCTTTCACTTCCAGAACAGGCAATACCCCGATTAATGACTCTGCTGGTGCGCTGCTGAAGCGCAATGCCAGATCGTTAGCTGACATAAAAACCTCCGGAAAAAAGCCCGCCACAGGACGGGCAAAGAACACTTTTCCAATTTAACCAGAACAGGTCTTCGTCTCCTGTTTGGTTACGATGGTGGTATTACCATCACAATGCCTGGTGCACCGGGCATGAGGCTGGTAACAGCTATTGGTCAAACTCGTTATGAACGAACTGCAGTCTGTTGGTCGGCAGACGGGTCACCCTTCTGGGCGAGCATGTAGCAAATCAGTCGAATGATTACTTCAATACGGTTTAGATGTACGGCCTGACGCCGCACTGGTTTACGTGCGAAATCGATCATGGATTTATCCTCTTGCGTTGCCCTTGTCGCCAGGCTGGCGGAACGTTGAACCTGCTGCGTGTTAATACTTGCCATCTCATCCGGTGATTCATATGCCGCCGGCAGCTACTTCGTGGGCGTCCTGCCTTGATGACTCATTTCAAATTGTGTTTATATTTAAACCCTATTTGTGTTTGAAAGTCAACACGACATGTGTTTAAAACTAAAGAGGTAAAAACGAGGGGCTGCAGGATGGGAAATAAGCATAAAAAAACCAGCCAAGTAGGCTGGTCAGGTCGCTGAGGATTGTAGATTACTCGTCAGTTGGCTTAAATCGCCCCCGAAGGTATTTCTCAACATATTCATCAATCTCTTTCAGTCGCAACTGAAAAGTATCAATCATTCTGTCTTGCTCAGACTCAGGTAACTGGTCAAAAAGAGTGATTAACTTACGATGTTTTGTCGTTAACCATGATTCAGCATGATCATCGCCAAACATTAGCTCCGCAGGGCTAATCCCAAGAGCTTTAGATATTGTTATAGCGTCGTCAACGCCAATATTTCGGCGACCTGCCTCATAGTTTCCGATGCGTGATTGAGCCCACCCGCACAACTCTGCGAGTTTAGATTGCGACATATTTTTCTGTTCGCGTAGCTGCTTCAGTCTGGCGGCAATTGCAGTGTTTATGTTCATTACTGATTTTTACCACGTTACGTGTTATCGCTCAAAGAACGTTTCGTCTTGACTATCTAACACATTATGTGTTTAATTCAGCTAAACACCATATGTGAGGACAAGATGAACAACATCGCCAAAGAACGGCAGGCGCTCGGATTAACTCAAGCGCAATTAGCCAAATTATTCGGGTGGCGTCAGTCAAGGCTCTCAAATTATGAGAACGGAACACGCCAACCGGGACTACCGGAATGCAGATTAATTGTGGAGAAGCTTAACGACCTAGGACGTTCTTGCTCTCTTGATAGTGTGTTTCCGCCACAAAGCGAGGTCTAACGATGCAATCAGTAGCTTATTCCCATAATAACCCACGGTTAGCAGCTCCGTTGAAAACGCAAAATCATTTTAAACCCCAGCGCCGCGACAGCATTCAGCACCGCGTCATATTGGCTGCTGTTCGTGAATGGGAATCGACATTACCAGGGCAGGCGCAGGAGCGGATCGCTCAGCTGGTGGCTGAAGAGTGGGCCAAAGCAGATGGCCGCGGTCTTGCGGTCAATAAGCAGAATCTATTTCGCTATCTGAAAAATGAGGGTGGTTCAGAGAAGTACACGGCTTACGTTATGCAGTTGTCAGGCTCAATTATTGCCGCTATGCCAGTTCAGATAGCCAGGAAGCACGGGTTAAGTAATGCAAGCACAGACGCTGAGCTGGTGGCGAACGCAGTCAAAGAGTGCAGTGAGGCACACCAGGCGAAATTAATCGGCGCGCCGTTACAGAAGCTTGAGAAGGAAATTCGTGAAGCCGCAATCGCTTTGTTCAACATGTTACCTGCTGACGCGGCGGGACCACTACTGGCGAGTTTAAGCGCCGTAGCGCCGCAATTGTTTTAATCGAGTTTTGAGCAATAACCATTACGCGCCGGAAAACCGGACAAGGGAGTAACCATGGCAGCTCTGCCTTACATGCAACTTTACATTGCTGATTACCTGGCGGACACCATGCATCTGTCTACAGAAGAGCATGGTGCTTACCTGCTACTGATGTTCAATTATTGGCAAACAGGTCGCCCGATCCCCAAAAACCGCCTGGCGAAAATTGCACGGCTAAGTAACGACCGTTGGGATGCCGTTGAGCCGTCGTTGAAAGAGTTTTTTAACGACACTGGTACCGAATGGGTGCAGGAGCGTATAGAGCGGGATCTGGAGGCTGTTAAAAATTCAATCAGCCAAAAGTCGGCTGCAGGAAAAGCATCCGCTCAAGCCAGAAAGGCCAAAAAAGGAGCAGACACCCAACAAAAGGGTAACGGGTGTTCAACGGGCGTTGAAGTTCCGTTTGAACAGGGCAGCAACGGCAACTCAACTAATAAAGATACAGATACAGATACAGATACAGATCTAAAAGAACAACAAGAGAGAGAGTTACGCGCGCAAAGTGATTTTCTCCCTCCAATGGGTAAATTTCCGATCACCGATGACTGGATGCCTGGTGAAGACTTTGTCGGTCAAGCCGCACAATGGGGGATTAATCTCGGCAGCCTGCCGGGTTACACGGCGGTTGAGATTCAGCAGTTCCGTGATTACTGGAAATGCGAAGGGAAAGTTAAACATCACATCCAGTGGGAACAGACCTTTGCTTCCAGCCTGAAAACATCACGGGCCATATCCTCCTCATCATCGGCAGGTACACGCCGACAAGCGGGCTTTGGCGTTTCGCAACCAGACACTGAGATCCCTCCGGGATTCAGGGGGTAACGATGAAATCGACGCACGATTTGCTTGGTCGTCTCCGCAATCTCATGCCTGCAGGTGTTCAGCCAAAATTTACCAGCAGTCAGGAGTTAATGGCCTGGCAGCAGGAAGAGGGTCGCAAGCGGGCTGCTGAGCTGGAAAAACAGAATCAGCAAAACCGCGCTGAAAGGATTTTTGGTCGTTCAGGGATCTGCGAGCTGCACAAGGGGTGCTCATTCGCGAATTACCAGGTGAGTATCGACGGGCAGAAACATGCACTGACGATGGCAAAGAGCTACGCCCATAACTTTGGTAATGGTTTCACCAGTTTCATATTCAGCGGCAGTTGCGGTACCGGGAAAAATCACCTGGCCGCGGCAATCGGGAACTACCTGCTTCAGCACGATCATTCCGTTCTGGTCGTGACCGTACCTGATTTGATGCTCCGCGCCCGCAAGTGCTATGACGAAGGCCAGTCTGAATCCGCTCTGCTGGATGACTTGTGCAAGGTTGATTTGCTTGTTCTTGATGAGGTTGGTGTTCAACGTGATACGCGCAACGAGTGGGTATTACTTAATCAGATTATCGATCGCCGTATGGCGTCAATGAAGCCAGTGGGGGTGCTAACAAACCTGAATTACGACGAGTTATCGAAAGTTCTGGGTGTGCGGGTCATGGACCGCTTAACCATGGATGACGGTATCTGGGTGAATTTTGCCTGGGGAAGTTATCGCAAAAACGTGACCCATTTACGGATCGTAAAGTAACCAAAACGAGTATTGACCAATGACCAAAGAAATATCTCAGAAAGACCGGGTGGCGATAGTCGTACGCCATACCCCGAACTGTGTAATGCGGGATGTATGTGAGGCACTTGATATTCCATCAGGTACCGCCGGAAAGTTTCTGCACGCACTGACAGTTAGCGGCACAGTTCGACGAACCCACAACGGAACTCAGTACGTTTACAACATCGCCCCGGATGCAGAAATACCAGACGTAAAACTGCCATTCATGGAAGAGAAAAGCGACCCGGTTCAAACGCAACTGGCGGAGAAAATGGCGAAAGACCTTAAGTCCAGAGGACTCTGGCGGCGCGCGGCAAAGGTGTATGCCGACATGTTGGGAATTGCCCGTAGTTCGGTTGAAGTTTCACGTATAGCGCAGCAGCGTAACGAGTGCCTGCGTATGGCCCGGAGATGATCAGCATGCCAAGACCAAATACACCAGAAGAACAGGAGGCGCTTATCAGGGTGATCATCGAAGAGGTGAAAATCCGCGGTCGTTTAACTGTTGACGAGGCATCGCAGATGTTGTCGCTTCACCGTCAAACAGCGGAGAAGTATTTCCGCGCAGCAGCTGTACGAGGCGAGCTCATCCGCTACGGTCGTCTCGGTCTGTTCCGGGACCAGAAAGCAGTGATTGATTTCGATCTCCAGCGATTCTCATACGGTTCAAGCAAGCCTGTAATGGAGTTGCCAGCAGATTTTCGGGGAAGTGCAGTTATGCGCCGGGTTATGGATATCGTGGGGAGAATGCCAGCATGAAACCAAACAAACAGGGGCTGACCGCTGAATCAGCGCGTGAATCAGGAAATATTCTGCTCATTGTGGCTGCTCGCATGGTCCGTCGAGAACTATTCACGCCACTCCACTTTCTCAGTGAATTACCGAAACGAGTGGTTAGCATGCGGGATTTACGCGATGCACTGGAGCGGTGTGAGGAAGCTCTTCAACGAGAGGTTTGCAAAATCGTTGATGGTCATGACCGCATGGCGAAAAAGCTCAAAGAGGCTGAGGCAAAGCTGGAAGTCGCAGAGAAGCGCATAGCAGAAATGGAGGCGCGTGAGGTTAAGGTTAAGCAATTCTCGGAGTTTCAGATTTGCCATTACGGCGCTTCTGAGGACTATGCGAAGGGCTACATCGACTGCCAGAAAAATTACAACAAGGCGCTTGGTGCCGCTAACATCCTCGTCAGCATGGAGGAATAACCCATGGCCACATTAACCAAAGACCACAATAAACACCCGGCACACTCTCCACTGACATCCCGTCGACTTCACCAGATGCGCGACATACTCAGCAAAGCCGCATCACAACGTGACGGCGGAGACCTTGGCTATGCGATGTCCGACGCGGTGAAGCTGATTGATGGGGTTCTGGAGTCGATGGCCCGTGAGCAAGTACGCCGTGAGCATGCAGCATGGTCACAGGCTACTTTCGGTGATGTCGGTGCCATTGGTCCTCTGAAGCACCTTTCCAAAGAAGCGCTTGAGGCCGCTGCTGAACCTGGCGACCTGAGCGAATGGGCTGACATGCAATTCTTGTTATGGGATGCGCAAAGACGCGCCGGTATCAGTGACGAGCAGATTACCCAAGCGATGATAGAAAAGCTGTCGGTTAACAAACAGCGTCAGTGGCCTGAGCCGAAAGATGGAGAGCCAAGGCTGCACATCAAAATGGGTCAACAGCAAGGAGAGATATGATGGACCAGATACTGCAATACGCAACCAACCGGATTATTAAGCTGGAAAACTTGTTGCTGGTGGATGTTGAGGAAACTGTCTGACCAGCCGAGTTGAAAATGATTTTTTCTCAGGTTGAAAACGCCGGGGATCTCCCGGCGCACCACCAATACCATCTACAGCATCACATTAACTGGATGTAGCGGGAAACAAATTAACCTTAAAAGTGCAACTTGCCATTAAAATGGTAAATATTATGCTGCTGAGTCTTTTCCAACGGCAAGAAAGGGTTCTTGGTTTAGTGCTGTGAAAGATGCTTCGTTATTTAAAAGACGGATGAAATATAATTTTTGCTTCTGAGATGATAGCTCTATTAATCCCGCTTGGTTGATAATGATATTTCTACCCAAGATTGGAAATTTTTGTATTAATGTTTGAATGTTAGCTATGTTTATAGTCCCATTTTGTATCAGGGGGCTATTTGCAGTAGTGGCAAGCCTACGCATAAAATTTCTATTTTTATGCATGTCATTAAAAATATCTAAAGGATTCGGATGATTTGTTACATCTAAGATATTTAATGCAATTATATGAGGTGTAGCATTTGCGGCTAAATTATTGATGACTTGCTCGAGCCCATATGACCTTTCAAGTAGGCTAATGTTTAGCGCGTAATATTTGTTGTTGAAGTAGAAGAAATCCACATTCCCATTAATATCAATGCTATCATGGCTGACTTTGTCTAGGGTTCTGCCATTCGCTGAAAAATATGATAATTTTGTTTTTTTGTGTAGTGCGATTGGGTACTTATGCTGGTAGACAACAACACCAGTGCCTTGCCCGTCACAAAGGTAATATATGATTCCTTTAACAGATGACAGGTTTTGCTGAGCAAAATTGAAATCAGGTGGTGTGATATTTACTCCAAAGTTAAGCACGTCAGCCATCTTTGCGAGGGCGGGCGGAAGGTGATTTATTGTTTGATGATCGTATTCATGAACCTGTTTATCTCTGCTCAGCAGCGAAGATACCAACGGCAAGGCGTTTTGCCCAACATTTGGGTCAATGACATCACGTTTAAGTGACTCACTAAACGATTGTGTTAATTTTTGTTCTGCTCCTTGTTCCAGTGATACTCTGTATATGTTGAGTTGTCCTTGTAATTCCGCAACAAAATACGCTTCACCTGATAAATTAGCAGAGTTTAATATATTGTCGATTGCTGTAAACATACCGTCCTCGGTTATTTAATGATCTTTGCAAGACATGTGTTGTCATCTAGTTTTATATATTTAATTATGCTTTTATTATCGATTTCACCATGACAAATTATTACAAAATCCTTTATTCCTCTGTCGTTTATTTTGGCTCTAAAAATTCTAAACCCAAGTAATGCCAGTGAAGGGTTTGAATAGAATCGATTTGTTTTAACATAAATCATTCCTATGGCTACTATCATTATCAACAGGTTCAGCATTGTCCTTTTGCTGTTCACGTCAGTAAAAACCAAAGGCATAACATAGGTTGTCAAAAACTCTAGGTGCTCATGACTTTCATTTTTAACATCAGAAACAGTACATGTTACTGACCATCCTGAGTTAAATGAGAAGAGTAAATATAGGAATATCAAAAATCCAGCTATTATCATTATAAAACTAGAAATAAAAACTATGTTTTTGGGTGTGATTTTTGATAGTAAAGTCGCTATGTCTTTGTTGCTAAAATATGTTGATATTGAAATAAAAAGATTTTTGTCATATGACATTATAAATAGAGATATAAATAATAACCATAAGGACAATATATATAATGCATACTTTAAGCCTGTTCTTTTTTTCATAATTTACATCTCTTGGGTTAATATAGTTTTGTATCGTTAATATTGTTCTTTGTGCTTGGTTACACACTCGAACAACTCATCGGCAATCAACTGATACGAAAAGAGATGGGCAGGGGCTATTGCAAAGTTTTTTTTATCACGCTACCGCCACAGACGCACAGTAGTAAGTCTGAGGAATAATTACACATAAGGTTAGCATCATGATTTTACAACCTTTTAGGTATTAAGATCCAGCGCTATGTCCCTAGCCACCTTATGGTTGCCACTGTTTGAATATACAGTATTTTTTTAGAGGTTCCAACTTGAGGTTGCTGGCCCAGCGAAAAGATTACGAGGAGCATACTCTTACTATGGAGTGCCTTTGTCACTTTGGCTCAAACAGCATGGCTATTGAGACAAATTAGGTTACACAGTGATTGACTGTTGTTTCATGGTTGTGAGGGGCAACATCATTTATCAATCGGTGTGGACGAGACCATTTGAAAAATTGATGGTTAAATCTCTCGTCACTATAGATGGAGAGGCGCTGGTAGGAGTTTATTGGTCCCTGTTATGTCACTTATAGAACTAACTACTTAATAAACTGTTGCTAATTCAACCCGCTACAGCGGCTTTTCCTTTTTTACTCCTGACAAGAAACTAACAATTTGTGCTCTTAAATCATTGATCATTTCAATGCACAGGTGTACTGTATAAACATACAGTATATGCAGTGGAGGCTATTATGAAAGTTGAACTCACCATTGATCGTACTAAAGAACTTCCAAAGGGAGCGATTCCCGCACTGGAGAAAGAATTGCTGAAAAGGTTGGGCAACCAGTATGAGAACTGCAGCCTGAGCATTCGTCGTGCTGGTTCTGATGGTTTAAGTGTTCTTGGTGGTGACAAGGAAGATAAAAAGAAAATAGAGACGATCCTCCAGGAGACCTGGGAAAGTGCTGACGATTGGTTTTATTAATTATTTTGGGTATTGCTTTTGTCCCGTTTGCATGGGGGAGTTTCAGTGGAAGAAAAAGTAGAATTGCCCAAAAAAGGCTACGCAGTCATCAGATGTCACGATGGGGTCATCGTTGCCAGGCTGCAATCATTTCCTGAGTGTGAGCGCGCCCTGATGTACCGGCGCGGTAGCGTGGTGTCATTTATGCCCCTTCAGGATGATGATGTTGTTGGTACACCAACGTTGTTTACCCAGATGCTGGAAAGGGCTGGTTATCGCGTTAATCAGAATTCTGTTACACTCCCGTCATAGGCCTGAACAACCTATACCTGCTGCGCCACAGGAGAAAAGCCCATGGCGCAAGACCAATTCAAGCAATTCCACTTACTGACGTTAACCAACGCCAGCGATTTTCTTTTTGCCGCATCCAGAGGTGCGTTATGAAGAAGAGCTGGTTCCAACATACCCAACTCACCACTGAGCAGGCCGACGAACTGGAAGCCCGCTATCGCGCAAAGCAGATTAAGACAGAGCGTAGTCTGGATAATGACTTTATTCACTGGACGATAAGCGCGTTCTTACCGGAAGTTTCGAAACCTCCGCGTCAGGACAGAACCTGGCAACAACGGATCTGGAGGTGAATGTGAAAGTCTACAACATCACCCCAATGGGCAAACCCAGAATGACGCGTGCTGATAAATGGAAAAAACGCCCTGAGGTTCTGCGGTACCGGGCTTTCTGTGACGAAGTTCGTCTGCAGGGCGTTGAGCTGCCGGAAAGCGGTTCGCATGTCACATTCATCCTGCCGATGCCCGCGAGCTGGAGCAAAAAGAAACGGGCTGAGTTCAACGGTAAACCGCACCAGACTAAACCTGATTTTGACAACATGATGAAAGCCCTGATGGATGCCATTTACGAAGATGACGCTCACATCTGGGATTCACGAGTCACAAAATTGTGGGGGGATAGCGGGAAAATCATTATTGGGGAGATTGCAGAATGAGGGCGCTGCTGAAGCCGGTGGTTGCACGTGAGCTCGGGATTGTGCTGCTTAAACCAGGCAGCGAGCTGATGTCATTATTCAGCTGCGAGCGCGTGCTGGTGGAGAGTCAGCCGGCAGGTATGGAACGGTTGCCTGCAGGCCGAGTTCCTGACGTGCGCCAGCCGCTTGCGTGTGACGATTCCCTGCGCGCGTTCTTCCTGGATGAAAAAGTTATAAACGCTGCTGGCGGTTTCAGTGGTCTTGATTACTGGCTTCAGCGTTATGGCAGTAATTGCTGCCAGTGGCCACACAGCAATTACCATTATCACGAGCTAACCATTCTGCGTCATGAACCGGGTTCGGTTCTTCTGTGTGGGCATTGTGATAACCATCTGCGTGACCATTACAGCGAGCAACTTGCAGAGCTGGCGCGCCGCAATGTTATTAACTGGATTATCAATAGCGTAATGACTGCGCTGAATCTGGATCCTTCCAGAGAACTGTCGCTGGCGGAGCTTTGCTGGTGGGCTGTTCGCATGGGGGTTACCGATGCAATTCCCGAATCAGCGGCCAGTCGTGCGCTACGTATTCCTTTGAAAGAACACCAGTCAGTCATGCGTGAAAGCGATATCGAACCGGGTGTTACATCCACCAGCATCATTACAGCCAAAGCCAGCGCAGTTACCGTGAGCACGCCACCAGCGCAGGTTCCTGCGATTAAACCCGTAGTCGGTGTTCTGGTAGATCCCGAGTCCCCGCAAACCTATATGAAGCGTCCAAAGCGGATCCGCTGGACGGACCCCAGATATCTGACGTGGATTAAAACACAGCCCTGTGAATGCTGCGGCAAACCATCAGATGACCCACACCATTTAATCGGCTGGGGGCAGGGAGGGATGGCAACAAAGGCGCATGATATTTTCGCGATCCCCCTGTGCCGTCAGTGCCATACAGAACTACATAACGACCCGGTGAAGTTTGAGCGAGAGCATGTGCCTCAGCCGGTGATGATTATCAGAGTGCTGGACCGGGCTTATGGGCTCGGCGTTCTGGCATAAAAAGACGGGATGCACATATGAATCTGGACAATATATTAAAGTTTTTCGCGCCGAAAGGTATGCTCATATCTGATACCAGCAGAGCAACAGCAAGCGACCAACTGAAGGTTACTGATGTTATGGCAGCACTGGGAATGACTCAGGCTGACGCGGGAATAGGGCTGGCGATGTATCTCGGGAAGGCTGGTATCAGTAGCCAGGACAGGGAGGCATCAATAAACTGGCTGAGTGAATGCGCCAAACAAACAGCCCCCTTTGCTGTTCGCCGCATCGCAGGAAAAAAATTCCCCCTCTGTATGCTCATACTTGCTAAGTTCGCCTACAACGACTACGCGTCATCAGCAGCTGACGTATTCGATTGCCCGAAATGCAATGGGAAAGGGATCCTTGAAAAAGTCGGGATGGTTACCAAAAGTCATTACACGGTAAGGATCCCGCAATGGGCCAAAGAGCTTGGGCAGTCTCCATCGGATTTTGAAAAAAAACGTGAAGTGAAGAATGTTGAACAATCACTCTGCGCTAAATGTCATGGCACCGGAAAGCTAAGCAAGCGCTGTCAGTGTGGCGGTACTGGGAAGACACTGGACCGCAAAGCAACTGAGCTTCAGGGCATTCCGGTTTATAAGGAATGCAAACGCTGTGAAGGTCGCGGTTACAGCAGACCTAAATCATCAGTTGCATACCGGGGAATTTTCTCTGAATTGCCAAGCCTTCCTGATCGCACGTGGCGTTACAGTTGGAAGCCATTTTACGAAATGCTCGTTTCCCGGTGCTTCCAGGAAGAGAGCTATTCAAACTCTCAGCTAAAAAAGGTTACCAGAAGCGAAAATATGATGAATATCGCGTAATTTAGCGTCACGTTATTTGCAATGTTGCCGTTTTTGAGTTAATTTGACACTAAAGATGGGCTTTGTATGTCCACGGTTAGCAAGTTGATTAAAAACCTCGCCAATGCGGGGTTTTTTAGTTTTGACGATTGGTGTCTTAATCGGGAACTATATTTTAGTTTCGTTGTCATAAGTTACTGTTGCATAAAGCTTCTAATTCTGGGATACGCATATGTTCGATGATAAACGAGACACAACAGTTGTTTTTACTGATACAGAAATGAATTCATTCGATGATGATGCCTATTTGGATCTTTCACAAGAAGTGCTGTCGTCAAGAATCGGAGAGGAATTACCAACCGTTTCGGTGTTGGTTGACATTGATGAAAGTGAGGATCTTCCCCCTGGGGTAGGGAGGGAAATTTATGAAGATTTCTCAGTCTTTGCTGACAAATTAAACCCGACTCAACTCATCATTGACAGAGAGTATGACGATAATTACTTCAGAATTACTCGACCCAAGGATCTTTCAACCATTGATAGCATCCTTCAAGAAAGAATTCAGGATATTAAAAATAACCGTGAGTTAGACGAGGACTATGAAAGAGAGCGCCAAGAGCGTGAGCGAGATGAATGGAATGACTGACTAAATTAAGTTCAACCTTTCATCAGTCTCACTTTTGTGAGCCATTTCATTTCAAAGATATATTTCATAGAGCGGTAGATTTGCGGGACACTAAGTTTTTACTAACTTAGAACCGAGATCTTACCGCTAGATCAAAACAGGCTGCCAGAAGGCGGCCTTTTTTATTCCCCTCGTTCTGAGAGGACTCACAGCAATTAAGAGGGGGGCTAAATGTCCGATCCGATTTCCGGCACTGGGTTAGCTGGTGGAGCCCTGACGGGGGCCAGTGTCTATGGACTGCTGACTGGAACTGATTACGGTGTGGTATTTGGCGCATTTGCGGGGGCCGTGTTCTACATAGCAACAGCCTCAGATATGAGTGCAACCCGTCGGCTTGCGTATTTCGTTGTTTCGTATATCGCCGGAATTCTCTGTTCTGGGCTGGTGGGTTCAAAACTGGCTGCTCTGACTGGTTATAGCGATAAACCTCTGGATGCCATTGGTGCCGTAATCATTTCCGCATTGGCCGTCAAAATCCTGACATTCCTGAATAACCAGGATGTCGGCTCGCTGGTGGCGCTTATAACGCGCCGGGGAGGTTCTGGTGGTGCTAAATGATCCGACAGCGACTGTTAACGCGCTGCTCTGCGTTGGGGTAGTGATAACCCTGATGTTTTACCGCCGTGGGGATTCCCGGCATCGTCCGTGGATTTCGCGCCTGGCATGGCTAATTACAGTCATCTACAGTGCGGTGCCATTAGCCTATCTTTGCGGCATTTACCCCCATTCATCATGGGCCACTATCGGGGCCAATATCATCTTTCTTTCTGTGCTGGTGGCCGTCAGGGGCAACGTAGCGCGTCTGGTTGATCAGCTGAGGCACTAATGACTAAAGACGGCATCTTTAATGCGATTCTCACGAAAGAGGGTGGCTACGTTAATCACCCGAACGATAAAGGCGGCCCGACGAACTGGGGTATCACCGAGGCAACTGCTCGTTCCCATGGCTATACCCGTGACATGCGTGATTTGACCAGACAGGAAGCACTCGAAATTCTTGAGGCCGATTACTGGTATGGCCCTCGATTTGACCTGATTGCCACCGTCTCACCGTCCATCGCCGCTGAGTTGTGCGATACGGGCGTAAACATGGGGCCATCAGTTCAGGCGAAGTGGTTGCAGCGTTGGCTAAACGCGTTCAACAACCAGCAGCGGTTCTATCCCGACATTATTACTGATGGTCATATTGGCCCGCGAACTGTCAGCGCGTTGAAGTCATTCATCGCTAAGCGAGGAAGTGAAGGGGAAAACGTCCTGTTACGTGCGCTGAACTGTAGCCAGGGACAGCGCTACCTGGAACTGGCGGAGCAACGCCCGGCGAACGAATCATTCGTTTATGGATGGCTACGGGAGCGTGTGAGCCTGTGACAAAACTCAAAGCTATTCTGGTCGGTATCGGGCTGCTCATCATGCTGGTGCTGGGGTCATTTGGCCTGGGCAGTGTGCGTGGACGCGAAAAGGCTGAAGCTAAAGCGGATAAGCAACGTACCGATGATAATGCGGTCGCAACCAAAGCCGTAGCTGAACGGCGCGTCGAAGCAACGAAAGAGGCCAGCAATGTACAGCAGACTGTTAACCGTATGCCTGATGACGATGTTGATCGCGAGTTGCGTGAGAACTTCACCCGTAAGACCCGAAGTAACTGACACCGCCTGTGACTGGATAAACATCATCTACCTCACTGAGCACGACATTGAGGTAATGGATAGACAGACAAAGCGTGACGTTCTGTCGCATAACAAATCAGTACAGGCGAACTGCAAGAAGGGGTAAGCTCGTGAACGCAGAGAACCTAAGTGAAGCGTATTACATCAATAACGAGATAAAAGAACTACAGCGGCAGAAAGACATGCTGGAAAGTGGCGCTGGGCTTGGGGTAACAATTCAGTCTACCTATCAGGATAATGCCTTTTTGGATGCTATCCGTCCACATGCAGTGGCTGAGCTTGATCGTCGTATCGAGGAGAAGAGCAAAAAACTCTCCACTCTTGGGGTAACGATTACTTGAGATTTTTGCACTTATATCGCTTTCTTAGCTCTAGTTTCGCCCACTCCATTAGAAAGCTAACTATTGGAGCGACATAGGGCGCAAGCGCATTAAGCAAATCGATTAAATCTGAGTCAAACATATTCCATCTCCTTGAAATTAACTAGAGGAGATGACTACGGATTGCAGTCATCCCATTGTAGGGCCTAATGGCTCTTCTCATTAGTGAGTCGTATAGATTGCGGCTCATTGAAGGGTTCATTACAGGAGATATGAAAATGGTTTCACTACGCCTTAGAGGTATGAAAAAGGCGGTGTTAATCAGTGCAGAAGCATTCACTGAGCGCTTGCGACAATGCTATCCTAGCGCCTCAAAGGAGGGGCTATGAACATCAATGAAAAAATATCTCTGCTGTCGATGATAGGGACATGGTTCTCAGGAATCGCCACGGTATTAGCTGTGTGGATGGCGCTGCATCTGGCAAATCGTAAACCGAAAGCTATTGCTAAATGTACGGTTTCTAGGTCATTGTTTTTCATACAAAGTAGTATGGGGACTGAAACGGAAAAAGGAATTCAAATTAAAGTCATTAATCAGAGCCTCCATGCTATAACTGTATCTTCAATAGAGTGGGAATATGGTGGTGATAGTGTGATCGCAAGTTATTTTTCTGATGAAAAATCACATAAGCTGCCATCAAAGTTAGAACATGGAGAAGTGGCTAGGTTTTGGATACCATTATTCCCTGATGAAAGGAATTGGTTAAAAAGAATCGCAGCCTTGGTCAGAAGTAATGGCAAAGACCCAAGCAAAATTATTTGTTCTGTTGAACTAACAACAGGCGATAGGTTTAAAACCAAACCGGATAAAGAAATTATTAATATACTTAAAAATATTAAATAAAAGCCTCGCTGACGCGGGGCTTTTTCTTGCGCATCGCACGCGCAGCATCAAAAAGAGTCTTTCAATGCCACCACGCACACCGAAAGCTTGCCGTGTACGCGGCTGCCGAAACACAACAACCGAACCATCTGGTTACTGCGAATACCACAAAAGTGAAGGCTGGAAATCCTACAAACCAGGGCAATCCCGTCACCAGCGTGGCTACGGGACGAAGTGGGAGGTAATCCGGGTCCGCATCCTGAAGCGTGACAAAGGGCTGTGCCAGGAGCATCTCCGGCGTAGCGTGGTGAAGCCGGCCTCCTGTGTCGACCACATCAAGGCGAAGGCACACGGCGGCACCGATGATGACAACAACCTCGAAAGTCTGTGCTGGTCGTGTCACGCTGCGAAGACCGCGCGTGAACGTCTCAAGTGAGAATTATTGTCATCTGAGTCCGCAAGGGGGGGAGGGGGAGGGTAAATCCCTGTAGCCCTTGTCCTTCCGGACTGCCCGCCTCATCGGTTTTTTATACCCGCGAAAAATCAAATTTAACCAGGAGCATTGCCCATGGCTGGAAAGGCGGGCGCTTCCGGTCGTCGTCCCAAGCCAACGGCGCGGAAAGAGCTGGCCGGAAATCCCGGTAAACGAGCCCTGAATAAAGACGAGCCGGTCTTCACCCCGATACAAGGCGTCTCGCCGCCGGACTGGTTTACCGAAGACGATCTTCCGCTGGCAGTGATTATGTGGGAGCTGACAACCAAAGAGCTTTGTGGACAGGGACTGCTGTGCGTTACCGATCTGGCGGTGCTGGAGCGCTGGTGTGTTGCCTATGAGTTCTGGCGCCGCGCGGTAAAAAATATTGCGTCCGAGGGAAACACCATCATCGGAGCGATGGGGGGGAAGATCAAAAACCCTGAACTTACCGCCAAGAAAGAGCAGGAGTCGGAGATGAGTTCGACTGGCTCCATGCTGGGGCTCGACCCCAGTAGCCGGCAGCGACTTATCGGTCTCGCTGGCCAGAAGAAAACCTCAAACCCCTTTCTGAAGATGATTAACTCATGAGCCGGAAATCGTACCCCAACGTCAACGCCGCGAACCAGTACGCCCGCAACGTTGTGCGGGGCAAGATCCCGGCGTGTCAGTTTGTTATTCAGGCCTGTCAGCGTCATATCGATGATATGGCGACCGAAAAGAGTAAAAAGTTCCGGTACCGCTTCGACAAGGATATGGCAGAGAAGGCGGCGAAGTTCATTCAGTTGCTGCCGCATACCAAGGGCGAATGGGCCTTTAAACGAATGCCGATCACCCTCGAGCCATGGCAGCTTTTCATCGTCTGCTGCGCGTTTGGCTGGGTGCAGAAGGGGTCTAAGCTGCGGCGTTTCCGGGAGGTGTATACCGAAATCCCGCGCAAAAACGGCAAATCGGCTATCTCTGCCGGTGTGGCGCTGTACTGTTTCACCTGCGATAACGAGTTTGGCGCGGAGGTTTACTCCGGTGCCACGACCGAAAAGCAGGCATGGGAAGTGTTTCGCCCGGCTCGCCTGATGTGCAAGCGCACTCCGCTGCTGGTGGAAGCGTTCGGCATCGAGGTGAATGCCTCCAACATGAACCGTCCTGAAGACGGCGCGCGCTTTGAACCGCTGATCGGTAATCCCGGCGACGGTGCATCGCCGCATTGCGCCATTGTCGATGAGTACCACGAACATCCTACGGACGCGCTTTATACCACGATGCTGACCGGGATGGGGGCCCGGCGCCAGCCGCTGATGTGGGCGATCACCACCGCCGGTTACAACATTGAAGGTCCCTGCTACGACAAGCGGCGCGAAGTTATCGAAATGCTGAACGGTTCGGTACCGAATGAGGAGCTGTTCGGCATTATCTACACCGTGGATGAGGGGGATGACTGGACCGACCCGAAGGTGCTGGAGAAGGCCAACCCGAACATGGGTGTGTCGGTCTACCGTGACTTCCTGCTCAGCCAGCAGATGCGTGCAGTGAACAATGCCCGCCAGGCAGGGATATTCAAAACCAAGCACCTCAATATCTGGGTGGCGGCCCGCGCCGCGTTCTTCAACCTGGTGAGCTGGCAGAACTGTGAAGACAAAACGCTGACCCTTGAGCAGTTTGAGGGACAACCTTGCGTACTGGCATTTGACCTGGCGCGCAAACTGGATATGAACAGTATGGCGCGGCTGTTTACCCGGGAGATTGACGGGAAAACGCACTATTACAGTGTGGCGCCACGCTTCTGGGTACCGTATGACACGGTCTACAGCGTGGAGAAAAACGAGGATCGCCGCACGGCTGAACGTTTCCAGAAATGGGTGGAGATGGGGGTTCTGACCGTTACCGACGGTGCCGAGGTGGACTACCGCTACATCCTGGAAGAAGCCAAAGCGGCGAACAAACTGAACCCGGTCAGCGAATCGCCGATCGACCCGTTTGGCGCAACGGGGCTTTCTCACGACCTGGCTGACGAAGGTCTGAGCCCGATCACCATCATCCAGAACTACACCAACATGTCAGACCCGATGAAAGAGCTGGAAGCCGCCATTGAATCGGGCCGGTTTCACCATGACGGTAATCCGATCATGAGCTGGTGTATCGCGAACGTTGTCGGGAAATGTATTCCCGGTAACGACGATGTGGTGAAACCCATCAAAGAGCAGAACGAGAACAAAATCGACGGCGCGGTGGCGCTGATTATGTCAATCGGGCGTTCGATGCTTTACGAGAAGGTAGACACCTTGTCTGACCGACTCGAGTCTCACGGTATCCGTTCACTTTAACCGAGGCGTTTATGATCCTGAAAATACTCACCCCACTGGTCGGGGTGCTGGGGGCACTTTTGCTCTCATTTGGGGTATGGATGATTTATCCCCCTGCAGGCGTTATCGCTGGTGGTTTTCTGTGTCTTCTCTGGTCCTGGCTGGTGGCTAAAGCACTCTCCATTTCGGGCAGCAAACAATCAGGGGGTGGCTGATGTTTTTCTCTGGCATGTTCGCCAAAAGTAACCAGCCGGTAACCACGCCCTCAGAACTGGCGCAGGAAATAGGTCTGACTTACGACACCTATACAGGAAAGCGGGTGAGCAGTGGGCGCGCAATGCGTCTGACCGCTGTTTTTGGCTGTGTGCGCGTGCTTGCTGAATCTATCGGCATGCTTCCCTGCAATATTTATAAAACCGTTGGCAGAGGTAAAGAAAAGGCGACCAGCGAGCGTCTGCATAAGCTGGTATCCATAAAACCGAATGGTTTTATGACACCACAGGAGTTCTGGGAGTTGCTGGTGGTTTGCTTATGTCTTCGCGGAAATTTTTACGCGTATAAGGTTAAGGCCCTGGGCGAGGTGGTTGAGCTTCTTCCATTGGACCCTGGCTGTGTCCAGGCGAAACTTAACAGTCAATGGGAGCCGGTTTACCAGGTCACATTTCCTGACGGTAGCACTGATGTGCTGGGGCAGGAGGACATCTGGCATGTGCGCATTCTTACCCTCGATGGTCTGGTGGGGCTGAACCCCATAGCCTATGCCCGTGAGGCAATTTCCCTTGGGCTTGCCACGGAAGAACACGGTGCCAGGTTGTTCAGTAATGGTGCGGTCACTTCCGGTGTATTGCGGACAGAGCAGGAGTTAAGCGATCTCGCTTACCAGCGACTAAAAGAGGATTTTGCCGAAAAACACCAGGGGCTCGGCAATGCCCATAAACCCATGATCCTCGAAATGGGGCTGGACTGGAAATCGATGGCACTGAGCGCCGAGGACAGTCAGTTTCTGGAAACGCGTAAGTTTCAGCTTGAGGAAATCTGCCGCCTTTTTCGAGTACCGATGCATATGGTCCAGAACACGGATCGGGCAACGTTCAGCAACATTGAAGAACTGGGCCTGGGCTTTATCAATTATTCATTAATCCCGTACCTCACGCGTATTGAGCAGCGCATCAATATCGGTCTGATCCGGGAATCGAAACTGGGCACGTACTACGCAAAATTTAATGTCGGCGCGCTGTTGCGAGGCGATATGAAGTCACGCTTTGAGGCATATGCCACTGCCATCAACTGGGGCATGTATTCCCCCAATGACTGCCTTGAACTTGAAGATCGCAATCCTCGTCCGGGCGGGGACGTCTACCTGACGCCAATGAATATGACCACGAAGCCGTCAGACGGCAGCAAAGCGAAACCTCAAGAGGATAAACCCCATGCAGAATAAGCAGCGACTGGATGTGCCGCTGAAACTGAAATCCGTCAGTGACAGCGGTGAATTTGAGGGCTACGGATCCGTATTTGGTGTGAAGGACAGCTACGACGATGTGGTCGTGCCCGGCGCGTTCAGCAAATCGCTTCAGTCGTGGCGTGAAAAGAACACGATGCCCGCCATGCTCTGGCAGCATCAGATGGATGAACCCATCGGCATCTATACCGACATGAAAGAGGATGACGTCGGGTTATACGTTAAGGGGCGACTCCTTATCGATGACGATCCCCTTGCCAGACGCGCACATGCTCACATGAAGGCCGGTTCTTTAACCGGCCTTTCTATTGGTTACATGCTGAAAGACTGGGAATACGACAGGACCAAAGAGGTGTTTCTTCTGAAAGAGATTGATCTCTGGGAAGTCAGCCCGGTGACGTTCCCGTCGAATGACGAGGCTCGCATCAGTGATGTTAAAAGTGCGTTTGCCCGGGGTGAGATGCCGTCCCAAAAAAGTATCGAAAGAGTCCTGCGCGACGTTGGGCTCTCCCGTACCCAGGCCAAGGCATTCATGGCCGGGGGTTATAGCACACTGAATCAGCGCGATGTTGATGGCGTGGGCACTGCACTGGATGCACTTAAAAACATCAAATTTTAATCCGGAGTAAAAAACATGGCAGTCGAAATTAAAGATGTAGAACAGGTCGCGCAGGAACTGCAGGCGAAGTTTGATGACTTCAGGGCCAAGAACGATAAGCGAATTGACGCCCTCGAAAGTGAGAAAGGGAAACTGGCCGGGGAGGTCGATACCCTCAACGGTAAACTCTCCGAGCTGGAAAACCTGAAATCCGATCTGGAAAGCGAACTGGTGTCGCTCAAACGCCCTGGCGGCCCACAGCAGCAGTCCAAAGCGGCGACTGAGCACAAGACCGCTTTTATGCAGTTTATGCGTAAAGGTGATGATGACGGTCTTCGTGAGCTGGAGCGTAAAGCATTACAGGTGGGCACCGATGAAGATGGTGGATATGCCATTCCGGAAGAACTGGATCGCAACATCCTTACCCTGCTGAAGGATGAAGTGGTGATGCGCCAGGAGTCCACGGTGATCACCGTAGGGGGTTCTGAGTATAAAAAACTGGTGAGCGTGGGTGGCACGGCTTCAGGCTGGGTGGGGGAGACTGATGCACGCCCGGCAACAGATGCATCCAAACTGAAAATGATTGAACCTTTTATGGGGGAAATCTACGGCAACCCGCAGGCGACACAGAAAATGCTCGATGACGTGTTTTTTAATGCGGAAGACTGGATTAACAGTGAGCTGGCCACTGAATTTGCTGAGAAGGAAGAGATTGCCTTTACCTCCGGGGACGGTACCAAAAAGCCAAAAGGGTTCCTGGCTTATGCATCCAGCCTCGACGACGACAAAGCACGCGCTTTCGGTACTCTGCAGCATATCCTGTCCGGTTCAGCCGCAGCAGTAACGGCGGATGCCATCATCAAGTTGGTATATACCCTGCGTAAGTCACACCGTAGCGGCGCCAGGTTCATGATGAACAACAACACCCTGTTTGCGATCCGCATCCTCAAGGATTCGGAAGGTAACTATCTGTGGCGCCCGGGGCTGGAAGTCAATCAGCCATCCACGCTGGTCGGCTACGGTATCGCGGAAAATGAGCAGATGCCCGATATTGCAGCTGATGCCAAAGCCATCGCGTTTGGTAACTTCAAACGCGGTTATACCATTGTCGATCGTATCGGCACCCGCATTCTCCGTGATCCGTACACCAACAAACCGTATGTCGGTTTTTATACCACCAAGCGTACTGGCGGCATGCTGACAGATTCGCAGTCCATCAAACTGATGCAGATTGGCGCGCCAGTTGCTCCGTAAGTACCGGGGGCTTCGGCCCCTCTTTAATGAAAGAGGTGAATACCATGCCTGTATTGAAAACGAGCCTGAAGTGGTCTCCTGATGGTTGCCGCATCGAGGTTATCCCGGCGGGTGAGCATCCGGAATTGCCAGGCCGGGCTCTGGAAATTGCCAGTCAACTGGGGATCCTTGACGTTGGCTACCTGCCGCCAGACCCGCAGCAGGACCCGGAAAAAACCGATAAAAAAGCCAAAAAATAACCCGCTATTGGCGGGTTTTTTACAGGTGTTTCTCATGATCCTGACGAATGAAGAGATAAAGCGGCAACTGCGGCTTGAGGACGATGACACCTCTGAAGATGTGTTGCTCAGTGCTCTTGGTGCCGCAGTGGAATCCAGGACAAGCACTTTCCTTAATCGCCCTTTATATGCCAAAGCCGACGATATTCCCGATGGGGATACGCGCGGACTTGTCGTGTCGAATGATATCCGCCTCGCGATGCTGATGCTGGTGACCCACTTCTACGAGAACCGGTCAGCGACCTCTGAGGTCGAAAAGCTTGAAACGCCGCAGGCATATAACTGGCTTGTATCTCCATACAGGTTTTATCCGCGATGAAAATTCGGCAAGCGCAAACCAGCGCGACATACCTGCTACCCGATCCCGGTGACCTGGATAAGCGAGTTCTGATCCGTAAACGGGTCGATGTGCCAACCGCTGATTTCGGTACGAAGCCAGAATACCCGGTATCGTTCAATACATGGGCAAAGGTGGTTCAGACCAGCGCCACGACATACCAGGAGACGGCCCAGACTGACAATGTCATCACGCATTACATCACCATTCGCTGGCGCCGCGGGATTACCAGTGATTTTGAGGTGGTGAAGGAGGACGAGGTATACCGCGTAAAACGCGCTCGTGACCTGAACAGCAAGCGGCGATTTTTGCTGCTTGAATGCACTGAGCTTGGTGTATTTCCAGCAAATACTGGAGGGAATTCTAATGGCGGAACCCTTTTTTCACGTTGATTTTCAGCAGCCGAATGAAATGCGCTTCAACCGTGCCCGTGTCCGGCGAGCGTTTATCACCATCGGCCAGCGCCATATGCGTGATGCACGCCGACTGGTAATGCGCCGTGGACGTTCCGAACCGGGAGAAAACCCCGGATACCAGACGGGCCGCCTGGCAAAATCCATTGGCTATATGGTGCCCAGGGCGAGTAACAACCGACCCGGTTTTATGACTCGTATCGCACCGAACCAACGAAACGGGCAGGGGAACAGGCTGATCACCGGCGATTTCTACCCGGCCTTTCTTTTCTACGGTGTGCGTGGTGGTGCTAAGCGGCGTCGGAGCCATCACAGAGGTGCTTCCGGTGGCAGCGGCTGGCGTATGGCTCCGCGTAACAACTTCATGGTTGAGACACTCAACAAAAACAGCCCGTGGACACGCTACTACCTGGCGCGTGAACTGCGGCTATCACTCAAACCGGAGAAACGTCGCAGATGAAACTGGCCCCGATTATTGCCGCACTACGGGCGCGTTGCCCGGAATTCCAGAATCGTGTAGCGGGAGCTGCGCAGTTTAAGGATTTGCCGGAAGTCGGAAAGATGAAACTGCCGGCGGCTTATGTTGTTCCTGGTGATGACTCACCTGGCGAACAGAAAAGCCAGACTGACTACTGGCAGGATCTGACCGAGGGTTTTTCCGTCATTGTGTTTGTCAGCAATGGCCGGGATGAGCGCGGTCAGTTTGCCTCATATGATGTTGTTCACGATGTGCGACAGTCACTGTTTAAGGCGCTCCTGGGCTGGAATCCTGAAGAACGAGGAAACCCGATCACCTATGCAGGTGGTACGTTGCTTGATGTGAACCGGCATGAACTGAGCTACCAGTTCGACTTCACTGTTCTGGCAGAACTTTCAGAAGACGACTCCCGTCAGCAGGACGATCTCAACGGCCTGGATGAGCTCCGCACACTGGCGATTGACGTCGATTTTATCGATCCCGGCGAAGGTCCCGACGGTAATACTGAGCTCCACACTGAAATAACACTCCCTTCCTGAGAGGTCCCATGTTTGTAAAACCCGTAAAAGGGCGGTCAGTTCCTGACCCGGCCCGGGGTGACCTTTTGCCCTCAGAGGGGCGAAACGTTGAAGAAGATAACTACTGGCTGCGACGTGAAGCGGCCGGTGATATCCGGCGCGTTAACAAAAAGGTGAAAACCAATGACGATTAGTATGAATACCATTCCCGCGAACACGCTGGTTCCGCTGTTCTATGCGGAAATGGATAACTCAGCGGCGAATACCAGCCAGGACAGCGCGCCCTCGCTTCTGATTGGGCACGCCAACAATGATGCAACCATTGCGACGAACAGCCTGGTGCTGATGCCATCGGCAGATTATGCCCGCCAGATTTGCAGTCCTGGCAGCCAGCTGGCGCGCATGGTTGCTGCTTATCGTAAAACCGATCCGTTTGGTGAGCTGTATGTCATCGCGATACCCGAATCCGCCGGGGCAGCCGCAACGGTGGTTCTGACGGTGACCGGCGAGGCGACCGAAACCGGTACGGTGAATCTCTATATCGGGCGCACCCGCATCCAGGCTGTCGTCATCAATGGAGATGATGTGGCCACGGTGGCCAGCAGCATTAAAGATGCCATTAATGCCGATCTGACTCTGCCGTTGACGGCGACCGCTGCGGCGGGTGTGGTTACGCTGACTGCGCGACACAAGGGGCTATGTGGCAATGAAATCCCCGTCACCCTGAATTATTACGGTTTTGGTGGGGGAGAGGTTTTACCTGCCGGTGTTCAGATTGCGATTGCAGCCGGTACAGCCGGCAGTGGTGCGCCTGTGCTGACTGGCGCGGTCGCCGCGATGGCGGATGAACCGTTTGATTATATCGGACTGCCGTTCAGCGACACCGCGTCCATTAACACGCTGGTGACCGAAATGAACGATACCAGCGGTCGCTGGAGCTATGCGCGTCAGCTCTACGGTCACGTTTATTCGGCGAAGATCGGTACGTTGTCAGAGCTTGTCACCGCAGGTGATCAACTGAATCAGCAACACATCACCCTCGCGGGTTACGAGAAGGATACGCAGACCCCGGCAGACGAACTGGCGGCAAGCCGGACGGCGCGGGCGGCGGTGTTTATCCGTAACGATCCGGCGCGCCCGACCCAGACGGGTGAACTGGTGGACATGCTGCCTGCACCCAAAGGGAAGCGTTTTACGATGACCGAGCAGCAGACGCTGCTGTCTCACGGCGTGGCGACGGCTTACGTGGAAAGCGGCATCCTGCGCATTCAGCGCGATGTCACCACCTATAAGAAAAATGCGTATGGCGTGGCGGATAACAGCTATCTCGACAGTGAAACGCTGCATACCAGCGCCTACGTGCTGCGGCGTCTTAAATCGGTGATCACCAGCAAATACGGGCGCCATAAACTGGCGAACGACGGCACCCGCTTTGGGCCCGGTCAGGCCATCGTGACCCCGGCGGTGATCAAAGGGGAATTGCTGACAACGTACCGTCAGCTGGAGCGGGCGGGCATCGTGGAGAACTACGAGTTGTTCAAAACGCACCTGATTGTTGAACGTGATGCCAGTGACCCGAACCGTCTGAACACGCTCTTCCCGCCAGATTATGTCAACCAGTTGCGTGTCTTCGCGGTGGTTAATCAGTTCCGTCTTCAGTACCAGGAGGAGGTCGCATAATGGCGCGTATTGGGGGTACCTGTTATTTCAAGATTGATGGCCAGCAGCTCTCGCTGACCGGTGGCATTGAAGTGCCAATGAACACGAGGGTAAATGATGATCTTATTGGCCTGGATGGCTCGGTGGATCGTAAAGAAACGCACCGTGCTCCCTACGTCAAAGGCACGTTCAAGGTACCGAAAAATTTTCCGGTCAACAAAATCACCAGTTCCGATGAAATGACCATCACCGCCGAGCTGGCGAATGGTCAGGTCTATGTGCTGTCGTCTGCCTGGCTGCATGGTGAAGCAAACCATAATGCGGAAGAAGGGACAGCAGAGCTTGAATTCCACGGTGAAGAGGGGGATTACCAGTAATGAAAGAGCTTGAGTTAAAGAAACCGATTATCGCGCACGGCGAAACACTGTCGGTACTGGAGTTTGAAGAGCCCACAGGAAAGGACGTCCGGGAACTGGGGTATCCGTATCAGATGAACCAGGATGAGTCCGTGAAGTTGCTGGCCCACGTCGTATCGAAATACATCGTGCGACTGGCTAAAGTGCCGCAAAGCTCTGTGGATCAGATGTCTCCCTCCGATCTGAATGCAGCCGCCTGGCTGGTGGCCGGTTTTTTCCTCCAGGCCTGACGGCGGAATTCCTCACTGATCGTTATTTTGACTGCGCCAGTTACTGGCGCATCAACCCCTTCGAGTTACTGAATATGCCGATCAGTGATATCCCTCTGCTGGTCAGTCAGGCGAACCGAATAGAGCAGGAGAAACGCACTCATGGCTGAATTTGAGCTGAAGGCGCTCATTACCGGCGTTGATAAGCTGTCGCCCACGCTCACGAAGATGCAGAAAAATATCCGTGGGTTTAAGCGCCAGGCGGAAGATGCGTCGAAAGGTGGGCTTGCACTGGCGGGAGGGCTAGCCGCCGGGTTGACGCTGTCGATGAAGAGTTATGCGGATCAGGAAAATGCCGCGATGGGGCTGAAAGTCGCCATGATGGAGGCGAACGGCGAGGTCGGAAAAAGCTTTGAGGGTATTAATAAACTGGCTGTCGGGTTGGGTAATCAGTTACCCGGAACCACGGCTGATTTTCAGAACATGATGCAGATGCTGGTCCGTCAGGGGATCCCGGCAGAAAACATCCTGGGGGGTGTCGGGAAAGCCACGGCGTATCTGGCTGTACAGCTGAAAAAGACCCCGGAGGCAGCGGCTGAGTTTGCGGCGAAAATGCAGGATGCGACGGGGACCGCCTCCGATGACATGATGGGACTCTTCGATACGATCCAGAAGGCGTTTTACCTGGGCGTTGACGATACCAATATGCTGTCGTTTTTTACGAAGACCAGCTCTGTTCTGAAGATGGTCAACAAGGATGGTCTGGAGGCAGCACGCGGTCTGGCCCCGATCAGCGTCATGATGGATCAGATGGGCATGCAGGGGGAATCTGCAGGTAACGCCCTGCGTAAAGTCATCCAGTCCGGACTGAATGTCAAAAAGGTCGGTGCGGTTAACAAGGTGCTGGCTCGCCAAAATCTGGATATCAGCCTCGACTTTACTGACGGCAAAGGCAGCTTTGGTGGCCTGGACAACATGTTCAGGCAACTGTCCCGGCTGCGAAAACTCACCGATGTGAAGCGTACCGGGGTGCTGAAGGAGCTTTTTGGCGATGATGCTGAAACACTGCAGGTCGTGAATGCACTGATCGACAAAGGCAAGGATGGTTACGATCAGGTGCAGCAGAAAATGAACAGGCAGGCCAGCCTGAACAAGCGTGTGGAGGCTCAACTGGGCACGCTTGCCAACCTGTGGGAAGCGATGACCGGTACGGCGACCAATGGTTTGGCGGCTATTGGCGGGGCGTTCTCCGATGACACAAAACAAATCACCACCTGGCTGGGCGATCTCGGTGAGCGATTCACAAAGTTTGCTGATGAAAATCCCAGAGTGATCCGCGGTGTCTTTGGCCTTGCAGCAGGACTGACGGTGCTGAAGCTGGGATTTATGGGGGTGGGTGGCGCCATCAGTATGGTCAGCCGGATTATGGCGATGACACCCATCGGCATGATAGCAACAGGTATTGCGCTGGTGGCGGGCCTGATCATTTCAAACTGGGACGTTGTGGGACCGTACTTCAAAGCATTATGGGACTTTGTTCAGCCGATATTTTCTGACTGGATGCGCTGGGCAAAAATGGTTTTTGACTGGTCCCCTCTGGGGATTGTCATCAATAACTGGGGACCCATAGTCCAGTGGTTTCAGGAACTGTGGGTCATGTTGCAGCCGATATTTGCTGACTGCATGAGCTGGACGAAGATGGCATTCGACTGGTCTCCTCTGGGCATGGTTATTAACAACTGGGGGCCGATCGTTCAGTGGTTTCAGGATATGTGGGCGAAGGTAAAGCCGATCATTGAATGGTTCTCTGAGGGGGCCAGCGATACGGTGACCGCTGCTAATGCGGCTCAGTGGGGGGCGGGGGGTTACGGTGCATACGGTACCGGTGTTCCCGCTCAGGGATATAACCCGTATCAGATTGCCCCGGCCGCGCCAAAAAAAGCGGAGGGCGAAATTACGGTCTCCTTCAAAGATGCTCCACCCGGGATGCGGGTAACAGATACCCGCTCCAGTGGCATCGATGTAAATCACGATGTTGGCTACACCCGCCTTGGTATGGGTGGCTGATAACCCGCTCCGGCGGGTTTTTTTATGTCCGGAGTTTATATGGCGTGGAAAGACAGGCTACAGGATGCGTCGTTCCGTGGCGTTCCGTTCAAAGTCGAGGAAGAGAGCAGTGGTGTCGGCCGCCGGGTGGAAACGCACGAATACCCGAACCGTGACAAACCCTACACCGAAGATTTGGGCAAAGTTTCTTTTCGTCCCTCTCTCACTGCCTATGTTGTCGGGGAAGACTGTTTTGACCAGCGCGACAGACTGATTGAGGCACTGAACAAGTCTGGCCCGGGAACCCTGGTTCATCCGGTCTACGGGGAAATGAGTGTTTGCGTGGACGGTGAGGTTCGCGTCAGCACATCCAGAAGCGAAGGACGAGTCGTTCGTTTCGATCTTAAATTTGTTGAGGCCGGTGAGCTGTCTTATCCCACGGCTGGTGCCGCAACCGCTCAGAACCTGACGTCTTCCTGTTCGGCGCTTGATGACTGCATCAGCAGCAGTTTCAGTGATTTCAGCATTGATGGTGTGGCGGACTTTGTCCAGAACGATGTCATCGGCAACGCCACAACGATGTTGGGGTATGTCTCCGGTGCCATGAAAGTGGTGGATTCCGCCGTCTCTGATGCCGCCAGATTGCTGCAGGGTGACATTTCAGTGCTACTTCCGCCCCCCTCATCCGGGAAAACCTTTGTCGACGAATTGCAGAAAATGTGGCGGGCAGGCAACCGCCTGTATGGTAACTCCGGCGATCTCTTCACGATGATTAAAACTTTTTCGGGGGTCAGTCTTGGGAGTGATTTGCAGCCCCGGGGCGTCTGGAAGACTGACAGCGTCACCACCAGGACCACCACACAGCAGAGCAACTATGTTGCCAGTGCTATTCGCACCACGGCCATCAGTGAAGCAGCACACACGGTAACGCGTCTGCCGGCACCCGCTCCTGTACCCACGGATAGCCAACCCGGTACCGGCTGGCCAGTGGTGACTCACCCTGCGCTGAATACCTCACCGGAAGAACCTGTTGCCACCGATCTGCCCGCCTGGGAGCAGCTTGTCGATATCCGCGACACACTGAATGTTGCCATCGATAAGGAGATGGCGCGCACCACCGATGACCGCTTATTTCTGGCGTTACGTCGGGTAAAAACCGATCTGAACACGGACATGAAAACCCGCCTGGAGCAGGTACAAAAAACTGTACAGCGCGTCCCGGCTGAAGTTACCCCTGCACTGGTACTGGCAGCGTCCTGGTTTGATAACGCCGCGAGGGAAAGCGACATCATCCGGCGTAATGTCATTTCACATCCCGGCTTCGTGCCGGTTGTTCCACTGAGGGTGCCGGTACGATGAATGATAACGTGACATTACGAGTGAATGGTCGGGAATGGGGCGGCTGGACGTCGGTCAGGATCGGCGCAGGCATTGAGCGGCTGGCGCGCGATTTCAGCGTTGAAATTACCCGTCAGTGGCCGGGGGATGACGGTACCGCCTCTCTCCAGCCACGTATTAAAAACGGCTCCCGGGTGGAAGTGCTCATCGGTGACGACCTTGTCATTACCGGCTGGGTGGAAGCCACTCCCGTCAGGTACGATGCCCGCTCCGTCAGTACCGGCATTTCCGGGCGGAGCCTGACTGCTGATCTGATTGACTGTACGGCAGAGCCGACACAGTTCAATGGTCGATCTCTGGTACAGATAGCCCGGGTCCTGGCTCACCCCTTCGGTATTGAGGTAGTGAGTGCCGGGGCGCCCGCCAGCGTTATCCCCGATGTTCAGCCCGATCATGGTGAAACCGTCATCGAGGTCATCAACAAAATACTGGGTCAGCAGCAGGCGCTGGCGTATGACGATCCCCGGGGCAGGCTGGTGATTGGCGGTGTTGGCGAAACCCGTGCTCACACCGCGCTGGTTCTCGGGCAGAACATCCTTTCCTGCGATACCGAAAAAAGTATCCGCGAACGCTTCTCCGTCTATCAGGTCGCCGGACAGCGTGCCGGGAATGATGACGATTTCGGGTCTGCCACCACCACGGCGCTGCGGGCCAGGACGGAGGATGCGATGGTATCCCGCTACCGCCCGATGTCTGTGAGACAGACCGGACAGGCGACGGGGGCGAGTTGTATTGCGAGGGCGGAGTTTGAAGCCCGGCAGCGGGCCGCGAGAACCGATGAAACCACCTATGTGGTTCAGGGCTGGCGGCAGGGGAACGGCATGTTATGGCAGCCAAACCAGCGGGTCATCGTCTTCGACCCCGTCTGTGGTTTCGATAATGCGGAACTGCTGATCTCAGAAGTGACCTTTACCAAAGACCAGAGCGGCACACTGGCGGAAATCCGTGTGGCGCCGCCGGATGCCTATCTGCCTGAACCGGATGATCCAAAAACCAGAAAAACGAAAACGCGTAAAACCCGGGAGGATCCTTTCTGATGAGTGCGTTACCCGGTTTGCATCGACAGTTCCTCAACCTGATAGGTCGGGCAGTCGTGAAAAGCATTAATGCTGCCGCGAAGTGCCAGACGGTGGATGTGTCACTGATCGCGGGCGAATCCAAAGGCGGCATAGAGCATCTCGAACCCTATGGATTTACCGCGCGGGCAACATCAGGCGCTGAGGCGATTGTGCTTTTTCCCGATGGCGATCGTTCTCACGGTGTCGCCATTGTGGTAGCCGACCGCCGGTACCGGCTGAAAGGTCTGAAAGGCGGAGAGGCGGCACTGTATGACGACCTCGGACAGAAGGTTCACCTCACCCGAAATGGCATTGTCGTTGACGGTGCGGGAAAGACCATCAGATTCATCAACGCACCAAAGGCCCGTTTTGAAATGGATATTGAGGCGACAGGTCAGATTAAGGATCTCTGTGATTCTTCTGGCCAGACGATGGCCGCCATGCGTGTGGCCTATAACGGCCACCGACACCGGGAAAACGGGCAGGGCAGTAACACCAACACACCGGATAAACCGATGGAGGCGTAATGGAACTGTGGCTGACAGTGAACGGGCAGCGGGTGAACGCGAATGCGCCGCTGGATCCCCTGACCCGATCGGTGGTGATTTCCCTTTTTACCTGGCGCCGCGCCGATCCGGATGACCAGGCTGATGTGCCGATGGGGTGGTGGGGGGACACCTGGCCTGCGGTACAGAATGATCGTATCGGTTCAAAACTCTGGCTTTACCAGCGCAGCAAGTTGACCAATCAGCTGGTGAATAACATCAGAACCTGTATTCGCGATGCGCTGCAGTGGATGCTGGATGACGGCGTGGTTTCCCGAATCGATCTGGACATCCGGCGTACAGGCATCAATGAACTGGCAAACAGCCTCACACTCTGGCGCCGTAGTGGGCCGGTCACCCTGACTTTTGAAGATTTATGGAGCGTAATTACCCATGGCGGACAGTGAATTCCGGCGCCCGACGCTGGCAGAGAATATCAGTATGCTCCGCACCGATTTATTCGCCCGGCTGGATGTGAACGATGCTCTGCGGCGGATGGATGAAGATGTGCGGGCGAAAGTGTATGCAGCAGCGCTGCACACCGTGTACGGCTATATCGATTACCTGGCCATGAATATGCTGCCGGATCGGTGTGATGAAGCCTGGCTGGCGCGCCACGCTGCCATGAAGCGCTGTCCACGTAAACCCGCAACAACTGCGGCCGGGTATATGCGATGGGAGGGGGTCAGCGACGGGCTGAAAGTCACTGCCGGTAGTGTGATTCAGCGCGACGATATGATCCAGTACACAGCCACGGTGGGCGCCGTCAGTGCGGGTGGGGTGTTGCGTGTGCCGGTTACGTGTTCAGTTGCCGGTGTCAGTGGTAACGCGGACGACGGTACCGCGCTCATTCTGGTCACGCCGGTGAGCGGACTTCCCTCTTCAGGTCTGGCCGACACACTGGTGGGGGGATTTGATACCGAGGATCTGGAAACCTGGCGCGCCCGGGTCATTGAACGTTACTACTGGACGCCGCAGGGCGGTGCCGACGGAGATTATGTCGTCTGGGCGAAAGAGGTTCCTGGCATCACCCGGGCATGGACTTATCGTCACTGGATGGGGACCGGAACGGTTGGGGTAATGGTGGCCAGCAGTGATCTGGTCAATCCGATCCCCGATGACGATACCGTGACGTCTGCCAGAACGCATATTATGCCGCTTGCCCCGGTGGCCGGCTCCGATCTCTATGTGTTTAAACCTGTAGAACATACGGTGAATTTTCACGTCAGAATTACGCCGGACACCCCGGAAAGTCGTGCGGCGGTCACGGCGGAGTTACGCGCCTTCCTGCTACGCGACGGTTATCCGGAAGGGGAACTGGAGCTGTCCCGTATCAACGAGGCCATTTCGATTGCGACCGGGGAATACAGCCATCAGCTAATTGAACCCGCTGCCAGTATTCCGATCGCGAAGAATGAACTGGCGGTGATGGGGAACATCGCATGGACGTGACGAACGACGATTACATCAGCCTGCTGTCTGCCTTGTTGCCACCGGGACCCGCATGGTCTGTCAGCGATCCGGCACTGTCCGGCTCCGCGCCCTCATTGCTGCGGGTGCATCAGCGGGCGGATGACCTGATGCTTGAGCTGGACCCACGCACCACGACAGAACTGCTTAACCGCTGGGAACGATTGTGCGGCCTGCCAGACGAATGTATTCCCGCAGGAACGCAGACACTGCGTCAGCGTCAGCAGCGTCTGGACGCAAAGGTCAATCTGAGTGGGGGAATCAACGAGGATTTCTTTCTTACCCAGCTCGCCGCGCTGGGGAAACCGGGCGCCACCATTACGCGCTATGACAAAAGCACCTTTACCTGTACCTCGGTCTGCACCAATGGCGTGTATTCGCCTGACTGGCGTTATTACTGGCAGGTGAATATGCCATCTTCCACCAGTACCGCCTGGATGACCTGTATTGATCCCTGCAACTCTGCGTTGCGGATCTGGGGGGACACGGTTGTCGAGTGTGTATTGAACAAGCTTTGTCCTTCTCATACCTACGTTATTTTTAAATATCCGGAGTAACTCATGCACCGCATAGATACCGCAACCGCGCAGAAGGATAAATTCGGCGCGGGCAAGAACGGCTTTACCCGTGGAAACCCTCAGACTGGCACTCCAGCCACCGATCTGGATGATGATTATTTTGACATGCTGCAGGAAGAGCTGGTGGGGGTAGTTGAGGCATCAGGCATCACTCCTGACAAGGCAAAACACGATCAGTTGCTGACGGCATTAAAGAAACTGCTCCTGAGCCGTTCAAATCCCTTTGGGGATATTAAAGCTGATGGCGCGACTGCCATCGCCACTGCTCTCGCAAACCTTCAATTGAGAGAATCATTCTCTGGTGTGGTTGGAACAACCAGAAATGCGAGAATGAGTGTCGCGACTGCATCAGCCGCCGCGATATTTTCAGCAGATGCGTTGATTGTTGAGGATACCGCTCGTCGGCAATACCGACTGACTACGTTCAACAAATCAGTCAACCTGGCAATAACTGGTGTGGGTGGGATGGATACTGGAGTAGCACCAGTAACCGGGTTTGTAGCTCTGTATGCAATTTACAACCCGACCACAGACACCTCTGCTCTGCTGGCAGTCAATGCAACATCAGTGGTAGCGCCTGAAATTTATGGTGGCGCAAATATGCCAGCAGGCTATACGGCCAGCGCACTGGTTAGCGTGTGGGCCACAGCCAGTGGAAAGTTCATTGTTGGATTTCAGGCAGGAAGAACTGTCAGGTTCGCGGCAAACCTGCTTTTGAATACAACTTCCGCGCCAACGTTGTCACCAACGGCATTTGTTATTTCAGCTGCGGTACCGAAAAATGCCAGGGCGGCCTATATCATAACCCGTGCGCAGGCGACATCGGGAACTGGTGGTTTTGGTTTTGCTCTGTCATCAGATGATTCAGGGGTGGGCAGAACGTCAGGGGGATGGTTTTTGGGTAGTAACTTCGCTATCGATTCCCCAGCGAACCCTGTGGAACTAATCACCCTGCAGACAATATTTTATTATGTGCAATCTGCCGTCGCGGCGTATGTGTTCAGCATCTATTGTTCCGGTTATGATTTCTGAGGTCTTATTATGATTTATGTACAGTTTTCTGATGAAACAGAGGAAGAAATAGTTTCTGTATTTAGTTCAGAGCAGTCAGGTTCAGCATATGTAAACCTTGGCACTGTCGAGCCCACAGATCCCCGGTATACTGCGTTTTACAACAGCATACCGGATGAATCTCGGGACGGACTGATTAGACCTGCGCCGCCGGCGGTGTAGGCCATTCGATACCTTGAGCTTTTGATGTATTCAAGATTACAGCTATAGCGGACATTGAAGAACTTTATTCACTGGTTAACCAGAACTCAGTCTCTTCAAACATTTCCTGAACCGCCCGGCTTATCTGTTCTTTCTCATGCTTGCTGGCGTCAGTGTTGATCGCCGGCAGTGTCATCATCGGTTTAACCCGGACATCAGCGTCCGGGAAGATTCGGTGAATCCTCTTCCTAAGCTCGCCCGATATGATGTCTTTTGCACCAGGCAGACCATCAAAATTTCTTTTGTCATAAACGAGTTCCACGAACATGCTTCAGCTCCTCTTTACTGAATATAATGACAGTATATACTGTATGTATAAACAGTATCAATGTGAGTGAGTTTATTATGAAGTTTTATTCACCAACTGAGCTGCGCCAGACAGTTGCGCTCCCCTTATTTAGCGATCTTGTACCCTGTGGTTTCCCAAGCCCAGCTCAGGACTACGTTGAACAGCGTATCGATCTTAACGAGTTACTGGTACAGCACCCCAGCGCCACCTATTTCGTTAAGGCATCCGGTGACTCGATGATTGATGCCGGGATCAGTGAAGGCGATTTACTGGTAGTGGACAGCTCACGCAAGGCAGAGCACGGCGATATCGTTATTGCTGCGGTGGACGGGGAATTTACAGTCAAGCGTCTGCAGTTACGCCCAACAGTCCAGCTTAACCCTGAAAACCGTGCCTGGTCGCCAATCATCGTCGGGAGCGAAGAAACGCTCGATGTTTTTGGTGTGGTGACGTTCATCGTGAAATCGACGGGCTGATCATGTACGCGTTGTGTGATGTGAACTCGTTCTATGCCTCCTGTGAAACCGTCTTTCGCCCGGATCTCAAAGGTCGGCCGGTTGTGGTGCTTTCCAACAATGACGGTTGTGTTATTGCGCGGAGCGCAGAGGCAAAGAAACTGGGTATCAAAATGGGAGAGCCGTACTTCAGGCAGAAGGAGCTTTTCCTCCGCCACGGGGTACTCTGCTTCAGTAGCAACTATGAGCTGTATGCGGATATGTCTAACCGGGTGATGACCACGCTGGAAGAAATGGCACCGCGTTGTGAAATCTACTCGATAGATGAGGCATTTTGTGACCTCACTGGTGTACGGAACTGTCGGGATCTGACCGATTTTGGTCGTGAAATCCGGGCTACTGTTTTGCAACGCACACACCTGACAGTGGGGGTCGGTATTGCCCAGACCAAGACGCTGGCCAAGCTGGCTAACCACGCGGCCAAACAATGGCAGCGGCAGACGGGCGGGGTGGTGGATCTGTCAAATGTTGATCGCCAGCGCAAACTGATGGCCGCGCTGCCGGTTGATGAAGTCTGGGGTATCGGTCGGCGTATGTCGAAAAAACTGGAGGCGATGGGGATCAAGACCGTGCTGCAACTCGCTGATACCGACATCCGTTTTATCCGTAAACATTTTAACGTCGTGCTTGAGCGCACGGTGCGTGAGTTGCGCGGAGAACCCTGTCTGGCGCTGGAAGAATTCGCGCCAGTGAAACAGGAAATTATCTGTTCCCGCTCTTTTAGCGGTCGTATCACGGAGTATGAAGAAATGCGCCAGGCGATCTGCAGCTATGCCTCACGGGCGGCAGAGAAGCTGCGTGGCGAACACCAGTATTGCCGTTTTATCTCGGCGTTTGTGAAGACCAGCCCGTTCGCACTGAACGAGCCCTATTATGGCAATAATGCCTCCGTGAAACTGTTAACGCCCACGCAGGATAGCCGGGATATCATCGGTGCCGCCATCCGTTGTCTGGACACCATATGGAAGGACAGTTATCGGTATCAGAAAGCGGGGGTGATGCTGGGTGATTTCTTCAGTCAGGGGGTTGCCCAGCTCAACTTGTTCGATGATAACGCGCCGCGCCAAGGCAGTGAGAAGCTGATGGAGGTACTGGATCAGCTCAACGCGCAAGACGGCAGGGGGACGCTGTACTTTGCCGGACAGGGTATCCAGCCACAGTGGCAGATGAAGAGAGAAATGCTGTCCCCACGTTATACCACCCGGTACTCAGATTTGCTGGTGGTGAGGTAACTTGTGATATCAGCGACTTATCCTGACGATACTCTGCGGCAGAGGTCGCTCATAACTGAAATTCGGTTATGAGCGGGGAGTGGACGTTAGCTTTAAAGTAACCTAATTCAATTCGTATGTCGGAAGTCCTCTAAAAGTGTATGGAACGTTCCTGTGGGATACTTGGTACTCATCGTGAGCTTCGCTTGTGCAACGTTCTTTTCTTCCTGATTAAATCACTTTCCCCATTACGTCCATTCATGAGGTAATGTACTTCACAACTAACTCTGTACTGAGAAAAAAATTCCGCAAAAGTAATATGTAACTCATGTGCCCATGGAAGACATTCTAATTTTTTATCAAAAAAATCACGCACCAATTCAGTATTGTCACGCAGATGGAAAATATCATTTCTAAAATTTCGGAGAGGATCTGAATGTTTATTCATTAACCGTCCTATACCATCAGAAAGAGGTATCAACTTCTTAAAATCATCAGGCCGATTATTCTTTAGTAAAATGTGCATGTTCAACTTTTTAAATCCCTCGCAAACCACCCTCAAGAAACCAAGCCAGGTAGTAAGATAAATTCGCATATCAATTTCTTTGCGTCGACTTAGACGTCCAGTTTTATGAAATTTCCGACTTAGTTTTTCGTAATTCTCAAGCATCAATTCAGCAGTTTGAAAGTAATGTGAATAGAGAACAAGAACTTGATCTAGATTGTGGCCTGGAAGCATATCGTCAGAGTGTCTACTATCTAACTCTGCGGCGTAGGTATATGGAATATTAGCTATATAGTAAAGGTCATGATCTGGACAAATCAGTTCCCCCACATCTATTGCTTTATTCAAACATTCAGCAACCTCATCCTTATTTTTAAATCCATAGTCTTTTAGATTTTTACCAGCAAATTGAATAAGCCACCATAAATTAAATCCCCCGATTTGCCCCTCCTCACCAAAATCGAAATCAACTTTCCCTGTACTAAGGCTTACTAGACATCCTGCGCCATGCTTAAAATATTTCACACCACCATCTAGTTCTCCAGTCTTTGGGATATCCGATTCAATCCAATCATTACGACTGGATGGCATTCGGATACCAGACCGCTGCATGAGTTTTAGCGCATCTTGTACTCTTTCTTGAAAATCAACTATCAAACGATCAAGTTTTTCATTCATATCATTAACCTACACTAATATTATTGAAATAGATGATACTGTAAGTACCCCACTAAATAGAAATACTCATTTTTAGTTTTCTTCTGGGATACTAGCTATACGCTAACCAAGTCACGCTGCGTAGGCTTGTTTCAACGAGTAACAAATTATCGCCGCTGACACTATGTAGTGTTTTACTGAATTCAGTCACATGAACAGAGGTGATATGCTCACTTCAGATCAGCCGCAGTTTCAGCACTAATGAACCTACTCAATTATTAACAGGCTCAATCAATTCAGAACCTTGGTTTTTTACATTCCCCACGGCGCGGGATACTGCATGCCAGGTAAAGTGTTCGCCAGATACAGCTCCATCTCCTACAATACGCTCCGCTTCTTTTCCTCCAACATCCTGCCGCATCCACTCACGAGCTGCTTCCGGTGACAGCACCAGCGGCCGGCGTTCATGAATATCTACCAGCCCTTTATCCGCTGCAGTAGTGACAATCAGGAACCCCTCAGCCTCATCACCACGTTCAAATGGTGTACTGCCAATGGCGGCCATAAATAATGGCTGACCGTCGATACGATGAATGAAGTAGGGTTGTTTTTTGCCGCCTTCGGTTTTCCATTCAAACCAGCCATCAGCAAATACAATTGCCCGGCCATGCAGCCACAGTGTCTTGAACATCCGGCTGGTGGCCGCAGTTTCAACACGGGCATTAATCAGCGGTGATTTATTCCACCATCCTGGCGCATACCCCCAGAACACGGGATCAAGATGCAGCTGTTCGTCGCGTTCGCTCAGCAGCAAAACTTTGGTGCCTGGCGCCACGTTGAATCTTCCAATCGGCTCGGGATCGTATGGGATGTCGCGTTCGGCTTCTTCTGAGAGTAAGGCGAGATAGTCCTCGCGCGTCATTGATTGGGCGAAACGTCCACACATAGATACCTCCAGTCTCGAGACTGAAAGTATAGGTATTCAAGGAATATCTAAGAAAATACGTTCTGCAAAACAATTTAAATCTATTGGCGAATCATAAGCTTACAACACGTTCATAATGGTCATTTAAATCTGATGAAACATCCATAAAATTCTTTTAATTCATGCTGATAGCGTGAAATCAGATGTATGCCGGTTTGGTACATGGATATCGACACGACCGCGAACTATAAACTTGGCGGCGCTCAGCAGCATGACAGCGTTCGCCTCGATCCGTGGGTGTTTATGTTCTCAGCGGGCTATCGCTTCTAAAATCCTCATCGCTATCGAAAAAGGCTGGTTGCATTGCTACCGGCTTTTTTTTCGTCACTTGCAGCGTGTTTTTTTATTTTTCCCCTCGCTTAACTCTCTGAAATGCTAACATTAGTAAAATTATCGCCGTCTCTGGCAAGCAGATTTCAGGGATGTTATGCAACAACATAAACGGGCGACCGGTTTTGCAGTACTGTTAATGATCTGGGTGGACGCGTGAAGATTGTGCAGGACGGGCTGAGAAACCGACAGGCATTGCTCATTTCAGGGCTTATCACGTTACTTTTTACCTCGCTGTTCATTTTTGTGATTTATGAACAGCGACTTGCGGCGGCCAGTGATGGCATGAATCGTCTGCAGACGCGGATGGTAGACATTTTTAATGATAACGAACTGATCGCAGATGCGACGGGTGAACGTTACCATCAGATTAAAAATGCTGGTATGTGTGGCGATACGTCACTGTTTGTCCCCAGAGATAACGACGGTTGGGGCATCAATGCCGACAGAAACCGGACCCATTCGGCGACAGGCGCGATGGTGGCAAAACATACCGGCATTGAAGCGCTATGTATGTTTACCGCGGCCGAGTTCATCCGTGACAGGGTCAATACCCTCAATCCCGGAAATTATGACGCGCACCGTTATATCATCGCCAAAGATGCCGATTACTTTTACTGGTTTACGCCTGCAGACTCCCGGATGTTTCATTTCTCTGACTCGGAGATGGCGAGAGATATTCGCAGCTTTTTTTACCCCCCCGTTGATTTTTATACCCGCCTGTTGGAAAAAAACGTCAAAACCAAGGCGCTGAGCTCCACCAATTTCTACACCGATAAAATCACCGGCGACAAAGCATTCAGCGTGGTGAGTTATATTTACGATCTTTCCGGAAAAGAGATCTCCGATCATATTGTGGCGTATCTCGTTTACGACCACGCCAGGCCTGAGTTACAGGAAGCATTGGCTAAAGCCTTTGATAACCAGATACCGCAGGGGCTTAACGTGGCGCTGGTGAATGTAACAAACAACGAATCGCTGTGCCTTACCGGAGATTGCCAGTCGATGGGGGGAAGCATTGTCAAAATAGTGTCTGAAAAGTATGAGTTTAAATACACCATCTCACTCGGGCGTTTTGTCACGCATGACGTACAGGCGGGTATTGCGATTCTGTTGGCACCTTTCTTTTTTATTATGATCAGTCTGGGGCTGAAGGCATGGCTCAACGAAAGTGACCTCAAGATTTATATCGACTCTTTGACGGGGTGCTTTAACCGCAAGATCCTCGATATTATTAAACGCCGTATGCTATCGCATTGCGCGGTGATTCTGCTGGATTGCAATAAATTCAAAGCGATCAATGATACCTGGGGACATGTGGCTGGCGACAGGGCGCTACAGGTTATCGCGAACCGTATGCTTTCCAATACCCGAACCAGCAATGACATGGTGATACGCACGGGCGGCGATGAGTTTGTGATTCTGCTTTACCGGGCAAAAGCCAGCGATGCCATCGCAGTTGCAGAACGCATTGCCAGCCAGGTGCAGGGATATGCGTTTTGGGTTGACGGCAATCAGGTGCCGTTGTCGGTGTCATGGGGAATTGCAGAAGTGAACGGCGCGTTGGATGCGGCGATCCAGCTTGCGGATAATGAGATGTACAAAATGAAACAGGTAAAAGGGTAAACCGCCAGACGTGTTCTGGCGGTTGTTGGGCATTATGCGCGCGTTGCCGCTTTCATCGCCGTGACGAACGTTTTTAGCTCGGCCAGCATTTGTTCGGGCTTATCGACGTTTTTCTCGATGATTTTAACAATCGCTGAACCGGAAATGGCTCCTGTCGCACCGGCTTCAACCGCCCCGGTGACCTGTTCCGGTGAAGAGATCCCGAACCCCTGCAACGGCGGGGCCGCGTTGTACTCTTTCAGTTTTTCGACCAGATGGTGCAACGGTAACGCGGCACGATTTTCGGCACCAGTGACCCCCGCTCGGGAAAGCAAATAGGTGTAGCCGCGGCCCCGGGAGGCAATCTGGCGCAGAAGATCATCATCGGCATTCGGCGGGCAGATGAAAATCGGCGCGACGTTGTGGCGCAATGCCGCCTGATGGAAAGGCGCAGACTCTTCCACCGGTACGTCGGCAATCAGTACAGAGTCGACGCCGACTTTTTCGCACTGGGCGTAAAATGCGTCGATCCCTTTACTGAAGACCAGGTTGGCGTACATCAACAGGCCAACAGGAATGTCAGGGTGCTTCTGGCGGATTAACGCCAGCATCTCAAAACATTGCGTTGGAGTAACGCCCGCGGCAAACGCGCGCAGCGTGGCTTCCTGAATCGTCGGGCCGTCAGCCAGCGGATCGGAGAACGGTATCCCGAGTTCAAGGGCATCGGCACCAGCCTCGATCAGCGTATCAATAATTTTCAGCGATTGCTCAACCGAAGGGTCGCCCAGCGTGACGAAGGGAACAAATGCGCCTTCCTTACGATCCTTCAACTGTGCAAAT
Organism: Citrobacter enshiensis; assembly: GCF_029338175.1. NCBI lineage: Bacteria > Pseudomonadati > Pseudomonadota > Gammaproteobacteria > Enterobacterales > Enterobacteriaceae > Citrobacter > Citrobacter enshiensis. The sequence continues at coordinate 2,249,894 of NZ_CP119862.1, forward strand.
AGATTGTCGTAGCGTTCCATCAGATTTCCCCTCGCGCTTTCAGAATGTCGTGTACGGTGAAAATGTCTTTGTCGCCGCGACCGGAAAGGTTAACCACCAGCAGCTGCTCTTTTTCCGGGTTGTCGCGCATCATTTTTAACGCATGCGCCAGGGCGTGAGACGACTCCAGCGCCGGGATAATACCTTCATGAAGGCACAGGGTTTTGAACGCCTCAAGCGCTTCGTCATCGGTGATCGACACGTAATCGGCACGACCGATACTGTTCAGGTACGCGTGCTGCGGCCCGACAGACGGGAAATCCAGCCCGGCGGAAATCGAGTAAGACTCTTCAATCTGGCCTTCTTCCGTCTGCATCATCGGTGCTTTCATACCGAAGTAGATGCCGACGCGACCGTGTTTGAGCGGCGCGCCATGCTCACCGGTTTCGATCCCATGACCGCCGGGCTCTACGCCAATCAGCCCCACGCTGGTTTCGTCAATAAAATCAGCAAACATACCGATCGCATTTGAACCGCCGCCCACACAGGCGATAACCGCGTCTGGCAAACGACCTTCTTTTTCCAGGATCTGGGCTTTGGTTTCTTCGCCAATCATGCGCTGGAACTCACGCACAATGGTCGGGAACGGATGCGGACCTGCGGCCGTACCGAGCATATAGTGTGCGGTGTCATAGCTGCCAGACCAGTCACGCAGCGCCTCGTTACAGGCATCTTTCAGGGTTGCGGAACCACTGTGAATCGGGATCACTTCAGCACCCATCAAACGCATACGGAACACGTTAGGCGACTGACGTTCAACATCTTTTGCACCCATATAAATGCGGCATTTCAGCCCCAGCAGCGCACTGGCAAGCGCGGCGGCCACGCCGTGTTGACCCGCGCCGGTTTCGGCAATAATTTCGGTTTTGCCCATCCGTTTGGCCAGCAGCGCCTGACCCAGCACCTGGTTGGTTTTGTGCGCGCCGCCGTGCAGCAAATCTTCACGCTTCAGGTAAAGGGTGGTGCGAGTGCCTGCGGTGATGTTCTGGCATTTGGTTAACGCGGTCGGACGTCCGGCATAGTTTTTGAGCAGGTCGGTAAACTGCGCCTGAAATTCTGGATCTTTCTGCGCGCTGACGAACGCTTCTTCCAGTTGACGCAATGCAGGCATCAGAATCTGTGGCACATACATGCCGCCAAATTCACCAAAATACGGATTCAGTAATGTTGTCATGTGTTTCTTCCTTAATAAGCGCGCAGTGTCTGAAAGACCGAGGCCAGAAGACGCGCATCTTTGATGCCCGGCAGCGACTCTACACCAGAATTAAAATCGAGGCCGGCACAGCCGGTTTTAGCCGCGTCTACGCAGTTATCTGCGCTTAATCCGCCAGCCAGAAAAACATTGTCCAGCGTCTGACCCTGCAATAATGACCAGTCAAAACGTTGCCCTGTACCGCCCTGGCCGTTATCCAGAACGTACTTATCAACCTGCTGATAATCGCGGGCAGGGAGCGTGTCGCCGACGCTCAAGGCTTTCCAGATTTGTACCTGGTCAGGCAGCGCAGCGCGCAGCGCATTCACATAGGCCTGATCTTCGTGACCGTGCAGTTGCACCGCCTTTAGCGACAGGGTGGTGGCTTTCTCGCAAACCTCTGCAATGTCCGCATCACGAAAGACGCCAACATACTGGAGCGGTGCCGCCGCCATCACGTCCCGTGCCTGCTCAGCGTTCACGGCGCGAGGGGAGGAGGTCACAAAAATCAAACCGCCATAAATGGCGCCAGCGTCATACGCCGCCCTGGCATCCTGGGGACGCGTCAGGCCGCACACTTTATTCTCACCCAGCAACACCCGACGCACGGCGGCGTGGAGATCGTCCAGGGACATCAGCGCAGAGCCGATAAGAAAGCCGTTGGCAAAGTGGCTCAGTTCGCGCACCTGGCCGTAGGTGTTGATCCCGGATTCGCTGATCACGGTCACGCCATGGCCCAGACGTGGCGCAAGCTGCCGGGTACGATTCAAATCAATCGACAGGTCGCGCAGGTCGCGGTTATTGATACCGACCACTTTTGCGCCCAGCGCAATGGCGCGCTCCAGCTCTTCTTCGTTACTGACCTCGGTCAGCACGCCCATTTTTAAGCTGTGCGCCACGGTGGCAAGCTGGCGGTACTGCTCGTCATCCAGCACCGAGAGCATCAGCAGGCATGCATCCGCCTGATAATGGCGCGCCAGATAGATTTGGTAAGGGTCAATAATGAAATCCTTACACAGAATCGGCTGCGGCGCGATGGCGCTGACCACCGGCAGAAAGTCAAAACTGCCCTGAAAATATTTCTCGTCGGTCAGTACGGAAATCGCCGACGCATAGTGCTTGTAGACGCCCGCAATCTGCGCAGGGTCGAAATTCTCCCGAATTACGCCTTTCGATGGGGAGGCCTTTTTGCACTCCAGGATAAACGCGGTACGCGCGCCCTGCAGGGCATCATAAAAATGTCGTGAACTCGGCTGGATGTCGTTCTGGAAACTGGCCAGCGGTTGCTGCTGCTTACGGGCTTCTACCCAAATCGCCTTATCTGCGACGATTTTCGCTAAAACGGTCTGCATCATTTACCCTCTTGCCGCCAGTGCGGTGACCCGGTCATACGCTGCGCCGCTGCGCAGAACAGTGATGACGGTTTGCGCATTGGCCTTCAAATCTTCCTCGCCATGCAGGCGCATCAGCATGGCGACATTCGCGGCGACAGCAGCCTCGTGGGCGGCTTCACCTTTACCTTGTAGCAAGCGTGTCAGAATGTCACGGTTTTCTTCTGGCGTGCCGCCTGCCAGCTGTTCCTGATGATAAGGGGTGAGGCCAAAGTCATCAGCCGTCAGCGTATAGCTTTTGATTTCACCCTCGTGTAGCTCGGCAACGATAGTCGGCGCATGCAAGGAGACTTCGTCCATTCCACCGCTGTGGACCACCGCGGCGCGTTGATATCCCAGAACGCGCAACGTCTCGGCAATCGGCAGCACCAGTTCAGCGCTGTAGACGCCAATCAGGGCAATCGGGGGGTGCGCCGGGTTAATCAGCGGTCCCAGAACGTTGAACAGCGTGCGCGTTTTTAACTGCTGGCGCACCGGCATCGCATGGCGAAAACCCGTATGGTACTTCGGTGCAAACAGGAAGCAGACGCCGAGGTCGTCCAGCGCCTGGCGTGACTTGTCGGCATTCATCTCCAGATTAATGCCGAAGGCCGCCAACAAATCAGAAGAGCCGGATTTACTGGAAACACTACGGTTGCCGTGTTTCGCGACTTTCATGCCGCACGCCGCCGCCACAAAGGCGCTGGCGGTGGAAATATTGATACTGTTGCTACCATCACCGCCGGTACCGACGATATCGGCGAACAGATAGTCAGGACGCGGAAACGGTGCCGCGTTTTCCAGCAATGCGGTTGCCGCACCGGCAATTTCGTTAGGATGCTCGCCACGAATTTTCATGCTGACCAGCGCCGCCGCCAGCTGTTCCGGCTTCAGTTCTCCGCGTACCACGGCAGAGAACAGCTGATGGCTCTCCTGTTGAGAAAGCGTTTGTGCCTGGTACAGTTTTTCCAGAATAGGCTGCAGCGTGTTGGTATGCTCCAGCTTCTGTTGCGCCCACGCCAGCGTTTGTTCCAGCAAGCGAGCGCCCTGAGTGGTCAGAATGGATTCCGGATGAAACTGGAAGCCGCAGACGCGATCCGTATCGTGACGTACCGCCATCACCATCCCGTTAAAATGGGCGTTGATGGTCAGCCCGGCAGGCACATTGCTGCCAACCAGAGAGTGATAACGCGCGACGGGCAGCGGATTTGCCAGACCGGCAAACATCGCCTGGCCGTCATGCTCAATGCTTGACGCTTTGCCATGCAGAATTTCGCCTGCCTGACCGACATAGCCACCGTAGGCTTCAACAATCGCCTGATGGCCGAGGCAGATACCGATAATCGGCAATTTGCCACGCAGACGGGTCAACAGCTCCGGCATGCAACCGGCTTCACTTGGCGCGCCAGGGCCCGGAGAGAGCATCAGTACCGGATTTTTCATCGTCGCAAGACGGTCAATCAGCGTCTGGGCAGGGATATGGTTGCGGTAAATCACCACATGATGACCGTTGGTCCGTAGCTGATCTGCCAGGTTGTACGTGAAGGAGTCGATGTTATCGAGCAGCAGAATGTCAGCCATTAGAAAATCTCCTGTGCATGGTGCGCGGTGGCGATAGCGCGCAACACCGCGCGCGCTTTGTTACGGGTTTCATCGGCTTCAGACTGCGGAACAGAATCGAGAACAATCCCGGCGCCAGCTTGCACGGTGGCAATGCCATCTTCGACAAGGGCAGAGCGAATCACAATGCAGGTATCCAGATCGCCGTGGGCGGTAAAATAGCCGACGGCGCCGCCATAGCTGCCGCGACGACGCCCTTCGGCATTCGCGATGAGCTGCATGGCGCGGACTTTTGGCGCGCCGCTAAGGGTGCCCATATTCATGCAGGCGCGGTAAGCATGCAGAACATCCAGATCGCTACGCAACTCGCCCACCACGCGGGAGACCAGGTGCATCACGAAGGAGTAGCGGTCAACTTTCGTCAGGTCGGCGACGTAGCGACTACCTGGAGTACAGATCCGCGCCAAATCATTGCGGGCAAGGTCAACCAGCATCAGATGTTCGGACATCTCTTTGTGATCGGTACGCATTTCCAGCTCAATACGGCTGTCCAGATCCCGGTCCAGAGTGCCATCCGCGCGACGGCCGCGTGGCCGCGTTCCGGCAATGGGGTAGATCTCAATTTGACGGCTGGTGGCATCGTATTTCAGCGAGCTTTCTGGCGATGCGCCAAACAGCGTGAATTCGTTGTCCTGCATAAAGAACATATACGGACTGGGGTTACTCTTTTTCAGTACATCATAGGCCGCGAGCGGCGACGGGCAGGGCAGTGAGAACCGGCGTGACGGGACCACCTGAAAAATCTCACCTGCACGAATGGCTTTTTGCATGCTGCGTACAACAACGCCGAACTCTTCATCGTTCTGATTGCATTCGCAACGCATATGCGGAACGGCGGTGACAGGCAACGGCGGCGCGGTCTCGGTCAACTGCTGGGTTAATTGCGCCAGACGCTGCGCCAGACGCTGACGTTCAGCCGCATCAGAGGTAAAAATGCTGGCCTGAATGCGGGTACTTTTCTTTTGATGGTCAATCACCATCAGCGTTTCCGCCAGGTAGAAGCAGTAGTCCGGGCAACGATTACCGGCTTCAAGCTGCGGTAAGTCTTCAAAACCGGCCACCAGGTCATAGGCAAACAGACCACCGAAGAACATCGCTTCCCGCTCTTGCGAGGGCACATTCACCAGGTTCTGCAACAGGCGGAACGCGTCAAACACGGAGAGTGAACACAGGCGGGCATCTTCATCCAGCAGCGGGCTGACCGGCGGAAAATGGAGAACGCGACCTGATGCAAGCTGCTCGTTGTCAATCCCGGCGGGCAGTGCGGCATCCAGCAGTGGCAGCAGGGAAGCGCCGTTATCTGATAATGCCTGAATGGTGACAGTGTCACCTAATGCGGTAATGCGCAACGCGCTGTCAACCAGCAGCAGACTTTTGAGGTCATCTTTACTGTCGATGTCGGCGGATTCCAGTAACAGTGTGGCAGGTCGATCGCCACAGACCTGATGGAACAGTGCCGTCGGGTTTTCGCGGTAAGCGGCATCGCAGGAGAGCAGTTCGAGTGTCGGTTTTTGTGTTTGCATTGTTCTTCTCATTCATTTTGTTCAAAAAAAAGCCCGCTCATATTGGCGGGCCGGGTATCTGGTTGCATATAGCTGCTAAGACACTGCCCGAAATCAGGAAGTGCGCCACCAACCTTGCAGTACGAATTGAGCTTTCATTTCAGATACCTTCTTCATGTGAACTTGTGTACTAGTTAACTAGTTCGATAGATTTTTGTCAACACCTGATTTCAGTAAATTTGCCGGAAACGTTATGATGTGTGTGAAAGAACCTTTATTAAGACGGGAGCTCGCCTTGAGCGACACGAATTACGCAGTGATTTATGACCTGCACAGTCATACAACGGCGTCCGATGGACGGTTGACGCCAGAAGCGTTGGTACACCGTGCAGTAGAGATGCGAGTCGGCACGCTGGCGATCACCGATCATGACACCACAGCCGCTATTCCGGCGGCAAGAGAAGAAATTTCACGTTCCGGGTTAGCCCTGAATTTGATTGCCGGCGTCGAAATTTCGACGATCTGGGAAAATCACGAGATCCATATTGTGGGGCTGAATATCGATATCGCCCATCCGCTGATGTGTGAATTTTTGGCCGAACAAACGGAGCGTCGCCAGCAGCGCGCGCGTTTGATTGCTGAGCGCCTGGAAAAGGCCCACATCCCCGGTGCATGGGAAGGGGCGCTACGCCTTGCAGACGGCGGGGCGGTTACACGCGGGCATTTTGCCCGCTTTTTGGTGGAATGCGGTAAAGCGACCACTATGGCGGATGTGTTCAAAAAGTATCTTTCGCGTGGGAAAACCGGATACGTTCCCCCACAGTGGTGTACAATAGAACAAGCTATTGATGTGATTCATCATTCTGGCGGTAAGGCGGTGCTGGCCCATCCTGGGCGATACGACCTTAGCGCTAAGTGGCTGAAAAGATTAGTTGCGCATTTTGCTGAACACCACGGTGACGCGATGGAAGTCGCGCAATGCCAGCAATCTCCCAATGAACGTACTCAACTGGCGACATTGGCGCGCCAGAATCAATTATGGGCATCGCAAGGGTCTGATTTTCATCAACCGTGCCCGTGGATTGAGTTGGGTCGTAAGCTCTGGCTGCCAGCAGGCGTCGAAGGCGTATGGCAGTTATGGGAGCAGCCCGAAGACACCACAGTGAGGGAAGTATGAGCCAGTTTTTTTATATTCATCCGGAAAACCCGCAGCCGCGCCTGATTAACCAGGCCGTCGAGATCGTGCGTAAAGGCGGGGTGATCGTTTATCCAACCGATTCCGGTTATGCGCTTGGCTGCAAAATCGAAGATAAAGGCGCCATGGAGCGCATTTGCCGTATTCGTCATCTGCCAGATGGGCATAATTTTACGCTGATGTGTCGGGATCTGTCGGAACTGTCGACCTATTCCTTTGTTGATAACGTCGCGTTTCGTTTAATTAAAAACAACACGCCGGGCAACTACACCTTCATCCTGAAAGGAACCAAAGAAGTGCCGCGTCGCCTGTTGCAGGAAAAACGTAAAACCATTGGCCTTCGCGTGCCATCAAACCCGATTGCGCTGGCGTTGCTGGCCGCTCTGGGTGAACCGATGCTTTCGACATCGTTGATGTTACCGGGCAGTGATTTTACCGAGTCGGATCCGGAAGAGATCAAAGATCGCCTTGAGAAGCTGGTTGATTTGATTATCCACGGGGGCTATCTCGGCCAACAACCCACGACGGTTATTGATTTAACCGATGATTCTCCGGTGGTCTTGCGCGAAGGCGTCGGCGACGTTAAACCTTTCTTATAAGGGCGCAACTCTGTATACTACGCGGCCTTAAAATGGCGCTGTATAGCGCCGTTGATTCTCCTGTTCGACGCCTGTGAAGGCGACACCTAAAGGAAGCTCTATGAGCGAAAAGTTACAGAAAGTGCTGGCACGCGCTGGCCACGGTTCCCGCCGTGAAATCGAATCCATTATTGAAGCCGGTCGTGTGAGCGTTGACGGCAAAATTGCCACGCTTGGCGATCGCGTTGAAGTGACGCCGGGTCTGAAAATCCGTATCGACGGTCACCTGATCTCGGTGAAAGAGTCTGCAGAACAAATTTGTCGCGTTCTGGCCTATTACAAGCCTGAAGGCGAACTGTGTACCCGCAACGACCCGGAAGGTCGTCCTACTGTTTTTGATCGTTTACCAAAACTGCGTGGCGCGCGCTGGATTGCGGTAGGGCGTCTGGACGTGAATACCTGCGGTTTGCTGTTGTTTACGACGGATGGCGAACTGGCAAACCGTCTGATGCACCCCAGCCGTGAAGTTGAGCGCGAATACGCTGTGCGTGTCTTTGGTCAGGTCGATGAGACAAAACTGCGCGATCTGAGCCGCGGCGTACAACTGGAAGATGGTCCTGCTGCCTTTAAAACCATCAAGTTCAGCGGCGGTGAAGGGATTAACCAGTGGTACAACGTAACGTTGACCGAAGGACGTAACCGTGAAGTACGCCGCCTGTGGGAAGCCGTAGGTGTGCAGGTGAGTCGTTTGATTCGCGTACGTTACGGTGACATTCCGCTGCCAAAAGGTCTTCCGCGTGGCGGCTGGACCGAGCTGGATCTTGCGCAGACTAACTATTTACGCGAACTGGTGGAGTTGCAGCCAGAAACCGCGTCAAAAGTGGTCGTCGAGAAAGACAGACGTCGCATGAAAGCGAATCAGATTCGCCGTGCGGTGAAACGTCACAGCCAGGTTGGCAGCGGTCGTCGTTCCGGCGGTCGTAACAACAACGGTTAACGCTTTTGTAGGCCTGATAAGCGTAAGCGCCATCAGGCAATTGCGCGGTGCCGGATGGCGCCGCAAGCGCCTTATCCGGCCTACAGTCAGTAATCAATACCCATTTGGGCTTTCACGCCCGCTTCAAAGGCGTGCTTGACCGGGCGCAGTTCGCTCACGGTATCCGCCAGCTCCAGAATATCCCGATGGCAACCACGACCCGTGATGATCACCGTTTGATGCGCTGGGCGCGCCTTTAAGGCGTTCAGGACCTCTTCAAGCGGCAGATAGTCGTACGCCACCATATAGGTCAACTCGTCCAGCACTACCATATCCAGTGTCGCGTCGGCCAGCATGCGTTTACCGTGCTCCCAGACGGCCAGACATGCAGCGGTATCGGCTTCGCGATTTTGCGTCTCCCAGGTAAAACCTGTCGCCATCACCTGAAACTCTACGCCATGGGGTTCAAGCAAATTCCGCTCGCCGTTTGGCCAGGTTCCTTTGATGAACTGCACCACGCCGACGTGCTTTCCATGGCCGACTGCACGCGTTGCCGTACCAAACGCGGCGGTTGTCTTGCCTTTGCCGTTGCCGGTAAACACAATCACAATTCCGCGTTCGTCTTGTGCTGCCGCAACGCGGGCGTCAACCTTGTCTTTTACGCGCTGCTGGCGCTGTTGATAGCGTTCTTCACTCATTGGGCGATTCCTGGTTTACGGCCCGGTTGGGCATCAAAAGTCATACCGGTTTTGCGACGGCTGTCATCGCCCATCAGCCACAGATAGAGCGGCATAATATCGGCGGGTGTTTTCAGTTTTAACGGATCTTCTGTTGGAAAGGCACTGGCGCGCATATCGGTGCGTGTCCCACCAGGATTGATGCAATTGACCCGCAATTGACGATTTTGATATTCATCTGCCAGCACCTGCATCATACCTTCCGTTGCAAATTTGGAGGTCGCATAAGCGCCCCAGTTAGCGCGGCCCTGTCGCCCGACGCTTGACGAGGTAAACACCAGTGAACCGGCATCCGATTTGAGTAATAAAGGAAGCAATGCCTGCGTCAGCATAAATGTCGCGTTGACGTTAACCTGCATCACCTCCTGCCAGATCTGCGGATTCTGTTCGCTCATCGGGCAAATATCGCCGAGCAGTCCGGCGTTGTGCAATACACCGTCAAGGCGTGGGTAGTGCGCTTCAATGCGCTGGGCCAACTGATGGCAGTTCTCTGAGGTGCAGGTCAGCAAATCCAGCGTAAACCACTGTGGCATTGAGCCTGTCGTATCGGCGATGGTTTGCGCCACCTGACGCAGTTTTTCCTCATTACGGCCGAGCAAAATGACGCTGGCGCCGTAGCGGGCATAGGTGAGCGCGGCCTCCCGGCCGATACCATCGCTGGCGCCAGTGACCAGAATAATACGGTCCTGCAGTAAATCGTGTTTGGGTTGGTAATGCACGGCTACTCCTCGGTGACGCGTTGGGTCACCCTGCCAGTTGTCTTATCTTTTCATTAACTTTTTGGTTTTATGCCTGAAACCCTACGGTTTTTCAATCAGTCAACGGCGATAACGCCGTAAAATGAACGCTTTGTCATGTTTTTCACTGAGTCACCGCCAGGTGGATGAAGCGAGACGGGTTCACAGGCCTGTTGTACACTGAGGCGAAGTTGGAATGTTTAACCAAGGTGGGACTCGTGGAATTGTTGTCTGAATATGGGTTATTTTTGGCAAAGATCGTCACCGTGGTGGTGGCGATTGGCGTGATTGCCATGATTGTTGTGAATGCTACCCAGCGTAAACGTCAACGCGGTGAGTTACGGGTGACGAATCTCAGTGAGCAGTATAAAGAGATGAAAGAAGAGCTGGCGATGAGCCTGCTTGATGGCGCACAGCAAAAACGTTGGCATAAGGCGCAGAAAAAGAAACACAAGCTGGAGGCGAAGGCCGCGAAAGCCAAAGCGAAATTGGGCGAGAGTGACGACAGCGGGAAACCCCGTGTCTGGGTGCTTGATTTTAAAGGCAGCATGGATGCGCACGAAGTGAGCGCATTACGTGAAGAAGTGACCGCGGTGCTGGCGGTGTTTAAACCTCAGGATCAGGTGGTGGTTCGCCTGGAAAGCCCCGGGGGCGTTGTCCACGGCTATGGTCTGGCGGCGTCACAATTACAGCGCCTGCGCGATAAGCAGGTTCCCTTAACCGTGACGGTCGATAAAGTGGCGGCTAGCGGCGGGTATATGATGGCCTGCGTGGCCGATAAAATTGTCTCGGCGCCGTTCGCCATTGTGGGATCGATTGGGGTCGTTGCACAAATTCCGAACTTTAATCGCTTCCTGAAAGGCAAAGAGATCGATATTGAGTTGCACACTGCCGGACAGTACAAGCGCACGCTGACGCTGTTGGGGGAAAATACAGAAGAAGGGCGCCAGAAATTCCGTGAAGATCTGAATGAAACCCATCATCTGTTTAAAGCGTTTGTACAGCGGATGCGTCCGAGCCTGGACATCGAAAAGGTGGCGACCGGTGAACACTGGTATGGCCAACAGGCGCTGGAAAAAGGGCTTGTGGATGAGGTCAATACCAGTGATGACGTTATACTTGGTCTGATGGACGGTCGCGAAGTGCTGAGCGTGCGTTTTATGCAACGTAAAAAGCTGATCGATCGTTTTACGGGCAGTGCAGCAGAAAGCGCGGACAAGCTATTGCTTCGCTGGTGGCAGCGCGGGCAAAAGCCGCTGATGTAAACGAAAACGCGAGGCACTGGCCTCGCGTTTTGCTTTCAATCGATCAGGTGATACTTCTCAGAGAGCACATGGGCTAAATGTTTAAACATATTAAACACTGCGGTGCTTTTTGGGGTCGGCAATCCTTGCTCGTCTAAAAAGTAATCACCACTGAAGACCAGCACGCCGTTTCGCTGTGTCACACCGGTGGCTACAATCCCCGCCAGCGTGTCCTCATGCTCACGAATGATTTTGTTGGCTTCTATCAGCAGTGTTTCACGATCGATGGGTTGAGTGTCTTTGTGCATTTTTTACTCCTTAAACAAGGACATTAGTCTACGCCGAGCGCCGCTTATGGGCAAATATTCCATGAGGAAACCGAGGGCTTTATGACATGGGCATCACTGGCGAGATTTGTTTTTGCATGCTAATAAAGTTGCGTAACGGATTTTATCAGGTACAGTGTGACGCTTTCGTCAATCTGGCAACAGATTTGCTTGACATTCGACCACAATTCCGTCGTGCTATAGCGCTTGTGTGCTAAAAAGCCTGTTAACTCAGTCACCTGACTATTTCGTGCACACAGTCAGTTCAAGGGGTTGATATCCGTCGTCGCAGAGACCATATCGGTGTCTCGTCGCCAGCGGAAGGTGAATCAACGTGCGACGCATTCCTGGAAGAATCAATTTAGGTAAAGGTGAATATGGGTAAAGCTCTTGTCATCGTTGAGTCCCCGGCAAAAGCCAAAACGATCAACAAGTATCTGGGTAATGACTACGTGGTGAAATCCAGCGTGGGTCATATCCGTGATTTGCCGACCAGTGGCTCAGCAGCTAAAAAGAGCGCCGACTCTACCTCCACCAAAACGGCCAAAAAGCCCAAAAAGGATGAACGTGGCGCGCTCGTCAATCGTATGGGGGTTGACCCGTGGCATGACTGGGACGCGCACTACGAAGTGCTGCCCGGCAAAGAGAAGGTTGTCTCTGAACTAAAACAGTTGGCTGAAAAAGCTGACCACATCTATCTCGCAACCGACCTTGACCGCGAAGGGGAAGCCATTGCCTGGCACCTGCGGGAAGTGATCGGGGGTGATGACACACGCTACAGTCGTGTGGTGTTTAACGAAATTACCAAAAACGCCATTCGCCAGGCATTTGAAAAGCCCGGTGAACTGAATATTGATCGTGTTAATGCTCAACAGGCGCGTCGCTTTATGGACCGCGTCGTGGGCTATATGGTCTCTCCGCTGTTATGGAAAAAGATTGCGCGTGGCCTGTCAGCCGGTCGTGTCCAGTCTGTCGCCGTGCGCCTGGTCGTTGAGCGCGAGCGCGAGATCAAAGCGTTTGTTCCTGAAGAGTTCTGGGAAATTGATGCCAGCACGACCACGCCGTCTGGCGATGCGTTACCGCTGGAGGTCTCGCACCAGAACGATAAACCGTTCCGTCCGGTTAACCGCGAGCAAACGCTGGCGGCGGTGAGTCTGCTGGAGAACGCGCGCTATAGCGTGCTGGAACGTGAAGATAAACCGACCAGCAGCAAGCCGGGCGCGCCGTTTATCACCTCCACGCTTCAGCAGGCGGCAAGCACGCGTCTGGGCTTTGGCGTTAAAAAAACCATGATGATGGCGCAGCGCTTGTATGAAGCGGGTTACATCACTTACATGCGTACCGACTCAACAAACCTGAGTCAGGATGCGGTATCCATGGTGCGTGATTACATCAACGACAACTTCGGTAAGAAATATCTCCCGGAGAACGCCAATCAGTACGCGAGCAAAGAAAACTCGCAGGAAGCGCACGAAGCGATTCGTCCCTCCGATGTCTCCGTTCAGGCCGAAGCCCTGAAGGATATGGAAGCCGATGCGCAGAAACTGTATCAACTGATCTGGCGTCAGTTTGTCGCCTGTCAGATGACCCCGGCACAGTACGATTCCACCACGCTGACCGTTGGCGCAGGGGATTTCCGTCTGAAAGCGCGTGGTCGTATCCTGCGTTTTGATGGCTGGACAAAAGTGATGCCTGCGCTGCGTAAAGGTGATGAAGACCGCACGTTGCCTGCCGTGAATAAAGGCGATGTGCTGACGTTGGTCGAACTGACCCCGGCGCAGCACTTCACCAAACCGCCGGCACGCTTTAGTGAAGCGTCGCTGGTGAAAGAGCTTGAAAAACGCGGTATCGGTCGTCCTTCGACCTACGCGTCAATCATCTCTACGATTCAGGATCGTGGTTATGTGCGCGTTGAGAACCGTCGTTTTTACGCGGAAAAGATGGGCGAGATCGTCACCGACCGTCTGGAAGAAAACTTCCGCGAGCTGATGAACTACGATTTTACCGCGCAAATGGAAAACAGCCTTGACCAGGTGGCGAATCACGAAGCCGAATGGAAAGGGGTGCTCGACAACTTCTTCAGTGATTTTACTCAGCAGTTGGATAAAGCAGAGAAAGATCCTGAAGAGGGCGGTATGCGTCCGAATCAGATGGTGCTGACCAGTATCGACTGCCCAACCTGTAGTCGTCAGATGGGGATTCGTACCGCCAGCACCGGTGTATTCCTCGGTTGTTCCGGTTATGCCCTGTCGCCGAAAGAGCGCTGCAAAACCACCATTAACCTGGTGCCGGAAAACGAAATACTGAACGTGCTCGAAGGCGATGATGCAGAAACCAACGCCTTGCGTGCTAAACGTCGCTGCCAGAAATGCGGCACGGCGATGGACAGCTATCTGATCGATCCAAAACGTAAGCTTCACGTGTGTGGTAACAACCCAACCTGTGACGGCTACGAAATCGAAGAGGGCGAGTTCCGCATCAAGGGGTATGACGGCCCGATCGTTGAGTGTGAGAAATGTGGCTCTGAAATGCACCTGAAAATGGGGCGTTTTGGTAAATACATGGCCTGCACCAACGACGAGTGCAAAAACACCCGTAAGATTTTGCGTAACGGCGAAGTGGCTCCACCGAAGGAAGATCCGGTGCCGCTGCCTGAACTGCCGTGCGAAAAATCTGATGCTTACTTCGTCCTGCGTGACGGGGCGGCAGGTATCTTCCTGGCGGCGAATACGTTCCCGAAATCACGTGAAACACGTGCGCCGTTAGTGGAAGAGCTGTACCGCTTCCGCGATCGTTTGCCGGAAAAACTGCGTTATCTGGCCGATGCGCCGCAACAGGACGCCGAAGGTAACAAGACTCTGGTTCGCTTCAGTCGTAAAACGAAACAGCAATATGTTGCTGCGGAAAAAGACGGAAAAGCGACCGGCTGGTCAGCCTTCTTCGTTGACGGCAAATGGGTGGAAGGTAAGAAATAACCGTTAACTGACAGTTATTTGGTGTAAAAAGGTCGCGAAAGCGGCCTTTTTTATGGGTGACTTATTATTTTTTCGTCACGTCTATACACTACAGATATAAATGATATAGTGGTTATAGTTATCGACTTTCTTATTATTAAATCGTATTAGCAACTCGGCGGAGTTTGCTCTCAAACGATGATCTGATGGCGCAAATCTGGATGGCTAACATGAAATTACAGCAGCTTCGCTATATTGTTGAGGTGGTTAATCACAACCTTAATGTTTCCTCAACAGCAGAAGGACTTTACACCTCTCAGCCGGGCATCAGTAAACAAGTTCGTATGCTGGAAGATGAGCTTGGTATCCAGATTTTTGCCCGCAGCGGGAAACATCTTACGCAAGTCACCCCGGCGGGGCAGGAAATCATTCGCATCGCGCGTGAAGTGTTGTCAAAGGTTGATGCGATTAAGTCGGTAGCCGGGGAGCATACGTGGCCAGATAAAGGCTCGCTGTATATTGCCACCACGCATACTCAGGCACGCTACGCGCTGCCAAATGTCATCAAAGGATTTATCGAGCGCTATCCACGCGTGTCGTTGCATATGCATCAGGGATCGCCAACCCAAATTGCGGAGGCGGTCTCCAAAGGCAATGCTGATTTTGCCATCGCCACCGAGGCGCTGCATCTGTACGACGATCTGGTCATGCTGCCATGCTATCACTGGAACCGCTCTATTGTCGTGACTCCGGAGCATCCGCTGGCGGCGAAATCATCGGTCTCGATTGAAGAGCTGGCGCAATATCCGCTGGTGACTTATACCTTTGGCTTTACCGGACGTTCTGAACTGGACACCGCGTTTACTCGTGCCGGCTTAACACCGCGTATTGTCTTTACCGCAACGGATGCGGACGTTATCAAAACCTACGTCAGGCTGGGGCTTGGGGTTGGCGTGATCGCCAGTATGGCGGTGGATCCTATTGCCGATCCTGACCTTGTTCGTGTTGATGCGCATGATATTTTCAGCCACAGCACCACCAAGATCGGTTTTCGCCGCAGCACATTCTTACGTAGTTATATGTATGATTTTATTCAGCGTTTCGCGCCGCATTTGACGCGTGATGTGGTAGATACCGCAGTGGCATTACGTTCTAATGAAGAAATCGAAGCCATGTTTAACGATATTAAACTGCCTGAGAAGTAATCGCGAATGCACTCTTTTTGGTATCTCCTGTGAAGGGGAGATACCAAAATAATGTCGGATATATTGACCTGGAAATTGAATCAGCGATCCTGTAAATAGTAACCGCATAATATTCAAGGTAATGAGGTCGCAAAGTAGTTATAAATTCCCCGCCTCGCAAATTTCACCGTCCAAATATTTATTTCGTGTCAAAAGATTGATTTATTCACTGGAAACGATGCGTAAATTCGCTGGATTTTTGACTAAAGTTTCTTTAGGATTTGTCTCATCTAATGATTAGTTGCATCAATCGTTTGGTGCTAAAATAATAAGTGATACCGATTGTATGAGGTTAGCAATGCCGTCTGGAAACCAGGAACCACGCCGAGACCCTGAGCTGAAACGCAAAGCCTGGCTCGTGGTTTTTGTTGGCTCCGCACTGTTCTGGGTTGCGGTTGCGCTGTTGATCTGGAAAGTGTGGGGATAAATGATGGTCACACAAGAGCAGCAGTCCGCCTTGTCAAAACAACTTCCGCATTGTGATGACGAGAAAGAAACGGCAACGGGATGCGTGACGCAAATTCCAGAGTCCTGGACACTGACGCAACAGCAGCAGGCATTTATTGATTTATTTGCGGATGATGAGCAACAGAAAAAATAATCGATAAAATTCTTATTCTCACTTTTTAGTTCAGATTATTAATAGCCTGAGCTGTCATTATTCCTACACCACAGCAATATCGCGCTGAGAAAATCTCAGTTAATTTTCCTGGTTCGGCTTGCCGTATTACGGCAGGTGAGAGGCGCCCTGGGGGCTTATCACAGTCAGTGGCTGAGGTGAGCGAACGTGGTTGCAGCATATGTCGCCTGAAATATGGCGCACATATTATCCTCTGAGCAAATGTGGGTGTCGCTTATGCAAACATGCAGTCTTAAATATTGGTCATGGCTAAGCACGTTCTTCGTCTCGCTGTTATTCTGGGCCTCATTGTTGGGGTTCGTTATCCGTTAATTCTCTTCTTCTCACTGCCCGATAGCGCCATGCCGTCGGGCATTGTTTTGTATTGATTCCCTCTTGCAACGTTCCTCCTCTTTTATCAATTTGGGTTGTTATCAAAACGTTACATTTTGTTTGTGTTATCTTTAATACTAACCCTGAGGAGAATCCGGGTTTCGCAAACCCTGTTATTAAGGAGGAGCTATGTCGTCAACCCTACGAGAGGCCAGTAAGGATACGTTGCAGGCCAAAGGCAAAACCTGGCATTACTACAGCCTGCCGCTGGCAGCCAAATCTTTGGGTGACATCACCCGCTTACCCAAATCATTAAAAGTTCTGCTCGAAAACCTCCTGCGCTGGCAGGATGGAGACTCGGTCACTGAGGAAGATATCCGGGCACTGGTGGGCTGGTTGAAAAACGCCCATGCCGACCGTGAAATTGCCTATCGCCCAGCCCGTGTTCTGATGCAGGATTTTACCGGTGTTCCGGCGGTGGTCGATCTGGCCGCGATGCGTGAGGCGGTAAAACGTCTGGGGGGCGATACGGCCAAAGTAAACCCGTTGTCTCCCGTTGATCTGGTGATTGACCATTCGGTCACGGTCGATCATTTTGGCGATGATAGCGCGTTTGACGAAAACGTCCGGCTGGAGATGGAGCGTAACCACGAACGTTATGTCTTCTTACGCTGGGGGCAGCAGGCGTTTAGCCGCTTCAGCGTAGTCCCTCCGGGAACTGGCATTTGCCACCAGGTTAACCTGGAATATCTGGGCAAAGCTGTCTGGAGCGAGTTACAGGATGACGAGTGGGTGGCGTATCCGGATACGCTGGTGGGAACTGACTCGCACACCACCATGATAAATGGACTGGGGGTATTAGGTTGGGGTGTCGGGGGGATCGAAGCGGAAGCGGCGATGCTGGGCCAACCCGTGTCGATGCTGATCCCTGATGTCGTGGGATTCAAACTGACCGGTAAATTGCAGGAAGGCATCACTGCCACTGACCTCGTGCTGACGGTCACGCAAATGTTGCGTAAGCATGGCGTGGTGGGCAAATTCGTCGAATTCTACGGCGATGGGTTGGATTCGCTGCCGCTGGCCGATCGGGCAACTATCGCGAATATGTCGCCAGAATATGGGGCGACGTGTGGCTTCTTCCCAATTGATGCCGTCACACTGGATTATATGACGTTAAGCGGGCGTAGCGACGAACAGGTCGCGCTGGTGGAAGCCTATGCGAAAGCGCAAGGCATGTGGCGCAACGCTGGCGATGAGCCGGTGTTCACCAGTTCGCTGGAATTAGACATGGGCGAGGTTGAAGCGAGCCTGGCGGGACCGAAACGTCCGCAGGACCGGGTCGCTCTGGGCGATGTACCGAAAGCCTTTGCCGCCAGTAGCGCACTGGAACTGAACACGGCGCAGAAAGACCGGAAGCCTGTTGATTATGTTCTGAACGGTCATCAATACCAGTTACCGGATGGCGCAGTCGTGATTGCGGCCATCACCTCTTGTACCAATACCTCAAACCCCAGCGTATTGATGGCCGCAGGGTTACTGGCGAAAAAAGCGGTGACGCTGGGACTGAAACGCCAACCCTGGGTTAAAGCCTCGCTGGCGCCCGGTTCAAAAGTGGTCTCCGACTATCTGGCAAAGGCGAAGCTTACGCCGTATCTCGACGAGCTTGGATTCAACCTGGTGGGCTATGGCTGCACCACCTGTATCGGTAACTCCGGCCCGTTGCCCGATCCTATCGAAACCGCCATCAAAAAAGGGGATTTGACCGTGGGGGCGGTGCTTTCGGGTAACCGAAACTTTGAAGGCCGAATCCATCCGCTGGTGAAGACCAACTGGCTGGCGTCGCCGCCGCTGGTGGTAGCCTATGCTCTGGCCGGGAATATGAACCTTAATCTGGTGAAAGATCCGCTTGGTCATGACAAAAAAGGCGACCCGGTCTATCTGAAAGATATCTGGCCGTCGGCACAGGAGATCGCCCGCGCCGTTGAGCAGGTCTCAACGGAGATGTTCCGCAAAGAGTACGCGGAAGTCTTTGAAGGCACACCGGAATGGAAAGCCATTGAGATTGCGCGCTCAGACACCTATGGCTGGCAGGAGGATTCGACGTATATTCGCCTGTCGCCCTTCTTTGACGAGATGCAGGCTCAACCAGATCCGGTTGAAGATATTCATGGGGCGCGTATTCTCGCCATGCTGGGCGATTCTGTCACCACCGATCACATTTCGCCCGCCGGGAGCATCAAACCGGATAGCCCGGCAGGGCGCTATCTGCAAGGGCGTGGCGTAGAACGTAAAGACTTTAACTCCTACGGTTCGCGGCGCGGCAACCATGAAGTGATGATGCGAGGCACATTTGCCAATATTCGTATTCGTAACGAAATGGTGCCAGGCGTCGAAGGCGGCATGACGCGTCATTTACCGGGCTCCGAAGTTGTGGCGATCTACGATGCGGCGATGCAGTATCAACAGGAGAAAACGCCGCTGGCGGTTATCGCCGGGAAAGAGTACGGCTCAGGATCAAGTCGTGACTGGGCGGCGAAAGGGCCACGATTACTGGGGATCCGCGTGGTGATTGCGGAGTCCTTCGAGCGCATTCACCGTTCGAACCTGATCGGGATGGGGATCTTGCCCCTGGAGTTCCCGCAAGGGGTGAGCCGTACAACTCTTGCGCTGACCGGTGAGGAAATCATTGATATTGCGGATCTGCAAAAGCTGAAACCAGGCGCGACGATTCCGGTCACCCTGACCCGGCCTGATGGCAGTACAGAGGTGGTTCCTTGTCGATGCCGCATTGATACGGCGACCGAGTTAACGTATTACCAGAATGATGGCATTCTGCACTACGTGATCCGTAATATGCTGCACTAAACGATCAAAAAAGCCTGCGTGAGCAGGCTTTTTTCTCGGTAAGAGGGCACTTTCTTACCGGGCCGCGCAGGACGGGCATTTACTCATCCAATAAATGGCCCATTTTGGCGGCTTTAGTATCCAGATAGTGCGCATTTTTCGGGTTACGCCCGACAATCAGCGGGACGCGCTCAACGATATTGATGCCTGCTTCTGTCAGGATTTCGACTTTCTTCGGATTGTTGGTGAGCAGGCGAACTTCATCCACCCCCAGCAGCTTGAACATATCCGCACAAAGGGTAAAGTCACGCTCATCTGCGGCAAACCCTAATTGGTGGTTGGCTTCAACCGTGTCGTAGCCTTGATCCTGCAATGCATACGCGCGAATCTTGTTGAGCAGACCAATATTACGTCCTTCCTGGCGGTGATACAGCAGAATACCGCGACCCTCTTCGGCGATGTGCGACAGTGCGGCTTCGAGCTGAAACCCGCAATCACAGCGCAGGCTGAACAGCGCATCGCCTGTTAAACATTCAGAATGGACACGCGCGAGGATTGGTGTTTTCCCTGAAGTATCGCCATAGACCAGCGCGACGTGATCGTGTCCGGTTGCCAGTTCTTCAAATCCCACCATCAGGAAATCGCCCCATGGGGTTGGCAGTTTGGCTTCTGCCACACGTTTAAGCTGCATGTATTTCTCCAGATTATGCTGGCACCTGACGTGCCGTCGCCTGTAGGCTTCTGTATTGGGCTATTTTGCCATAAGCCGACGGACTTCACCTAATTGCTGTCGCGTGTCCGAAATTGGAATGGCACAAATTTGTCAATTTTCCCGACCTGCGTCATTTTCGGTTATCATTGCGAGAGTTATCAAAGGGGAGAGTTCATGCTTTCAATTGCCAAACGTACCGCTGTCGGCGCCGCGTTGTTACTTGTGATGCCTGTTGCCGTATGGAGCTCGGGCTGGCACTGGCAACCGGGACATAATGTCTGGTGGTTAAAAGCCTTATACTGGGTAACTGAAACGGTCACTCAGCCCTGGGGAATTATCACCCATGTGATTCTGTGCGTCTGGTTTCTTTGGTGTTTACGCTTTCGCCTCAAAGCGGCCATTATGCTATTTGCGATCCTCGCGGCGGCGATTATGCTGGGGCAGGGGATAAAATCCTGGGTCAAAGAACGCGTACAGGAACCCCGTCCGTTTGTCATTTGGCTGGAAAAAACGCACCATATTCCTGTTGATGAGTTCTACACTTTAAAGCGTAAAGAACGTGGTAACTTAGTGAAAGAACAGCTGTCCGGACAGCATGATATTCCGAGCTTTTTACGCAAACACTGGCAAAAAGAGACGGGTTTCGCATTTCCTTCCGGACACACGATGTTTGCGGCCAGTTGGGCATTACTGGCCGTGGGACTGTTGTGGCCACGCAGACGAACCCTGACGATTGCGGTGTTATTGGTTTGGGCGACGGGTGTGATGGGAAGCCGGATGGTGTTGGGGATGCACTGGCCTCGCGATTTAGTGGTGGCAACCGTGATATCCTGGCTTCTGGTGACGCTGGCGACCTGGCTGGCGCAACAGTTGTGCGGGCCTTTAACACCGCCGGTGGAAGAGGTCCGTGAGATTGCAGAACGTGAACAAGAAGACTGATCGTGGTTGATTTTCCGTAATTTGCCCTTAAATCATTTGTTGGCAGGGCGCTTTTCCATTTCGCACTCGTCGTGAAAATGGTAATTTAACAGGATTAATGCGGTAAGTTGAACACGATTTATTCGCTCAAACCACATAACGGGAAGTAATGTGAAATATTTACTCATTTTCTTACTGGTGTTGGCGATTTTTGTTATTTCGGTAACATTGGGTGCGCAAAACGATCAACAGGTGACGTTTAATTACCTGTTGGCTCAGGGCGAGTATCGTATCTCTACCTTGCTTGCCGTATTATTTGCCGCAGGTTTTGCCATTGGTTGGTTGATTTGCGGTCTGTTCTGGCTACGGGTTCGCGTATCTCTGACACGTGCAGAACGTAAAATTAAACGACTGGAAAACCAGCTTTCGTCTGCGACCGACGTTGCGGTAACTGCCGATTCGTCGGTTGTAAAGGAATAATCATTTATGTTGGAGTTGTTGTTTCTGCTTTTACCTGTAGCGGCAGCGTATGGCTGGTATATGGGTCGCAGAAGTGCGCAACAAACAAAACAGGATGAAGCTAACCGCTTGTCTCGCGACTATGTCGCCGGGGTTAACTTCCTCCTGAGCAACCAACAGGACAAAGCGGTGGATCTGTTCCTCGACATGCTAAAAGAGGATACCGGCACCGTTGAGGCTCATCTCACCCTCGGAAACCTGTTTCGCTCACGTGGCGAAGTCGACAGGGCCATCCGCATTCACCAAACCTTGATGGAAAGCGCCTCGCTGACCTATGAACAGCGCCTGCTGGCGGTTCAACAGCTGGGTCGTGATTACATGGCGGCGGGATTGTATGATCGCGCGGAAGACATGTTTACCCAACTGATTGATGAAACAGACTTTCGTATCAGCGCGTTACAGCAACTGCTGCAAATCTACCAGGCGACCAGCGACTGGCAAAAAGCGATCGATGTGGCGGAGCGGTTGGTGAAACTCGGCAAGGATAAACAGCGTATTGAAATTGCCCATTTCTATTGCGAGTTAGCGCTGCAACAGATGGGCAGTGACGATTTGGATCGCGCCATGGCGCTGTTAAAGAAAGGTGCCGCGGCAGACAAAAATAGCGCCAGAGTCTCCATCATGATGGGGCGGGTCTATATGGCAAATGGCGACTACGGCAAAGCGGTTGAGTGCCTGCAGCGCGTCATCTCTCAGGATAAAGAGCTGGTAAGCGAAACGCTGGAGATGCTGCAGACCTGCTACCAACAGCTCGGGAAGAATGACGAATGGGCTGAGTTTTTACGCCGGGCAGTAGAAGAGAACACCGGCGCCGCTGCGGAATTAATGCTGGCTGATATTCTGGAAGGGCGTGAAGGCAATGATGTCGCACAGGTCTATATCACCCGTCAGTTGCAGCGTCATCCCACGATGCGCGTATTCCATAAACTGATGGATTACCACCTTAATGAAGCAGAAGAAGGGCGTGCCAAAGAGAGTTTGATGGTGCTGCGCGATATGGTCGGCGAGCAGGTGCGCAGTAAGCCTCGTTATCGTTGCCAGAAATGCGGCTTCACGGCTTATACTCTGTACTGGCACTGTCCTTCCTGCCGTGCGTGGTCGACCATCAAACCGATTCGCGGTCTTGACGGCCAGTAGTTTTAAAAAAAATCTTATTTTAGTTACAACATCCTTATTGTTTCTCATCCCGCAACCTCCGGCAATCGTGCAACGGAGTCTGGCAGGAATGCAAACGCGCCTGTTAATTTGAGCCTCTCGCGGGTAGAATGCACGCCGTTTACCTATTTCGCGCCACACCCGGCGCCCATCATAAGAAGGTCTGGTCATGACGTTTACTGCTTCATCTTCTTCTCGCGCTGCTACTGATTCTCCTGTCGTTGTTGCCCTGGATTATAATAATCGTGATAAAGCGCTGGCTTTCGTCGACAAAATCGATCCCCGTGATTGTCGCCTGAAAGTAGGCAAGGAGATGTTCACGCTCTTCGGGCCGCAACTCGTTCGTGATTTGCAGCAGCGTGGATTTGATATCTTTCTTGATCTGAAATTTCACGATATCCCCAATACCACCGCCCATGCGGTTGCCGCCGCCGCAGAACTTGGCGTCTGGATGGTCAATGTGCATGCATCGGGAGGGTCGCGAATGATGACCGCCGCACGCGAAGCATTAATGCCGTTTGGCAAAGACGCGCCATTGCTGATTGCGGTGACAGTGCTGACCAGCATGGAAGCGAGCGACTTGCTTGATCTCGGCGTGACGTTGTCACCTGCGGAGCATGCAGAACGGCTGGCGCGTTTAACGCAAAACTGTGGCCTGGACGGTGTGGTCTGTTCAGCGCAGGAAGCCGTGCGTTTCAAACAGGCGTTTGGCGAAGCGTTTAAACTGGTGACGCCGGGTATTCGTCCTCATGGGAGTGATGCTGGCGATCAACGTCGCATTATGACCCCAGAACAGGCGATGTCTGCGGGTGTGGATTATATGGTGATTGGTCGTCCGGTGACGCAGTCAGAAGACCCTGCACAAACCCTGAAAGCCATCAACGCGTCTCTGAAACGAGGAGCATAATGAACGATTCCAACAGCCGTCTGGTGTACTCAACAGACTCTGGGCGTATTAATGAGCCAGAGGTAGCGCCTGAGCGTCCTAAAGGTGATGGCATTGTCCGTATTCAGCGTCAGACCAGCGGTCGTAAAGGTAAAGGCGTTTGCCTGATTACCGGCATTGATATGGATGATGCTGAGCTGACAAAACTGGCCGCTGAACTGAAGAAAAAATGCGGTTGCGGCGGTGCGGTGAAAGAGGGTGTCATTGAAATTCAGGGCGATAAGCGCGATCTGATTAAATCGTTGCTGGAAGCCAAAGGAATGAAAGTTAAATTGGCTGGCGGCTAACGAAAAAAGCCACGGTATATTCCGTGGCTTCAAATGTAGCTGTAAATATTATTTTAAGTCAGACCAGGTCAGAAATAGTGTATTTTTGTATTGAGTCGGTCAACCGTAAATTATTTACCCACCTGGTGGCCGATAATACCACCCACAGCAGCACCACCCAGCGTACCCAGCGCGCTGCCGTCAGTTAAGACCGCGCCGCCGACTGCACCAGCGCCTGCACCAATTGCCGTGCTGCGGTCTTGTTTTGACCAGTTAGAACATGCGCTCAGAGACATCGCAAGGGTAATTGCCAGAACCGCGGCGGTCATTTTTTTGCTCGTTGCAAACATAATACTTTCTCCTGAATTAATGATTCACGGAAGCAAGTCTCTTTAACTATAGCTAAGATAGAGGCCATCAAAGAAGCATTCCGTAAAACCGTGTTGCGCAGGTGTGTAGCCTATTATCACGCAGGTGATAGTCACTCCCTGTTATATCGCTAACATTAATTTTACGACTTTGATTCATTTACTAAAGGTAAATAGTCTTAATTGGCTGATCGGAAAAATCTCAGAGAGAGGAGATGATTTGCCGCCCGGCAAATCATCTGAAAAGCGGTCAGGACTGGGATTCAATGATGTTCACCGTCAACCCGGCGAGCTCCAGTTCCTGTTGGTCGTTAGCGCTGATTTTTGAATCAGTAATCACACGGTTGAACCTGGATAATGGACCGAGCGTATACGGGTGTACGGTGCCGAATTTGGAGCTGTCGGTCAGCACAATGGCCTCCGCCCCTTTTTCAAGAACCGCATTGACCACATCAGAACGCATCATATCCCGTCCCGTAAATCCGGTTTCAGGCTGCCAGCCATCAATCCCGATGAAAGCCTTACTGAAGTGAACCTGTTGGATGAACTGCCGGGTTAAGGGACCGACCATACTTTCACTTTTTTTCTGATAGATCCCGCCAAGCAGGATCACTTCGCAGGGAGTTCCCTTCAGCAAGTGCGCAATGTAGCTGCTGACGGTAATAATCGTCACGTCTTTTTGTTCAGCCAGCGTTCTGGCCAGAAGCGCGTTACTGCTGCCGTTTTCAATAAAGACCGATTCACCCGGGTTGACCAGAGAGGCCGCAAACTCGGCAAGCTGATGTTTGAGGGTGTAGTTAGTCATCATGCGCGTTTCAACATCTTCACTGTCCAGTGAAACGGCAAAACCATGAGCACGGCGCAGATAGCTCTGTTTCTCGAGCGTGTTGAGATCCTGTCGAATCGTCACTTCAGAAACACCGGTGATTTTCGCCAGCTCGGCCACACTCATGCGGCCTTTATCAATCACCATTTGTAAAATTGATTGTTGTCGGGAATTCATCGCTTTAATTTTTATAATGGTATCCATACCGTGGAGTAAAAGAGTGCTACGTATTCTGAGTCAGGTCGCGCCCGACGTCAGATGGAGCCCTGTATTGTTAGATCTCCCAAGGGGATCTGGGGTGTTTTGACGACGATTCCACATCGTCTTTCACCTGGCTTAACAACTCTGCCTTCAGTATTTCAAGGTTATGGATGGCAGAGTGGTAATCGCCAGCGACAAGGATATCCAGCACGGTATCAATTCGTTCAGCGACACGTTGTGCGTCGATATCAGACATGGTTGTCATCCTTACGTCAGAAGGTGTTTGATTTTAATGATGCAGAAAATCATCGCAAAAGAGAAGGGAAAAATAGGATTACTCACCACCCGTGAGAAATATCATATCTTCTGTCATTACAGACAGATAGGTTTGCGGTGAAATCACCTTTATTCTGAACGGTTCACGTTCTCTGTATCGCCAGCGCTAGCGTCTTTTTTTATTCAGATAACGTTTATACCAGCGTTCAAACGCGGCGGCGGGCATCGGTTTGGCAAACAGAAAACCTTGCCGTTCATTGATGCCATTTTTGGTCAAGAACGCATCTTCCTTTGTGCTTTCCACCCCTTCAGCAATCACCTGCAGATTCAGCGCCTGCGCCACGGCAACGATGGCGCGGACCAGCGATTGTGAGATGGACTGTTTGTGTATGTCTTTGACGAAGGTGTGATCAAGTTTGATGGCGTCAATCGGGAACCGGGCAAGCTGCGACAGGGAGGAGTACCCGGTCCCAAAATCATCCAGGTGTATTTGTGCGCCCAGCTGGCTAAATTGTTGGATGACGGATAACGCAAGTTCTTCATTTTCAATCAAACAGCTTTCCGTCAATTCGACATCAATGGGGCAATACTCAAAGTTAAGCTCATTAAGGACCTGCTTCAGGTCCGTAAAAATCGTTTGATCGGCGAGCTGGCGGGCAGACACGTTGACGGCGACACGCAGATGAATCCCTTTATCGCGCCATTCGGCAACCTGTCTGACGACCTCGAGGATCACCCAGCGCCCCAGCGGAACAATCAGGCCAGACTCTTCAGCATACGAGATAAATTCACGGGGGGGGATCAGTCCACGCTCGGGAGATTGCCAGCGCACCAGCGCTTCCAGGCTGCGCACTTCGCCTCGCCAGGTCAGCTTGGGCTGGTAGTGAATCAGTAGCTGATCGCTTTCGAGGGCTTTACGCAGATGGGTATCCAGCCACAGATATTCGAAAACCCGTTGGTTCATTTCGGGGGAGAAAACGCAAAACTGACCGCGTCCGCCTTCTTTGGCGGTGTACATTGCCGTATCGGCGTTGCGAATAATGCTGTCGCTGTCGTGACCGTGTTGAGGGGCCAGAGCAATGCCGATAGAGCATCCGGTATACACTTCGAGTAGACCGATACGGAAGGGCTGACGTAAACGCGTTAAAATGCGGGAGGCAACGGCCTCAAGCGAACCCTGAGAGGTATGGGTGGCAAGAATAATAAATTCGTCACCGCCCAGGCGGGCCAGTAGCTGATTCTCCTCCAGACAACTGAGGATCGCCAGTGACACGGCCTGCAACAACTGATCGCCAAACATATGTCCGTAGGCGTCATTCACCTTTTTGAAATTATCCAGATCGAGATAAACAACACCGACCTGATTTTCCCCGGCGCTATCAATGGCATCATTGATCAGCTCATGAATGGCATTACGATTCGGTAGCCCGGTAATCGTGTCGGTGTTGGCTAACACCCGCAGACGTTCCTGGGCGCGGCGTTCTTCGGTGATGTCGGTCCCTGAGCAGATCAGATAGATTTCGTTTTTTCCGCTACCGCTATGGACAAACTTATTGCGAAACAGAAACAGGCGCTGACCTTTGCGGGTCTTCACCCAGCGTTCGATTTCGTAAGAGTTACCGTTACGGAAAAAGCCGTTAATGTTACGCCGTGAGGCGGCGGCTTCGCGGCGGCTCATAAACAACTTAAACACGCTTTGTCCAATGACTTCGTGCTCTTTCAGGCCGGTATACTCTTCGCAGAGACGATTGAAGCGCTGAATATTGCCCCGGCTATCGAGGATCACAATGGCGGAATTGGCTTCGGAGACGACCTGTTCGGCAAAAGATAATCCTTGCACCAGATCGCGGGCGACGGCAGGGGTGTCGTGCCATGCAGATGCACTGCCGGCCCATTCACGTTTATTGATTTTTCGACCGACCAAATGCACTGACAAATCGTTATCGTCGATGGGCAGCGTCATCATCAGGCTGGAGGTAATCGCGGTCATTTCCCGAATGCGGTTTGCCTGTTCAGGCGTGAGTTCGACGGCCTGATCCGACTGTGCAACCTCGGTGACCGATAAGTGCAGGATGTTGCAATCTTCCGACAAATGCCAGTAAGGGCTGTGCGTCCCCAGGTAGCTAAACAAGGTGACCGGTTCCCGAATGTTTTTCATTATGCATACCGTCCCGTTTAAAGCACTACAGCCGTCAGGCGAAAGGTTAGCCATGAATCCTTTTCGGTAACTATGGCTGAACATCTTGTTTTATTTATATTTTAATTTGTAATCCAGATTTAGAAAAATGCATACTCATCACAGTGAAATAACCAAAAAAACGTAATGAATATTTAAAGTGTAGTGTGCGTGGGCGGTTCAGGCAGGAAAAAGAAAACGGCCTTTCCTTATCGGGAAAGACCGTTGTACTCGTCATACTTCACGTTGCAGGTACGGTGGTACGTTATGCGACCGGGCGGGCAATGACGCTACGGGTTTCCATGCGCACTTCGGCAATCGTTACGTCGATAACGTCAGTCACTTTGTAAACCGCTTCACCTTTAATCTGTACGGTGCCGCTTTCCTGGCTACAGACCAGTTCATCGCGAACCGCATGCAGGAACGGCGCAGGGATAAAGGCAACGGCACCGTTATCGACCAGACGAACACGCATTCCACCACGGCTGACATCAATGATTTCTGCCGCGAAACGCGTGTCGGTACCGGCTTTGTCACTCAGGAAACGCGCGTACAGCCAGTCGCCGACATCACGTTCCGCCATACGGTTCAGGCGACGACGTTCTGCCATTTGCAGGGTTGTTTCTTCCTGCGGACGTGCGATTGACTCACCCTTGATGATGGCTTTCAACAGGCGATGGTTGATCATGTCGCCATATTTACGGATAGGCGATGTCCAGGTGGCGTAAGCCTCCAGACCAAGACCAAAGTGCGGACCCGGTTCGGTGCTGATTTCGGCGAAAGACTGGAAGCGACGAATTCGGCTGTCCAGAAAACCGGAAGGCTGCGCATCCAGCTCACGACGGAGTTTGCAGAAACCCTCCAGCGTCAGGACTTCTTCGGCATTAACGTGCATACCGTGCGATGACAGCAGCGCCGCCAGGGCGTCGACATTAGCCGGATCGAAGCCCATGTGAACGTTATAAATACCAAAACCTAATTTGTCGCGGAGCACGCGAGCGGCGCAAATATTTGCGGCGATCATGGACTCTTCCACAATACGGTTGGCAATGCGACGGGGTTCCGCAACGATATCGAGGACTTCGCCTTTCTCACCGAGTACAAAACGGTAATCCGGACGGTCTTTGAACACCAGCGCGTGGTTGTGACGCCATTCGCCACGGCTCAGGCAAATGCGTTGCAGCAGTCGGATTTGCTGGGCAATGGCCTCGTTCTCAGGCTGCCAGGTCCCGGTGTTTTCCAGCCAGTCGGAGACGTTGTCATAGGCCAGTTTTGCTTTTGAAATGATGGTCGCGGCGAAGAACGTGATGTCGTCTTCAAGGGTTCCATCAGCAGCAATGGTCATCCGGCAGGCGAGAACAGGGCGAACTTCCTGCGCGCGCAAGGAGCACAGATCGTCAGAGAGTTCACGCGGCAGCATTGGGATATTGAAACCCGGCAGATAGTTGGTAAACGCACGGACTTTCGCCGAGTTATCCAGCTTGCTGCCTTCGGCAATCCAGGCGGTAGGGTCGGCAATGGCGACGGTGAGCTGCAGTTTGCCGTCGGCCAGTTCTTGCGCGTATAACGCATCGTCCATATCTTCGGTGCTGGCACTGTCGATCGTGACAAAATCCAGCGCCGTCAGGTCCTGACGTTCGAGGCCTTCATCCAGCATTTCAGTGGCGACGCCGTTGGGGGCTTCTTTTTCGAGGTTATGACGCGCCAGTGTGACCCACCATGGCACGAAATGATCGTCGCCAAAGGTGATGAACTGGGTTAATTCGGCGTAAAACGTACGATCGCCTTTCAGGGGATGACGGCGCATCTCAGCGACAGCCCAGTCACCCTCTTTAAATTCATGTTCCACGCCACGTGCAGCGCGGCACGGGATGGCGTCTTTCAGCAACGGATGATCCGGCACGATGGACAGACGATCGTTCTTGCCCTGAACTTTGCCCACGAAGCGGGTCAGGAAGGGTTCGATCAGCTCTTCTGGCTCAGCAGATTCGCGTTCTTTTTCCGTGTGGATCACCGCGACAATGCGGTCACCGTGCATCACTTTTTTCATCTGCGGCGGCGGGATGAAATAACTTTTTTGCGCGTCGACTTCCAGGAAGCCAAAGCCTTTTTCCGTGGCTTTTACCACCCCTTCAGCGCGTGGCGTCTGGGAATGCAGTTGCTGTTTAAGCTGCGCTAGCAGCGGGTTGTCCTGAAGCATAATTGTCTATTTTCGTGGCCAAAAGAGCGGCTGACAGTTTTACGCGATTCTGCCTGACGCATCAAGCGCTCTTTAAGCAAATGGATGGGTTAATGGGTCTCACCCAGCGCGATTTTTAGGCGGTTTAACCATCCGCACAATCCGCTCCAACTGAGTAAGTTGATTGCCTGTTCAGAGGAAAAATCGAGCCCGGATAAAGCGCTGAACTGGACGTCGCTAAAACGATCGGGTGCCCTCGTGAGCCATTGTATCGCTTGCAACGTAATGCGCTCAACCGGATGTCGCCGTTCCCACTGCTGTATTTCGCGTTCGTCCTGACGAAGTGTGGCAATAAACGCGGCACATTCCGGGGAACGTTGCGCCTGCTCATTAAAGCAAGCGACGCTGCCATTAATGCGGGCAGTGAGCAGGGTTGCAAGCGGGGAGGCGTTCTGCGGCATCCCGGTGCGCAATGCGCTTGTTATCAGCGTGGCGAGCAGTGAGAGCAGCGCGGGTTCGTGCGCCAGTACCGGCGCAAGCTGCTGTAATTCTGTGACTGGCTGAGGGTGGGACAAACACGCCTGCTGTTCGGCGTTGGCCAGATGGAACGCAACGGCGACATGTGCTGGATGCCATGTTGCCTCGACGGCGGCAAAAGGGGGGGCGGGAGCGAACGGCTGCATATCGAGTCCGGGCACCCAACGCACCGGCTGTCCGAGAAAAGCCTGGAAGACCGCCACCACCCGCGCCTGAAAACCGACAAAGCCAACGATCTGACTTATCAGAACGCTGTCCCACACCGTCAGTCCAACATCATCCAGATGCTGCCGGGCGCGGGCATCAATCACCGCAGGAGAACTGGCTAACTGACGGGCATACTGGGTTATTTGCGCGAGACGATGGTTACTTTCCCGGGAGGAGTCTGGGCCAGGGAGCGGCGCCAGACGAGCCGCATAGTGATTGCACAGTCGCTGAACGCCACAGACCTGCGCGACAGTCAACGCGGTACTCATGCGTTCATAGGCGCTGAACGTATTCATTTGATTTTGCTGAACGTGAGGGGGAAACAGAATATGAGCAAGTTGACGGGCAGGGTGCAACCAGGACTGAAAGGGGAAAAGCGCCTCTTCAGGTATCGGCAGATCGAGCAGAAAACGGTCCTCTACGTGTGCCGCTTCAGGCACCAGCGGCAGGACATCCTGCGCCCAGGCGTTGGACTGTGTTTCATGATACCAGTGGCTTTTGCCTTCAATTCGGCGTTGTTCCATGGGCGTTCCTTGATCTAAAAGTGGCGACCCGGACACGTCATTGAAACACAGCGGGTCGTTTTCGCTGCATTATCCTGACGTAAGCAAGAGGTGGGATGAAAGATTGTTACGTGATAATAAATATCGGAAAGCTATATGCTGGGCGAAAAGCGAGTGGGAAACGCGTGGGGAGGGGAAAACAGGCAGAGATCGATGGGCGACGAGCGCCGCCCATACCAGGATCCTGAAACGATTATTTCAGTTCCAGCTCGTTCATTGCCGCGATGCTAAAACCGCCATCAACGTGAACCACTTCACCAGAGATACCGGCAGACAGATCAGAACACAGGAATGCTGCGCTGTTGCCCACGTCTTCAATGGTCACGGTACGACGGATCGGAGTAACCGCTTCGCAATGCGCCAGCATTTTGCGGAAATCTTTGATGCCAGAGGCAGCCAGGGTACGGATTGGACCTGCAGAGATACCGTTGACGCGTACGCCTTCCGGACCCATCGCATTCGCCATATAACGCACGTTAGCTTCCAGAGACGCTTTTGCCAGACCCATCACGTTGTAGTTCGGAATTGCGCGCTCTGCGCCCAGGTAGGAGAGCGTCAGCAGGGCAGAACCTGGGTTCAGCATGGAACGGCATGCTTTCGCCATCGCAACGAAGCTGTAGGAGCTGATGTCGTGAGCGATTTTAAAGCCTTCGCGGGTGACTGCATTCACGTAGTCGCCGTCCAGTTGGTCGCCAGGTGCAAAACCGATGGAGTGTACGAAACCATCGAATTTCGGCCAGACGTTACCCAGTTCAGCGAACATTGCGTCGATGCTGGCATCTTCAGCCACATCGCACGGCAATACGATGCTAGAATCCAGTTGAGCGGCAAATTCTTCCACACGGCCTTTCAGTTTGTCGTTCTGGTAGGTGAACGCCAGTTCAGCACCTTCGCGGCGCATAGCTTGCGCGATACCGTAGGCGATGGACAGTTTGCTGGCAACGCCAGTCACCAGAATGCGTTTACCGGAAAGAAAACCCATAGCTTTAATCCTTATGTCATTGCTTATTTTTGGCTTTATATTCATTCAGTTACAACGAACGAAGCCAGAATAATAGAGATAGCAGGCCGAAATTATAGCCCACTATACGCATGAATTGTCACGTGATTTTTACATAGCGCTGAAAGTGGCGAGCGCCAGTGAGTAGAAAACCAACACTTTTCTATTATACCAGCAGCCGCGGTCTGTACTGATCCAACCTCATTCAATACTTTTGCGGCAAATGATGGATAGCTATCAACCGTCCGTTTTCGATGTTGATGTAACCACCCGTTTTGAGATCGGCGAGGATTTTCATGATGCTGCTGCGTGAAAGGTGGGTCCTGTTGCGAATAAAACGTTCGACGGAGATTTTACTGCGCATATCTTCAGGTTCATGCATCAATTGTACTAACTGGCTGCAAATCACTTCATAAGCGGTCGGTGCACTCAATTGCTTACTGTAAGAAAACAGTTTGCTGCTTACCACGATCATATGTTTGGCCAGCACTTCCCATAAACCCAACTCCTCAATGTGCTGATGCACCTCGTCTAAAGGGAGGGTCGCGATTTTGCACGGCTCAGCAGTAGCAATGTAGACGTCGTGGAGGCCCAGACCGAGGATACTAAAAGGAAGGGCTCTCACAATCAGAAGATGGTCTGAGGAACGATGCACATCCGCTGAGCCGCTGATAATAAACCGGCAAACCGGTTTATCGTCCTGACGTAAATCGAGCCGAATCCCTTTTCGGTATGACTGAGGCGTAGCAAAGGGCAATAACGCCTCAACGAGGGTTTTTGACCATGGGTAAGGCGCATTTAATGCCGGTGGGGTTATCGCTTTTTCATCCATAAAATTGTTTTACCGAAAAAAATGTCTCTTTGACAAGTATATACAAAGAGTTGCAAAGCGTTACAATAAAACTCACCAGATCATACTTAAACTTAAAACTTTGTCGGCAAATAATTGATTGAAAGCAATTTTCCATTGCTTATTTCAATGTAATTCCCCCGGCGTAAGGTTGAAAGGACTGCCATAATCCCACTGCGTGACAGAAAACTGCGGGTTTGGATGTAATTGACCACCGATTCCGATTTTCTGACGGTCTCTGATTCAAGAGAAAGTTCAAACAGCAAATAGCGTATGGTGCCATAAGCTCCTGGCTGCGACATCCGCGTACAATGGTTAAATATCCGGGATGAGACATACACCATTACGTGGGAAAGCGACTCCCATAGCGCGTGCTGCTGGATAATACCCATGGCCAGGTCAAGCGGAAGCCGGCTCAGGACCGCATCTTCTGATGTACATAATGTTAACCGACAAGGGTTGTCGCTCATCATGCTAAAACCAAAAATGAACGGTGCGGTTTCAGAATTTAACGAAAGCTCATCTTTTGTGCGGTTGATCACCACATGGCCTTGATGTAGCAAATAACAGTAATTTATCTCATCGGTTACAAATTGCAGCAATGTTCCCTTGCGCGTCAGTAGGGGCGTGGCCGGAGGTGCTAAAGCCGTGAACAATTGCTGCAAGGAACGTTCCGGCTTATTTTCATGCAAAAAAATGTCAATGGTCGGTGAATCTGACATGGTGAGGCTGAATCCTGGTAATGAAAATGAAATAGAATAACGTTGGAATTATGACGTATCCGCATCTGTAACTGGATCCAGAATAAGTATCTAAAATTACACCGCAAATTTATTGCAGTTTGTAAGGAAATGGCGTGAGGGGGTGTGTAATTTTGGATTGCGGCCACGTTGCGTTTAATTGTTCCTATAAATATAATCTTCCTTGTCATTGAATAGCCAAGTTTTTGTGATAGACATTTTCACTCATGTTTTCTATTCAACCGTATAGGCGATATAGAGGTTAAATGAGATGATTATTAATTATTTATGGAAAGAATGGTTTGCGGCAGTGAATGTAACGCCATTATATTCCACCTTCTTTTTTATAATTAAATAAAGTTATCTCAGAAACAACTATGGACTTGCAGTCAGGGCATCATTCTATTTTTAGGAACGAAAATGAAACTATCTGTGTTTTTTAAAGTGGGTCTTATTGCATCCGCGTCTATGGGTATGGTGAATGCCGCCCATGCCGTAGGATCATCAAGCGGCACAATTAACTTTGAGGGGAAAATTACCGCATCTACCTGTGAGGCGACAGTAAATGGCGTTTCAAATGACGGGACCGTAACATTGCCGCCGATTGCCATATCTGCGTTCACTGATGCTACCGCCGGGCGTACCCCTTTTACCATTGAGCTGGCGAATTGTGCGCTGACCGACCCCGATACGAAGGTTGGGACGTTTTTTGAACCTGATGGTATTCAGGTGGATTCCGAGACCGGGCATCTGAATAACACCGCTACGACAGGTCCCGCGACCGGTGTCAGTCTGCAATTGGCAAATGGCACTGACGACTCTCCTATTCTTGTCGGCGATGCTGGGCAGACAGGTGTTGCGCAATATGTGACGCCTGACGCCACGAGTAAGACGGGAACCCTTTCTTACTTTGTTGAGTACTACAAAATATCAGGTGGCACCCTTGCTCCTGGCGCGGTACAAAGCAAAGTTGTCTACGACCTGATTTATAAATAATCGACCAAAGAGTGTTATGATAAAATGTTAATTCCTATGATTTTTTCCAGACGTAACGTAAAGATTTTAATAGTAGCGCTATCAGGGATGACGGCATTAAGTTATAGCACTCTTTCTTGTGCTGGTGTTGTGTTAAGCGGAACCCGCGTTATTTATCCCGCAGAACAAAGTGAAGTCACCGTGAACATGAAAAACTCCGGTAAAGCACCCGTGCTGGCACAAAGCTGGATTGATGATGGCAATCAATCCGCAACGCCGGATAAAATCATCTCACCGTTTGTTTTAACGCCGCCCATTAATCGTGTCGATGCTGGAAAGGGGCAAACGTTAAGGATCAGTCTGGTTGATAGTAAGGGGATTCCGACGAATAAAGAATCCGTGTTTTATCTGAACGTACTGGAAATCCCTGCGAAATCAAAAAGTGCCGCTGAGAATAACCATCTTAGTATCGCATTCAGAACCCGGATAAAGCTTTTTTATCGTCCGCAAGGTTTAAGCGGCAGTGCAAGTGACGCGCCAGACTTATTGCAGTGGTCAATCAGTAATGGCGGTGTAAAAGCCACAAACCCTACGCCTTATTATATTACTCTTGGGACGGTGACCTATACCCAAGGGGGAAGTAAACATGTTGAAGATGGAAAAATGATCGCACCTGGAAGCAATGCTGACTTTCATTTTAAAAATATAAGTGCGATCAGTGATATCCACGCGATTACTTTTACGTCAATTAATGACTATGGCGCTGCGGTCAAACATAACCAGGGCAAATAGTCTTAAGCTCTGCCTCTGGTGGAAATATAATGATTATCTTGTTCCCCATTATTTTATTTTTGGCATTAAATATTTTCATTGTGCAATGTTCGGTGGCCGCCACGGGGGATGTGCCGACTCCGCCGGCAGAGGGGCAAGTGGAGTTTGATTCTGACTTTGTGAAACAACCGGCGGGACAGTCCGTAGATTTAGCCCGTTTCTCCAACGGGGCTAACGTGCTGCCGGGGGTTTATAAAATCGCTGTGGCGTTGAATCAACAAACGCTGACAGTGACGGAAGTTGAGTTTAAAGCGGCAGATAACAAAAATGTCATCCCATGCATTCCGCTGAGTGTGTTCAATTTGATTAATTTCAAAAAAGAGCAAATTAACTTCACTCAGTGGGATTCACTGACTGAAAAAACAGAATGTATCAACCTTAAGACGATCATTCCTGAAGCGGAGCTGGATTTTGACAACCAGGCTCAGCAGTTAAACATCTCAATACCGCAAATTTATATCAATAAGCAGCCTCGAGGGTCAGTGCCTGCCTCTATGTGGGATAGCGGTATTCCGGCGATGATGCTGAGCTACAACATGAACGCGTATCAATCTAAAAATAATGGCTACGATTCAAAGTCGCTTTATACCTCCATTAACAGCGGGTTGAATATCGGCTCCTGGTATTTACGCCATAATGGTTCATATAACTGGGCTGATGCGACCGGGGGGCATTACAGCGTCCTGAATACTTACGTTCAGCACGATTTACCGCGCGTTTCCGGCCGTCTGGTAGTGGGGCAGACCAACACCAGCGGTCAGTTGTTCGATACTGTACCGTTAACCGGCGTTCAGGTCGCCAGCGACGAACGTATGCTGCCGGAATCACAGCGTGGTTATGCGCCGGAGATCCGCGGTGTGGCGAAAACCAATGCGAAAGTAACGGTGAAACAGAGCGGGCAGACTATTTATGAAACTACCGTTTCGCCTGGTGCTTTCGTCATCAACGACCTCTATCCCACGGGTTACGGCGGTAACCTGGATGTCACCATTGAGGAAGCCGATGGCTCTCAGAATAATTTTTCGATTCCTTATGCATCGGTGTCTCAGCTCTTGCGTCCTGGCAGTCAGCGTTACAGCCTGAGCTTAGGTAAGCTGCGTAGTGACAGTGTTTCAAGCGACCCGAAATTGCTTGAAGCGACATTTCAACGCGGTTTCTCTAACCTGATCACCGGCTATGCCGGTTTGCAGGCGAATAAAGATTACCAGGCAGTAAAAGTGGGGACCGCACTGGGGTTGCAAATTGGCGCGATCGCTTTTGATGTCACCCAATCGAAGACGCATTTACCGTCGCCTGATGCACAGGATATCTCCGGCCAAAGCTATCAGGTCAGCTACAGCAAGCTGATTGATGAAACCAACAGTAACATTACCCTGGCGGCATACCGCTTTTCGAGCAGCGGTTATATGGATTATATGACCGCCATGGAAAGCATTCAGGCGGTTAAAGATGGCGAAGACAGAAACAGCATCCAGCGCGAAAAAAACCGTTTTACGGTCACGATAAGCCAGGGACTGGCTGACGACTGGGGCCAACTCTATCTCAGTGGTTCTTTACAGGACTATTGGGGACAAGATAATTATGAGCGTCAGTATCAGTTTGGTTACTCGAATCACTATAAACAGCTGAGCTACAGCATCAACGTAAGCCGCAGCCAGGACGCCTGGGGCGAATCGCAGACCAGCTATTATTTGAATCTGTCATTCCCTCTGTGGGAAAGCCACAGCAGCAACTATGCGCCACAGATGAGTCTGAGCTACAACCAGGACTCTAATGGTCGTTCGGGTGAGCAGGCGATGATTTCAGGGAGCGCGGGAGAGGATAACCAATTGTCCTGGAACGCCAGCGGTATGCATGACAGTGAGGCAGGGACGTCCGCGAGCTTTGGTGGCTCGTATCGGGGCAGTGTGGCACAGATGTCCGGCAGTTACAGCCAGGGGCCGGACTATCACAGCACGTCTCTGAGCATGTCCGGGGCGATGGTTGCCCATTCCGGCGGTCTTACGCTCTCGCCATATAACAGCGACACCTTCACGCTGGTGGAAGCGAAAGGCGCGGAAGGGGCGACGGTGCCGTCATATCCGGGGATTAAGATCGATAGATTTGGTTATGCGTTGTTACCGGCTTCAAGTCCGTATCAGTTGAACGATGTGTCGATCGATCCGAAAGGCACGTCCCGCAATGTCGAGTTGGACAATACGTCGCAAAAAGTGGTCCCTCGTTATGGCGCTGTCGTGAAAGTGAAATTCAATACTGAGAAGGGCACGCCGATTTTAATTACCTCGTCTTACTCAGGTAACGCGCTGCCGTTTGGCGCCGAGGTGTATGACGAAAAAGACCATAGCGTCGGCACGGTTGCGCAGGGGAGCACGATCTATGCCCGTGTCGCGGAGCCGAAAGGGACGTTGAAGGTGAAATGGGGTGAGGATGGCACATCACAATGTTCTGTTAGCTATATGCTTGCGCCCGGAATTGAAAACGACACTAAGCAAACGGCTATTCAGCGGTTTAGTAATGAGTGTCGTTAACCGGAAATTCAACATTGGTTTGATGTCAGGTTATTATGAATAAGATTAATTACGCTTTTATACTTTTCTTCCTGCTCTACGGCGGGCCTGTTTCAGCATGTTATTATTACAAAGACTATAACCCTAAGGCTGCGACGACGTTAAATATTGACATGGGGCCTATTTCTATGGCGAGCGATGCCGTTGGTGGGGTGATCGCCACAAAAGAAGGCCCGATGACTGATTTTGGCGGGGCTCCCGCTGGGTTTTCTTGCGGCACCGATGGCGCCTCTACACCTGCATCCGCCAATATGGGGATAAGTGGAGATGGAACCGGCACGGCTAATGCCACTTATAACACCAATATTCCGGGTATTGGTGTGAGGATTTACTATTATACCCTCCAGCCGTATGGTTCTGAACCTTCGTCTCCGAAACAAATTGCGACTGTAATACCTGTAACTATTAAAACACCCTATTACACGATGTATCGAAATACAAATGCAGCATTAAAGATTGAGTTAGTGAAAACAGGAACTGTTGATCAAGTGCAAGGAGGACGATTAACCTTTAGCAGAAAGAAATTAATGGGGGTCGACAATAATGCAG
This sequence comes from Citrobacter enshiensis, assembly GCF_029338175.1. Taxonomy (NCBI): domain Bacteria; kingdom Pseudomonadati; phylum Pseudomonadota; class Gammaproteobacteria; order Enterobacterales; family Enterobacteriaceae; genus Citrobacter; species Citrobacter enshiensis. Next base: position 2,288,765 of record NZ_CP119862.1, read on the forward strand.
GTTATGATGGCGGTGCCTTGGATTTGGTTGATTTAAATTTGACCGCGACTATTACCGCCAACACCTGCGATGTCGACGCAACATCACCTACACGAGTTGACCTGGAACCCGCGGATGCCAATACCTTACCGCGCAAAGGGGCGACAACCGGGGATACTCCGTTTGAAATTCGGCTAAAATGTACAGGTAAAACAGACGTCAATTTATTGCTTGATGGACAAGAAGATACCGATGTTACCGGCCAGGGTGTGTTGGCTATTAAAAAAACGGCAGAATCAGCAAAAGGGATTGGTCTTCAGGTTCTGTATAATGATCTGCCTGTTGAGTTGGAAAAAGAATTCTCTACTGGCATGTCTGCAGAAGGCACCTTTACTATTCCTTTGACAGCGAGATATTACCGAACTACAGAAATACCGGTGAAGGCTGGTGATGTTTCCGCTACGGTGGTTTATAACCTGACCTACAAATAGTCCGTAGATTGCCACATCAATCGATTTTTACTTCATCCTGAAATGAGGTAAGACTCGGTAGCGCTTGTCTCTGCCGCTTCTGCTTCACGCCGTTGCCGTATCTATCGTTTTCGCACAATACTTTTCCGCATTACATCCTCTCCGAAGTCAGTATCAGAAGCAGTATTTTTAGGTGTAAAATTGGACCGCTATGGTTACTGGTCAGAACAAAAAACAATATAATATTTTTATAAAGCTCTCATGGAATGGCTATGGATCGAATATAATTCAGTGGTGTTTCAAATATCATTGTGATATTTGGTCGGCATGGTTGCGCAGGCGAGCACTAACTATACTCTTGTCGCGAAGCCGAAAGGGTACTGAAAGTGAAATGGGGTGAGGATGGCGCATCACAATGTTCTGTTAGTTATATGCTTGCGCCCGGAATTGAAGACGATTCTCAGCAAACGGCTATTCAGCGGTTTAGTAATGAATGTCGTTAGTCACAAATTATTAATTAAACGTTTCTCTTTTATTCACGGTTTGGTAATGCCTCCAATTAGTAGAACATGTATTTTTTAATAAAGGCCCCGATAACTTTTTCGTGGAGTTTGATGGAGCGTGAGAAACAGATTGTTTTACGGGTGAGGCATTTTATTCGGGTGCGTAGCGTCAGATTGTTTCGTTCAATGCGCTGAGTGAAGATTTTACCGGTCAGATGCTTATCTTTCAGCACTCTTGCGGTATCCCGAATGCCAGCGCCATTGAAAGCCATTTCGGTAATGTGCTCGTTTTCTGGCTTCATAAGTATAGGTGAGCAGAAATACTCGATGGCACTCACGGCATCGAAACCGGTCACGACCTTTAGGGTTCTGTCCATGACGGTAAACCAGCGCTGACTGACAACGGGGACAATGAACGGTGATGGTTGCCACAGAAGCACTTTAAAAAACCGTATTATTCATGACAATTCAACTAATTGGAAGCGTTACTCAAGTTTTGTCTATTTTTACACCCGTCATAAATATGCGCATAGCATAATAGATATTATAATCCCCCCAGTTCAAACCGTGACAGATTCAAACACTTACCCCCTACTAACAATATCTTAATAGCGAGATTATGAAAGCAAAAAATATTATTTTCATACTGATCAGCATCTTTATTTCACTGTTGACACTCACCGGCTCAGCGCATGCCAGTTGTTCAGGTACCACCGGGATTATGAATATTGACATCGGCACCATCACTATTCTAGGTGATGCGGATAACAGCACCAGCATTGAATATAAAGATTTACTTGGAACCAAGGCTGATGTTGAGACCGCAGCAGCGATATCCTGCTCGGGTTATTTTACTTACGTAGGGAAAATAACCAATCCCGTACCGGGCACCAACGATCTTGAAAAAGCGCTGTTATCGGATGGTTCCTGGAGTGGTCTTGGTTTTAAATTTTATACCAGAGCCTATAACGGCTGGTATAATTCATTGCACAATGCCTCGCCTCCGGTCACGATTGCCGCCTCATGGAATAAATTCTGTATGCAATCTGAATGCTGGAACCCACAAAGTCACGAAGGCATTATTATGATAGGTGCCCTTAGTGTATACGGCGGCGGTGTCCCGGCAATGCCTGGTATCATTAATACAACCGTTACACCTTTCACTACGGATGGCTATCCCGCCATCACCTACCATATTACCGGTACCGTTGTTGTCCCCAGCTGTAATGTAGATGCTGCCACGCCTTCACGTGTTTTGCTCAAACCGGTCAATGCCAACGACCTCTCCCATAAGGGAAGTACGGCTGAGGATACGCCGTTTGAGATTTCACTGAAGTGCAATAGTAACGTCTCTGTCAATTTGCTGCTTGATGGCACCGAGGACAGTGACGCACAGGATGATGGTGTGCTGGCTTTAAATGGCAACTCAACGGCCTCGGGGGTTGGTGTCCAGCTGTTGGTCAATAATAACCCGGCGAAACTGAATGAAACCTTTAAGGTAGGCGATGCCGTTGCAGGAAATACCGCCATAGCCATGACGGCTCGTTATTACCGAACCAGCAACGCGGCAGTTAAAGCGGGCTCCGTTTCTGCCACCGTGGTTTATAATGTAACGTATAAATAATAATTTCGCCGGAAGTGAAACATTATTTTTCAGATGATGGTTTCCGTATATAAAATCTGTGATGACGTATAATTTAACCTATAAATAAAAACATTATGTGTCGTCACGGGGTTAAGAAAAGGCAGAATAATTTCTGCCTTTTCTATTTACCGATCCTTTCGCCACGCATCCGCTGTCAATGCTTCACCAAAATGCCCGGCAATCAGCCGTTTGGTCAGCTCATGCAACGGCGAGGCGAGCACGTCAGAGGTGCTGCCGCGCTCGACGACTTCGCCCTGGTGCATAACTAAAACCTGATCGCTGATATGTTTCATCATTCCGATATGCTGGGTGACATAAATATAAGAGATACCCTGTTTCTCTTGTAATTCCAGCATCAGATTAATGAGCTGCGAACGCATCGACATATCCAGCGATGCCAGCGCTTCGTCTGCGATGATCACCTTCGGGCGCAAAATCAGCGCACGGGCCAACCCCAGACGCTGTTTTTGCCCTGGCGCCAGCATGTGCGGATAATAACTGACGTGATCGGGCAGCAAACCGACCATCCGCATGGTTTCCACAATCTGCTTCCGGCGCTGTTCAGGCTCGAGGTCAGTGTTCAGGCGCAGTGGAAAATCGAGGATCTGCGAGATACGCTGGCGCGGATTGAGCGACGTCGACGGGTCCTGAAAAATCATTCGAATACACTGGCTACGAAACGAATAATCGCCGTAGTGCAGTGGATGATCGTCAATCAGCACTTCGCCGCTGGTCGGTTCGATCATGCCCGCCAGCATTTTCGCCAGCGTCGATTTACCGGAACCATTCTCGCCAATAATGGCGAGGGTTTGCTTTTCGCGGAGGGTAAAACTCAGCGGTTTTACCGCCTCAACGGTCTGACGGCGAAACCAGCCTGTACGATAGCGAAAGGTTTTGCTCAGATTGCGTACTTCAAGCAGCGTTTCCACCATGTCACTCTTTCTCCATGTTCAGCGGGAAATGACAGGCGTAGAGATGATTCTTTACCCCGGTCAGGCGCGGGGTTTCAATACATTCTCGTTGAGCATACGGGCAGCGAGGCCCCAGACGACAACCTATCGGTAATTGTTCAAGCAAGGGGATCGCCCCAGGCATCGTATTCAGGCGGCTTTTATGCGGCATAGCGCTGCCAAAGTCGGGGATAGCGCGGATCAACGCCTGGGTATACGGATGGTGCGGGGTCGTCACCAAATCTTTGCTGAGCGCGGTTTCCACCGTTTGCCCGCAGTACATCACGTTGATTTTGTCTGCCCACTGACTCAACATCTGCAGGTCGTGGCTGATCAGCAAAATCGTGGTGTTGCTGTTCTGATTCAAACGGGTCAGCAGACGAAAAATTTGCGCCTGAGTAGTGGGCTCCATCGCGTTCGTCGGTTCGTCGGCAATCAACAAACGCGGCTGGTTAGCCAGCGCGATGGCGATCATCACTTTCTGGCACTCACCATCGGTCAGCTCATAGGGAAAACTGCGCATCGCATCTTTGTGATCTTTAATGCCGACACGGTGCAACAGTTCAATGGCGCGGCGTTTACGCCAGCCAATACGCTGCCACCAGCGGCCTTTGTAGGTCCAGGCCGGAATATTTTGCATCAACTGGCGACCCACACGCTCGGACGGATCAAGACAGGACTGCGGCTCCTGAAAGATCATGGAGACGTTGTGACCGACCAGCTTACGACGCTCACGCGAGGAGAGACGCAGCAGGTCGATGTCATCAAAGCGCATACGGTCGGCGGTGACGCGCCAGTTGTCTTTCGCGACACCGCAAATTGCTTTGGCGATCAAACTTTTTCCCGACCCTGATTCACCCACCAGACCACGGATTTCGCCTTCGTTTAAGGTCATGCTGATCCGATCGACGGCTTTTACCCATCCTTCGTCGGTTCTGAATTCAATGGTGAGGTTACGAATATCCAGTAATGGCATTATTCCACCCCCGCAATAATCGCCCGGCGCAGGCCATCGCCAAGCAGGTTAACCAGCAACACGCTGATCATAATGGCGCCGCCGGGCAGCATCACGGTCCACGGCGCAACATAAATCAGCTCCAGCGCGTCTCCGAGCATGGCTCCCCATTCAGGAGAGGGCAGCTGCGCGCCTAGATCCAGAAAACCCAACGCCGCAATGTCGAGGATCGCCATCGAGAGCGCACGGGTGATTTCGGTGATCAAACCGGCCGTGATGTTGGGCAGAATCGCAAACCAGAGAATATTCAGCGTGGTTGCGCCATCCAGACGGGCGGCGATCACATACTCTTTTTCCAGCTCATCATGCACCATGCTGTAGACAGAACGCACCATACGCGGCAGTAACGCCAGCCAGACCGCAAACATCGCATGGCTTAAATGCGGACCCGCAAACGCCACCACGATAATCGCCAGCAGCAGCGACGGAATAGAGAGCAGCGTATCCAGAATGTGATTGAGCACGGCGGAGCGTAAGCCGTGGGTCGCCCCGGCAACCACCCCAAGCACCAGACCACAAATCGTGGCGGCGAGCGTCACCACGAATGCGCCGCCGACGGTGGGCGCGGCGCCACTCAGCAATCGACTTAAGACGTCGCGCCCCAGATCGTCGGTGCCGAGAAAGAACGACACTTCGCCGTAGCGAGACCAGGAAGGCGGCAAAAGCTGATAGCCGAGGAACTGTTGATCAATACCGTAGGGGGCAAACCAACTGCCAAAAATGCACAATAGCACCAGCCCCGCGCAGCCATACAGGCCGATCATCGCGGTGGTATCGCTATAAAATTTCCGCCAGGCCGTGCGTAGCGTACCCGGTGGGCGTTTTTCGCTGTATACGCTATCGTAGGGCATACCATTCCTTATGTTTCAGCGGGTTAGCCATGGCACCCAAAATATCAGATAACACATTGACGATGATGACCAGGGAGCCAATCACCATCACGCCTGCGGAAATGGCGGCATAATCTTGTTGGCGAATGGCATTGATCAACCAGCGGCCCAGTCCCGGCCAGCTAAAGACCATCTCGGTGATCATCGCCAGCGTCAACATGGTCGAAAATTGCAAACCAAGACGTGGGATCACCGGAGGAAGCGCGTTGTGCAGCACGTGACGGCGCAGAATCGTCAGACGTGATAATCCTCGGGTGGCCGCCGCTTTCACGTAGTTCTGGTCGTACACTTCAATCGTGCTGATCCGCATTAAACGAATCACCTCTGTGGTAGGGGCGACCGCCAGCGTCAGGACCGGTAATACCATGTGGCGCAATGCGCTCATCACCATCTCGTCACGCCAGGGTGAGTCAGAAATCCACGCATCGATAATGGCGAATCCAGTGACGGGTTTGACTTCATAAAGCAGATCGAAGCGGCCAGACACCGGCAGCCAGCCGAGCGTCAGCGAAAAGAACAACGTCAGCAGCAGCGCCAGCCAAAACACGGGAATAGAAAATCCCAGCAGGGCGAGGGCGCTGATAAAGCGATCGGGCCATTTATTGCGCGTCACGCCAGCCACCATTCCGATCGGGATGCCGACCATCAGGGCAAAGCCGAAGGCGAGAATGCACAGCTCCATGGTGGCGGGAAACACCTCTTTAAGCTGCTCAGAGATTAGCTGACCATTAATGCTGGAGACGCCGAAATCCCAGTGGATCAGGCCATTGAACCAGAATACCCAGGCATTCCACAACGAGGCACCCTGAAGCGGCGCGTGCGGCGTAAAGTAACTCAGACTGAAGCCGATAAAGGTCAGGAAAAAGAGTGTGACCAGCAACAGCAAAAAACGGCGCAGGGTGAAGATAATCATGGTTTTTTCACCTCTTTGGCTTTTTCCCGCGAGACACCCGCAAAGGAGGCGTTACCAAACGGACTGAGCACCAACCCTTTGATGTCATAACGATACGCCTGCAGACGCAACGATGACGCCAGCGGCAGGATCGGCAATTCGGTCGCCAGGATATTTTGCGCTTCATCATACGCGTCAATACGCGAGGCAAGCTGCTGAGAAGAAAGCGCTTTACGCAGAACGCTGTCAAACTCGGGATTACACCAGTGGGCGAAGTTCGTTTGCGAGTTAATGGCGGCGCAACTCAACAGCGGACGGAAAAAACTGTCCGGATCGTTACTGTCCGTTGCCCAACCGGACAACGTCAAATCATGGTTCATGTCCATCAACCGCGCCTCCTGGAAACGCCCCTCTACCGGGACAATCACCACTTTTACACCCACCTGCGCCATATCCGCCTGGATCAGTTCAGCCGTTTTCAGCGGGCTTGGGTTCCATGCCTGAGAACTGGTTGGCACCCACAACTTCAGCGTTAAATTTTCCAGCCCCAGCGCTTTTAACTGCTCGCGGGATTTAGCGGGATTGTATTCTGTAATTTTAGCCTCGTTGTCATAGGCCCACGAGGCGCGCGGTAAAATAGAGGCGGCTGTTTCCGCCGTGCCGTAGTAGATCGACTGCATCAGACGCTGGTTATTGATGGCCAGCGCCAGCGCATGCCGCACTGCGGGGTTATTCAGCGGGGGTTTATTGGTATTAAACGCCAGATAGGCGATGTTCATTCCCGGGCGTAGCGTGAGTCGCAGGCGAGGATCGTCGCGTAAAATCGTTAACTGGCTGGCGGCAGGCCAGGCCAACACGTCGCACTCGCCGGTCAGCAGTTTAGACAACCGTCCGGTACCGCCAGATCCTAAATCGACGACGACCTGAGGCATCAGCGGCGTACCCCGCCAGAATTCGCCATGTCGTTGTAGACGAATGTATTGTCCTGAACGGTATTCAGAAAGCTGGAAAGGACCGGTACCGACAGGCTGACGGTCCAGTAATTCCTGGTGATCCTGTTTGGCCAGGTTCGCCGCATATTCTGCAGACATCACCGAGGCGTAATGCGTCGCCAGATGCCATAAGAATGATGCATCGGGCTGCGTCAGACGAAACTCGACGGTGTAATTATCCAGTTTACGCACGCTTTGGACGTTATCGGCAAACTGCAGGCTGTCGAAGTAGGGGAAATTTCCGCCATTGACGTAATGCCACGGATGATGACGGTCAAAAATACGCTCGAAGGTGAACACCACGTCATCCGCATTCAGTTTACGGGTGGGGGTAAACCAGGCCGTTTTTTGAAACGGAACGTCGCGGCGTAAGTTAAAACGGTAGGTTGCTCCGTTGTCGAGCACCTCCCAGCTTTCCGCCAGCTCAGGCATCAGGCGATAGGTATAAGGGTCCACATCCAGCAGCCGGTCGTACAGCTGGGCGGCAAGCGTGTCGACGATCAGACCGCTGCTCGCCTTTTGCGGATTAAAGGTGTTGACCTGCCCGCTGACACAGTAGACAAAGCCGCTCTCGCGAATATCAGCACGCGGGGGCTGTTCAGGCGCAGCTGCTGCTGCCTGACCACTGAGAAGTCCAGCTATCACTACCAGAGACGATAAAACCAGGCGCATAATTTTTAAGGTTTTTAGATTCGATCTACAAAGTGTATCGCACTACGGCCCACCAGGTAAAAATGTCTGCGGGTAACTGGTGCAAATGTCATCAATTCTGGTGAAGGAATCACTAAATCTGATGTTTTTTGAGCAATGCGCGCAGTTGATGGTAGGTCAGACCCAATAATTCAGCGGCGCGTTTCTGATTAAATTTTGCCTGCTGTAGACTGCGTTGCAGTAAATCTTTCTCCTGCTGTTGCTGAAATTCACGTAAATCCACCGGCAGTGCAGGGGAAGCAGCAGGCGCTTCCGTGTTCTCAACGGCAACGGTATGTCGCTTAAACGGATTGAGAATGATCTCGTCGAGCGGGTAATCGCTGGTGCCGTGCCGGTACACCGAACGTTCAACCACATTTTTCAGCTCACGAATATTGCCTGGCCAGCGGTAGTGCAGCAGGGCCTCTTTTGCACGCTCGCTAAATCCGGGGAAAAGCGGCAGACGGATTTCTCGGCACATCTGAATCGCAAAATGTTCAGCCATTAACATGATATCGGTCTGACGTTCACGAAGCGGTGGGAGCTGCACCACATCGAAAGCCAGCCTGTCCAGCAGGTCGGCACGAAACGTCCCTTCATCAACCATCCGGGGCAGATCGGCGTTAGTGGCGCAGACCAGCCGCACATTGACCTGCAGCGGCTGACTGCCGCCTACGCGTTCCAGCTCACCGTATTCGATGACCCGCAGCAGTTTTTCCTGCACCAGCATGGGAGCGGTGGCCAACTCATCGAGAAACAGCGTGCCGCCATCGGCGCGCTCAAAACGGCCTGGATGGCGCTTTTGCGCGCCGGTAAATGCACCCGCTTCATGACCAAATAACTCAGTGTCGAGCAGGTTTTCATTAAGCGCGGCGCAGTTCAGTGAAATAAACGGCCCCTGCCAGCGAGAAGAGAGAAAGTGCAGGCGGTTGGCGATGAGCTCTTTCCCCGTCCCGCGTTCACCAATAATCAGCACCGGTTTATCCAGCGGTGCCAGATGAGAAACCTGCTCCAGCACTTCAATAAAACTGTTGGCTTCACCGAGAAGGTTATCTTTGTATTCTGTCATGATGAAATTCACCACTTGTTAGCGTTATTCACCACTTTAACCTGAATTGCCTCCGAGGTAAAATCATACATATTATTATTAATCAATGATTTAAAAAGTTGGCACGTGAATTGTATTAGAGCTACAGCAGGGCATAGCCCGACATCAGAAAAATTGTGAGGATTGAATTATGGGTATTTTTTCTCGTTTTGCCGACATCGTGAACGCCAACATTAACGCGCTGTTGGAAAAGGCTGAAGATCCGCAGAAACTGGTGCGACTGATGATTCAGGAAATGGAAGACACCCTGGTTGAAGTTCGTTCCAACTCTGCGCGGGCGCTGGCGGAAAAGAAACAGTTGTCCCGTCGCATTGAGCAGGCTGTTGCTCAACAGACAGAGTGGCAGGAGAAAGCGGAACTGGCGTTGCGCAAAGAGAAAGACGATCTGGCGCGCGCCGCGTTAATTGAAAAGCAGAAACTGACCGATCTGATCGCCACCCTCGAACATGAAGTGACGCTGGTGGATGACACGCTGACGCGTATGAAGAAAGAGATTGGCGAACTGGAGAATAAGCTGAGCGAAACCCGCGCCCGTCAGCAGGCCCTGATGTTACGTCACCAGGCCGCAAGCTCCTCCCGTGATGTGCGCCGTCAACTGGACAGCGGCAAGCTGGACGAAGCCATGGCCCGCTTTGAATCGTTTGAGCGTCGTATTGATCAGATGGAAGCGGAAGCGGAAAGCCATAACTTTGGCAAACAAAGAACGCTGGATCAGCAGTTTGCCGACCTGAAAGCAGATGATGAAATCGGCGAGCAACTGGCGCAGTTGAAAGCCAAAATGAAGCAAGATAATCAATAATAATCGCAGGCGGCGTCTGAGTACGCCGCCGCTCATCACCTGTAAGGAGTACTCATGAGCGCGCTATTTCTGGCCATTCCGTTAACCATTTTTGTGTTGTTTGTGTTGCCGATTTGGTTATGGCTGCATTACAGCAACCGTTCCAGTCGTGGGGAACTGTCGCAAAGTGAGCAGCAACGTCTGGCGCAATTAACCGACGACGCGCAACGGATGCGTGAACGCATTCAGACGCTGGAAGACATTCTTGATGCTGAACATCCGAACTGGAGGGATCGCTAATGGGAGGGATTAATTTGAATAAAAAGCTCTGGCGCATTCCGCAGCAGGGAATGGTGCGTGGCGTCTGCGCCGGGATCGCAAACTACCTTGATGTGCCGGTGAAACTGGTGCGGATCCTGGTGGTGCTGTCGATTTTCTTCGGGCTGGCGTTCTTTACGCTGGTTGCGTATATCATTTTGACGTTTGTGCTTGATCCGCTGCCGGACAACATGACCACTGGCGAGCAATCCCCCTCAAGCGGTGAATTGCTGGATGCCGTCGACAGGGAACTGGCCGCGGGCGAAAAGCGTCTGCGTGAAATGGAGCGCTATGTTACGTCCGACACCTTCACGCTGCGCAGTCGTTTCCGTCAGTTGTAATGAAGAGAACTCATAAGATGAATACACGCTGGCAACGCGCCGGGCAAAAGGTGAAGCCGGGCTTTAAACTCGCAGGGAAACTGGTTCTGCTGACCGCGCTACGCTATGGCCCGGCCGGTGTGGCAGGGTGGGCGATCAAATCCGTCGCACGCCGCCCGCTGAAAATGTTGCTGGCGTTGGCGCTGGAACCCTTACTGAGACGCGCGGCGGCAAAAATCTCCCGGCGCTATGATGGCCGCCATTCCTGATCACAGGGCTGCACATAAAAACAAACAATCCATTCACAATCGACTGGCGAATTTGCGGCAGCTCACAAATACGATTTTTGGGCTGCTGAAATCCTTTTTTTTACCCCCTCTAAACCCCCTTGCTTGATTGACAGCTTATTTTCTGCAAGGTAGTCTCCCTATCCATGGGACCGCTACCACGGAAAATGAAAGTGAACCAAAAAATCAAACATTACCTGACAGAAGTTTACGGAGATACATTTGCATCCCGTCACTATGGTGTGTTGTCTGACCGCATTAAACGATCGCAATCATTAATTAAAAAAACACGTAAACCACACTGGGATGAGAACGATGTGGTTCTCATTACTTATGCCGATCAGTTTCACAGTTCGTCAGCAAAACCGCTTCCAACGTTTAACCAATTTTATCATTACCGGTTAAAAACAATTTTTTCCCATGTTCATTTATTACCTTTTTATCCCTGGTCTTCTGACGACGGTTTTTCCGTTATCGATTATCACCAGGTTGCGAAAGAAACAGGGGAGTGGACAGATATTGCTGAACTGGGTCAAGCTAGCCAATTAATGTTTGATTTTGTCTGCAATCATATGTCGGCGAAAAGTGAATGGTTTAAAAACTATTTACAGCAAACGCCTGGCTTTGAAAATTTCTTTGTTGAAATGGACCCGAATACCGATCTTTCGGCAGTAACACGCCCGCGGGCTTTACCGTTACTGACGCCATTTACCCTGTCGGATAATTCGGTTCGCCATTTATGGACAACGTTTAGCGATGACCAGGTCGATCTTAATTACAGCAACCCGGATGTTCTGCTGGCGATGGTCGATGTTTTGCTGAACTACCTTGAGCAAGGCGCGGATTATGTGCGTTTAGACGCCGTGGGTTTTATGTGGAAGGAGCCTGGCACGTCATGTATTCATCTGGAGAAAACACATACTCTGATCAAACTGTTTCGTGCGATTACGGATGAAGCGGCGCCGGGCACCGCGATGATTACTGAGACCAATGTTCCGCATAAAGACAATATTTCCTATTTCGGTGATGGGCATGATGAAGCCCACATGGTCTATCAGTTCTCGCTGCCACCGCTGGTGCTGCATGCCATAAAGCGCCAGGATGCCTCCGCCCTGTGCCAGTGGGCGCAGTCGTTGGCATTGCCTTCGGAAAAAACGACCTGGTTCAACTTCCTGGCGTCGCACGACGGCATTGGTCTGAACCCGTTACGTGGACTCTTGCCAGAAGAGGAGATCTTAGCGCTGGTCTCTGAGCTGCAGCAAGAGGGCGCACTGGTCAACTGGAAGAACAATCCTGATGGCAGCCGCAGTCCTTATGAAATCAACGTCACGTACATGGATGCGTTGAGTACGCGTGATAGTAGCAACCAGGAACGGCTTGCCCGATTTACGCTGGCGCATGCCATTTTATTAAGTTTTCCAGGTGTACCCGCTATTTATATTCAGAGCATTCTGGGTTCACGTAATGACTATGACGGCGTTGAAAAATTAGGTTACAACCGGGCTATTAACCGTAAAAAATATGATATTGATGAGATTGAAGCGGAATTAAGTTCGACGGAGACGTTACGGTATGACGTTTATCGCGCGCTGTCACGCCTGATTAAATTGAGACGCGAACATTGCGCTTTCCATCCCGACAGCGGTTTTGACATCGGTAATATCACGCCATCTGTAATGCAAATTACCCGTACGGCTGAGAATGGCGAGGTCATTATTGCGCTATTTAATATTAGCGAAAAATGTCAGACGATTTCCGATGATGCAGTGACCGGTTTTGATTTGATTTCTGAAAAAGAAATCAATACGAAAGAATTAACCCTGGATCCATGGCAGGTTATGTGGATTAAAAAATAAAAAGGAGCATCTAATGCTTAAATCAAAAATTGTGCTGTTATCAGCACTGGTTTCCTGCGCCCTGATTTCCGGATGCAAAGAAGATAAAAAAGAAAACGTCTCCATTGAATTTATGCATTCTTCTGTGGAACAGGAACGCCAGGCCGTTATTTCAGCGCTCATTGCTCGCTTTGAAAAAGAAAACCCTGGCATTACGGTTAAACAAGTGCCGGTTGAAGAAGACGCCTATAACACGAAGGTGATTACCCTGGCGAGAAGTGGTTCTTTACCTGAAGTTATTGAGACCAGCCATGACTACGCCAAAGTGATGGATAAAGAACAGCTTATTGACCGCAAGGCGGTGGCGAATGTTATCCAGGCGGTAGGTGAGAACGCGTTTTATGACGGCGTGTTGCGTATTGTTCGTACGGAAGATGGTTCAGGATGGACCGGCGTGCCCGTTAGCGCGTGGATCGGCGGTATCTGGTATCGCAAGGATGTGCTGGCAAAGGCCGGGCTGGCAGAGCCGACAAACTGGCAGCAATTGCTGGTGGTCGCCAAAACGCTCAACGATCCGGCGCACAAAAAATATGGCATTGCGTTGCCAACGGCTGAGAGCGTGCTGACGGAACAGTCCTACTCGCAGTTTGCGCTGTCAAACAAAGCGAACGTCTTTGATTCACACGGGAAAATCACGCTGGATACGCCAGAAATGGCGCAAGCACTGGACTATTACCGTGAGCTGGCGGCGTACACCATGCCCGGCTCCAACGACATTATGGAAGTCAAAGACGCCTTTATGAATGGCACGGCGCCAATGGCGATCTACTCGACGTACATTCTTCCGGCGGTCATTAAAGAGGGCGATCCGCAAAATGTCGGGTTTATGGTGCCAACAGAACAAACGTCGGCGGTGTACGGCATGTTGACCTCTCTGACCCTAACCTCGGGTCAGAAAGAGGAAGAAACCCAGGCGGCAGAGAAGTTTGTCACCTTTATGGAGCAGGCGGACAACATCGCGGATTGGGTCATGATGTCGCCCGGTGCGGCACTCCCGGTGAATAAAGCGGTTGTGAACACCGCAACATGGAAAGACAACAGCGTTATCAAGGCGCTGGGTGAATTGCCGAATCAGCTCATTGCTGAACTGCCGAATATTCAGGTGTTTGGTGCGGTAGGGGATAAAAACTTTACCCGCATGGGTGATGTCACCGGTTCAGGCGTGGTGAGTACGATGGTACACAACGTCACGGTAGGCAAAGCCGATCTCTCGTCAACAATCAAGGAAAGCCAGAAACAACTGGATACCCTTGTTGAGCAGCGTTAATGCGGATGTGGAAAGCAGTTATGAATAGGTTTTTTTCCGGTCGTTCCGACATGCCCTTTGCCATGCTGCTGCTGGCGCCCAGCTTATTGCTGCTGGGCGGTCTGGTCGCCTGGCCGATGATATCGAATATCGAAATCAGCTTCCTTCGGTTACCGCTGAACCCGCGCATTGAGTCTACCTTTGTCGGACTTGAGAACTATATGCGTATCCTGACCGACCCGGGTTTTTGGCATTCGCTCTGGATGACGGTCTGGTATACCACGCTGGTGGTGGCGGGGAGTACGGCGCTGGGACTTGGCGTAGCGATGTTCTTTAACCGCGAATTTCGCCTGCGTAAGACCGCGCGCTCGCTGGTGATCCTCTCGTACGTGACGCCATCGATCTCGCTGGTCTTTGCATGGAAGTACATGTTCAACAATGGCTACGGCATTGTGAACTACCTGGGTGTCGATTTACTCCATCTCTACGACCAGGCGCCGCTGTGGTTTGACAACCCCGGAAGCAGCTTTGTTTTAGTGGTGCTGTTCGCCATCTGGCGTTACTTCCCATACGCATTTATTTCGTTTTTAGCCATTTTGCAGACCATTGATAAATCGCTGTATGAAGCGGCAGAAATGGACGGCGCTAATGCCTGGCAACGTTTTCGTATTGTCACATTGCCCGCCATTATGCCGGTGCTGGCGACAGTCATTACGTTACGCACCATCTGGATGTTCTACATGTTCGCCGACGTTTATCTGTTGACGACCAAGGTGGATATCCTCGGGGTGTATCTCTACAAAACAGCATTTGCATTTAATGACTTAGGTAAAGCAGCCGCAATCTCTGTGGTGCTCTTTATCATCATCTTTGCCGTCATTTTGCTGACCAGAAAACGGGTGAATCTCAATGGCAACAAATAAACGCATACTGGGTCGTATCGGCTTTTACTGCGGCCTGGCGCTGTTCCTTATCATCACGCTGTTTCCTTTCTTCGTGATGCTGATGACGTCGTTCAAGAGCGCGAAAGAAGCCATCTCCCTGCACCCGACGCTGCTGCCGCAGCAGTGGACGCTGGAGCACTACGTCGACATTTTTAACCCGCTCATCTTTCCGTTCGTGGATTACTTCCGCAACAGTCTGGTGGTGTCGGTGACGTCATCCGTCGTGGCGGTCTTTTTGGGGACGCTGGGGGCGTATGCCTTGTCGCGCCTGCGTTTTAAAGGGCGTATGACCATCAACGCCAGCTTTTACACGGTGTACATGTTCTCCGGGATTTTGCTGGTTGTTCCGCTGTTCAAGATCATCACGGCGCTCGGTGTTTATGACACAGAGATGGCGCTGATCATCACCATGGTGACGCAAACGCTGCCGACCGCCGTCTTCATGCTGAAAAGCTACTTCGACACCATTCCGGATGAAATTGAAGAAGCGGCGATGATGGACGGACTGAACCGTCTGCAAATCATCTTCCGCATCACGGTACCGCTGGCGATATCGGGGCTGGTGTCGGTATTTGTTTACTGCTTTATGGTGGCCTGGAACGACTATCTGTTCGCATCGATTTTCCTCTCCAGCGCCAGCAATTTCACACTTCCGGTGGGGCTGAACACCTTGTTTAGCACGCCTGACTATATCTGGGGACGCATGATGGCCGCCTCGCTGGTTACGGCATTGCCTGTCGTCATCATGTACGCGCTCTCCGAACGTTTTATTAAGAGTGGTTTGACCGCGGGTGGCGTGAAGGGCTAAAGCGGCCAGTTCAATAAAGGAGTTGTAAATGAAAAAGTTAATTGCCACTGAACCGCGCGTTGCGGCGCTTGTGGAGTATGAAGATCGTCCGGTTTTGGCGAATGAAGTGAAAATCCGGGTGTTGTTCGGCGCGCCGAAGCATGGCACTGAAGTGGTCGATTTCCGCGCCGCCAGTCCGTTCATTGATGAAGATTTCAATGCTGAGTGGCAAATGTTTATGCCTCGTCCGGAAGGCGCACCACGCGGTATCGAATTCGGCAAATTCCAGCTCGGCAATATGGTGGTGGGCGACATTATTGAATGTGGCAGCGACGTGAGCGATTACGCAGTGGGTGACCGCGTATGTGGATACGGTCCGCTCAGTGAGACCGTCATTATCAATGCCGTGAATAACTATAAGTTACGCAAGATGCCGGAAGGCAGTTCCTGGAAAAATGCGGTCTGCTATGACCCTGCGCAATTTGCCATGAGCGGCGTGCGTGATGCCAACGTGCGTGTGGGTGATTTTGTGGTGGTTGTCGGCTTGGGGGCGATTGGCCAGATTGCCGTTCAGTTAGCGAAGAAAGCCGGGGCCTCGGTGGTGATTGGTGTTGATCCTATCGCTCATCGCTGCGATATCGCGCTGCGTCATGGCGCCGATTTCTGTCTGAATCCTCTGGGCACCGACGTGGGCATGGAAATTAAAAAGCTCACCGGCAAGCAGGGTGCTGACGTGATCATCGAAACCAGCGGTTACGCCGATGCGCTGCAATCCGCGCTGCGTGGCCTGGCGTACGGCGGCACGATCTCCTATGTGGCATTTGCTAAACCGTTCGCAGAAGGGTTTAACCTTGGCCGCGAAGCGCATTTTAACAACGCCAAAATTGTCTTTTCTCGCGCCTGCAGCGAACCGAACCCGGATTATCCGCGCTGGAGCCGCAAACGTATTGAAGAGACCTGCTGGGAATTACTGATGAACGGTTATCTCGATTGTGAAGAGCTGATCGACCCGGTTGTCACCTTTGCCGACAGCCCGGAAAGCTACATGCAGTATGTAGACCGTCACCCGGAGCAGAGCATCAAAATGGGCGTCACGTTTTAATTCGAAAGGAATGTAAAAAGATGAAAATCGGAACACAGAATCAGGCGTTCTTCCCGGAAAATATTCTGGAAAAATTTCGTTATATCAAAGAAATGGGATTTGATGGCTTCGAAATTGACGGCAAATTACTGGTCAATAACCTTGAAGAAGTCAAAGCGGCGATTAAAGAAACCGGCCTGCCGGTGACGACCGCCTGCGGCGGATATGATGGCTGGATTGGCGATTTTATCGAAGAGCGCCGCCTGAACGGACTAAAGCAGATCGAGCGCATTCTGGAAGCACTGGCAGAGGTCGGCGGTAAAGGCATTATCGTCCCGGCGGCATGGGGCATGTTCACCTTCCGTCTGCCGCCGATGACCTCTCCGCGCAGCCTGGAAGGCGATCGCAACGCGGTGAGTGACTCGTTACGGGTACTTGACAAGGTTGCACAGCGCACCGGCACCGTGGTGTATCTGGAGCCGCTCAACCGCTATCAGGATCACATGATCAACACGCTCGCGGATGCCCGCCGTTATATCGTTGAAAACGATCTGAAACATGTACAGATCATCGGCGATTTCTATCACATGAATATCGAAGAAGACGATATGGCGAAGGCGTTGCATGACAACCGCGATCTTCTCGGTCATGTGCATATCGCGGACAACCATCGTTATCAGCCGGGTTCCGGCACCCTGAACTTTGGCGCGCTGTTCGATCAACTGCGTCAGGATAATTATCAGGGCTACATTGTGTATGAAGGTCGGGTCAGGGCAGACAACTTGCCGGAAGCCTACCGTCAGTCATTGGCCTGGCTGCGTACGTGCTAAGAGGATCTCTGTGAAGAGTGCAACGACAAACTCGCCCCTGCGTGTCGCCATTATCGGCGCCGGTCAGGTGGCGGATAAAGTTCATGCGTCGTACTACTGCACCCGTGCTGATCTTGAACTGGTGGCTGTCTGTGACAGCCGCCTGTCTCAGGCGCAGATGCTGGCAGAAAAGTACGGTAATGCGCAGGTATGGGACGACCCGCAGGCCATGCTCGATCAGGTCAAGCCCGATGTTGTCAGTATCTGCTCACCAAACCGTTTTCATTATGAGCACACCATGATGGCGCTCAACGCCGGTTGCCACGTGATGTGCGAAAAGCCGCCGGCCATGACACCGGAAGAAGCGGAGGAGATGTGCAGAACTGCCCGTCGAATGGGTAAGGTGCTGGCTTATGATTTCCACCACCGATTTGCACTCGATACCCAAATGCTCCGTGAACAGGTGACGGCCGGGGTATTAGGTGAAATCTATGTGACCAACGTTAAAGCGCTGCGTCGCTGCGGTGTGCCGGGGTGGGGCGTCTTTACAAACAAAGAATTACAGGGCGGCGGCCCGCTGATTGATATCGGTATTCATATGCTGGATGCCGCGATGTATGTACTGGGGTTTCCGGCGGTCAAACGCGTCAATGCCCACAGTTTTCAAAAGATTGGCACTCGCAAAAATAGCGGCCAGTTCGGTGAATGGGACCCGAGTACGTACACCGTTGAAGATGCGCTGTTTGGCACCGTTGAATTCCACAATGGGGGCATTTTGCGGCTCGAAACGTCCTTTGCGCTCAATATTGTCGAACAGTCGGTGATGAACGTGAATTTCTGCGGCGATAAAGCTGGCGCGACGCTGTTTCCTGCGCAGGTTTATAACGATCAGAGCGGGGAATTAAACATCCTGTTTAAGCGCGAGCTTGCGGATGACAATCGACATTTTCGCAGTATGGACGCGTTTGTGAATCACGTTCAGGGGGCGCCAGTCATGATTGCTGATGCTGAGCAAGGATTTGTGATTCAACAACTGGTCGCTGCGTTATACCAATCCGCCGAAACAGGAAAAAGCGTGGAATTATGACTAAGCCTGTAATGCTAACTGACGGCGCATTTTGCCTGCACAGCCTGAATAAATACGCATCGTTGATGACGACAGGCAATGGTTACATGGGGATCCGTGCCACCCATGAAGAAGATTACACGGTTCAAACCCGCGGCATGTACCTTGCCGGGATTTATCATCGTGCGGGGAAAGGCGAGATCAACGAACTGGTCAATCTTCCCGATGTTGTCGGGGTACACATAACCCTGAATGGCGAGATTTTTTCTCTGCAAAGCGGTGTGGTTGAAGACTGGCAGCGTGAACTTGATCTTGCCAGCGGGGAGTTGCGTCGCTCTCTCCTCTGGCATGCGCCAAAGGGCGGGCGTTTTCGTATTGAAAGTCGTCGTTTTGTCTCGACGGAGTCATTACCTCTGTTCGCGATGGAGCTCTCGATTACCCCGCTGGACGGTGACGCCGCGATCACGCTGTCAACAGGCATTGATGCCACGGTCACCAATCATGGTCGCCAGCATCTGGATGAAACACAAGTCCGGGTATTCGGTCAAAACCTGCTGCAAGGGGTTTACACCACCCAGGATGGCCGTACCGATATTGTGATTTCTTCGGCCTGTCGTGTGGATGGCGAGGTGCAGCGCTGCTTCACGGCGAAAGACCGCCGCCTGATGCAACACAACAGCGTGCAGGCGAGCGCAGGACAGCGTATCACGCTGGAAAAACTGGTCTGGATTGAATGGACCAGCGAGCGCAGCACCTCAATTGAAAATTGGGCAAGCCAGTCGCTCAATCAACTGGAAAGCTGTGCCGGACAGGGCTACGCGGCGTTGAAAGCGCATTCAGATGCAAACTGGTGCCACTGGTGGCAACGTCACCGCGTCGTCCTTGAAAGTACAAATGAGGAAGATCAGCGCGCGCTGGACTTTGCCCTCTATCATTTGCGCATTATGACGCCGTCGCACGATGAGCGTAGCAGCATTGGCGCGAAAGGTATGACCGGTGAAGGTTACAAAGGCCACGTATTCTGGGATACCGAAGTCTTTTTGCTGCCATTCCATCTGTTTACCGATCCGGCAATCGCCCGTGGGTTGCTGCGATATCGTTGGCACAATTTACCGGGCGCGAAAGAAAAAGCCCGTCGAAATGGTTGGCAGGGCGCGCTGTTTCCCTGGGAAAGCGCACGCAGCGGTGAAGAAGAGACACCGGAATTCGCGGCGATCAATATTCGTACCGGTCTGCGTCAGAAAGTGGCCTCCGCGCAGGCAGAGCATCACCTGGTGGCGGATATCGCGTGGGCCGTTGTGGGCTACTGGCAGGTGACAGGCGACATCGATTTCATGAAGCGTGAAGGGATGACGCTGTTGCTGGAAACCGCAAAATTCTGGTTAAGCCGCGCCACCGAGATTAATGGTCGGCTGGAAATCCATGATGTGATCGGCCCTGATGAGTATACCGAGCATGTGAATAACAATGCCTTCACCAGTTATATGGCCTATTACAACGTCGAACAGGCGCTCCATTTTGCCCGTATGTTCGGAAGTGCTGATGAAGCCTTTCTTCACCGTGCTGAGAACTTCTTGCAACGGTTGTGGCGTCCGGAAGTTCAGGAAGATGGTGTGCTCGCACAAGATGATACCTTCCTCAGCAAGCCGTGTATTGAACTCAGCAAGTATAAGGTAAAGGCAGGAAAACAAACGATTTTACTCGACTATTCGCGTGCCGAAGTCAATGAGATGCAAATTCTCAAGCAGGCGGATGTGGTGATGCTGACCTATATGTTGCCTGAACTTTTCAGCCCACAGTCATGTCTGGCGAACCTGCGTTTTTACGAACCGCGAACCATCCATGACTCCTCTCTGAGCAAAGCGATACATGGCATTGTGGCTGCACGCTGCGGCGACCCGGCGCTGGGTTACCGCTTCTGGCAAGAGGGAACGCAGATCGATTTGGGCGAGGATCCGCACAGCTGTGATGACGGTATTCATGCTGCGGCGACGGGGGCTATCTGGTTAGGGGCGATACAGGGCTTTGCCGGTTTGAGCCTGTATCAGGGGGCATTGCATCTCGCGCCGCGTTTACCTTCCGGCTGGAAACGTCTCTCTTTCCCGCTCATTTGGCAGGGCAGCGAAATGCACTTTTCCATCACGGCGGATGAAGTTAGCGTCACCAGTGCGACTGCCGTTCAGTTCTGGCTTAACGGACATTTGATGACGGTACAGGGCCAGCACATTTTGAAATTGAATGATTTTATTGCGCCCAAAATTGGGACCGCTACCATGGAGGCGGAATGAAACCTCAGGCTATCATCTTTGACCTGGACGGCGTGATTACCGATACCGCGCATCTCCACTTTCTGGCCTGGAAGCAGATTGCCGATGAAATCGGGATTCAGATCGATGAGGTTTTTAACGACAGCTTAAAAGGCATTAGCCGGATGGATTCGTTGCGACGCATTCTCCAGCATGGCGGCAAAGAAGGGGCGTTCAGCCCTGAGGAATGTGTTGCACTGGCGACCCGTAAAAATGCGCTTTACGTTGACTCCCTGCGCGAGTTGACCTCCCGCTCAGTGTTGCCGGGGATCCGGGAACTGTTGGGTGAGTTGCGCACGCAGGGGATCCCGATTGGTCTGGCATCGGTATCGCTAAATGCGCCGGTCATTTTGCAGGCTCTGGACATTGAGCACTATTTTGATTTCTGCGCGGATGCCGCAAAAATTACCTTATCAAAGCCGGACCCTGAGATTTTTATCGCAGCGTGCCGTGGATTAGGTGTCACTCCCGCAGAGTGTATTGGCATTGAGGACGCTCAGGCTGGCATTGATGCGATCAACGCCAGCGGTATGCGCTCCATCGGCATTGGTTCTGGCTTAACCGGCGCTGGAATGCTACTTCCTTCAACGCAATATTTGACGTGGCCGTGCTTAT
The DNA here is from genome assembly GCF_029338175.1 of Citrobacter enshiensis. Taxonomy (NCBI): domain Bacteria; kingdom Pseudomonadati; phylum Pseudomonadota; class Gammaproteobacteria; order Enterobacterales; family Enterobacteriaceae; genus Citrobacter; species Citrobacter enshiensis. Next base: position 2,310,351 of record NZ_CP119862.1, read on the forward strand.
CGGCTTTCTGGCAAAACGAAAAGTAAGGGAATCAACATGGCACAGCTTTCGTTGAAACATATTCAAAAGATTTACGATAACCAGGTCCATGTGGTTAAAGACTTCAACCTGGAAATCGAAGATAAAGAGTTCATTGTCTTTGTCGGGCCATCAGGCTGCGGCAAATCGACCACGCTGCGCATGATCGCCGGACTGGAAGAGATCAGCGGTGGAGAACTGCTGATCGACGGCAAACGCATGAACGACGTTCCGGCCAAAGCGCGCAACATTGCCATGGTTTTCCAGAACTATGCGTTGTATCCGCATATGAGCGTGTACGACAACATGGCGTTCGGGCTGAAAATGCAGAAAATTGACCCAGGTGTTATTGATGAACGTGTGAACTGGGCGGCGCAAATACTGGGTTTACGTGACTATCTGAAACGCAAACCGGGGGCGTTGTCCGGCGGTCAGCGCCAGCGTGTGGCGCTGGGGCGTGCGATTGTCCGTGAGGCCGGGGTGTTCCTGATGGATGAACCGCTCTCTAACCTTGATGCCAAACTGCGTGTTCAGATGCGAGCCGAAATCAGCAAGCTTCATCAAAAACTGAACACCACGATGATCTACGTAACCCATGATCAGACTGAAGCGATGACCATGGCGACCCGCATTGTCATTATGAAAGACGGGATTGTTCAGCAGGTTGGCGCGCCCAAAACGGTATATAACCATCCTGCCAATATGTTTGTGGCCGGATTTATTGGTTCACCGTCAATGAATTTTATTCGTGGCGCGATTGATGGGGATAAATTTGTTACTGAAACGCTAAAGTTAACCATCCCAGAAGACAAACTCAGCATTTTGAAAAAACAGGGGTATGACCATAAAGCCGTTGTCATGGGGATTCGTCCTGAAGATATCCAGCCTGACGCATTATCTGATAATAATGTTGCGGCGCGGGTAAGCGTGGCGGAATTAACCGGGGCTGAATTTATGCTTTATACCACGGTAGGGGGGCACGAAATGGTGGTACGTGCTGGCGCAATGAATGACTATTCGGCAGGAGATAATATCACCATACATTTTGATATGGCTAAATGCCATTTCTTTGATGATGAAACGGAAATTGCGATCCAATAAAGCTCACAAAATAATTTGAATGGCGATAGTGCTGAATGTGCATTAATCCAGAGGGGATACCGATGGTATTCCCTTTGGAGACATTAACTGCCAGAAGTCGTCTCAATTTAAAAATGACGAGTTTACATATATCGGGGGATTCCTCCCGGTTGTAATTGCTTTTTTGTTAGACTTTTAACAAGGAACATAAATGAAAACCTTACTGTCCTCTACAGCGCTGCTGATGTGCGCCGGGATGGCCTGCGCGCAGGCTGCTGAAAACGATGACTGGCATTTCAATGTGGGTGCCATGTATGAAATAGAAAACGTAGAAGGCCATGCCGAAGATATGGACGGTTTATCAGAACCGTCAGTCTGGTTTAATGCCTCGAATGGTCCGTGGAAAATCTCACTGGCTTATTATCAGGAAGGTCCTGTTGATTACAGTAGCGGTTCTCGTGGCACCTGGTTTGACCGTCCTGAATTAGATATTCGTTATCAGATTACTGAAAGTGATGATTTCTCTTTTGGTCTGACGGGCGGATTACGTAATTATGGTTATCATTTTGAAGATGATCATGGCGGCGATGCGGGTACAGCAAATATGCAACGCTGGAAAATACAGCCCGACTGGGATGTTAAACTGAATGATGACTGGCGCTTCAGCGGCTGGTTCTCTATGTACAAGTTTGTCAACGATCTGGATGAAACGGGTTATTCGGATAGCCGCGTGGAAACAGAAACCGGTTTAACGTACAGAATCAATGATACCTTTTCTGTTGTGGCCAACTACTATTTAGAACGTGGCTTTAATATGGACAGTTCGCGCAATAATGGTGAATTCTCCACGCAGGAAATCCGTGCATATTTACCTATTTCATTAGGCAATACCACGCTGACGCCGTATACCCGTATCGGTCTCGACCGCTGGTCTAACTGGGACTGGCAGGACGACATCGCACGCGAAGGGCATGACTTCAATCGTCTTGGTATGCTCTACGGCTATGATTTCCAGAATGGACTATCAGTGTCGCTGGAGTATGCGTTCGAGTGGGAAGATCATGATGAAGGTGAAAGCGATAAATTCCATTATGCTGGCGTAGGATTCAATTACGCCTTCTAATGGGGAAGGGGCATGAAAATGCCCCTTTTTTTATTTAAGTGTCTTTGGCAACGATATTTGTGTGGCAACCGTGATATTTTGTAATTGTTTTTGACCAGCGATCAATTTAAACAGGAGATCGCAGCTTTTTTCACCCAACGCTTGTGTAGGTACATCAATACCGACCGGCGGTGGGGTCAAAATAAACGAAAGCATTTCATTGCTGTAACCCACAACGGCCAGTTCATCCGGAATGATAATGTTTTTTTCCGCAGCTACGCGATAGATGCTCATCAGTTTAAGACTGTCGGTGGCGAATACCGCATCCGGGAGCGTTTCTTGACTTAATAATTCCCGTGCGGCAGTTAACGCACTCTCGTGGGTATATCCACCATCGACGATCCATTCTGGTCGGGTAGGGAGTGCATGTGCTTGCAGACTGTATTTATATCCGTTAACCCGATCAATGGAAACATGATAATCAAGGGGGGCATGCAGACAGGCAATATGCTGATGGCCGCTTTCAATGAGGCTATTTGTCAGCGCCACACTGTCCTGAAAGTTATCCGTATCAACGGAATAAACATGCGAATACTGCCCTTCAACTTTCCCAATGACCACTACCGGAATTTCGTATTTATTCAGGCGAGCAAAGAAGGTTTCATCTGCCGGAGAACTCAGCATGATAATCCCTTTGATCATTTTTTGTTTTATCTTGCTTTCACATTTTTGTAAATCATCTTCGGTATTTCTTGATGTTTGTAAGATGACATCAAAACCTTCCTCTTCGGCACTGGCCGTGATCACGTGCAGTACTTCAGAGAAAAAGGGGTTTCCGGCAGTGGTTTTAGCAGAACGGGTTGAAATAACCATTATTGCATCAAACCCGGAAGAGGTCAGAGCACGCGCAAGTTTATTCGGCTGATACTGCAGTTCATCAATGGCGCGTAATACTTTCTCTCGCGCCTCTGGTGAGATATTGGTTTGCTTATTGAGAACGCGTGACACTGTTGATTTTGAAACGCCAGCGACACGCGCAATATCATATATGGTAGGAGACATGTACCCCGAGCCCGTCCGAGAGTTAATGACGCACATCTTATGGAGTTAACTGGCGAATGACAACACAAGGCAGTTGATTATCAACAGCCTGACCCCACATTAATACGCATACGTTATAATTTTTTCGGGTCTTCAGGCACAACGGGATGGCGATGAAGCGATTTAAAAACGAATTCAATGCGCTGGTCAATCGTGGGGTCGACAGACATCTGCGCCTGGCGGTGACCGGACTGAGCCGCAGCGGTAAAACGGCGTTTATCACGGCGATGGTGAACCAACTGCTGAATGTGCATACCGGCGCTCGCCTGCCACTGCTCAGCGCCGTGCGAGAAGAACGCCTGCTCGGCGTAAAGCGAGTGCCGCAACGTGATTTTGGTATTCCGCGTTTTACCTATGATGAGGGGCTGGCCCAGCTTTATGCTCAGCCGCCTGGCTGGCCGACGCCGACGCGTGGCGTGAGTGAAATTCGTCTCGCGTTGCGTTACAAATCTAACGATTCCCTTCTGCGCCATTTCAAAGATACGTCCACCCTGTATCTGGAGATTGTGGACTATCCCGGCGAATGGCTGCTCGATTTACCGATGCTGGCACAGGATTACCTGAGCTGGTCACGACAAATGACAGGGCTGCTGCAGGGCAAACGGGGCGAGTGGTCAGCCAAATGGCGTCAGTTATGCCAGGGCCTGGATCCGTTGGCGCCCGCAGATGAAAATCGTCTGGCTGACATTGCGGCCGCGTGGACTGACTATCTGCATCAATGCAAACAAGAAGGTTTGCATTTCATTCAACCGGGCCGCTTTGTGTTACCGGGGGATATGGCGGGAGCGCCGGCCCTGCAATTTTTCCCGTGGCCGGATGTGGATGCGTATGGTGAATCGAAACTGGCGCAGGCCGACAAACACACCAATGCCGGAATGTTGCGCGAACGCTTTAATTACTACTGCGAAAAAGTGGTGAAGGGGTTCTACAAAAACCACTTCCTGCGCTTTGATCGTCAGATTGTATTGGTGGACTGTTTGCAGCCGCTCAACAGCGGGCCGCAGGCGTTTAATGATATGCGTCTGGCCTTGACGCAACTGATGCAGAGTTTCCATTACGGTCAACGTACGTTGTTCCGGCGGCTTTTTTCGCCCGTTATCGACAAACTGCTGTTTGCCGCCACCAAAGCGGATCACGTGACCGTCGATCAACACGCCAATATGGTCTCTTTGCTCCAGCAACTGATCCAGGATGCCTGGCAAAATGCCGCCTTTGAGGGGATCAGTATGGATTGTCTGGGGCTGGCGTCCGTACAGGCGACCACCAGCGGGCTGATTGATGTGAATGGCGAAAAAATTCCTGCGTTGCGTGGAAATCGCCTTAGCGATGGTAAACCACTGACCGTCTATCCCGGAGAGGTGCCCGCGCGTCTGCCTGGACAGGCGTTTTGGGACAGCCAGGGGTTTCAGTTTGAAGCGTTTCGCCCACAGGTAATGGATGTCGACAAACCGCTGCCACACATTCGTCTGGATGCCGCGCTGGAGTTTTTGATAGGAGATAAATTGCGATGACCGAACCGTTGAAACCGCGTATCGATTTCGCCGGGCCGCTAGAAGCAGAAGCACGTCCGACCTTTAAGTCGCAACAGTCCTTCAGCGAAACAGAGGCGCAGACCTTCGCACCAGCGAAGACAGAAGAGCCGCTGGAGGATGAAGGACAAGCAGAAGCGGTCATTGATGCCGCATTACGTCCGAAACGCAGTCTGTGGCGCAAAATGGTGATGGGCGGCCTGGCGCTGTTTGGCGTCAGCGTCGTCGGTCAGGGCGTTCAGTGGACAATGAATGCCTGGCAAACCCAGGACTGGGCCGCGCTTGGCGGCTGTGCGGCAGGCATGCTGATTATCGGCGCGGGCGTTGGGTCGGTGGCGACCGAGTGGCGTCGGCTGTGGCGGTTACGCCAGCGTGCGCATGAGCGTGATGAAGCGCGCGAGCTGTTACACAGTGTCGGTACCGGTAAAGGGCGCGCGTTTTGCGAAAAACTGGCGCAGCAGGCGGGTATTGATCAGTCACATCCGGCGTTACAACGCTGGTACGCCTCGATTCATGAGACGCAAAATGATCGGGAAGTCGTCAGCCTGTATGCCCATCTGGTGCAACCCGTACTGGACGCGCAGGCCAGGCGAGAAATCAGCCGATCGGCGGCGGAATCGACCCTGATGATTGCCGTCAGCCCTTTAGCGCTGGTGGATATGGCCTTCATTGCCTGGCGTAATTTACGCCTGATCAACCGTATCGCCACGTTGTACGGTATTGAACTGGGGTATTACAGCCGCTTGCGGTTATTCCGCCTGGTGCTGCTGAACATTGCGTTTGCGGGTGCCAGTGAACTGGTGCGTGAAGTTGGGATGGACTGGATGTCACAGGATCTGGCGGCACGTCTGTCCACCCGCGCCGCGCAGGGGATAGGCGCCGGGTTGTTGACGGCCCGGTTGGGGATCAAAGCCATGGAGCTTTGCCGTCCTTTGCCGTGGATTGATGATGATAAACCGCGGCTGGGGGATTTTCGGCGCCAGTTGGTGGGTCAGCTCAAAGAGACGCTGCAGAAAAACAAATCTTCCCGCGAAAATTAAACCTGATCTGGGTGCTGACCGTACAACTTTACGCGTCAGCGCCCAAATTTCCACCATGCTGTCAATATTTGTTGACAGACTCCTTCCTGCTAACCGAATAGTGGCTTATCATCTGTTTAATAGTTCATTGTTTAGGTGAAGGTTCCCATGCGTCTGGAAGTCTTTTGTGAAGATCGTCTTGGTCTGACCCGTGAATTGCTGGATTTACTGGTACTTCGCAGCATTGATTTACGCGGTATTGAGATTGACCCCATTGGGCGGATTTACCTTAATTTTGCTGAACTGGAGTTCACCAACTTCAGCAGCCTGATGGCGGAGATTCGTCGCATCGCGGGCGTCACTGATGTGCGCACCGTGCCGTGGATGCCGTCCGAGCGCGAGCATCTGGCACTTAGCGCGTTGCTTGAGGCACTCCCGGAGCCGGTTCTGTCGCTGGACATGAAAAGCAAAGTGGAGATGGCGAACCCCGCGAGCTGTCAGCTTTTCGCGCAAAACCCGGAGCGCATGCGCAATCACACGGCGGCGCAATTGATCAATGGTTTCAACTTCCAGCGCTGGCTGGAGGGGAATCCACAAGGCTCCCACAACGAACATGTCGTGATCAACGGTCAGAATTTCCTGATGGAAATTACGCCGGTCCATCTTCAGGGCGAGAACGACGAACATATGCTGACAGGCGCGGTGGTGATGCTGCGTTCTACCCTACGAATGGGGCGTCAGTTGCAGAACCTCAACACCCAGGATCTGAGCGCCTTTAGCCAGGTGATTGCCGTTAGCGCAAAAATGAAACATGTGGTTGAGCAGGCGCGTAAGCTGGCAATGTTGAGCGCGCCGCTGCTGATCACCGGGGATACCGGGACAGGGAAAGATCTCTTTGCACACGCTTGTCATCTGGCGAGCCCACGCGCAGCAAAACCGTATCTGGCGCTGAACTGCGCGTCCATTCCGGAAGATGCGGTTGAAAGTGAGCTATTTGGCCACGCGCCGGAAGGCAAAAAAGGATTCTTCGAACAGGCGAACGGCGGCTCGGTGCTGTTGGATGAGATTGGCGAGATGTCGCCGCGTATGCAGACGAAACTGTTGCGCTTTCTCAATGACGGTACGTTCCGTCGGGTGGGCGAAGATCAAGAGGTTCACGTGGATGTCCGGGTGATTTGCGCCACCCAGAAAAACCTGGTGGAATTGGTGCAAAAAGGACTGTTCCGTGAAGATTTGTATTACCGCCTGAATGTTCTGACGCTCAACCTGCCGCCGCTGCGCGACTGCCCACAGGATATTATGCCGCTCACCGAGCTGTTCGTGGCGCGTTTTGCCGATGAGCAGGGGGTGCCGAGACCTAAACTGGCTGCCGATCTCGGTACGATTCTCACCCGTTACGGTTGGCCCGGTAACGTGCGTCAGCTTAAAAATGCCATTTACCGTGCGCTGACTCAGCTGGAAGGCTACGAGCTGCGCCCGCAGGATATTTTATTGCCGGATTACGATGCCGCGACCGTTGCCGTCGGAGAAGATGCGATGGAAGGGTCACTGGATGATATTACCAGTCGCTTTGAGCGTTCTGTGTTGACGCAGCTTTATCGCAATTATCCCAGCACGCGTAAGCTGGCGAAACGGCTGGGGGTGTCACACACCGCGATTGCCAATAAATTGCGTGAGTATGGGTTGAGCCAGAAGAAGAACGACGAGTAACGCAGAAATGAAAATGCCTCCAAATATGGAGGCATTTTTGTATCCGCAAGGATTAGGCTTTCAGGACGTCCAGCGCGGCGGTGTAGTCAGGTTCGTTGGTGATTTCATTCACCAGCTGGCTGAAAATGACGTTGTCGTTTTCATCGACCACCACCACGGCGCGTGCCGCCAGGCCCTTCAGAGGACCTTCGGTGATTTCCACACCGTAGTTTTTCAGAAAATCACTGTTACGCAGCGTGGAGAGGGTGATAACGTTGCTCAGGCCTTCCGCGCCGCAGAAACGCGACTGGGCAAACGGCAGGTCGGCAGAAATGCACAGCACCACGGTGTTGTCGATTTCTGTCGCGAGTTGGTTAAACTTACGTACCGATGCCGCACATACGCCGGTATCAATACTCGGGAAAATATTCAGCACTTTACGTTTGCCAGCAAACTGAGTCAGTGCGACGTCAGACAGGTCTTTTGCCACGAGGGTAAAAGCCTGCGCTTTGCTACCAGCCTGAGGAATGGAGTTGGCGACTGCAACGGGGTTGCCCTGGAAATGAACGGTTTGTGACATGGTTATCTTCCTGTTTACATATAGTTAACGTCGCGGTTAGTTTATGCCATCAGTAGTTAACACAGCAAACGCTATTTGTGGTGAATCGCACACCGCCGCAGCATAAGGAGCACGAATGAGATCGGTGAAGGTGTATGAGGAAGCCTGGCCACTGCACACCCCCTTTGTTATTGCGCGGGGAAGTCGGACTGAAGCGCATGTGGTGGTCGTGGAGCTGGAAGAAAACGGTGTGAAGGGCATTGGCGAGTGTACGCCTTACCCCCGATATGGCGAAAGCGATGCCTCGGTGCTTGCGCAGGTAATGAGCATTGCCCCGCAACTGGAAAAAGGGTTGACCCGCGCAGCTTTACAGCAACTGCTACCGGCTGGCGCTGCGCGTAACGCGGTAGATTGCGCGTTGTGGGATTTAAGCGCCCGTCAGCAGCAGCAAACGCTGACTGAATTCGTTGGTATCGAGTTGGATTCACCGGTGATTACGGCGCAAACCGTGGTGATTGGAACGCCAGAGCACATGGCGGCCAGCGCGGCGGCCCTGTGGGAAAACGGGGCGAAACTGCTGAAAGTGAAGCTCGATGATCATCTGATCAGCGAACGTATGGTGGCGATTCGTGCGGCGGTTCCTGAGGCGACGCTGATTGTCGATGCCAATGAGTCCTGGCATGCGAGTGGTCTGGCTGCCCGCTGTCAGCTACTGGCCGATTTGGGGGTGGCAATGCTGGAGCAGCCGTTACCGGCGCACGATGATGCCGCGCTGGAGAATTTCGTTCACCCGCTGCCTATTTGCGCGGATGAAAGTTGCCATACCCGTAGCAGCCTGAAATCGCTGCAAGGGCGCTATGAGATGGTCAACATTAAACTGGATAAAACCGGAGGGCTGACAGAAGCATTAGCATTAGCAACCGAAGCCAAAGCGCAAGGTTTCGGTTTAATGCTGGGCTGCATGTTATGCACGTCGCGGGCAATCAGCGCTGCGCTACCGCTGACACCGCAGGTGAGTTTCGCCGATCTCGATGGCCCGACCTGGCTGGCGGTAGATGTCGAGCCCGCGCTGAATTTTACGACCGGCAAACTCCATCTTTAGGATGCCAGCGAAGCAGATTCGACATTGCCAGCAGATACTTCTCGCTGGCTTCGTCGGACGAAATAGGCGGAAACTCGGCGGTGATGCAGTGCAGGTTTAGATCGGCGCACCAGCTGCCAAAGGATCCTGGCGTTTCGTAACCCACGCTGGTCACCAGCGGCAGTTCGAACATCTGCGCCAGCCACGCGCCTAATTCACTGTGTTTAGGATCTTCAATGCAGGCCAGAGGGTCGTGGAATGACACGATCCACGCAGGGTGAATACGGTGTATGAGCTGGCACAACGCCTGGGTTTCCGGTTCCGAACCCGAATGTTCTCCGGTAAGCAACACCACATCGCGCTCTTCCGCGGCGCTGTTCCAGCGATAAACCGTTTCGCCCGCCTTCCAGTTTGCCGCCGGAAAGTTGCGGTTTAAATCGACGCCGTTGGCATTGGCGCGCAGCCCGAGCTGGCAACCATCCGGATTGACGGCCAGCACCACATGATGACGGCGTAAAGAAGGGTTGAGGGTACGAAGCGCGCAGGAGAGCGTGACCATCGATGAATTTTCATCACCGTGGGTGCCCGCTAAAATCAGACCGCTTTCACGATCGGCGGCGGGAGCCGGGAACCAGATCAACGGCGCCCCTAATAGTGAACGTCCATAATGCTCTGTGCCTGGCGGAAATGCGCCGCGTTCGGCGCGGGGGCGAGTAACAGTCATAAGCGTCTCTGAATGCTGGAGTTATTATTCGCAGTGTTGTGCAAATTTCGCGGATAATCAAATCGTTTTCATAGACTTCTTGTTCTCGTTGTAATATCAATTTTGTGTGGGAAGTTATTTGCTTTTCCCATTGATAAAACAAATAATTACGCCGTCATTATATTCAGGATTAACTTATCGATTGGGGTACCTTATGAAGCTCTCTGTTTCAGTAACCTGTTGTGCGCTGTTGGTTAGCAGCATCTTTCAGACACATGCTGCGGATGTTCCCAACGGAACGGTACTGGCAGAAAAACAAGAGCTGGTGCGCCACATCAAAGATGAGCCTGCCTCGCTTGATCCAGCTAAAGCCGTTGGATTGCCGGAGATTCAGGTGATTCGTGACCTGTTTGAAGGTCTGGTCAATCAAAACGACAAAGGTGAAATTATTCCGGGTGTCGCCACCCAGTGGAAGACCAATGACAACCGTGTCTGGACGTTTACCCTGCGCGACAATGCCAAATGGGCTGACGGTAGCCCTGTCACGGCGCAAGATTTTGTGTATAGCTGGCAGCGTCTGGTGGATCCGAAGACACTTTCACCGTTCGCCTGGTTTGCGGCGCTGGCAGGAATTAATAATGCGCAGGCCATTATCGATGGGAAAGCCACGCCAGATAAACTGGGCGTGACTGCCGTTGATGCGCGAACCTTAAAAGTCCAGTTGGATAAACCGTTACCCTGGTTTGCGAATCTGACCGCTAACTTTGCCTTTTATCCGGTGCAGAAAGCCAACGTAGAGAGTGGAAAGGACTGGACTAAACCAGGCCATTTGATCGGCAACGGCGCTTACGTTTTAAAAGATCGCGTGGTCAATGAAAAGCTGGTCGTCGAGCCGAACACGTATTACTGGGATAATGCGAAAACCGTCATCCAAAAAGTGACGTTCCTGCCAATTAACCAGGAATCATCGGCGACCAAACGCTATCTGGCGGGTGATATTGATATCACGGAGTCCTTCCCGAAAAATCTGTATCAGAAATTGCTGAAGGATATTCCAGGTCAGGTTTATACCCCGCCGCAGCTGGGCACCTATTATTATGCCTTTAACACACAAAAAGGTCCTACCGCGGATTCTCGTGTGCGCCTGGCATTAAGCATGACCATCGACCGGCGTATTATGGCTGAAAAAGTGTTGGGCACCGGGGAAAAACCGGCCTGGCATTTTACCCCGGACGTCACGGCCGGATTTACACCTGAACCTTCACCGTTTGAGCAAATGAGTCAGGAAGAACTGAATGCTCAGGCAAAAACGCTACTGCGTGCGGCGGGCTATGGTCCAAATCGTCCGTTAAATCTGACGTTGCTGTATAACACGTCTGAAAATCATCAAAAAATTGCGATTGCCGTGGCATCAATGTGGAAGAAAAACCTCGGCGTGGATGTGAAGCTGCAAAACCAGGAATGGAAAACCTATATCGATAGCCGTAATACCGGTAATTTTGATGTGATCCGTGCGTCCTGGGTTGGGGATTACAACGAACCGTCTACTTTCCTCTCGCTGCTGACCTCAACGCATTCCGGTAATATTTCTCGTTTCAACAACCCGGCATACGATAAGGTTCTGACTCAGGCAACCCTGGAAAATACCGCGCAGGCGCGTAATGCGGATTACAATGCCGCAGAAAAAATCCTGATGGAGCAGGCGCCGATTGCGCCGATTTATCAGTACACCAATGGCCGTTTAATTAAACCGTGGCTTAAAGGTTATCCCATTACGAACCCGGAAGACGTAGCCTACAGCCGGACCCTGTATATTGTGAAACACTGATACACAGTCAGCAGTACACCCAACGCTGGCGCAATTATTAGCGCCAGCGTCGCTTCAACAGTTCAACGTTTTACTGCTGCAATAGTTCAGCAAATTTCGCCAACCATTGCGGATGTGCGGGCCAGGCGGGTGCCGTGACCAGATTGCCGTCAACATGTGCCTGGTCGATACCGATGTCAGCATACTGCCCGCCGCTGAGCCGGACTTCCGGCGCACAGGCCGGGTAGGCACTGCAGGTGCGTCCTTTCAGTATTCCGGCGGCAGCCAGCAATTGGGCGCCGTGGCAAACGGCGGCAATAGGTTTACCCGCCGCGTCAAACGCCTGCACTAGTTTGAGGGCTTTATCATTTAAGCGCAGATATTCCGGCGCACGCCCACCGGGGATCAACAGCGCGTCATAATTTTTTTCTTCAGCCGCCGCAAAATCGGCGTTGAGAATAAAACGGTGACCGGGTTTCTCGCTGTAGGTTTGGGCACCATCAAAATCATGAATCGCCGTCATGATATAGTCGCCTTTGGTTTTGTCAGGGCAGACCGCATCAACCTGATGACCAATCATCTGCAATGCCTGAAACGGCACCATGGTTTCGTAATCTTCAGCGTAATCACCCACCAGCATTAGAATCTTCTTGCCCATCCTCACCACCCCTGTATGAATAAAGATGTCTAAGATATAGCCTGGAGGAAGCGGGAATGCGAACCTTCACCGCTCCCCAGAGCTGGTGTCAGCGCCTCTTTTTAACTTACTATTCCATTATCGGCTTTCAGGGAGGAAGGACATGACAGGATATTGGTGGAAAGACCTTTTTGATCGAAATAACCACTGGCAGGGTTTAGCGCTGACGGTGCGGGAAGATTCGGGGGTAGGGCAGGCCGTCGATATGCTTAGTGGTCATCATGGTCGGATGGCGTTAACGCTTTATGGCGAGACACTGTTCTGGGCCTCTATGCTGAAAGATCACTCTGGCGTCTGGGTGGTATTGAATACCGATTACGCCGGACGGCGGGATTTATTACCTCCCGTGAGATCGGATGATATAGAGTTCATCAAATGCAAGCAGCAGGGGGACTGGACTGGAGAGTGGTGTCGTTATTTTGCCCGTCAATTGATGAATGCGCCTGTTCCGCTCCTGTCTGCGCGCCGTTGGTTGCTAAGGCCGATGTCAGCTACCGGACGCTCAGCGCCTTATTCCTGTCAGCAGCCCGTCGCTGTGAAAAACTGGCGCTTTGAATCGCCGGAGAGTAGCGGGAATTTCGGCTGTCACTGGACTCTTTATGGTGAAGATTTTCCCGATCTGGTCAATCCCGACAGCGTCACATTCGTCGACTGGTGGTGGGGCGGGAATTTGCTGCTCGGACGTTATTCCCTACAACCCGGTACCGGGCGTCTGAAATGGTGGCGCAAAAAATGCCGTGAGGGGACATTGCCGCCGATACTGGTCTGGTACATTGCCGGGCTGGGATCGTTTGTGATCCTGGATGGCCATTATCGCCTGCAGGCGGCTATAGAAGAGGGGATTCCTCCCGAGTTTCTGGTAATCAGTGAACTCAATGAGCGGGAATTGTCAGCGCCTCCTGAAGAGCTGACTCGTATTGTCCGGGCGCTGGAGAAACAGCAGCAAAACCCGGGCTGTAATACAGAAGGGATAAATCAGACGCTGATTAATCTGTACGATACCCGGTATCTGTACGCGGCAACCCACAGCCGTGCGATTCTCGGGGAAGGTGCCGCGTGGGCAAAAGAGCTGGAAGACTATTTACGTAGGCATAAGCTTGATGCGTATCTGGCGAAAATAACAGACCGGGTTAATGACTGATTTTTTCTGGCTCATCAATATAAAGCGTCTGGCTGGGAAACGCGAAATCTGCGCCGTGGCTCTGCACGATATCAATAATGTTCAGATAAACATCTTGCTGAACCGCGAGCCATTCTTTCCATACTGTGGTTTTGCTAAAACAATAGACCAGAATATTCAGTGATGAGTCTCCGAACTCGTTGAGATACACCAACAGCGTCTGCTTTTGGTCAATATCAGGATGGTGCTGAAGCATGCTTCTGACCGCCCCAACAATATCGCGGACTTTCCCGGCATCCTCATAACGTAACCCGATCACCGTTTTGATGCGCCTGTTAGTCATTCTGCCCGGATTTTCTACGCTAATAGAAGAGAATATCGAGTTCGGGACGTACAATGGACGGTGGTCGAATGTATTAATTTTGGTGATCCGCCAGCCAATTTCAGCCACTGTACCTTCGATATTTCTGTCGGGAGAACGGATCCAGTCGCCGATGCTAAAAGGTCTGTCGAAATAAAGCATGATGCCTGAAAAGAAGTTACTCAGAATATCTTTACCCGCCATCCCGACGGCGATACCGCCGATCCCGCCAAAGGTCAGCAGACCGGATAAACTCATGCCAAAGTGCTCGCCGTACAATAAAACGATCGAAATAATAATCGCGATCTTGATAATACGCGACACGATCCTGGCGCTGGTCACATCCCGGCCTTTATCGATCTGCGCTTTCTCAAATTGGTTGATCACTAAAAACAGTTTTATCGTCAGGATAAGCGCAATCAGTGAGGTGCAGATAAAGTCGATCACGCTGGCAGAAATGAACGTCAGCCTGTAGCTCTCAATGGCATTATTGATGATGCAACCCATCGTGCCGATGATAATCGCGTAAATAAAGAACTGGGCAGCGTGAAAAATAAACCCTTTCTGCCATTTTAATTGTCGGTAAAGCCAAAATCGCATCACTATCAGCGCGGCACCACAACTGAAAATCACCGCCAGATTGAAAGAATTTTTTAAAATGAGATCTGCAGTCATAGGTATCGTTGTTGTTCCTGGAGGGTTATTTACGCATTACGGTCAACCTGAGGGGCTCTCATTTTATCCAGCACCGACGCATAGCGGATAATGGAATGGGCGAAAAAAATAGCGTATTTAGCGACAATTTCAGAAGAGCGCCGTTAATGTGAACGTAATGTCACAGCTTCTCGGGCAGACAATCGCGTATTGTCATGCTATTGTTACGCGCAAGTAACAGAGCTTTCATCTGCAAAAGGACGATACTATGATCATGACAACGCTGAAGACAGCAAAGGGGAAGAAGTTTCTGTTGTGCCTGCTGGGGGTATTTATTATCGCGGCGTCAGTGGTGACGCGTGCGACCATCGGAGGGGTGATAGAGCAATACGATATTCCGCTGTCTGACTGGACGACGTCAATGTATGCCATTCAATCTTCGATGATTTTCGTCTACAGCCTGGTCTTTACGATCTTACTGGCGATTCCGTTGGGGATCTATTTCCTGGGTGGCGAGGATAAACACTGAGCAGAAAAAGGCCCGACGCACTGGCCGGGCCTTGATGGCAGGCCGGATAAGGTGTTAACACCGCCATCCGGCATTTTCATGAGCTGATTAATCGTCTTCTTCGTCGTCCAGTTCAACCGGCGTCTGATACTGGTCGGGTTTGATGACCAGCAGGTCACAGCGCAGATGGTCGATGACCTGTTCCGCCGTATTACCGAGGAACGCTGCGGAGAGCCCCGTGCGTCCGACCGTACCCAATACCACAATCCCCGCTTGCAGATGCTCTGCTAAATCAGGAATCACTTCTTCCGGCAGGCCTTTTTCAACGTGCGTGACATCCTCATTAATACTGAATTTTTGCCGCAGCGCTTTCATCGCCAGCAGATGTTGTCCACGGATCGCATCGTTATAAACGCTCGGATCAAATTCAGGCAACTCAATGGCAATATTGATAGGCGTGACAGGATACGCGCCAACCAAATGCACTTCGGTATGGTTGACCTGCTCTGCGAGTTGTATCGTCTCTTTAACCAGTTTTTCGTTCAGAGCATTATGGTACTGTTCTTCACTTGCCAGATTTACCGCAACAAGGGCTTTACCCCCTTCAGGCCAGGGCTGATCTTTCACCATCCAGACCGGACTTGGACATTTCCGTAACAGATGCCAGTCAGTAGGGGTAAAGATGACGGCCTCCAGTCGGTCGTGCTGGTGCGCCATTTTCAGAACCAGGTCGTGCTTGCTACTGACGACTTCCTGGATGATCGCCTCAAAGGGACGGTTGTGCCAGACCACTTTAATATCAACAGGAATACCTGCATCAATATAGTATTTTGCTTGTTCACGTATCCATGCTGTTCGCTGGCTGATGACGCCCTGACGCATCGCCGTGCGCTCATCAGGCGACAGCAGGGTAGTCATCTCATAGGAAAAGTCATAGATCGGCAGAAAGGCTTTGATTGTGCCACCAATCCGTTGATGCAAATAAACAGCTCGCCGTAATGCTGGTTGATCGTCCTGGTTCGGATCGATGACCACCAGCATGTTTTGATACATAGCCATACAGGGTCTCCTTACAACTGTCACCGCACTTTGTATTTAAAAGAGTAACCCATATATGGTGATTGAAACAGGGAAGAACCTTCTGCCAGATCAATAAATTGGGGAAATTTATCGTTTTTGACACTATCCCGTTTAAATTGAAGAACTTTCTTCAGGATATATGTCGCTTTGGGGAGATCTGGAGGCAATGCCGTCGGTATACGGTTATTCAGCATATTGACCTGATCCTGGCGCATATCTCCCATCCATTTTGAGTAACTATGCGGCATCCTCATGCCCCATCTGACGGGTAATAAAAGAGGGGTTTGCATCCGCTGAAAGAGCCCAACAGGCAAAAGTGTGCCGTGGCGGGTAAACATGCCGTTTCCGTATTTTGGCGTTATATTTCGGTACAAAAACGAATCTGATTTGCTGTTGTTCAGCTTTACTTTCTCTGGTGGTGGGGGCATTTTAAAACCTTATTTCTACAAGGACTTTAAAATGAGCATCATTTATGTTGTTGTTTTAACTTATATAAAACCACTTGAAGACGTTGATTCTCAAATCCCTCAACATGTCGAGTGGCTTAAGCAAGGTTACTCAGATGGTGTATTTCTTGCCTCGGGAAGGAGAATTCCCCGAAATGGCGGTGTGATTCTGGCAAAATGCGACAGCATTGAATCACTGGAAGAGCGTCTCAGCCAGGATCCCTTTCAAAAATTGAATATTGCTAAAGCTGAAATTATTCCCTTTGAAGCCACCATGAAAGCTCAGTTTCTGGAAAGTATTTTCTGACTTTATATCGGCTCAGTAGCTCATATTGAGCCGCCCATCATGGAACATTCCCCAGTTTGATGCATTCCCTGTTTCGGTGTCTTCTGGCTTTTATTCTCAGCCGCCTTATTTTGCTATTTACTGCTTTGGCATTACTGTTTGAGGCTGCGAAAACGTCCGCACATGGAAACCTCCAGATGTCAGACCGAAAGTATTGAATAAAGCGAGTGGTTAACTTGAAGGGGGGAAGAACCTTCTGACAAATCGATAAATTTAACGATTTGACAGAAGGATAACTGACACGTTTGCGAAAAGATTAGGCAACGTTACGCGTATGACCCGCCAGAACTGCCAGCGCATCGCTATTTTCAATCGTAATATATTTACCTTTGACCGCCAGCATTCCGCTTTTCTGGAAACGCCCCAGCAGACGGCTAATGGTTTCGACCGTTAACCCGAGGTAATTACCGATATCGCCACGCGTCATGGTCAGACGGAATTCACGCGGTGAGAAACCACGTTGCGCAAATCGGCGAGACAGATTGTAGATAAAGGCGGCCAGACGTTCTTCCGCATTTTTCTTCGACAATAACAGGATCATATCCTGATCGCCTTTGATCTCGCCACTCATCAGACGCATCATCTGTTGACGCAGATTCGGCATTTTGCCCGACAGGTCATCCAGCGTCTCGAACGGGATTTCGCATACCATTGAGGTTTCCAGCGCCTGAGCGAAACTCGGGTGATGACCGCTACCAATGGCGTCAAAACCGACCAGATCCCCTGCGAGATGAAAACCGGTGATCTGCTCATCGCCTTGTTCAGTGATGGTGTAGCTCTTAATCGTGCCGGAGCGGATAGCATAGAGTGACTTCAGCTCATCACCTGCTTTGAACAGCGTCTGGCCTTTTTGAATAGGCTTTTTACGCTCGATGATATTATCAAGCTGGTCAAGCTCATGCTCGTTAAGTGTGAACGGGATGCAAAGCTGGCTGATGCTGCAATCCTGGCAATGGATAGCACAACCGCCAGACTGAATGCGCCGTATAATTCGCTTTTCCGGGATCATAGGTCTGCTCAAGCCGTAATTGATATTTGTCAATTTTAACATCTTTTTGGTGAGCACGTAAGTCTGCGCTACCCCCAATAGGGGATAATTCAGACATAAGTGGAGTGAATATTTATATCTCTTTGAAAATACTTAAGTTATCTGCGGTTACTTTACAGTAAAGTGTGAAGTAGATGGCACGAATTGCCTGGATTCTAAAGTAGCAGGTAACCTTCATGGCGGAGTAGCCACTCTTTTCGCTGCACGCCGCCAGCATACCCGGTCATCGTGCCATTACGTCCAATAACGCGATGGCAGGGCACAACAATACTGACAGGATTTGCGCCATTGGCGGCACCGACAGCGCGTGCGGCACCAGGGCGACCTAACTGTTCGGCTAACTGGCCGTAATGCATAACATGTCCGCACGGAATGGACCGTAGCGCCCGCCACACCTCACGTTGAAAATCGGTGCCGCCGGTGGCGGTTTCCAGCGTATCGATAATGCTGAGATTGCCCGCAAAATAGTCAGAGAGCTTATCGCTCAGGCCGCCGGGATTTTTGGCGACAACACGCTCGTACCCTTCGCTGCGATAATGAATATCCAGCAATTGCTCCATACGGTCGCTGTGTTGCTCCCACTCGATAGCGCGCAGGCGAAATTGTTCATCGCAAATCACCCACAGCGGCCCCAGCGGAGTCGCAATGTTGTCTTGAAGTAATTTCAGCATCCGTTTCCCTTTATTCAGAACAGGATATGTCCGACACGGTCGGCAAAATGACAAGATATCATGCGATGATGATCGGCATCTATACCCTATAAAGAGAAGGATGCACCGCTCAGTGGCCCACACCGAAGTGCATCCTGACCTGTTATTGGAAACAACTGTAAAGCGTTGTCGGCATAATATCGTGCGGTTATGATAGTGCAGAAGCTAAAAGCGGGAGGATGAATCATGAACCTTGACGACACATCGCTATTTCTAGACGCCATGGAGGATGTCCAGCCGCTAAAGCGTTGCACGGATATACACTGGCAGCCCACGCGTAATCAGCGTGCACCGCAGCGTCTGGATACGCTCCAGCTTGATAATTTTCTCACCACCGGTTATTTGGATATTATCCCGCTCAGTCAACCGTTGGAATTTCGCCGGGAAGGTCTGCAGCAAGGGGTGACCGACAAACTGCGTTTAGGTAAGTACAGCCAGCAGGCGAGCCTGAATTTGTTGCGCCAGCCTGTTGAAGAGTGCCGCAAGATGCTGTTCAGTTTCATTTTACAGGCACTGCAGGACGGCTTACGTAATGTGCTGATTATCCACGGTAAGGGACGGGAAGACCGTTCACATGCCAATGTCATCCGCAGTTATGTCGCGCGATGGCTGACAGAGTTCGACGATGTGCAGGCCTATTGTTCGGCGTTACCGCATCATGGCGGCAGCGGTGCATGCTATGTTGCGTTGCGCAAAACAGCGCAGGCGAAGCAGGAAAACTGGGAACGTCACGCCAAGCGCAGTCGCTAGCGATATCACGGTAAAAATGCGCCTGCGCCGCCTGGTGCGGGCGCAAAATCAGGACAGAAAACACAGCGTCTTCCGTGACGCATCAACAGTATCATGCGACGTCAGGCGGCGAGCACTCTGTTACGCCCGTCATTTTTGGCTTTGTATAACGCATCGTCCACGCGTTTAAACAACTCGTCGATACTTTCATTCTGTTCATGCCGCGCCACACCAATACTGACCGTAAAACGCGGTAAGCCAGCGATACTGATTTTGGCGACACTGGCGCGCAGGGTTTCAGCGATAGTCATCGCCGTATCCAGCGGCGTGCGCGGCAGCAGTAACACAAACTCTTCACCTCCCCAGCGAAAAACCAGGTCGCCTTTACGGGCGTGTGCTTCAAGCGTTCGTGAAAGGGCACGCAACACCTCATCGCCTTTCAGATGGCCATAAAGATCGTTGATGCTCTTAAAGCGATCGGTGTCGATCAGCAGCAAACTGTAATCCTGCGTCAGCGCTAAATGGGGTGTCTGGCTCTGCTCGGTAAGTTGATAAAACTGTCTTCGGTTCAATAAACCGGTGAGATCGTCATGCATGGCGGCGCGTTCCAGTTCCTGCTCCAGCCGCTTTTGTTCGGTGATGTCGTGGATGATACATAACATAAGTCGTTCGCCGTATAT
This sequence comes from Citrobacter enshiensis, assembly GCF_029338175.1. Lineage (NCBI taxonomy): Bacteria > Pseudomonadati > Pseudomonadota > Gammaproteobacteria > Enterobacterales > Enterobacteriaceae > Citrobacter > Citrobacter enshiensis. The sequence continues at coordinate 2,330,418 of NZ_CP119862.1, forward strand.
TTCGATAGGCCCGGCATACGTTTGTACGTGACGGGTGGAGCCGTCAGCCAGTTTGTGAACGAAATTGAGCGGCTTATGACCTCCAGGCAAACGTGCGACTTCATGCATAATAGGCAGCACATGACGGCCTAATTCATTAATTTCCCACGTATGCTTTTGGCATATTACCTCGTGGCTGTAGCCGTAGAAGTTCATGGCAGCCAGGTTTGCATCCACAATCAGCCCCTCTCTGGAGGGATCAATCAGCAGCATGGGCGCGGTGTTTGTCTGGAAAAAACGGGCATAGAAGCCCTGTTTCTTGCGCTGATAGTTTGCAGAACGGCTGGCCTTGAGCCCCTGTATCGCCTGCACTTCGAACCCCTCAAAGACAATCACATCGTCCTCAGTTGCGAGTGTTTTGACGGAAAGTCGGCAGGTCAGCGCATTTTCCTGGCCATTGCAACAGACCGTCAGAATTTCGACAATATCCCGCTGGTTTCGTAGGTCAGTGATATACATGGACAATTCATTTTGTGCATGGGCTGAAAATAACCCTTTGCGCAGTTGACTGAATGTATTTTCCTGCATCAGTTCCCGTGCGGCGGTATTAGCAAATACCAGTGCTTCTTTATGCGGTGAGACGATCCAAACAGGAACGGTTAATAAATCCAGGGCATTGAATTCGTGTGCAATCATCGATAATCCTGTTATCTTCACATGCTGTGCAGCCAATTATTGGCAGATCATTTTTATCATCAATCTCTTACAGCGAAATAGTTTGCTGCGGAGCTAATGGGGACACAGCTTTCAACTGCTTTACGATACTGTCTCTTTGGATCAATTCTGGGATTCTATTCGCTGGAATCGGTTTTGCATACAAAAAACCTTGCAGAACGCCGCAGCCCATACGGGTTAACAGCAGTTCTTGCTCCGGGGTTTCGATACCTTCAGCAACCACGCGCATATTCATGGAATGCGCAATGTCGATAATAGTAGACACTATTTTCATATTTTTGCTGTTTTCACCGATATCTTTAATAAATACCCTGTCAATTTTTAACTCACGCGCCGGAAGTGATTTCAACATCAACATATTTGAATAACCTGTCCCGAAATCATCAATAGAAACGATGATCCCTGCTTCAGAAAACGTATTCAATATTTCTACACTGCGCGATAAATTTTTAAAGGCAACACTTTCAGTGATTTCCAGCGTTAATTGCGTAGGCGAAAGGTTATAACGCTCCAGCGACTCGGAGACAATGTCGACGATATCATGCTGTTCAAATTGCGTTGGGGAAAGATTGATGGCCAGTGACCATTCAGGGTGCCCTTGTTGTTTCCACTGATGAAGCTGGAAACAGGCTTGCTGAATAACCCAGTTTCCTACCGGGATGATAAGCCCTGTATCTTCCAGCGCTTGCAGGAATACACCCGGTAACAGCAGACCTTGTTCAGGGTGTCGCCAGCGAAGTAACGCCTCAAAACCGGTCAGGGCATGGTCTCCGGCAGTGTATTTAGGCTGAAACCACAACTCGAATTGATGTTGCTCAAGCGCGAGAGGGAGGTCCTGCAGGATCCCTGCTGCGGAGGTCACAAGGGCCTCCATTTCAGGCGTATAAATCGCCCAGCCATTTCTGCCTTTCTGCTTAACATGATACATAGCCACGTCGGCTTTCACTTTGAGGTCGTGCAGCGTGGAACCATGTTCAGGATAAAAACTGCTTCCGGCGCTCAGCGAGACACGAATCATGTGCCCGGAGAGTGAGAAGGGGGCATTGATTTCCCCGGCAATCCTCGTCAGTAAGGAGGATAGCAATGCTTTCGTGCTACCCGGCACGAGAAGAATAAATTCATCCCCGCCCAGCCGGGCAAGCGTCATCGTGTCGTCAAGGCATTTGTGGATCCGCTGTGCGCTGGCAATTAGTAGCTGATCGCCAATGTGATGGCCCCACGTATCATTCACCATCTTGAACCGATCTAAATCGATAAACACCAGGGCAAAATGTTGTTGGTGTAGGGCAGAATGGTGCAGACAATCTTGCAGGCACATATCAATTTGGGTGCGATTGGCAAGACCAGTGAGGGCATCAAACTGGGTTTGATATTCAAGACGGGAATTTAACTGATGTAAATTGTCTGCCAGCCGCGAGGTTCGCAACTGAGAATCGATCATCGAAATAATCAGCATAATGCCCAGAATAATTAGCGTAATGGCGGAAACCCAGACCGACAACTCGACCGTATTGATGCCCGCGTGTTGTGTATGCGTGTAATGCGTGAATGTTGCTGCGCCCATGCCCGTGTAATGCATCGCGCAAATCGCCAGCGCCATCATCAGTGCGGCGATAAGGCGATTAATGAATACTCTGCGGGAATGTTGTCGTAGATGAAAAGCCAGCCTTAATCCGGCTCCGGATGCGACCACGGCAATGACCACGGAGAGCAAAATGAGGCTTGCATCCCAGATGATAGCGGAATGTTCAAGAATGGCGGCCATCCCGACGTAATGCATACTCACGACGCCAGAACTCAAAATGCCCGTCGCCACAATGAGCCTTTTCCTTGAAAGCGTGTCGCCGGAAATGGCGATAGTGATAGCCAGCGTGGCAGTTCCGAGTGCGATCAGAAAAGATAATGCAGTGAGGAGAAAATGATAATTCATTGGCATGCTCATTTTCATCGCCAGCATCCCGATGAAATGCATTGACCAGATGCCCATGCCGAGAGTTGCTCCGCCAGAGAAACGCCAGAACGCCGAGCCCTGATGGCTGGAGATCGCAACTTTACCGGCACTGTCGAGGGCAACAAAAGAAGCGATAAAAGCGACTAAAAAAGAAATACCGATCAGAACGGGGTCCCAGGAAACGTGCAACATCAGGCTCTCCATCGAGAGAATATCGTGCAGATAAATCTAGCAGTAATTTGTGCTACCGACCTGGTAAAACATGCTAATTAGTAACATATATTTTACATAAATGCGCGCATTGCAGAGCGGAAACCGGAACAGAAATGGCACCGGAGGGGATACTCAAGCGGAGTGAACCTGCGGGCGGTTTGCGCGATATTTCTGAATCATTTCAGCGCAATGGGACAATGAGATATTGCTTAACATGCGCCGAAGGCTAGACTATCGGTGAGAATGAATGACTGTGGAGGCGTTGTGGAAGCCATTAAGGGATCGGAAGTTAACGTACCGGATGCTGTCTTTGCCTGGCGGCTGGACGGCAATGGCGGCGTGAAGCCGTTAGAAGATAACGACATTATTGACAACGCGCACCCCTGCTGGCTGCATCTTAATTATACCCATCCTGACAGCGCGCAGTGGCTGGCGACCACGCCGTTACTGCCCAATAGTGTGCGCAACGCGCTGGCGGGCGAAAGCATGCGCCCAAGAGTGAGCCGGATGGGGGAAGGGACGTTAATCACATTACGCTGCATCAACGGCAATACCGACGAACGCCCCGATCAACTGGTTGCGATGCGTCTGTATATGGACGAGCGTCTGATTGTGTCCACCCGGCAGCGAAAAGTTCTGGCGCTGGATGACGTGGTGAGCGATCTGCAGGAAGGCACTGGCCCAGAAGATTGCGGCCGCTGGCTGGTGGATGTTTGCGACGCGTTAACCGACCACGCCAGCGAGTTTATTGAACAGCTTCACGATAAAATTATCGACCTGGAAGACAACCTGCTCGATCAGCAAATTCCACCACGCGGTTTTATGGCGTTGCTGCGTAAACAGCTGATTGTGATGCGACGATACATGGCGCCTCAGCGAGACGTTTACGCGCGGCTATCCAGCGAGCGTCTGCCGTGGATGAATGACGATCAGCGTCGTCGGATGCAGGACATTGCCGATCGCCTGGGAAGAGGGCTGGATGAGATTGACGCGTGCATCGCGCGCACAGGCATTATGGCCGATGAAATTGCGCAGGTGATGCAGGAATCACTGTCTCGCAGAACCTATACCATGTCATTGATGGCAATGGTTTTCCTGCCAAGTACATTTTTGACCGGTTTGTTCGGCGTTAACCTTGGTGGAATACCCGGCGGGGAGTGGCGATTTGGGTTTTCCCTGTTTTGCATTCTGTTAGTGGTGCTGATTAGCGGTGTTACTTTATGGTTGCATCGCAGTAAATGGTTGTAACATCAACGATTTTTTGCCCTGTGTGAGTATGAAAACGCCGTATAGTTTGAGCGAAGTCAATAAACCGTCTACCTATTCGGGGCAATATCTCTCTCGCAGGTGAATGCAACGTCAAGCGATGGGCGTTGCGCTCCATATTGTCTTACTTCCTTTTTTGAATTACTGCATAGCACAATTGATTCGTACGACGCCGACTTAGATTAGTCGGCTTTTTTTTGCCTGCGGGACTACCCTAAAAGTGTCAGCCTTAACGACCGGAGGGTAACATGAGCCGTTTATTAACCCTACTGCACCTGCACCTGCACCTGCATACGCGTCAGCCGGAACCCCTGCCAACCGATCCGATACCGATGCCCGATCCCATTCCTCGTCCGCAGCCCATGCCCGATCCGCCGCCCGACGAAGAACCGATTAAAATGTCGCATCGTAAGCTGAGATCTGCGAGGATACGCGCCTGCTGATTACCAGCCATTTACGACGAGATTTAATTGTGACCGCTTTTTCAACCCTGAATGTTTTGCCCACCGCCCAACTCGAGAATCTTAACGAGTTGGGTTACCTTGAGATGACGCCGGTACAGGCTGCCGCGCTGCCAGCCATTCTGTCCGGGCGTGATGTCCGCGTGCAGGCAAAAACCGGCAGTGGTAAGACGGCCGCATTTGGCCTTGGGCTTCTGCAGCATATTGATGCGGGTCTGTTCCAGACGCAATCCCTGGTGCTGTGCCCCACCCGCGAACTGGCCGATCAGGTCGCGGGAGAGTTGCGTCGTCTGGCGCGTTTTCTGCCCAACACCAAAATATTGACGCTCTGCGGCGGACAGCCTTTCGGCGCTCAGCGTGATTCTCTCCAGCATGCGCCGCATATTATTGTGGCCACCCCGGGTCGCTTGCTCGACCACCTGCAAAAAGGCACCGTTTCACTGGATGCCCTGAATACGCTGGTGATGGACGAAGCCGATCGTATGCTCGATATGGGATTCAGTGACGCCATTGACGAGGTGATCCGTTTTGCCCCAGCCTCACGCCAGACGCTGTTGTTTTCTGCCACCTGGCCTGACGCTATCGCCGCCATCAGCGGTCGGGTTCAGCGGGACCCACTCGCCATCGAAATCGACGCTGTCGACGCGCTTCCCGCGATTGAGCAACAATTTTTTGAAACTTCTTCGCAGGGCAAAATTTCGCTGCTGCAAAAATTGCTCAGCCAGCATCAGCCGGCATCCTGCGTGGTGTTCTGTAACACCAAAAAAGATTGCCAGTCAGTGTGTGACGCGCTTAATGCCGCAGGGCAAAGCGCACTGGCGCTGCACGGCGATCTTGAGCAGCGCGATCGTGACCAGACGTTGGTGCGCTTTGCAAACGGCAGCGTGCGCGTGTTAGTGGCAACAGATGTCGCCGCCCGTGGTCTTGATATCAAATCGCTGGAGCTGGTGGTCAACTTCGAACTGGCATGGGATCCGGAAGTTCACGTACACCGTATTGGTCGTACCGCCCGTGCGGGTAACAGCGGGCTGGCTATTAGCTTTTGCGCGCCGGAAGAAGCACAGCGCGCGAATATTTTGTCTGAAATGTTACAGCTTAAACTCAACTGGCTGGTGACGCCGGGGAGCAGCCCGATTGTGCCCCTAGAGGCCGAGATGGCGACGCTGTGCATCGATGGCGGTAAAAAAGCCAAAATGCGTCCTGGCGATGTGCTGGGGGCGTTGACCGGTGATATGGGTCTGGATGGCGCCGACATTGGCAAGATTTCCGTGCATCCGGCGCATGTTTACGTGGCGATTCGCCAGTCGGTCGCGCACAAAGCGTGGAAACAATTGCAAAACGGTAAGATTAAAGGCAAGACTTGCCGGGTTCGTTTGTTGAAATAAGCGTTAAGAGGGCGTCTCAGGTATCACACCTGAGACGCTGAAAGATTACTTCACTTCGACGACATTCAGTCGTAACTCATCCAGTTGGTTTTCGTCTTCTTCTGGCTGCCATCCTGCTGGTTGCAGTGGGATTTCTTCGCGGTCAAACGCCAGATCACCGCCGTCCACGATGTCGGAGCCGTGCTGGATCCCTTTGAAGTCAAACAGGTTGATATCACTCAGGTGAGAAGGGACCACGTTTTGCATCGCGCTGAACATGGTTTCAATGCGCCCCGGGTAACGTTTGTCCCAGTCGCGCAGCATGTCGGCAATTACCTGACGTTGCAGATTAGGCTGTGAACCGCAAAGGTTACACGGAATAATCGGGTAACCTTTGGCCTCGGCAAAACGTTCAATATCTTTTTCGCGGCAATAGGCCAGCGGGCGAATGACAATGTGTTTACCATCATCGCTCATCAGCTTCGGTGGCATACCTTTCATTTTGCCGCCGTAGAACATATTCAAAAACAGCGTCTGCAGAATGTCGTCACGATGGTGCCCAAGCGCAATCTTTGTCGCGCCGAGTTCAGTCGCCGTGCGATAAAGAATGCCGCGGCGCAGTCGCGAGCAGAGGGAACAGGTCGTTTTGCCTTCCGGAATTTTCTCTTTCACGATCCCGTAGGTGTTTTCTTCGACAATTTTATACTCTACGCCTAACTGCTCGAGGTACTCTGGCAGAATATGCTCCGGGAAACCCGGTTGCTTCTGATCAAGGTTAACGGCAACCAGGGAAAAACTGATCGGCGCGCTTTGCTGCAAATTACGCAGAATTTCCAGCATGGTGTAGCTGTCTTTCCCACCGGAAAGGCACACCATAATACGGTCGCCGTCTTCGATCATGTTGAAGTCAGCAATCGCTTCGCCCACGTTACGACGTAAACGTTTTTGTAATTTGTTCAGGTTGTATTGTTCTTTCTTTGTAATTTCTTGATTTTGTTGCATTATTTACTGTCTCAGACACCAAGGGCGGGCGCGTTATCATGCCCATCTGGTTAGTGATAAATGACGGGTTAGCTCCGGCTGGCAAAAGCCAACAGGCAAAAGTATGTCGCGTATGGTACGGATTACGGCGACGAATGTCAGCACGTTTTATAGCAACGTTCTATCTTGCATCAAGGCGACTCCACGCCTTGTACGGCTTTTGTGCTTTCCTGCGTTTACCTGTGCTTTTCGCGCGTCGAAAATGCGGATTACGGGTCTTTTCAATATTTCTTGATTAATCACACTTTTTTCCTGAAAGCAGGCTATTTTTACGATTCAGGAAAGCCATAAAAAATATCCCAAACCGGAAAGCCATTATGCGAGCAACGCTGGTCTCCTTACTCTGTGGTTTCGTGTTTTTTATTGTCGGTGTTACGGCGCTGAACTGGCAACTCTGGCGCGCGGCATACACAGACAGGATACAGGAAGCAAAACTGTCGGTATCCCTTGCCGACAGTATGGTGGACGAGGCCATAAAAGCGGTTAGCGTTGTTCGCCCGCTGACAGCCGGTTCCTGTACTCCTGATGCACAACGGATATTGAATCGCGAAGCGGCAATGGGGCCACATTTACGCTATGTCGTTCTGATCCGAAATCACGAAGTATGGTGTTCCTCACTGCTGGGGAGTCAGACCCAAAAAATTCACGAAGATAAATCGACGGCGGCCAGTCTTACGCTCTATCCTGGCGATGAAATCACCGGGGGAACGCCAGTGCTCTTTTATCTGGCGCCGGGTATTTCTGGTTATGTGGGGGCGAGTATTGGGTTCGTGCATCTCAATACCGCGCTCAAGACCGCATCCAACCGAATACAGCTTACCCTTGTGGTAGGTAATAAAATGTTAAATTACAATGATGTTGTCAGACCTTTCACGTCAGAACAACAGAGCAAGGTGCATCAGCAATCGTTGCGTTATCCTTTCAGAATTGAATACGACCCACCGCCTTTTTTCAGTCTGGGACGTTTGATCTCCCAGGGCGGTTTTCTTACCGCTATCCTTGCGATCATGTCGCTGGTAACTGGATGGATACTCCATCGCTATCTGAGTAAATATACGACCCCTGAAGAGAACTTACGCCGGGCCATCGACAAGGGAGAAATCATTCCTTTTTATCAACCGGTAGTAAATGGGGCGAGTGGAAAAATTGACGGTTTCGAAATACTGGCCCGCTGGAAGCACCCTGAAGCGGGTTTTATTCCGCCTGACGTTTTTATTCCGCTAGCGGAAAAAACCGGCCTAATTATCGAACTGACGCATAAGCTTATGATGCGGGTCATTGAGGATCTCACCCCGGTGATGCCGCACTTACCGGAAGGTTTGCATATTGGTATCAACATCAGTGCGGCGCACGGGCAAAGCGAAGTGCTGGAGTATGACTGCTTACATTTGCTGGATGCATTGTCCGCCAAAAAAATCACGCTGGTACTGGAAGTGACAGAGCGGGAACCGATGGCCTTGACGCCGAAAACCCTCTCGATGTTTGCTCGTCTGCGTAGCCATGGTGTACTGGTGGCGCTGGATGATTTTGGTACCGGCTATTCTGGCATTTCTTATCTCAACGAATTTCCGGTTGATTTCATTAAGATTGATAAAAGCTTTGTTCGACGGATCAGCAACTCCCCGGATTCAACCCTGTTGGTTGACTGCGTTATTGATATGGCGAAAAAGCTGTCGTTACAAATCATCGCAGAAGGCGTTGAGACGCAGCATCAGGCTGATTACCTGAATGCGAAAGGGATTCATTTTTTACAAGGGTATTATTTCTGGCGTCCGGTGCCTTTTTATCGACTGGCACCCGCGCTGTTATTTGGTTTTCACCGGATTACTTTGTAAAAAAATCGCTAAAAGGCCCGCAACGGCGTTGCGGGCTGCAATGTCTAGCGAACAACCAGCACGGAACATTCCGCGTGACGCACCACGGCGGCGGCGTTGGAACCAAGCAGATACGTGGTGATATCCGGGCGATGTGAGGAAATAATCACCATTTCGGCCGGTAACTTTTTCGCCATTTCCAGAATTTTATCTTTTGGCGAGCCTTCCGTAACATGCAGGTGCACTCTGTCTCTGGGGATAGTGAACTTCCTGGTAATGTCTTCCAGCTGAGATTTTGCTTCGGCTTTCAGATCGTCCATCGCGGGTAACTCAGCCGAATAAGCCAGACCTAATGAGGCGTAGTAAGGCAGTGACGGGATCACGGTCAAAAAATGGACCTGTGCATCGTCAATTTTTGCCTCCGCTTCGACATGGGCAATTACACGTTGAGTTAATTCTGAATCTGAAATATCGATAGGGACAAGAATCATTCTGCTCATAAAACCTCCTGTTTAAGTATCCGCCTGGATTCTACCCTCTAATGGCACTTTATGTATAATGACGGGAGTCACATTTTGTGTCATTTCAGTTTCCGTTCCGGGAATTTTCCCTTAATAACGCCGTCATAAAATCGTCCTTTCGAGACAACGCTAAGAAAATGATGAAATATACGGGCGGGAACATCCTGATATTGTAAAAGTGCATCAGTTTGGTGAAAGCGTATTTCCAGCGTGCGGGATGTTTCATCATAACCGACGGATGCAATGCGTGAAGATTTTACAGGATGATGGTGCATGGCAGGCGTCCTTTATGACAGGTTCTTATGCCAGCTATCATCTATCAGTCAGGGATTTTTACGCAACAGATATATTGTTTTAGCAGAAATAAAACAGTGTTGTGAAGGGTGGGGAAAGGAGAGTAGCCCGCTGTTTCCAGCGGGCCGGTAGACTTAGAACTGGTAAATCAGACCCAGGGCTACGATGTCGTCAGTGGCGATGCCGTTGTCAGCATAGAAGCTGTCGTCTTCGTCCAGCAGGTTGATTTTGTAATCAACAAAGGTGGACATGTTTTTGTTGAAGTAGTAAGTCAGGCCGATTTCAGCATAGTTCACCAGATCCTGGTCGCCGTCGGTGCCCAGATCCTTGCCTTTAGACATCAGGTAAGAAATGTTCGGACGCAGACCGAAGTCGAACTGGTACTGAGCAGTCACTTCAAAGTTCTGCGTTTTGTCGGCGATGGTGTTGTAGCTGTCACCATACGGGGTCATGTTACGGGTTTCGGAGTACATTGCAGCGAAATAGATGTTGTTCGCATCGTATTTACCACCGACAGTCCACGCGTCAGCTTTGTCGCCGCCTGCAGTAGAGAATTCAACCTGCTCGTTAGTACGGTCAGAAGAGGTATACGCCGCACCCAGGGTTACGCCCATACCGAAGTCGTAAGAGGAGGAGATACCGAAGCCGTCACCGTTGGAGTTTTTGATATTACGGTGATCGTTGCCGTTACCAGTACCTTCCTGGATTTCCTGGCCATTTTCGTCAGTAACCTGGCTCTCGTTAGCGCCCTGGAACTGCAGCGCGAAGCTCAGGCCGTCAACCATACCGAACATGTTGTTGTTACGGTAGGTGGCAACGCCGTTGGCACGGCCGGTCATGAAGTTATCCGCTTTGGTGTAAGAGTCGCCACCGAATTCTGGCAGCATATCCACCCAGCCTTCTACGTCGTACATTACGCCGTAGTTACGGCCGTAGTCGAATGAACCGTAGTCACCGAATTTCAGACCCGCGAAACCCAGACGGGTGAAGCTGTTGCCGTGGTCGCTTTCAGTGGTGTTGGTGTTAACCTGGTATTCCCACTGACCGAAGCCGATCAGTTCGTCATTGATCTGAGTTTCGCCTTTGAAACCCATACGCATATAAGACTGGTCGCCATCACTGCTGGCGTCGTCAGACATATAGTGCAGACCGACTACTTTACCGTAAAGATCTAATTTGTTGCCGTTGCTGTTATAAACTTCAGCGGCGTGGGTAGCACCTGCGGCTAACATTGCAGGAATAACGAGGGCCAGTACTTTTCTTTTCATCGAAATAATCCTTTAGTTTTTTTTAATTACCTGTGACTACCCATACGAGGGAGTGAAAGCATGCTAAATGAGAAGTTCCGTAAATCGATAAGTATGAATTGTTACGTGTTAAGTAAAATCTTAAATAAATAATTCCGTTGAAATGATGATAATTTTCATGAATGATTCAGCTTAATATATACAAAATAAAAATTATACAAGCGAAACTTGTTGCGATATTCTGCGCGGGTTATATGCCTTTATTGTCACTTTTGCTTTTTTCGTTGGCCATTGCGATGGGTATTTATTTCCCAGCGAATAAATTGACAAGCCCGAACCATTGTTCGGGCTTTTTTTTATCTGAAAGCTAATTTTTTACTTTCAGGATCACTCCGTATCACTCTTTTCTGCCTTCCCGGCTAACTGGGCAAGGAAGTCATAGCGTTTTTGCAGATCTGCCGCGGCATCTTTCCACAACTGCTCGGCCACTTCCGGCTGTTGGGTATTCAGGCGACGGAAGCGCTGCTCGTTGAGCAACGTCTCGGCCAGCGCGTCTGACGGCGGGCGAGAATCCAGTGCCAGCGGTCGTTTACCTTCATCGGCCCGACGTGGGTCAAAGCGATACAGTGGCCAGAAGCCGGTCGCCGTTAACTGACGCATCTGATCGTGACTTAACGCCAGGTCGTAGCCATGCTCTTCACACGGGCTGTAGGCAATGATCAGCGACGGTCCCGGATAAGATTCGGCTTCCTGAATCGCCTTCACCGTCTGGTTTAGTTGCGCCCCCAATGAGATCTGTGCGACATAAATATGACCGTACATCATCATACTGACGCCCAAATCTTTACGTGCCTTACGCTTCCCGTGCTCGCCGAATTTAGTCACTGCGCCCAGCGGTGTCGCTTTCGACGCTTGCCCACCGGTGTTGGAGTAACACTGGGTATCCAGCACCAGAATATTGACGTTTTCGGTCAGGCTTAATACATGGTCAAGACCGCCAAAGCCAATATCATAGGCCCATCCGTCGCCGCCGATCAGCCAGATTGATTTTTCTACCAGCGCATCGGCATCGGTTAACAGTTCACGCGCAGCCTCAACATCCTTAAGATGCAGACGTAAAGCGGCGACCTGTTCGCGGCGCACTTCCGGCGTTGCATCGGCATGCAGCGCATCATTTAATTCTGCGGGGATCTGCTCTGCAAACTGTTCCAACAGGCGCAAAACGCGTACCCGGTGTTGATCCACCGTCAGACGAAAGCCCAGGCCAAACTCGGCGTTGTCTTCAAACAATGAGTTTGCCCATGCAGGCCCGCGACCATGAATGTCGGTGGTGTAAGGCGTTGAGGGCAGGTTGCCGCCATAGATTGAAGAACAACCGGTGGCGTTGGCGATCAACATTCTGTCGCCGTACAACTGCGTCAGCAGTTTGATATACGGCGTCTCACCGCAGCCGGAACAGGCGCCGGAATACTCGAACAGCGGCGTAATCAGCTGCGAGGTACGGATATCGATACGTTCCAGTTTGCTGCGATCAATCTCCGGCAGGCTGAGGAAGAAGTCATAATTTATTCTCTCCTCTTCAACGTGCTCAAGGCGCGACATCATGTTGATGGCCTTGATCTCCGGATTTTGACGATCTTTCGCCGGGCAAACTTCGACACACAAATTACACCCGGTGCAGTCTTCGGGCGCAACCTGCAGGACGTATTTCTGACCGCGCATATCGCGTGATTTCACATCCAGTGAATGCAGACTGGCCGGCGCGTTTTCCAGGGCCTCAGGCGACACCACTTTGGCGCGGATGGCCGAGTGAGGGCAGGCGGCGACGCAGTGGTTACACTGGGTACACAGCTCTTCTTTCCAGATGGGGATCTTTTCAGCGATGTTGCGTTTTTCCCAACGGGTGGTGCCCATCGGCCAGGTGCCGTCCGGCGGCAGCGCGGAAACGGGCAGGGCATCGCCAAGACCGGCGAGCATCGCGGCGGTGACGGTTTTAACAAAATCAGGTGCGGCGTCGGAAACGACCGGAGGACGGTTCGCACTGTGCGGATCCACCGCCTGCAGGGGAACTTCGGCGACCGACTCACGGGCCAGCGCCAGAGCCTGCCAGTTACGCTCCACCAGATCCTGGCCTTTACTGCTGTAGCTTTTCGCAATTGCGCCCTGCAACTCCGCCAGCGCACTGTCGCCCGGTAAAATTTGCGTCAGATGGAAGAACGCCATCTGCATGACGGTATTGATGCGCGCAGCCAGACCGCATTCACGGGCAATTTTGACGGCATTGATAACGTAAAAACGGGCTTTCTTCTGGTTAAGCACCGCCTGCACTTCCTGCGGTAGTCGCGACCATACCTCATCGGCGTGGTAGGGGGTGTTAAGCAGGAAAATACCGCCCGGTTTCAGACGTTCTGCCATTTGATATTTGTCGATAAACTGTACCTGGTGGCAGCCGACGAAATCCGCCTGGGACACCAGATAAGCAGAACGAATCGGCTGCTCGCTCACCCGCAGATGCGAAACGGTCAGGCCACCCGCTTTTTTGGAGTCGTAGACAAAATACCCCTGCGCATACCATGGCGTGGAGTTACCGATAATCTTGATATTATTTTTGGTTGCTGAAACGCTACCGTCGCTGCCTAAACCATAAAACAGCGCTTCGAGTTTTGCGCTGCCGGGAAGGGTGTTTTCAGGCAAGTGAAGTGACAGATTGGTCACATCATCATAAATACCTACCGTAAAACGCGGTTTCGGTTTAGCGCTGTTCAGTTCGTTAAAGACTGCCAGTACACAGTCCGGGCCAAACTCTTTTGAAGAGAGACCATAACGGCCACCGATGACGCGCGGTAAGGTTTCGCGCTCACCAGCATTGAAGGCTTCGGCCAGGGCCGTCATGACATCCAGGTACAACGGTTCCGCCTGCGCGCCAGGTTCTTTGGTGCGATCCAGAACGGCAACTACACGTGCGGATTCCGGTAAAGCCTGCAGTAAATGGCGAGCGGAGAACGGGCGATACAGACGGACTTTCAGCACGCCGACTTTTTCGCCGCGTGTAAGCAACTCATCCACCACCTCTTCACAGGTGCCGATCGCGGAGCCCATCAGAATGATGACGCGTTCGGCCTGCGGGTGACCGTAGTACTCAAAAGGTTTGTACTGACGCCCGGTGGCGTCGGCGAAGTCATCCATCGCCTGTTCAACGTGGTCGTAAACGGCGTTATACCACGGGTTGGTCGCCTCGCGAGACTGGAAGTAGGTGTCCGGGTTGGCCGACGTACCGCGGATCACCGGGTGCTCCGGGTTCAGCGCGCGGGCGCGGTGCGCATCAATTTCAGCCTGCGGCATCAGGTTGAGGATCGTGTCATCGGCCAGCGGGACAATTTTATTGATCTCATGTGAGGTACGGAAACCATCAAAGAAATGAATAAACGGCACGCGGCTTTTCAGGGTTGCGATGTGCGAAATCAGCGCAAAATCCTGTGCTTCCTGAACGCTGCTGGCACACAGCAGGGCGCAGCCGGTCTGGCGAACGGCCATCACGTCGGAATGGTCACCAAAAATAGACAGCGCGTGTGTGGCGAGGGTACGGGCAGCAACATGGAGGACAAACGGGGTAAGCTGACCCGCCAGTTTGTACAGCGTCGGGATCATCAGTAGCAGACCCTGCGAGGACGTAAACGATGTCGACAACGCCCCGGTCTGTAATGCGCCGTGAACGGTGGCGATCGCGCCGCCTTCCGACTGCATTTCTACGACGCGCGGGGTGTCCCCCCACACGTTTTTAAGCCCGTCGCCAGCCCAGGCATCTGCCAGCTCAGCCATTGTCGAACTTGGCGTAATCGGGTAGATGGCGATAACTTCACTGGTACGGAATGCGACCGAAGCAACCGCGCCATTACCGTCAATAGTAATCATATGACACCCTTACATTGCGCAAAATAAAGGGACGCGCGAAACATCGGCGAGTCCTGTAGTTATCCTCTAATTTTAGCAAACTCCGCCGAGCCGCATTTTCGCTTTTGTGTCCATGCATTAAAAAGAATGAAGTGTTTGATCAAACAGACGCGAAAAAAATTGCCAGAAAATGTAACCAGGGCGCATAAATGCGCATATTGCCTCTCGACGCCGCAGATTCCGCTGCCTATTATTTATGGCGGTGTTGTCCTGGGTAAATTTTTAGAGGGGAGAGAAATGCGCGCAGCGTTTTTGGTGGGGGGGGCCGTCTTATTACTGTCGGCCTGCAGTAGTGAACCTGTTCAGCAGGCAACGGCAGCGCATGTGACGCCTGGTTTAAGAGCGGCAATGTCCAGTTCTGGTGAGGCTAATTGCGCCATGATTGGCGGTTCGCTCTCCGTGGCCCGCCAACTTGATGGTTCGGCCATCGGCATGTGCGCATTACCCAACGGCAAACGCTGTAGTGAACAGTCGCTCGCCGCCGGGAGTTGCGGTAGCTATTAATCGCAGCCGATTTACTGCACTAAATCTGACAGTTTATACGTTAACGTTTGTTCCGCCGTCGCCAGTGTCAACTGGTTGGCGGTCAAGTCTACCTGCGCCCCTTTCCTGAGCATGGTGCTGATGGTGTTGTCCAGTTCGTTTAACTGCGGATCGGCACACATCATGCGCGTCATCGCCATCTCTTTCACCTTCAGTTCGCCGTCAGACAGTTTGCCTTCGCCAGAGAAGCGATTACACATTTTTCCCGAAACCGTCATCTTTTCGCCGAAACTTAATTCCGGGGGATTTTTACTGGCGGGGAACGGCTTACCGTTAACGCTCTCAAGAACAAAACGGTGGTGTTGTAGCTGCTCGCTGTTAACGGACACTTTGCTGTTACTCACACAACCAGCCATAAGCATACTGAGTGCAACCAGCGTGACGATTTTTTGCATGACGGTTCTCTACATTCAATGACGGGGAATATTTACCATAATAATAATATGGTCAGATAAATCATTGGAGATTATCTGAAAATGCTCCCCTGACGGCAGGGGAGCGAAAAGGTTAGAACAGTGCGTTCGGGCAGGTTTCGCCGTTGGAAAGTTGATTCAGGTTCTGTAACGTCGTTTCAGAAATGCTGATCAGCGCTTCAGCTGTCAGGAAGGCCTGATGCCCCGTGAACAACACGTTATGGCAGGCTGACAGGCGACGGAAAACGTCATCCTGAATCACATCGTTCGATTTGTCTTCAAAGAACAGATCGCGTTCGTTCTCGTAAACGTCCATCCCCAGTGAACCAATTTTCTGGTTTTTCAGCGCCTCGATTGCCGCCTGGGAATCGATCAGCGCGCCACGACTGGTGTTGATGACCATCACCCCATTTTTCATTTGATCAAATGCAGCGTGGTTGAGCAAATGGTAGTTCTCCGGTGTTAACGGACAATGCAGGGAGATCACGTCCGATTCGGCAAACAGCGTGGGCAGATCGACGTATTCTACGCCCAGCTCAAGGGCTGCAGCGCTGGGGTAGGGATCAAACGCCAGCAGACGCATGCCAAAACCTTTCAGAATACGCAGTGTGGCAACGCCAATTTTCCCGGTACCGATCACCCCGGCCGTTTTACCGTGCATTGTAAAACCGGTCAGACCTTCCAGAGAAAAATTCGCATCACGGGTGCGCTGATAAGCGCGGTGGATACGACGGTTGAGCGTCATCATCATGCCAATCGCATGTTCAGCCACGGCTTCAGGAGAATAAGCAGGGACACGCACAACCTGCAGCCCCAGTTCTTTTGCCGCATCCAGATCCACATTATTGAACCCGGCACAACGTAAGGCGATGTACTTAACGCCATGCTTTTTTAGCTCTTCCAGCACTGGACGGCTGCCGTCATCATTCACAAAAATACACACTGCTTCGTAGCCATGCGCCGTCTTTGCTGTTTTTTCGGTCAGCAGAAAGTCAAAAAATTCAAGTTCAAAACCGAATTCCTCGTTAACCTGCTGCAAGTACTTCTTGTCGTACTGTTTCGTGCTATAGATAGCGAGTTTCATAAGACTTTCTCCAGTGATAATGGCTTCACATTAACATGATTAAAATTATCTTACAAAATCTAAAAACTAATTGATAGACATGGACATAATGAATAATTCTAGAGCATCCATTGTCCATGTACGTAGCCCATTAAAATCAGATTGCTTTCTTTAACTCAGACTTGTTTTTGGGGCATCCCGGGGGCAATGCCACGGGCATTGTGTCGTCTAGCACATTGACGTGATTCTGGTTGTTTACTGAGGGTCTGCGTGATGCCTCCATTCAGGAAAATGGAGGTTCCGGCCAATTGACTATCACACTGTACTTTGCGACATCAGCTCTTTGGGAAAGACGACGACCCGATTGCGCCCCTGGTTTTTTGCCATATAAAGTGCGCGATCTGCCCAATCAGCGAGCTGCTCAGCGGCCATCGTGCCATCAACCGAAGAAACGATACCCAGGCTGACAGTGATGGTTCGCGGAAAATCACCGTTCGTTGTTGCAGGGGTTGCCTGCTCTACCTGTTTTCGTATTCTCTCGGCAATATTTTGCGCACTTGCTGAATCACAGTCAGGGAGTAGAATTGCAAACTCCTCACCCCCAATTCTGGCAACAATATCGTGGTCCCGAACCAGGCTTACCATTAATTCTGCAAGTTTGATAATGACCCTGTCTCCCTGCAAATGCCCCCACGTATCATTCACTGATTTAAAGCGATCAATATCGCAAAAAATGATACTCAGTGGCTTCTGTGGATTAACATTTTTAATTTCATGGCTCAGCGAGTTATAAAAATATCCGCGATTAAACAGGCGGGTCATGGGATCGCGAACTGAATTCTCATACGAAAGCGCATAGGCCTGGCGTGACGCTTTAAAACGATGGAAGATATCGGACATTAATACGGTCATCACCGCCATTGAACTCAGGCATTCTACTCCCCGGGCCAGATACCAGCCCGCTGAGTTCATATAGGAATATTTAAACAACGTTGTAAAAATCAGCAGGTTGCTCAACGCCACGAGAGACATACTCAGCCAGAACTGGTTTTTTAGTTGAGTCAGGCTGAGGATAAAGAACACGATGCCTACCCAAAGCGAAATACAAAAGAAGATAACCAATCCGTGCCAGGGAAATAGCCACTCAAAGGTCACAGGATCGATCAGTTGTAAAGACAGTGGCAGTGTATTGGTTGAATAAAGAACAGCGACTGCCAGATGTAAAATGCACCAGAGGAAAACGGAGTAAACAATTGCCTTATGATACTTTTGTTGGCTTTTTTCTTTTTTATATAAATACAGGGCAACAATAAACAAACCGGTGGTGAGCGTTGTTCGCAGAGTATGCAATATAGCAATGTCATTAAAAATAATACTCTTTGGAACTGAATGCGCGAAATAAATGTAGAGTGCCATAAATAAAATTATCCCCGAACTATGAAATGCGCATGCCAGGGGTAATAGATGTTTATTTTTACGGTAGCTTAAGTAGTTCATAATCATAAAGCTACCTATCTGGATGTGCAGGGCACCCGTAAAAGTGGCAATGATGGGATAGAGTGAAAGTGCGTAATGGGTGTTGTTTAAAGGCGTCAGCCACAGAAATAAGAATGTACCAATAGAAATCAGTAAAAAAAACGTTATATTATTTTTGTGTTTTTTTTGCAATGAAGTGATCATGATGATGCTCATTAAAAAATGTCATAATATTATGCCCATTTTGCATATCACATTTTTGATTAATTTTGCTTTTTTTTTGGACTAAATTAAGTTTGCTATCAGCATAAAAAGAGGCTGAGGCATCTGTGGATCGGTTGTTTGTTTTTTTGCTCTTATATAGTAAAGCGTTAGTGACACTAAACGGGCTCAGGATAACGCTTCCAACGTGGAGGGGTCAGTTCACTAGTGTGTTTTTACCCCTTCACAGCGAACCGGGCAGCGGTGAGAGATGAGCGACGTGGTACTCACAGCTAACAGGTTTCGGGTTGAGTGATGACCAACCCAAAAAAATGATAGCAGAATGCCCCTACACTGTACCGGTCACTGCACGTCCAGTGGGGTTTCCGTTGATGTTAACCGTCAGTGAGCGGATTTGGGTTCTGAGAAACGCTTCGAAAATCACACTTATCAGGCGTCTGATACCCCGATTCTGGGGGCATTTGGCAGCCTGGAGCGTATTTGGCCGCGAAAAATTCCACACTGTCGCCGCGATGGTCCTAATCTCTATGTCCCTGATTAATTAGATATCTTTATGAAAAATCTGTATTCTATAAATATTACATATAATTCAAGAGCATCTATCCTTATTAGTGGCGCCTTGTTCAAGTGAACCATCAAACATGCCACAATACGGGCCTTAACCGGCTATATTTTTCGCTAAATCAGGACATTAACTACCCATGAAGGGTAAATATAAAGCCGTTCTCGCACTACTTCTATTATTGACCCTGATACCGCTGACGTTGATTATGACGCTGGGGTTATGGGTTCCCACACTGGCAGGGATCTGGCTGCCCGTGGGTACGCGTATCGCGTTGGATAAGAGTCCGCGTATTACGCGTGATGGATTACACATTCCTGAACTGCGCTATCTGGTCGGTGACTGCCAGTTAGCGAAGGTGACCGAAGCCGGGCTTTCTCACCCGAGCCGCTGGCGGTTAAATGTTGGCGCAATCGAGCTTGATTCAGCCTGTCTGGCAAAACTCCCCGAGGCCACACAATCACCGGCTGCCCCCAAAACGCTGGCTGAATGGCAGTCAATGCTGCCCAATACCTGGATTAATATCGACAAAATTATCCTTTCGCCCTGGCAGGAGTGGCAGGGGAAACTGTCGGTCTCTCTGACACCCTCTCTCCAGCAACTCCGTTATCAGGGCGATAAAGTCACATTCCAGGGCCACCTGCGCGGGCAGAATCTTACCGTCAGTGAACTGGAAGTGTCCGCTTTCGAGCAACAGCCGCCGGTGAAACTGGTCGGGGAGTTTACTCTGCCGTTGGTTCCCGATGGGCTGCCGGTGAGCGGTCACGCCGTGACCACACTCAGCCTGCCGCAAGAGCCATCGTTGGTGGATGCCGAAATTGACTGGCAGGACAACGCCGGGCAACTGGTGGTGATGGCGCGCGATAATCCGGATCCGCTACTGGATCTCCCCTGGGAAGTGACGCGTCAACAGTTCACCATCAGCGACGGGCGCTGGGCGTGGCCATATCAGGGCTTTCCGCTCAGCGGGCGGATGGGACTCAAAATAGAGAACTGGCAGGCTGGCCCTGAAAATGCGCTCGTGAGCGGGCGGTTGAACGTGCTTACCCAGGGCGATGCGGGGAAAGGGAACGCGGTGCTGACGTTCGGACCGGGGAAACTCAGCATGGATAACAGTGAGATGCCATTGCAGGTCACCGGGGAAGCGAAACAGGGCGACCTGATTTTCTACGCCATCCTGCCCGCACAACTCACCGGGAGTCTGGCCGCGCCGCAACTGGACTTCGCGCCAGGCGCATTGCTGCGTTCCCGTGGCCGGGTCATCGATTCTCTGGATATTGATGAGATCCGCTGGCCGCTGGCGGGCGTGAAGGTGACGCCGCGTGGAGTCGACGGCCGCTTGCAGGCCATTTTGCGCGCCCATGAGAATAAAATGGGCGACTTTGTCCTGCACCTGGATGGCATGGCGAATGACTTTCTTCCGGATGCGGGGCGCTGGCAGTGGCGCTACTGGGGAACGGGCAGTTTTACCCCGATGCATGCCCACTGGGACGTCGCTGGTCGGGGCGAATGGCATGACGAAACGATCACGCTCACCGATCTGTCTACCGGATTTGACCAACTGCAGTACGGCACCATGAAGGTGGACAGCCCGCGTCTGATACTCGAACAGCCGGTGGTGTGGGTTCGTGACGCGAAGAAACCCGCCTTTAGCGGCGCATTGTCCTTTGATGCGGGGAAAACAACCTTTACCGGCGGCAGCGTGTTACCGCCTTCAACGCTGAAATTCAGCGTTGAAGGTCGCGATCCCACTTTTTTCCAATATAAAGGCGATCTGCATGCGGGGGCGATTGGTCCGGTACGGGTGAACGGGCGCTGGGATGGCGTGCGTCTGCGCGGGCAAGCCTGGTGGCCAAAGCAGTCACTGACGGTCTTTCAGCCGTTAATACCGCCTGAATGGAAGATGAAATTACGCGAAGGCGAGCTGTATGCGCAGATTGCGTTCTCCGCCGCTGAGGATCAAGGTTTCGAAGCGGGCGGTCACGGGGTGCTGAAAGGCGGTAGCGCGTGGATGCCTGACAATGAAATCAATGGCGTGGATTTTGTGCTGCCGTTTCGATTTAGCGCAGGCGTCTGGCAACTGGGCACGCGGGGGCCGGTTTCGTTGCGGATCGCAGAAGTCATCAACCAGGTGACGGCAAAAAATATTACGGCCGACCTGCAGGGCAATTATCCCTGGAGCGAAGAGGATCCTCTGCTGTTGAGCGATGTCAGCGTTGATGTGTTGGGCGGGAAAGTCACCATGCAGCAATTGCGGATGCCACAGCACGATCCGGCACTCCTGCGGGTACAGAATATCTCGTCAAGCGAGCTTATCAGCGCGGTCAATCCGAAACAGTTCGCCATGTCCGGTCCGGTGAGCGGTGCGTTACCGCTGTGGTTAAACAATGAAAAATGGATCATCAAAGATGGCTGGCTGACGAATCCGGGCCCGATGACTTTGCGTATTGATAAAGACACTGCCGACGCGGTGGTCAAAGACAATATGGCTGCGGGTGCGGCGATCAACTGGCTACGTTATATGGAAATTGCCCATTCCTGGACGAAAATCAATTTAGATAATTTGGGTGTATTGACCATGCAGGCGACGATTGCGGGCAGCAGTCGCGTTGATGGAAAAGTGGGGCGGGTAAACCTGAACTACACCCACGAAGAAAATGTGTTTACGCTCTGGCGCAGTCTGCGTTTTGGCGACAATTTACAGGCATGGCTAGAACAAAATACAGCGTTGCCAGAAACCCATTGCCCGGAAGGCAAGGAATGTGAGGAACCACAATGAAAATGATGACTGCCATGCTGGCGCTGTGTGCCTCTGCGTTAGTGACCGGCTGTACGCCCCGTATTGAAGTCGCCGCGCCGAAAGAGCCCATCACCATTAATATGAATGTCAAAATTGAACATGAGATTCATATCAAAGTGGATAAAGACGTGGAAAGCTTACTGAAGTCGCGCAGCGATTTATTCTGAGGTCATGATGAAAAAACAGCTAACACTGACTGTGCTTATTCTGAGCTTGCTGAGCGGCAATGTAATGGCGTTGACCCTCAACGATGCCCGAACGCAGGGGCGCGTTGGGGAAACGTTGAATGGCTATCTGGTTGCGCTGAAAAACGACGCGGAAACACAAACGCTGGTGACAAAGATCAATGAGGCGCGCAGCGCCAGCTATCAGCAACTGGCTGAAACCAATCATATTTCGGTTGATCAGGTGGCGAAGATGGCCGGGCAGAAGCTGGTCGAACGTGCGAAGCCCGGCGAGTATGTTCAGGGCATCAACGGTAAATGGATGAAAAAATAATTAGCGATAGCGCTTACGGTATTCTCCTGGCGAAATGCCGAAGCGTTGCTTAAAGGCAGTCGAAAAATGGCTATGATCGGCAAATCCCCAGGCATAGCCAATGCCCGCCAGCTTCTCTTCTCCGTTGGCCGTACGCAGCATTTGGGCGCAAAGATCAAGACGGCGATTTTTAATGTATTGCGCCACCACCAGACCTTTATCCGCGAACATGCGGTATAAACTGCGTACCGACATACCACTCTCGGTGGCGACCCATTCCGGGCGTAGCGTTTCTGACTGAATATGCGCGTCGATCAGCGACAATACATTGCGAAACTGCCGCTCTTTACGCGGCTGCAAGGTCTCCTGCTGTTGCAGGACTGGTCGTAACAGACACACGATCGCTTCCAGCGCCGCTTCGCTTTCCGTCTCGCTCATGCCCGTGTTGCTCATGCTTTCCTGCAAAAGTCGGTGGCTCAGTTGCACGGTGGGCAGATCCCGCGAGAGTTTTTGCGCACAGCTGACTTCCTGAAAGCGAAAGTGTTGTTCGAGCATCTGCCGTGGCAGCAACAGTGAAACCTGACGGGCTTTTGCCGGCCAGTAAAAAGAGCAGGGGCGCGAGGCATCAATGAGCGTAATGTCGCCGGTTTCAAGTTCAATCTGGCGATCGTCTTGTTCCATGACGGCCTTACCGTCAAGCTGGAACACGGTATAAAACCAGGCGTCATTGCTGTGCTTAATTTCCTGGCGGGTTCGGAACAGATTTACCCCTCCCACCGTGACCGTGCTCAACTTCAGATTGTTAGCAAAACTTGATTCCAGTTCGCCAACAAATTCTCCCGCCAATGGGCGGGCGGCAAAGCTGCCGCAAACCTGATTGATCTGCGCCAGCCACTGTTCATATTGGTCTTTCTCGCTCACACCAGCCATTTTTATCTCGCTGCCTTATGCATTGTTTTATTTCTGTTGCGTTAATGTTGCAAATAGCAAGGGCGTTGTGGGTGACTATAGGAAATAACGCTCGCCGGGCATAGCGTTTGTAGGGGTTATTCTTGGTATTTGCGGAGCCTGTCACAGCAAACAAAGCGATTGTCACAGAGCAAAAAGCCGGTTTCGTGAAGGCGGCATACACTGTCTGGACAACCTGCAACACTAAGGAGAATGTATGTCTGATACACAGGTCACCGTCCTCGCAGCGGTACAACACTTTCTGGACAGGCAGCATGGGCTCTGGATTGATGGGCGCCAGACGCCCTCCGATGGCGATAAGCGGCTTAGTCTCTACAACCCGGCCACCGGTGAGGTGATTGGCTCAACGGCGGACGCCAGCGTCACCGATGTCGATCGCGCGGTGATGTCCGGCTGGCGTGCTTTTGTTTCTCGCACCTGGGCAGGAAAATTACCGGCTGAACGTGAGCGAATCCTGCTGCGTTTCGCCGATCTGGTCGAACAGCACAGCGAGGAACTGGCACAGCTCGAAACGCTGGAGCAGGGGAAATCGATCGCGATTGCCCGGGCCTTCGAAGTCGGTTGCACGCTGAACTGGATGCGCTATACCGCCGGATTGACGACCAAAATTGCCGGTAAAACGCTGGATCTTTCGATTCCGCTACCGCAAGGCGCGCGTTATCAGGCCTGGACGCGTAAAGAGCCGGTGGGGGTGGTCGCCGGGATTGTGCCGTGGAACTTCCCGCTGATGATCGGCATGTGGAAAGTGATGCCTGCGCTGGCGGCGGGATGCTCAATCGTTATCAAACCGTCTGAAACCACGCCGCTCACGCTGCTGCGCGTCGCGGAACTGGCGACAGAAGCGGGGATCCCGGATGGCGTCTTTAACGTGGTGACCGGCAGCGGTGCCGTGTGCGGCGCAGCGCTAACCACCCATCCGCATATCGCGAAAGTCAGCTTTACGGGCTCAACGGCGACGGGTAAAAACATCGCGCGTTCGGCGGCAGACCGGCTGACCGGCGTGACGCTGGAATTAGGCGGTAAAAACCCGGCGATTGTACTGAAAGATGCCGACCCGCAGTGGGTGATTGAAGGTCTGATGACCGGAAGCTTCCTGAATCAGGGGCAGGTGTGTGCGGCCAGTTCGCGCATTTACATTGAAGCCCCGCTTTTTGACACGCTGGTCAGTGGCTTTGAGCAGGCCGTCAAATCGTTGACCATCGGGCCGGGGATGTCGCTACAGGCGCAGATTAACCCGCTGGTTTCCAGGGCGCACTGCGACAAAGTACAGACCTTCCTTGACGATGCTCGTGCTAACCATGCGGAGCTTATCTCTGGCACGGCTGTACCGGACGCGAAAGGGTACTACGTGACGCCGACGCTGGTGGTGAACCCGGATGCGAAACTGCGCCTGACGCGAGAAGAAGTGTTCGGTCCGGTCGTTAACCTCGTACGCGTGGCGGATGGCGAAGAAGCGCTTCAACTGGCGAACGATACGGAATACGGTCTGACAGCGAGTGTCTGGACGCAAAATATCAGCAAAGCGCTGGAATATACCGACCGTTTACAGGCCGGAACAGTGTGGGTTAACAGCCATACGCTGATCGATGCCAACCTGCCGTTTGGCGGAATGAAACAGTCTGGCACCGGGCGTGATTTCGGTCCTGACTGGCTGGACGGCTGGTGTGAAACCAAGTCGGTGTGCGTGCGCTATTAATCTCTGAACGGATGCCCGGTAGCGCGTTGTTTACCGGGCATCTCATATTGCAGGCTGGATAATCCATCATCAAGAAATTGAGTCAATCGTACTAGTCTCCCGCACTTTTACCCCCGCAAAAATCACCTGCATAGCCTGTGTAATTGACTTCGCGGACTAAACGCCCGAAAAGAAACCTCCGCCAGTTCTGTTAGATTGAAATCCATAGACAATCAGGCAAAGCCAAAATCGGTTGCTGACCGCCACCACAGGAGGTGGTGTTTATGCAGGGATAAAAAAAACGGCGCATCGCGCCGTTTTTCACATTCCCAACATTATTTCTCTTCTTTAATCGCCCCTAGCGACGGCGTCTCGTCAAAGAAGTTCCACGGTTTCAACAGGGTATGAACCCACTCGGTTGGCATAATCGGCCACTCTTCCGCGCGGGCAACGTGGGTGGTGCCGGTAGTCATCCAGACCACGGTGTCGGTATTGTCCAGCGACTCGTTATCTTTGGTGTACTCCCCGAGCCCCGTATCATGTGTTGAACGGTTCGGGTATTTGCCTTCCGGGAAACGTTCATCGGCATGGTAACGCGTGACCCACAGCTGTTTGTCCATAAAGCTCAGACGGTGATAGATCCACTCATCCGGAGCGAATTTCGCGCCTGTTGCCACCGGGTGCGTACCGCCTGCGTAAGGAATGATCTGATAGGACACCGGGTTGCCCATGCGGTTTTCTTTGTTGGTGTTGCTCAGTAAACGAATGGTGCCAGGGTCGAACTTCTGCGCGGCCTCTTTCTCATTACTGATATTGTACTGATTAATCTGCATGGTGCTGGTACGCGGCCCGCCAGCGGTGTTCGGTTTCACTTCCGGGTCCATTGCCACCAGGCTGTTATTCTCGCCATCGACGTCTAAATCCAGACGGAAGTTATAAATATGCTGGTGGGTGGTGCCGACAATGTTGTGATCGATAAGCGTACCGTAACGGGTGTCGTCTTTTGCGCTCGGATCGTGCATCGTTTTCGCTTGTACGCCTTTCACCGCTTCAATCCCGGTGGCGCCAGCATCAATGCCGATAGTGCCGTTCTGATGGAAAACCCAGTCAAAAATGTAGTCATAGTTGCCCACGGTGCTGATCCAACGCACGACGAGCTCACGACGTTCGGTACTGACGTTGGGTTGCCCCATCTCCTGGTGCTTATATTCCGGGCCTGCGTAGCGCTCAAAAATAGCCACGGCGCGCGGAATCTCGGTCGGTTTGCCGGTGTAGTCCGCGATGGTTTCATCCAGCAGTACGGCGTTGCCCGGCGCATCTTTACCGCGCTCGATAGGTGAGGTCAGCGTCCCCATCCCGTAATCGCCGGAATCAAGATAGGCTTTAAAATACCAGCCAATGTCCGGGTCGCCGTAAGGAACGATCATGCCGCCCAGCGAACCTTCGTACATCACTTTGCGCTTCTTACCGTTATCGTTAAACGTGACGGTTGAAATGATCGGTCCGACGCGCGAGTTCAGACGCAGGTGGAAGTCCCAGTTTTGCCAGTGGATCATATCGCCGGTAATGGTGTAGTTCTTACCTTCAGGTTCGACGATCTGCAGCGGTTTTACCGTCGGGGCATGGCGATCGCGGCCGTCATACGCACGCGGTGTCAACGGAACCGGAATCACCGGGCCATCTTCAATTTTGATGATTTTCTTCTGCTCAAGATCGACCACGGCGACGAGGTTTTCAATCGGATGCGCCCAGTAGTTACCGTCGCCGACATCCAGGTAGCTGATCACTTTCAGTAAGCGCGCATCCTGTTTTAAGCCATCTTTGCCGTCAAAGTAGCCGACGGTCAGCGGGGTGGTGATCACTTTTTTCGGGTCGGTGATGCCGTGTTTTGCCAGCGCCTGGGCATATTCTTCGCTGCCATTAATGACATTTTGCACGGTGGCGAAATCGTCCAGCAAGACCATGCCGTGGGCATCTTTGACGGGCGTCCAGGATTCAATTTTTTTGTCATCCAGAGAGACCACGCCTTCAATGATGTTTTTACCATCCAGCATGATGACATCGGCCTTACGGGGTTGTTTAACCGGGGTTCCGTTCAGGGCGAAATCCCAGACTTCCTCTTTGTTCGGCTCACGCAGTGAAATCTCGGTAAAGCGAGTATTCGGTTTGAAATCAGGCGAGGCTTTGACGATCTCGACGGCCTGTTTGATCTCGTCGGCGGTCAGCGAGTTAAGCGGGTGGGGGCGCTTCTCCACCTGGAAGGTTTGGTCCAGATCGGACTGAAAAACCTCATTAATGAAGCCGTCGGAGATCCAGGCTTTTTTGTTCTTCATCACCACCGGAACCTGTAACGTCAGGGATTTACCATTGACGATGGCCGTTTTCGCTCCCGGCTTAACTTTAACGAAAGCGCCGTCTTTGCTGATGGTGAACATCTGCGCGTAGTCATCCCACTGCACATCTGCGCCAAAATCCTGCAGGGTTTTTGCCATTGGCAGCATATGTGCTTCACTGCCATGTGCGAATGCCTGCGACTGCCAGGAGCACAGAAGGGCGACAGCCAACGCCAGCGCTGTTTTGCGGGGAGTCAGGTCCATAGTTAACCTCGTCTTGTTGTGTTGTTCTGCGTTTATGACCGCTTTTACACGCGGTTTATCTATCGCTAACATAGCAATATGGCAGTGGAAATGGTTTGCTTGCATTTGCCAGGTTATTTGTCAGATTTGCCAGATACCCGTCAACCTGAGGCAGACTCACCGCAATGACGTTCACTTGTTATCATTTTTTTGCGAGTCATTTCGGAAATACTCACCGCCAGGGTGAAAAGCGTTAGCCCATTGTTAATACTTGATACACTATAGGGAAGTCTATCAATTATCAGGGAAAGGTAATGACGCTTTATCAGATAAAAC
Source organism: Citrobacter enshiensis (assembly GCF_029338175.1). NCBI lineage: Bacteria > Pseudomonadati > Pseudomonadota > Gammaproteobacteria > Enterobacterales > Enterobacteriaceae > Citrobacter > Citrobacter enshiensis. The sequence goes on from NZ_CP119862.1 coordinate 2,358,367, forward strand.
CCGCGTTTCAGGCACTTCTGCGTCCACTGATGTTCTGGCTGAACCGACGCCATGTGACTGCTAACCACGTTACTCTCGCCGCAATGGCACTTTCCCTGGTCACCGGGGCGATATTGAGTTACTTCCCCGAGCCAAAACTGTTTTTCCTGCTGCCGGTGGTGCTGTTTGTCCGCATGGCGCTCAATGCGCTGGACGGTATGCTGGCGCGAGAATGCCATCAACAATCTCGCCTTGGCGCTATCCTTAATGAAGTGGGTGATGTCGTGTCAGACATTGCACTTTACCTGCCGTTTCTGTTTCTGCCCGCCAGTTCGCTACCGCTGGTGTTGCTGATGCTGTTCTGTGCCGCGATGACGGAATTCTGCGGCGTGCTGGTGCAAACCATTAACGGTGTTCGTAGCTACAGCGGTCCGTTGGGCAAAAGCGACAGGGCATTGGTGTTTGGCGCGTGGGGGCTGGCGCTGGCCATCTGGCCTCAGCTTGTGCAGTGGAACAACCTTGTCTGGGCGGTCGCGATAGCGCTGCTGCTGTGGACGGTGGTGAACCGTTGCCGGAGCGCATTGCGTGAAGAGGGGGCAAAATGATGTTGCTGGAAAAATCACTGGCGGTCATTTTTGCTCTGTTATCGCTGGCAACGGTGGTGAACATGCTGCTGGTGTGGTTACGCCCCGGTAAAGACTGGCGCGAGCTCACGTTACGTATCCGCACCTGGTGGGTCATTATCATCCTGTTTTCGCTGGCGATGTTAAGCCCGCGCTGGCTGGCGCTGACCTTTTTCGCGATCGTCAGTTTTATGGCGTTAAAAGAGTTTTTGACGCTGGTACCTTCTCGTCATTCCGATCGTATGCCGCTGTTGTGGATGTTTATCGCCATTCCCATTAACTACTGGCTGATCGGCATTGGCTGGTACGGCATGTTTGTAGTGTTTATTCCGGTGTATGTCTTTTTATTTTTACCTGCGCGGATGGTGATCGCCGGTGATACGCAGGGATTTTTGCGTACCGCTTCACAGCTTCACTGGAGTCTGATGACGACCGTGTTCGCCTTCAGTCACGTCGCGTTTCTGCTGGTGCTGCCTGCTGACGACAAACAAACCGGCGCATTACTGGTTCTCTTCCTGGTTGGTTTAACGGAGTTTAACGACATTGCCCAGTATCTGTGGGGGAAATCCATCGGGCGCATCAAGGTGACGCCGAAAGTCAGCCCCAATAAAACGCTGGCAGGACTGGTGGGTGGTGTGGCCACCACGGCGCTGGCGGCGCTGTTGCTCGGACCATTACTCACGCCGTTAAGCTGGCCGATGGCGCTGCTTGCCGGGGTGATCATCGGGGTGACCGGATTCTGTGGCGATGTGGTGATGTCGGCCATCAAGCGTGATATCGGCGTTAAAGACAGCGGTACGTTATTGCCCGGTCACGGCGGGATCCTCGACCGACTGGACTCGCTGATCTTCACCGCGCCGGTCTTCTTTCATTTCATTCGTTATTTTTGTTACTAACCTATGATGACAAAACTGCTTAGAACGTTGTTTTCATTGAGCATCGTCTGGCCGGTGATTTGGTTGTGGCTGGGGCTGCGGGTCAAACATCGGCAACGCTTACCGCAAAACGGACCGGCGATCATCGTGGCAAATCACAACAGCCATATGGATGTGTTTGCACTGTTGTCGCTGTTTCCGTTACGCCGCCAGGCGCAGATCCATCCGGTCGCGGCTGCCGACTATTTTCTGCGCAACAAATGGATGGCCTGGTTCGCGCTCAATATCATCAATATTATCCCCATCACTCGCCAGGGAGGGGAAGCCAATCCGCTGGCACAGTGTGAACAGGCGCTTCGCGACAACAAAATATTGATTATCTTTCCGGAAGGGACGCGGGGCGAGCCAGGTAAACTGTCGCCGCTGAAATCCGGGCTGTGGCATCTGAGTCAACGGGTGCCGGACGTTCCGATTATTCCTGTCTGGCTGCGCGGAACAGAACAGGTGATGGCACGGGGAAATCGTATTCCTCTCCCGCTTTTTATTGACGTCTGTGTGGGTGACGCGCTGCCTTGTCATCCCGAGAAAAACGTGTTTATGGATGAACTGAAGCAACAACTGTTGGCGCTTCAGCAACAAACAACAGGAAACAACGCTCATGAACCCACATCGCACGCCGGATGAACGGCATTTTCTGACCAGCGACAATTGCGAACTGTTTTACCGCCACTGGCCGGCACAGACGGAAGGGACCGCCGCCAAAGTGATTGTCCTGTTTCATCGCGGGCACGAGCATTCCGGGCGTCTGCAACACATTGTCGACGAACTGGCGATGCCAGACACCGCGTTTTACGCCTGGGATGCGCGGGGGCATGGGCGTTCACCAGGGATGCGAGGATACAGTCCGTCGCTGGCGCGTTCGGTGAAGGATGTCGATGAGTTTGTGCGTTTTGCCGCTGCCGACAGCCAGGCGGCTCTGGAAGAGGTGGTGGTCGTCGCGCAAAGCGTTGGCGCGGTGATGGCGGCGACCTGGGCGCATGACTATGCCCCACGCATTCGCGGGATGGTGCTGGCATCACCAGCGTTTAAGGTGAAGTTGTACGTTCCGTTTGCCCGCCAGGGGCTTGCGCTGATGCATCGCCTGCGCGGACTTTTCTTCGTGAACTCCTATGTCAAAGGCAAGTATCTGACGCACGATCACGAGCGGGTGGCGAGTTTCAATCAGGATCCGCTGATCACCCGCCCGATTGCTGTCAATATCCTGCTCGATCTCTACAAAACGGCGGAACGTATTGTCAGCGACGCTGGCGCGATTACCTTGCCGGTACAGATGCTGGTCTCCGGCGAAGATTTCGTCGTGCATCGTCAGCCTCAGATCGATTTTTATCAGCGCCTGCGCAATCCGCACAAAGAATTGCATGTTTTACCCGGTTTTTATCACGACACGCTGGGCGAAAAAGAGCGCCATCTGGCCTTTGACAAAATGCGCGATTTTATCGATACGCTCTACGCGAAGCCGCCGCAATTCTTCGACTATCGTCACGAAGACCGCTGGAGTCCTGGTGCTGACAACTGGCGGATATTAAGCGGCGGGCCAGAACCGTTTTCTGTCGACGATCTCGCCTACCGCAGTTTGCGCTACGGCATGAAGATGCTGGGCACGCAATCTGCGGGCGTTCGGGTGGGGTTTGAGACCGGTTTTGACTCGGGCAGTACACTGGACTACGTCTATCGCAATCAGCCGCAGGGCAGCAGCGCGCTGGGGCGTTTGATTGATAAAAATTACCTCAACAGCGTCGGCTGGAAAGGCATTCGCCAGCGTAAAGTCCATCTTCAGACGCTAATCCAACAGGCGGTCGCGCAACTGAACGCGCAGGGAACGCCCGTGCGGGTGGTTGATATCGCCGCCGGTCACGGCCGCTACGTGCTCGATGCGCTGCAAGGGGAAGCGGCGGTGAGTGAGATATTGCTGCGCGACTACAGCGAGCTGAACGTGCTGAAAGGTCAGGAGATGATTGCGCAGCGCGGGATGGCGGGAAGGGCGCGTTTTGAACGGGGAGATGCCTTTAACCGCACAGAACTGGCCTCGCTTGAGCCGCGTCCGACGCTGGGGATTGTCTCTGGTTTGTATGAACTGTTTCCCGAGAATACGCTGGTGCGAAACTCGCTTGCCGGACTGGCGGACGCCATAGAGCCGGGCGGCATTTTGATCTACACCGGGCAACCCTGGCATCCGCAGCTAAAAACAATCGCCTGGTCGCTCACCAGCCACAAGGACGGGAAAGCGTGGGTGATGCGCGTGCGCACCCAGGGGGAAATGGATGCGCTGGTGCACGAGACGGGGTTCGATAAATGCGCCCAGTTGATCGATGAGTGGGGCATTTTCACTGTCTCAATGGCGGTGCGTCGCGCATCATGACGGTTCAACGCCCCATTTTCGTTCAGGGTTTCGGCTGGCTGCTGTTGCTCGCGCCGTTTTTCTTTCTGACCTACGGGCAGGTCAATCAATTCACCGCCGGACGAGACGGCATTGGCAGCATTGTCTTTGACTGGGAGCGGCATATTCCGTTTGTGCCGTTCACCATCATTCCCTACTGGAGTCTGGACCTGCTGTACGGCCTGTCGTTGTTTATTTGCACTTCGCTGAATGAACAACGCCGTCTGGTGGGGCGACTGGCGCTGGCGTCACTTATCGCCTGCGCCGGTTTCCTGCTGTTTCCACTGCGCTTTACCTTTGTCAGACCGGAAATTAACGGTCTGGCGGGTTGGTTATTTGGTCAGCTTGAACAGTTTGATTTGCCCTACAACCAGTCGCCCTCACTGCATATTATTTTATGCTGGCTGCTGTGGCGGCATTTCAACCGCCATCTGAGCGGCGGCTGGCGGACGCTAAGTACCGGCTGGTTTTTGCTGATCGCGGTTTCTGTGCTGACGACCTGGCAGCATCACTCCATTGATGTGCTAACGGGTCTGGCGGTCGGTATGCTGATTGACTGGCTGATCCCCGTGCAGGGCAAATGGCGCTGGCAATGGGCTGGCGGAAAACATCTCACGCTGGCAGGACGCTACTTTGCGGGCGCGCTGGTGTGTCTGGCGGGAACCCTGGTGACGTACTGGCTGTGGTGGCCCGCCATTGCCTTGCTGATTGTTTCGCTTGCATATGCCGTTTTGGGCGTCGACGCGCTGCAAAAAGAGGAAAAAGGGCGGTTAAGCGGTGCTGCCTGGTGGCTGCTGTTGCCCTGGCGCGCGGGCATGTGGCTTTCTATGCGCCTCTACACCCGCCGTTTACCCACCATCAGCCCGCTTGCGGATGGGGTGTCTCTGGGCGTGTACCCACGAACGCCGCCAGCACCACGCGCGGTACTGGATCTGACCAGCGAGTTTCCGCGTTCACGCGCCGTGCGCGAACATGCTTACCAGTGCGTCCCCCTGTTGGACCTGGTGAACCCGGATCCGGTGACGCTACGTCTGGCGGTTAATACGCTTGAGGCGTTACGCACCGCGCACGGAAGCGTGCTTGTCCACTGCGCCCTTGGGCTTTCGCGTAGCGCACTGGTAGCTGCGGCGTGGCTGCTGTGGCGCGACCCGACACTGCTCGTCGCACACGCGGTAACTCGTGTGCGCGAAGCCCGTCCGCAGGTGGTCTTCACCCCTGAACATCTGGAGTTACTGGAACAATGGAAAATAAGCGTGACAGTGTAACTTGTGACGATGATTTAGCGTCGCACCTGCTGCAACACACCCTGTCGAGCTGGCGATTCTTGCTGCTTTTTGTCCTCCCACCGCTGATGTGGGTGGTGTTTGTCGGGCAGGCCGGGATATTCCGTGCGGTGATCGCATTGCTGTGCGGATTCGCTTTCTTTGGCTGTTGGCGAGTCTGGCTGGATGCGCATTATTTAGCGGTGATCAATCAAGAGAATAATGAACAGGCGGGGGTTGCGCTCTTTTTCATCTGGCGGCGCGAAAGGCTGCAAAGGTTAACGTTAAGCGAGCGACGTCAGGGGGCGCTTAAACAATTTCGCAGGGCAATGGGGCTGATTGCATTGCTGTGGGTGGTCTGGCTGATTGCGCTGCTATAGTTGTTGGGGGCAACAGAACGCAAACGCACGCTAAGAATCTACTTGGTTATTTATATTGGATGGCAATCGGAAACAAAAGGTTCATACCGAATCCTTTTGTTTCCGATTGCCAGAGACTGAGATACCTGTTCCTGCACAGACATTTTGTTGACTTTATTCATATCACGATGCTGGGCGGATATGATGACGGTACAGTTCAATGAAATGACAGGCCAGATCCTGTATTACCATTGCATTCATTAAGTGATCCTGAGAATGCACAACAATAAGTGTTACGGCTATTTTTCCACTTCCCTCATCCAGTCCAATTAATTGTGTCTGGATTTTATGTGCCTGCTTTACGTAATCACTGGACTGTTCCAACGCTTTTTCTGCATCGCTGAAATTTCCTTCTTTGGCCTGGGCGATTGCATTAAGTGCCTGACTGCGTGCAGCACCAGCATTCACCAATAACTCCATAATTATTTGTTCGATATCGTCCATTATTTCATGTCCATTAATATCAGTGCTTTCTCCAGCACTTTATCACCCTTGAGCATCCCGTAATCCATCATGTCAATTACAGCGATTTTTTTACCTGCAGACTCTGCAATAGGCTGTAGTTTTTTTAATTCATGTTTCACCTGCGGACCCAGAAGGAAAAGGTCAGCATTTTGTATATTGTCATTAAATTCAATAACTGAAATTGCTTTGATTGCTATATCCAGTCCTGCATTTTTTACTTCCTTTTCCATTTTCTGAACCAGCAAACTGGTAGACATACCTGATGCACAACATAAAATAATGTTTTTCATATATACGCTCTGTATAAATTGTAGGTTGAAATACTGAAAAATGAGATAGGCATTAGTATGCCAGATCTATTTAAGTATTTTGATGTTGCCGAAAAAGCGTGTTATTAAATCCCTCCTTAAAAGTTAATAGTGGTTCTGAGCATTCAATGAACCACTATAGAGCGGTTCGCCATTCAGTTATTCACAATAATGACGCCACCATGGTCATGGCGATAATGACAATGCGCATACTCCAGTGGCGTGCCATCCTCCAGATAAATAACCTGCTCAACTTCCAGGATCGGATCATCTGACATACATTCCAGATGTTCCTGGTCTAATTCATTAGGTTTTATCGCACGAACCACACGGTAAGAACCCATAATTTTTAACCCGAGCGTTTCCTGTACATACTGAAAGACAGAGTTCTCCAGGTGACTTCGGTTCAGGCCATGAACCAGACTGGCTGGCATCACGGTAGCATCAAGAGAAACGGGTTCTCCGTTCAGTAACCGCAGGCGGATGAAGTCATACACTGGCGCGTCAGCATCTATCAATAATGACGATTGTTCTTTTTCAGTGGGGAAACGTATTTCAAAATGGATCACCCGGCTGGACACTTTTCCCAGATGCCCCCATGACTGGGTTGCCCCCAGATAGTCGCTGCCAAGTAGATTCCCCTGTGTCAGTTGCAGGAAATTCTTGCGTACAAACGTTCCCTGTCTCTGTCGGGTATAAATCAGCCCCTCGATAATCAACTGGCGCATCGCTTTTTGAATCGTCATGCGGCTGGTCTGAAACTCATCCGCCAGCGCAAACTGATCGGGTAATGGTTCGGTAGTCGAATACTGCTGATTGATGATGCGTTTTTTAATTTCCCGCGCAATTGCCATATATTTCGACGTCATTACCCTTTCCTTAATGTTGTCTGTTATCTCATTGTTTTTAAAGCCACTCTCTCAGCAATTTTGAGAAAAGGCAGGTAGAAGAATACACCAAAAGCAATGATTATCAACTGAACCACTACCGCACGCCAGTCCCCAGCTGTCGCCAGCCAGGCGCTCAGAAGCGGTGGCGTTGTCCATGGGATCATGACCACACAACGTGACATCAGACCCAGCGTCGTACAAATCCATGCAAAGAAGATACCCATGGCGGGCAGCAATACGAAGGGGATCATCATCGGCAAGTTGAACACAATCGGCAAACCAAAAATCACTGGCTCGTTGATATTAAACACCCCAGGTGTCAAAGCGAGACGGGCAACCTGTTTTGATGACTGTTGGCGGGCAAAAAGAAATATCGCAATCAACAGTGAAATTGTAGAACCGGAACCCCCAATCATACCAAACGTTGTGACAAAAGCGGTGGTGATAATATGTGGGATAACCTGACCATTAGCATATGCAATCATATTTTCAGTGGCATTGATGATCAGGAAAGGTTCGAGGGCAACTTTATTGACCACGTCCTGATGAATACCAAAGGTAAATAGTAAATTGCCGAGGCTATAGATAAACAACGTCCCCGGCAGGCTAGTATTAACTAACCGCAATGGTTGCTGGATAAGCGTCGTAATTAAATGGAGCAAATCAGTCTGCAACAGATTATTCAGCAGCGCCGCAAAAACAGCAAACAATGACAGAGTGAGAACGGTTGGGATCAATACTGAAAATGATTTGCTGACTGCCGGTGGAACGTTTTCCCCGAGGTTGATTTCCAGGCGTTTAATCTGCGACACGCGAATGAATATTTCAGTAGATAACAGACCAATGATAATCCCACCGAAAATACCCGTCACACCTGTATTAGCGAATGTCAGCACCTGCGTAAGACTCACTGCGGTTTTTCCACCGACGGGTACTAATTCTACCTGCATCGGCATGGTGATGATAAAACTGCATAAAGCAATCACTACCGCTGAGATTGGGTTACTGAAGTCTCTATTACGAGCCAGCGACCAGGCTATCATTGGGGCAATCAGCAGAGCAGCAATATTCAGTGTGCCATTGACAATAATTTCGCCCCAAACCTTAAAACGTATCAGGGTATCCCCATCAAATATCCAGGGGAATATGACGTTATTCACCAGTACCGCCAGACCCGCCAGAATAAAGATAGGCATAATAGAGGCAAATGCATCTCTCAGTGAACACAGATGGATTTGATTGGCGATACGTGCTGAAAATTCAACAACGCGATCGGAAAAAGACTGCATATCAGGTGTGGCTTGTTCAGAATTAGACATTTGCAGACCTCGTATTTTCACTCACTTGTTATAAGTAGCGAATCACATCTCTTCGCCGTTACTGTGGATCACTCTTTTTAACCATGCATAGCTCTTTTTAGGAACGCGTCTGAGATCTTTCAGGTCGTGGTTATCACGGTTGACATAAACCACACCATAACGCTTACGCATGTCGCCCTGCGAACTTGGAATATCAATAAGACCCCAACCTAAATAACCGATCACCTGAGCACCATCTTCAAAAATTGCGTCCTTCATGGCATTGATATGATCGCGGTGGTAGGCAATACGATAATCATCTTCGACAGGTGTCTCACCATCCCAGGATTCGATAACGCCAATCCCATTTTCGATGGGGAACACCGGCAAACGCCAGTCGTTATAATAACGGGTGATAATAGTACGAAAACCCAGAGGATCAATCTGCCAGTCCCACTCGGTCGCCTGCAGATATGGGTTGCGCTTTTCACCGTACAACTGGTAGTGATTTACGGCAGTACCCGGTGGGATAGCGTCGCTGTCGAGGGTTTTACTGGCATAATAACTGAAGGCAAGAAAGTCATTTTTGGTCTGCGCGAGTACCGCCAGGTCTTCATCCAGGTAAATGTCGCGGAGGCCTTCGCGTTCAATCAACGCCAGGACTTCCGGACTGTAGCCTTCCCCGGCAAACACGCGTAACAAATTCTGGTTAAAGAACTCGTCCACCTGCTGAGCGCAAAAAATGTCGCGGGGCTTACAGGTTGCCGGATAGACCAGTTCATGCGCCAGCATCCCACCCATCAGTTTCCCTGGCTTTTCCTGGTGCAAATAATTGGTCAGATGCGCATGGGCCATCATGACATGATGCTGAATAGCGTACAGATCATGGAGGGTTTGCTCACCATGCAGGTGACCGGCTCGGCGAAAAGCGCCGTGATCGGGCATGTGATACAGATTTTGTTCGTTAAAGGTCAGCCACCATTTCACTTTATCTCCGTAGCAGTCGATCATTTTTTTACCGTAGCGAATGAAGGCTTCCATCACCCGGCGGGAAGTCAAACCGTTGTACTTCTCAGCCAGTTCCAGAGGCATATCAAAGTGATACAGGCAGATCATCGGTTCAATACCGCGAGCAAGCAGTGCGTCAATAAAACGATGGTAAAACGCGATCCCTTCCTCGTTGAACTCGCCATCGCCGGCAGGGCATACACGGCTCCAGGAGATCTGAAAACGATAGCAGTTCATCCCGAGGTCTTTCATCAGATCAAAATCTTCTTCATAACGATGATATGAATCGGTCGCGACTTTCCAGTCGGAAGCAAATTCAGCCGGTTCCCGGATATCGTACACCGACATCCCTTTACCTCCTTCATTCCATGCACCTTCAGTCTGCATGCTGGAAACCGAGTTTCCCCATAAAAATCCTGCTGGTAATGATTTCATTGTGTCACCCCTTTATGATAACTCATTAAGTAGTTATGAGTTATCATAGGCAGTTAATGATAACTCATGCCAGAAAATTGAACAAAATTTGTGATCCTGGTTACAACTGGGATTTGGGGAGAGGATCGGTTAGCTGTGGCAACATCCAACAAATCCAGAGCATGCAGGGATCCGATCATGCTCTGGACAGACGCGAAAGGGGACATTATCTGTAGGTACAGTGCTGGTGTTAATGAAAGTAAAAAGCGCAGGGAACCAGGTGCCTGGGGTCCTGACGGATTTTCGTTTTGGGCAAATCTCGACCTTACGACGGGGGACTGAACTATTGGCTGTTTTGATCAGCAACGTTCAGTCAGTGGGGAAAATTCAACCGGGTTCTGACTCTGAGAAACAGTGAGCAAAGCCGGGCGGCCCGCAACAGGCTGCCCGGTTAACGATGATCAGGATGCGAAATCCCCGTGCTGACGCGCAACCAGCGTCAGAATGGAGTAGAGCGCGACCGGTGTCTGGTGCTGGTTAAAGACTTCGACCGCCCATTCGACGACGCCTGTCGGTTTCTCTTCCGCTGAACGCTGTTTTTTCAAGGTCTTGCGTTTGCAGGTCAGACGAACCTGAATCGTATCGCCAGGTTTCACCGGTTCGATAAAGCGCAGGTTCTCCAGCCCGTAATTGGCGATGACCGGCCCGACCCCAGCATCGACAAACAGCCCTGCTGCGGCAGAAAGCACAAAGTAACCGTGCACGACGCGCTCGCCAAAAATGGATTCCGCCGCGCCGATTTTGTCCATGTGCGCATAGAAGTGATCGCCACTCAGACAGGCAAAATTAACGATGTCCGCTTCGGTCATGGTGCGACGCGGCGTCAGCAAACTGTCGCCGGCCTGCAACTCTTCGAAGTATTTGCGGAAGGGGTGGATCCGGTCTTCAAGAACCTGCGCCCCACGGACCCACTGTTTGCCAATGGCGGCAAGCATGGTTGGGCTGCCCTGAATTGCGGTGCGTTGCAGGTAATGTTTCACTGCGCGCAGACCGCCCAGCTCTTCACCACCGCCAGCACGTCCTGGACCGCCGTGAACCAGCTGCGGCAGAGGCGAACCGTGACCGGTGGATTCTTTGGCGGATTCTTCATTGAGGATCTGAATACGGCCATGGGCGCGGGCGGCCCCGGCAATAAACTGACGCGCCAGCGCAGGATCTGCCGTCACCAGCGTTCCCGCCAGACTGCCGCCGCCTGCGCGTGCCAGCGCCATCGCGTGGTCGGCGTGTTGATACGGCATCAATGTCGCGACAGGACCGAAGGCTTCTGTGGCATGTACCGCCGGGGTTTCGTCCGGCTGAGGGCAGAACAGCAGCGTCGGCGGGAAATACGCACCCGGTGCGGTTAAATCCGCCTGGCCGCCAAGACGCACTTCACAGCCTGCCTCGACCAGCAGGTTCACTTTTTCCTGAACGTCGGCACGCTGTTCGGCGTTGACCAGCGCCCCCATTTTGACGCCTTCCTGAGCCGGATCGCCAACCACCACTTTCCCGAGACGAGCGATTAACGCATCGCTGACCGCGTCAACCTGGGCATTGGGCACGATGATACGGCGAATGGCCGTACATTTTTGTCCGGCTTTGGCGGTCATTTCACGCACCACTTCACGGATAAACAGCGCAAATTCCGGGCTTTCCGGCGTCACGTCTTCACCGAGGACGCAGCAGTTCAGCGAGTCGGCTTCCATCGTGAAGGGGATCGAGTTTGCCACGATGTTCGGGTGAATACGCAACGACTGACCGGTTGAGGCTGAACCGGTGAATGTAACCACATCCTGGCTATCGAGCTGGTCTAGCAGATCGCCTGCGCCGCCGCAGATCAGGCTGAGGGCGCCGTCGGGAACCAGACCGCTGTCAACAATCGATTTCACCATCGCCTGTGTCACCTGGGCGGTGGCGGTCGCCGGTTTAACGATTGCTGGCATCCCGGCAAGCCAGGTAGGCGCCAGTTTTTCGAGCATGCCCCAGCACGGGAAGTTAAAGGCGTTAATGTGGACTGCCACGCCTGATTTTGACGTCATCACATGACGCGCGGCGAAACCGCCTTCTTTGGAAAGGGGGATCAGTTCATCTTCTGGCCAGAGGGTATCGTCCGGAAGTTCACGGCTGCCCATGCTGGCATAAGCAAACAGCGTACCAATACCCCCTTCAATATCGACCCAACTGTCTGCCCGGGTGGCGCCGGTTTGCGCGGAGAGCGCATAGAAGGTCTCTTTTTCGCCGAGCAAATGTTTGGCAACGGCTTTCAACAGGGCGGCACGTTCAATAAAGGTCATGGCCTGAAGCGCATTTCCCCCTTTATCAATGGCATACCGGCGAGCTGCCGCCATATCGAGGCCCTCGCTGGTGACTTCCCATAAGGCTTCGCCATGGATGGCGTGATGAATCGTACGGGCGCGGCCCCGGCCAGATTGCCAGGTACCGGACAAGAAGCTGGCTAGTTGCTGCATCTCTTCTCTCCAAATGTTACGTGATCTCGCTGTGAATAGTTGAATTATGAATCATAAAAATCAAGCCTTGTTTTAATATTTTATTAACAATGTGATCGCGGAGCATTATGCAGAAACCTTTATAAGGCTGAATATAAAGGGAATTGATAAATCACCTGCGAATCACGTCACAAATTACACAAACAAATCTTGGGGTTTTAGTTAACTATTGTGTAACGTTTGTAAAACAACGTGATTCGTTTTTTGTTTTAAATCACGAAAACTGGAATCGTAAAGGTGATGACGTGACCGAAGAACAACGCTTTGAGCAACGCATAGCGCAGGAGACGGCAATCGAGCCCCAGGATTGGATGCCCGAGGCCTATCGTAAGACGCTGATCCGCCAGATAGGTCAGCATGCGCATTCCGAAATTGTCGGTATGTTGCCGGAAGGCAACTGGATCACCCGTGCGCCGACGCTGCGTCGCAAAGCCATTTTACTGGCGAAGGTGCAGGACGAAGCCGGACACGGTCTGTATCTCTATAGCGCGGCGGAAACCCTGGGCTGCGCCCGGGAAGACATCTATCAGAAGATGCTCGATGGCCGCATGAAATACTCCTCCATCTTTAATTATCCCACCCTGAGCTGGGCGGACATCGGCGTGATCGGCTGGCTGGTTGACGGTGCCGCGATTGTGAACCAGGTGGCGCTGTGCCGTACCTCCTACGGACCGTACGCCCGGGCGATGGTGAAAATATGTAAAGAGGAAAGCTTTCACCAGCGTCAGGGATTCGAAGCCTGCATGGCCCTGGCACAGGGGAGCGAGGATCAGCGTCAGATGCTCCAGGACGCCATTAACCGTTTCTGGTGGCCGGCGTTGATGATGTTTGGACCGAACGACGATAACTCGCCGAACAGCGCCCAAAGCCTGGCGTGGAAGATCAAACGTTTTGGTAACGACGAACTGCGTCAGCGTTTTGTCGACAACACCGTCCCGCAGGTTGAAATGCTGGGCATGACTGTACCGGATGCGGATCTGCGCTTTGACGCTGAAAGCGGTCACTACCGCTTTGGAGAGATCGACTGGCAGGAGTTCAACGAGGTGATCAACGGCCGCGGCGTCTGCAACCAGGAACGTCTGGATGCCAAACGTAAAGCGTGGGAAGAGGGGGCGTGGGTGCGCGAAGCCGCACTGGCGCATGCGCAAAAACAACACGCCTGCAAGGTCGCTTAAGGGGAAACACAATGAGCAAAGTTTACTGGCCGTTATATGAAGTTTTTGTTCGCGGTAAGCAGGGATTATCGCACCGCCACGTGGGCAGCCTGCACGCAGCCGACGATCGGATGGCGCTGGAGAATGCGCGTGACGCCTACACCCGCCGCAGCGAAGGGTGTTCGATTTGGGTAGTGAAGGCGAGCGAAATCGTCGCCTCCCAGCCGGAAGAGCGCGGTGAGTTTTTCGACCCGTCGGAGAGCAAGGTGTATCGCCATCCGACGTTTTACACCATCCCCGATGGCATTGAGCACATGTGAGGCAGGGAATGAAAACGTTAACCGCTTATACCCTGCGTCTGGGTGACAACTGCCTGATTCTGTCACAGCGCCTAGGCGCGTGGTGTGGACATGCGCCGGAGCTGGAGATCGACCTCGCGCTTGCCAACATTGGCCTTGATCTGCTCGGTCAGGCGCGCAATTTCTTAAGTTATGCCGCCGAACTGGAAGGCACCGGCGACGAAGACTCGCTGGCGTTTGGCCGCGATGAGCGCCAGTTCCGCAACCTACTGCTGGTCGAACAGCCAAACGGCAACTTTGCCGACACCCTCGTGCGCCAGTATTTCATTGATGCCTGGCACGTGGCGCTGTTTACCCGTCTCACGCTGAGTCGCGATCAGCAGCTTGCCGCCATCGCCGCTAAAGCCATTAAAGAAGCGCGTTATCACCTGCGTTTCAGCCGCGGCTGGCTGGAGCGTCTGGGCAACGGTACCGACGTGTCGGCGCAAAAAATGCAGCAGGCGGTCAACAATCTCTGGCGCTTTACCGCCGAATTATTCGATGCCGATGAGATTGATATCGCCCTGAGCGACGCCGGTATTGCCGTTCATCCCGCGCAGTTACGTGCGCAGTGGGAAGCGGAAGTGTTCGCCGGATTGCGTGAAGCCACGCTCACGACGCCGCAAGAAGCGGCGTACCGCACAGGCGGTAAAAAAGGGCTGCACACCGAACATCTGGGACCGATGCTGGCGGAAATGCAGTACCTCCAGCGCGCTTATCCTGGTCAGCAGTGGTAACGGAGGAGTCGTCATGCAACGTCTGGCAGAAGTAGCCCCGGCACAAATACGCGAAATCTGGAATCTGCTTAGCGCGATCCCGGACCCGGAAATTCCGGTGCTGACCATTACCGATCTCGGCATGGTGCGCAGCGTCGCACCGCAGGGAGAAGGTTGGGTTATTGGCTTTACACCGACCTATTCCGGCTGCCCGGCGACGGAACATCTGATTGGCGCTATCCGCGAGGCGATGACGACGCACGGTTTTACCCCCGTTCACATTGTACTGCGCCTCGATCCGGCCTGGACGACCGACTGGATGACGCCGGATGCCCGTGAACGTCTGCGCCAGTACGGCATCAGCCCGCCGGTTGGACACAGTTGCCATGCGCATCTTCCGGCCGAGGTGAGCTGTCCGCGCTGCGGCAGCGTTCACACGTCGCTTATCAGTGAATTTGGTTCAACGGCCTGCAAAGCGCTCTGGCGCTGCGATAGCTGCCGTGAACCCTTCGATTATTTCAAATGTATTTGAGGTTGCCATGACAACGTTTCATTCCTTAACGGTGGCAAAAGTAGAACCCGAAACCCGCGATGCGGTGACCATCACCTTTGCGGTGCCGCCCGCGTTACAGGACGCGTATCGCTTTCGTCCAGGCCAACATCTGACGCTCAAAGCCCAGCTGGCAGGGACGGAGTTACGTCGCTGCTATTCCATCTGCCGGAGCCTGAATCCGGGCGAGATAAGCGTGGCGGTTAAAGCTATCGAGGGCGGACGCTTCTCCCGCTATGCCCGCGACGAAATCAAACAAGGTATGACGCTTGAGGTAATGGTACCGCAGGGCCATTTCGGCTATCAGCCGCAAGCCCAGCGTAGCGGACGCTATCTGGCGATTGCCGCAGGTTCCGGCATCACGCCGATGCTGGCGATTTTGTCTGCCACCCTGCAAACCGAAACCGCCAGCGAGTTCACGCTGATTTACGGTAACCGTAGCAGCCAGAGCATGATGTTTCGCCAGGCGCTGGCCGACCTGAAAGATAAATATCCGCAGCGCTTGCAGCTGGTGTGCGTCTTCAGTCAGGAGACGATGGACAGCGATCTGCTGCACGGGCGTATTGACGGTGAGAAATTGACGGCGCTGGCCACGCATCTGGTCGATTACAGCCAGTTTGACGCGGCCTTTATCTGCGGCCCGGCGGCGATGATGGACGAGGCGGAAGTCACGCTTAAAGCGCTCGGCATGCCGGAAAAAGCCATCCATCTGGAGCGGTTCAACACCCCAGGTTCAGCGGTAAAACGCACGACCAGCGTCCAGACTGAAGGGCAGAAAGTGACCGTTCGTCAGGATGGCCGTGACCGCGAAATCACGCTATCTGCCGATGACGAAAGCATTCTTGATGCGGCGCTGCGTCAGGGCGCTGACTTACCGTACGCCTGTAAAGGTGGGGTATGCGCCACCTGTAAATGCAAAGTGGTGCGTGGAAAAGTGGACATGGTCACCAACTACAGCCTGGAGCCGGACGAACTGGCGGCGGGTTATGTCCTGAGCTGTCAGGCGCTGCCGCTGACCAGCGATGTGGTTGTCGACTTTGACGCGAAGGGGATGGCATGAACGAACTCATTGTCACCCGTCACGACCACGTATTGCAGCTGACGCTGAACCGTCCGGCTGCACGTAATGCCCTGAACAATGCCCTGCTGGCGCAACTGGCGAGCGAACTGGAAACCGCCGCGAGCGACAGCGATATTTCTGTCTGCGTGGTCACCGGTAATGAACGCTTTTTTGCCGCCGGTGCCGATCTGAATGAAATGGCAGAAAAAGATCTGCCCGCCACGCTCAACGACGTGCGCGTCCATCTGTGGGCCCGTATCAACGCCTTTAATAAACCGTTGATCGCTGCGGTCAACGGCTACGCGCTGGGCGCAGGTTGTGAGCTGGCGCTGCTGTGCGATGTGGTGATTGCCGGGGATAACGCCCGTTTTGGTCTGCCGGAGATTACGCTGGGCATTATGCCGGGTGCCGGTGGCACTCAGCGTCTGATCCGCAGCGTCGGGAAATCGCTTGCCAACAAAATGGTGCTGACCGGTGAGAGCATTACCGCCCAGCAGGCGTTGCAGTCGGGTCTGGTCAGTGATGTCTACCCGGCGGCGCTGACGCTGGAGTATGCGTTAAAACAGGCGGCGCTGATGGCGCGCCATTCGCCGCTGGCGCTGCAGGCGGCAAAGCAGGCGCTACGCCAGTCGCAGGAAGTCCCTCTCCAGGCGGGACTGGCGCAAGAACGCCAGCTCTTTACGCTGCTTTCGGCAACGGAAGATCGCCGGGAAGGGATCGACGCATTTTTACAAAAACGCTCACCGGTTTTTAAAGGACGCTAATCATGGATTTCATTCTGAGTCATGTAGAACAGGGCGTGATGACGATTACGCTCAACCGCCCGGAGCGTCTGAACAGTTTTAATGACGTGATGCACCAGCAATTGTCCGAGTGCCTGAAACAGGCCGAGCGCGATGACACCATCCGCTGTCTGCTGGTGACCGGGGCCGGTCGCGGTTTTTGCGCCGGACAGGATCTTAACGACCGTAACGTCGACCCTACCGGACCCGCTCCTGATCTGGGCATGTCGGTGGAACGTTTCTATAACCCGCTGGTGCGCCGTCTGGCGAAACTGCCTAAACCGGTCATCTGTGCGGTGAACGGTGTTGCGGCGGGCGCCGGGGCAACGCTGGCGCTGGGTTGCGATATTGTCATCGCGGCCCGTTCGGCGAATTTTGTGATGGCGTTCAGTAAATTAGGTTTAGTGCCTGATTGCGGTGGCACCTGGCTGTTGCCGCGCGTGGCGGGGCGAGCGCGTGCGATGGGGCTGGCGCTGCTGGGCGACAAGCTGAGCGCAGAGCAGGCGCACCACTGGGGCATGATTTGGCAGGTGGTGGACGATGAAAAACTCTCCGACACCGCACAGCAACTGGCGCTTCATCTGGCGTCGCAGCCCACCTTTGGGCTGGGGTTGATCAAACAGGCGCTCAACCACGCTGAAACCAGCACGCTGGACGCACAGCTCGATCTGGAGCGCGATTACCAGCGCCTGGCGGGCCGAAGCGCGGATTACCGGGAAGGCGTCAGCGCATTTCTCGCCAAACGTTCACCGCACTTCACGGGGAAATAAAATGATGACTCGTATACAGACCGTCGCGGTGATTGGCAGTGGCACGATGGGGGCGGGCATTGCAGAAGTTGCCGCCAGCCACGGTCATCAGGTGCTGCTGTATGACATTTCGGCAGCCGCCGTTTCTCGCGGCGTTGACGGCATTCGCCGTCGCCTGGAATCTCGCGTGGCGCGCGGCAAATTAACGGCGGCAGCCTGTGAGACGACGCTGGCGCGGCTGATTCCGGTGACCGATATCGACTCGCTGGCGGCGGCGGATCTGGTGATTGAAGCGGCGTCAGAACGCCTTGAAATAAAACAGGCGCTGTTTTCCCAGCTGGCGGAAATTTGCCAGCCTCATACGCTGTTGACGAGTAACACATCGTCGATCTCCATTACGGCGATCGCCGCCAGCGTTAGCCATCCTGAGCGCGTTGCCGGACTGCATTTTTTCAATCCCGCACCGGTGATGAAGCTGGTTGAAGTCGTCAGCGGATTAGCGACCTCAGAGGCGGTGGTGGAGCAACTGTGTAATCTGGCGATGAGCTGGGGTAAACAACCCGTGCGCTGCCAGTCTACGCCAGGATTTATCGTCAACCGGGTGGCTCGCCCGTTCTATTCGGAAGCCTGGCGCGCGCTGGAAGAACAGGTTGCAGCGCCGGAGGTCATTGATGCCGCGCTGCGTGGCGGCGGTGGTTTCCCGATGGGACCGCTGGAATTGACCGACCTGATCGGTCAGGACGTCAACTTTGCGGTGACCTGCTCGGTGTTTAACGCGTTCTGGCAGGAACGCCGTTTTCTGCCTTCGCTGGTTCAACAAGAACTGGTGATGGCGGGGCGTCTGGGCAAAAAAAGTGGTCACGGCGTCTATGACTGGCGTACCGAACGTGCGCCCGCCGAGGTAGTCGGGACGGTGAGTGCGAGCTACGGCCCGGTGAAGATTGAAAAGAGAAGTGACGGTGTCACTGAGCTTGACGATGTGCTGCTGATTGAAACGCAGGGCGAAACCGCCCAGGCGCTGGCCTTACGCACCGGGCGCGCGGTGGTGGTAGTAGATCGCATGGAAGGCGATGTGGCGATTGTCGCTGCCGCCGACAGCAATCCACGCTCAGCGACGCAAAAAGCCATTTATTACCTGCAGCAGCAGGGGAAAAACGTGCTGCACATCGCGGACTATCCGGGGTTACTGGTCTGGCGTACCGTCGCGATGATCGTGAACGAAGCGCTGGATGCGCTGCAAAAAGGGGTCGCCAGCGAACAGGACATCGATACCGCCATGCGGCTTGGCGTTAATTATCCGTGCGGCCCTCTCGCATGGGGGGAACGTCTCGGCTGGCAACGTCTGCTGATTCTGCTGGAAAACCTGCAACGCCATTACGGTGAAGAACGTTATCGTCCTTGTTCACTGCTGCGCCAGCGTGCGCTTCTGGAGTCTGGTTATGAGTCATAACGCCTGGCAAAACGCCCACGCTATGTACGAGAACGACGCCTGCGCAAAAGCGCTAGGGATCAACATTATTGAGATGGGTGACGGCTTTGCCGTGTTGACGATGACCGTCACGCCGCAAATGTTGAATGGGTATCAGAGCTGTCACGGCGGGCAATTGTTTTCCCTGGCGGATACCGCGTTTGCCTACGCCTGCAACAGTCAGGGTCTGGCGGCGGTGGCCTCGGCCTGCACCATTGATTTTTTACGCCCGGGATTTGCGGGCGATGTTCTGACGGCGACCGCGCAGGTTCGCCATCAGGGCAAAAAAACCGGTGTTTACGATATCGAAATTGTTAACCAACAGCAGAAAACGGTCGCGCTGTTTCGCGGTAAATCTCACCGCACCGGCGGCACCATTACAGGAGAAGCCTGATGCGCGATGCATTTATTTGTGACGGAATCCGTACGCCCATTGGTCGCTACGGCGGCGCGCTGTCTGGCGTGCGTGCTGATGATTTGGGGGCCATCCCGCTGCGTGAACTGCTGGTGCGTAACCCGACGCTTGACGCGCAATGTATTGATGACGTGATTTTCGGCTGCGCCAACCAGGCGGGCGAAGATAACCGCAACGTGGCGCGTATGTCATCACTGTTGGCGGGGCTGCCGCAAACCGTTTCCGGTACCACCATCAACCGTTTGTGCGGTTCTGGTCTGGATGCGCTGGGCTTTGCCGCACGCGCCATTAAATCGGGCGACAGCGATCTGCTGATCGCGGGCGGCGTGGAGTCAATGTCGCGTGCACCTTTCGTGATGGGGAAAGCGACAAGCGCATTTTCGCGTCAGGCAGAGATGTTTGATACCACCATTGGCTGGCGATTTGTGAACCCGCTCATGGAGCAGCAATTTGGTACTGACAGCATGCCGGAAACGGCAGAGAATGTAGCTGAGTTGTTAAGGATAACGCGCGAAGATCAAGATGCCTTTGCGTTACGCAGTCAGCAACGGACGGCGAGAGCGCAAGAGATGGGGATCCTGGCGCAGGAAATCGTTCCGGTAGTGTTGAAGAATAAAAAAGGTGCTGTAACAGAAATACAACATGACGAGCACCCGCGTGCGGAAACGACCCTCGCGCAGCTCAACGCGCTAAAAGCACCGTTTCGTCGTGATGGCGTCGTTACCGCTGGTAATGCGTCTGGGGTTAACGACGGTGCCGCAGCGCTGATTGTCGCCAGCGAACAGATGGCCATTGCGCAGGGACTGACGCCGCGGGCACGTATTGTCGCGATGGCGACAGCCGGGGTTGAGCCGCGCCTGATGGGACTGGGTCCGGTGCCTGCCACTCGCAAAGTGCTGGAGCGCGCCGGTCTGAGTATTCACGACATGGACGTGATCGAACTAAATGAAGCGTTTGCCGCCCAGGCGCTGGGTGTGCTGCGTGAACTGGGGCTGGCGGATGATGCCCCGCATGTTAACCCTAATGGTGGTGCAATTGCGTTAGGCCATCCGTTGGGAATGAGTGGTGCCCGGCTGGCGTTAGCCGCGACACACGAGCTGCATCGCCGCAACGGTCGTTACGCGTTGTGCACGATGTGTATCGGCGTGGGTCAGGGCATTGCCATGATTCTGGAACGTGTTTGAGCATAACAACCTGCGAGTACCCTACAATGACAACGAAAACAACAACACAACTGGATCCGATTGAAACCGCGTCGCTGGATGAATTACAGGCGCTGCAAACCCAGCGCCTGAAGTGGACGCTGAAACATGCTTACGACAACGTTCCGATGTATCGCCGCAAATTTGATGCCGCTGGCGTGCATCCTGACGATTTCAAAGAGCTGGCCGACCTGCGCAAATTCCCGTGTACCACCAAACAGGATCTGCGTGATAACTACCCGTTCGACACCTTTGCGGTACCGATGGAGCAGGTGGTGCGTATCCACGCTTCTTCAGGAACCACCGGTAAACCGACGGTCGTCGGCTATACCCAAAATGATATCGATACCTGGGCGAATATTGTCGCGCGCTCACTGCGCGCAGCGGGCGGCTCGGCGAAAGATAAAATTCATGTCGCCTACGGTTATGGACTGTTCACAGGCGGGCTTGGCGCGCACTACGGCGCGGAGCGTTTAGGGGCCACGGTCATTCCGATGTCCGGCGGACAAACCGAAAAACAGGCGCAGCTGATCCGTGATTTCCAGCCGGACATGATTATGGTGACGCCGTCCTACTGCCTGAACTTAATTGAAGAGCTTGAGCGCCAGATGGGTGGCGACGCCAGTCAGTGCTCGCTGCGTGTCGGCGTGTTTGGCGCAGAACCGTGGACGCAGGCGATGCGTAAAGAAATTGAGCGTCGTCTGGGGATCACCGCACTGGACATTTATGGCTTGTCCGAAGTGATGGGACCTGGCGTGGCGATGGAGTGTATCGAAACGGCGGACGGTCCGACCATCTGGGAAGATCACTTCTATCCGGAAATCGTCAACCCGAATGATGGCACGCCGCTGGACGATGGCGAGCAGGGCGAATTACTGTTCACCACCCTGACCAAAGAGGCGCTGCCGGTGATTCGTTACCGTACCCGTGACCTGACGCGTTTGCTGCCGGGCACCGCCCGCACGATGCGCCGTATGGACCGCATTAGTGGCCGCAGCGACGACATGCTGATTATTCGCGGCGTGAACGTCTTCCCATCGCAGCTTGAGGAAGAGATCGTCAAGCTCGAACATCTGTCGCCGCATTACCAGCTTGAGGTGAACCGTCGCGGGCATCTGGATTCCCTCTCCGTGAAGGTGGAACTGAAAGAGAGCAGCCTGACGCTGACCCATGAACAGCGCTGTCAGGTGTGCCATCAGTTGCGCCACCGCATTAAATCGATGGTCGGTATTTCGACTGATGTGATGATTGTGAACTGCGGCAGTATTCCGCGTTCAGAGGGGAAAGCCTGCCGCGTGTTCGATCTACGCAACATCGCCGCTAACGGCTAATGCAATTCTGAACCTCTCCTTTTTAGGGGAGGTTCAGAAAAAAAGGACTGTGCTATGCTTCATCAAGGGAAAAAATGACAACAGAATGAATCACATGAGTAAACTTGATACGTTCATCCAGCAGGCGGTTAGCACCGGTCACATCAGTGGAACCTCACTCATCTCTTCGCTTTATGGCGACTCGCTCTCTCATCGCGGTGGTGAAATCTGGCTCGGGAGTCTGGCTGCATTGCTGGAAGGGCTAGGCTTTGGCGAACGCTTTGTGCGTACCGCGCTGTTTCGGCTCAATAAAGAGGGTTGGCTGAATGTTTCGCGTCTGGGCCGCCGCAGTTTCTACAGTCTGAGTGACAAAGGTCTGCGTTTAACCCGCCGGGCGGAAAATAAAATCTATCGCGCGGAACAGCCCGCGTGGGATGGCAAATGGCTGCTGCTATTGTCTGAAGGGTTAGACAAAAACACCCTCGCGGATGTGAAAAAACAGCTTATCTGGCAGGGGTTTGGTACCCTGGCGCCCAGTCTGATGGCGTCGCCGTCGCAACAACTTGCGGATGTGCAGTCGCTGTTGCACGAGGCCGGTGTCGCGGAGAACGTGATCTGCTTTGAGGCGCATTCTCCGCTGGCACTGTCGCGCGCGGCGCTGCGCGCCCGTGTTGAAGAGTGCTGGCAACTGACCGAGCAAAACGTTATGTACGAGTCGTTTATCGACGCATTTCGCCCGTTGCTGCCTCTGTTGAAAGAGGTGGGGCCAGACGAATTAACCCCCCAGCGCGCTTTTCATATTCAACTGCTGTTAATCCATTTTTATCGACGCGTGGTGCTCAAAGATCCGCTGTTGCCCGAAGAGTTATTACCGGCGCATTGGGCAGGACAGACGGCGCGTCAGCTGTGTATCAATATTTATCAACGTGTTGCCCCAGGTGCGCTGGCGTTTGTCAGTGAAAAAGGGGAAACCTCGGTAGGAGAATTGCCGTCGCCGGGCAGTCTCTGGTTCCAGCGTTTTGGCGGTCTGAGCGTAGATCAGGAGGCAGTATGCCAGTTTATCAAATAGATGGATTGACCCCGGTGGTGCCTGAGGAGAGTTATGTCCATCCGACGGCTGTATTGATTGGTGATGTGATCCTCGGCAAAGGGGTCTATGTGGGGCCGAATGCCAGTCTGCGGGGAGATTTTGGGCGTATCGTCGTTAAAGATGGGGCGAACATTCAGGATAACTGCGTGATGCATGGTTTTCCTGAGCAGGACACCGTGGTGGAAGAGAACGGTCATATTGGGCACAGTGCGATCCTGCACGGCTGTACTATCCGTCGCAACGCGCTCGTTGGTATGAACGCGGTGGTGATGGACGGGGCGGTGATCGGTGAAAACAGCATCGTCGGTGCCGCCGCGTTTGTGAAAGCAAAAGCCGAAATGCCCGCTGATTACCTGATTATCGGTAGCCCGGCAAAAGCGATCCGCGCGCTGAGCGCGCAGGAGATGGCGTGGAAACAGCAGGGCACGCGTGAGTATCAGGTGCTGGTAGAGCGTTGCAAACTGACGATGCATCAGGTGGAGCCGTTGCGGGAAGAAGAATCAGGCCGTAAACGTCTGCAATTTGATGAGAATCTGCGGCCGAAGTCGGCTATTTAAGCGCTAGCCCTCTCAGGTAAGAGGGTTAATCGTGTCTGTAATGCTGATTAGAGAACCTGTCACTCTGGCGAAGGGTGACGTTCACCTTATGTTCACTGCTTCTCTGATGCCACACTACCTGTGAACGTGCAAGGGAGGGCAATTTCTTCACAGTTTTTGTGCTATATCCCAGACAAAACCAAATGGATCTTTCAGGCGGGCTTTTAAATCACCCCAGAACATTTCAGTTGGTTCATTCAGAATAGTCGCGCCAGCTTCAACCATCTCATTTACCAGAGTAACCGCATCATCAACGTACATATAAAAGATAAAGGGAGTCGGGGATCCAGACGTTATTGGGCTGTTCAGGTCAGAATCCCATCCTTCTTTGTTTATGGTAAAGTTTGTGCCACGGTACCGGATGCGAGCAAACAATATATCCCCATCATCACCCTCAACCTCTGCAATCACCACCATCTTCATGGCCCCAGTATAAAAATTAACAGCAGCTTTTACATCGGGGACATTGAGTGCAGTTGTCAGCCATGTCAGCCCCATGCCTTCCCAGGGGTGGGTGCGATTTTCTACGTTATTGAACCAGTCCAGCTTACTCATCTCATTTTTCTCCTGAAAACAGTATATTCACGTGTAGCATTTTACTGTTGTAAGTATACAGATACTGCTTTCATATACTGGATTAAATCCCAGTAAAAGCATTCGATGCACAATGTTCAGCCAGCTTTCTTTTTAAGGCGAAAGTAGCGCCCTGAACCCGCATCCCTGCGGTTTCCCCCGGCCTTACGGAAACACGTCGGCAATTTTCGGCCGGACTCTCCCCACACCTGACCACCTGAGTGTCTGTTTAAACAGCCAAACGGAAATCACTGAAAGTCAGAATGCGGAAGCGACACCACGGTCCGGCTGAAAATCGATGAGACGTTGACGACTGACCGGGGCCGCCCGCAGGGACGCGGGCGGAGGGGACGGCCTGCAAGGATGCAGGCTCGACCCCGACCCGACAGGCAGACGGAATAAGGCGAATGTATCGCGAAGCGACGATTTTCCCGCCGGGAGCCAGGGTTGCAAGGGAGGCGGCGGTGAGCCTCCCTTGCACGTTCACGGGTAGGGTGGTTTCAGAGAGGCTGTGAACATAAGGTGAACGGAACCCTACGCAAAACCAGCATGTTACTTCTTCTGGATAAATACTTCAGGCTTTCGCTTCTCCCTAATGTCTTAACCGACCCGTATGACTAACAGCGCCTGCCAGAATTAATACTCTTTGAACGCCAGTTCCAGACGGGCAAGCAACGGTTTAAACAGGTAGCTCAGAAATGTACGCTCGCCGGTTTTAATCGTGACGCTGGCGGGCATTCCCGCTTTAATTTTGTAATTTCCCAACAGATGCACGCCTTCCGGAGAGACCCGTACTTCAGCGAGATAATAGGGCTGCTGAGTCACTTTATCGATAAGGCGGTCGGCCGAGATGGTTAATACCTTTGCCGGAACCGAAGGCAATAATGCATGGTTGAGCGCCGGGAATAGCACATCGACGGTCAGTCCCGGCGTCATTTTATCAATGGCATGCACCGGGATTTTGGCGTCGATTTGCAGCGGTTGTTCTGCGGCGACAATATCCATCAAATGCTCACCCGGTTGAATGATTCCGCCGACGGTACTGACTTTTACGTCCAGAACGATCCCGTCGATCGGCGAGCGGATCTCCGTGTTATTCAGCTCGTGTCGGGTCGACGCTAACTCATCTTCCAGCATCGCGACCTCTTTTTGCTTGAGGGTCAGCTCCGATTCCACTTCCTGGAGAAACTGGTGCTGTACCTGATACGCCTTGATCTTCATTTCATTTTGCTGAGACTTAAGTTTGGCGATATTGAGAATGTCTTCTGAAACATTACTGGATATTTCGGCGGCTTCCCGCTCAAGCACCAGTAACTGGGCCTTGGGATAGTAGTTTTTTTCGCTCAACGCGCGAATGGCGCCCAGTTCTCTGCTAATCAGCGTAAATTGATGCTCGCGAAATCCTTTTATTTTGGTTAAATTTTCGGTTTGTCCGGTCAACCCATCCAGGGTTTCCTGAATCATGGATAATTCATCCTGAATATTTTTTCTGCGGGTCTCAAACAGCTTTTCTTGTAATTGACGGACTTCAACAAGGCGCTTATTACTGGAAAACTGGCTTATCAATTCCTCACTATAGACGATGGTATCGCGGTCGTCCCTTTCTGCCAGTAACCTGTCCTCATGGGTTTTTGCCGAGATATATTGCGCAATCAATGCGCTGTAACGCATATCAAGCTGCATTTTATCCAGGCGAACAAGGATTTGATCTTTCTTCACCCGATTTCCTTCCTTAATCAGAATATCGGTTACGCGTCCGCCGCTTAAATGTTGAATCGTTTTACGATTGCTGGAGACGGTAACCGTACCGTCAGCGACCACACCGGCGTCCAGTGGCGCGCCTACCGCCCATAATATAAAACCACCGACCCCCAGAATAATTACAACGATACCTCTGATTAAAGGCGGCCATATATTCGTGTCGACACTCTCCGTCTTTGGCGCTGTCGTATTCTCTGTCTGCTTTTTCATGATAAAGCCTCTCGTTGTGGTTCATTATTCTGGGCAGGTGGTGGGGTGGTTGATGCGTTGGGAACCGATTTTAAAATATTTGCCTGACGCAAATTGGCAAACACCTGGTCGCGCGGACCGAATTCCTGAATCGCCCCTTCGTTGAGCAATAACACTTTATTGACGACACCCAGCAGCGTCGGTCGGTGCGAGATAATGATCACCGTTTGTCCCTGCGTGCGTAGCGTATTGATGGCCTTGATGAGGGCCTGTTCACCCGCGTCGTCAAGGTTAGCGTTGGGTTCGTCCAGCACGATGAATGCCGGGTTGTCATAGACCGCCCGCGCCAGCCCGATACGCTGCCGCTGGCCGCCCGACAACTGGTATCCCTCGGCGCCAAGCGGAGTATCGTATCCCTGGGGCAGGCGTAAAATCATATCGTGTACTCCCGCCAGTTGCGCCGCCGCGACGATCTGTTCGCTGTTATTGGGGGTAAAGCGTGCGATATTCTGCGCGATGCTGCCGTCAAACAATTCAACATCCTGCGGCAGGTAGCCGAGAGACGGGCCAAGTAAGGCTTTGTCCCACTGGCAGATATCTGCGCCATCGATACGAACCTTACCGGAAAGCGGACTCCAGACGCCGACCAGCAGTTTTGCCAGCGAGGTTTTTCCGGAGGCTGAAGGGCCGATTATCCCCAGGATTTCTCCCTGTTCGAGCTGAAACGTGATATTTCGCAGCGTTGGCGTTTTTTGGCCTGGAGGTGCCGCGAAGACGCCTTCTACGCTGATATTGCCTTTTGGACGCGGAAGCGTCAGCACATCTTTCTGTTCCGGAAATTCCCGTAACAGCGTGGAAGTCTGATGCCAGGCGTTGCGAAACTGCACAAACTGTTTCCAGCTACCGATGACCTGTTCGACCGGGTTCAACACCCTGCCGAGGATAATGGAGGCGGCAATCATCAGACCGGGGGTGATTTGTCCGTCGATCACCAGTAAGGCACCGGCACCCAGCGAAACAGATTGCAATAAGATGCGAACAAATCGGCTCAGGCTGCTTAATGTGGCGGTTTTGTCCGCAATTTGCGTTTGCAGAATCAGCACTTTACTGTGCTGCTCCAGCCAGTGTTTTTTCAGCGTTGCCAGCATTCCCATCGCTTCAATGGTGTCGGAATTTTGCAATTGCTTATTCAGCTTACTGGTATTGTTGATGGTTAATGCGTGCGCCTGCTGAATCGGTTTTTTGGTCGACAGTTCAGAGACCAGCGTTAGGGTAAATAAGATGAGTATCCCGATAATGGAAAGATATCCCAGAAGCGGGTGGACAATAAACGCAATCAGTAAATAGAAGGGGGTCCACGGAATATCTAACAGGGCAAATAAACTGTTGCCGGCCAGAAACTGGCGGATTTGCGCCAGGTCGGCCAGTGCCTGCGCCGGGTTATTTTCACGTGTGGAAACCCTGCGTTTAAACGCGGCATTAAAGACTAATTGATTTAATTTCACATCCAGTCGGTTGCCAAATCGCGTCATCACGCTGGTACGGGCATATTCAATCATTGAGATAACCGTATACAGACCGATTATCAGTAATGTCAGCATTAACAATGTGGTGGTGTTCTTACTGACCAACACGCGATCGTAGACTTGTAACATATAAATTGCCGGCGCCAGCATTAGCATATTAATCGTACTGCTAAAAAACAGTAACATCAGAAATGCAGGCTTACATCCTTTCAACGCATTTTGTAGCTCAGTTGGCTTTTGCTGGCGCGGCATAATAGGCTCCTTACTCGTTAATCAAATGTTCAACAGTTCGGCTTTTCTTATTCCAGACGTTTAAATAATAAAATCAGTAGAGTTAACGGTATTGGCCGCAACACCCGTCAGCGTAATAACATCGCCGCCGATGGTGATGATCGTTTGGTTATTATTTCCCGAAATCAAAACCGTAGAGGTAAAGTTTGCGGTAGTCACTCCCATTCCAGAGATATTAATCAGATCCTGTCCGCCGGTAGCATTACTGTCGAAACCAGAAATGCTGTCCTGTCCGAACCCGCTTGAGAAGATGAAGCGGTCGTCACCGGTACCGCCGTCCATGGTGTCGTTACCTGTACCGCCGGTCAGCACGTCATTGCCGAGACCGCCAGAGAGCACATCGTTGCCTGCGCCACCCAGCAGGGTGTCGACGCCGTTGGCCCCTTGCAGGTTGTCGTTGCCGTCGCCACCGTCGAGAATGTCGTTGCCAACGCCACCCAGCAACTGGTCATTCCCGCCCATCCCGGATAAGTTGTCATTGCCATTACCCCCGGTGATGGTGTTCGCCAGCGCGTTACCAGTGCCGGTGAAATTCCCTGTACCGGTGTATTCCAGGATTTCGACGTTGTCCGTCAGGACATAAGTGGCGAGACTGGTCTCGACAGTATCGGTACCTGCATTCACGCCTTCGATCACGACGTCTCCCGCGTTATCAACGAGATAGATGTCATTTCCGATGCCGCCTTCCATCGTATCGGCATCCAGTCCACCATCAAGTTGATCGTTACCGGCCTCGCCAATCAGCGTATCCCGACCACTGCCGCCTTCAATGTCATCATCACCGGCTCCGCCGTTGAGCAGATCGTCACCCGCCTGACCGAGCAGGGTGTCATTGCCGCCCTGCGCGAGGATGATGTCACTCCACGCCGTTCCCGAGTGAGTGTTTGACGCGTTGGTGCCGACGATCATATCGCCAATCGGTTGAGTGGCGGCGGAGGTCAGGACGACGGACGGGTTCCCCTCATCATCGGTGACCGTGACCACGACCAGCAACGTACGCCCAATCATGTTTGCTGGCGGGGTGTAGGTCGCTTGCGTCGCCCCGGCGATATTGGCGAAAGTGCCGTTTGGCTGATTCACTCTCCATTGGTAGGTGAAGTTATTCCCGGTTAAACCGTCTGCATCCGCAATGCCGGAGACGAGGGCGGTCAGCGTGACGCTTTCCGTTGGCGTCAGATCGCTGATAACCGGCGTACCCGTGGTGGGCTGATCGCGTACCATCACGGCGCTGGTTTGTGACGACACCAGCGTTTCAGCATCGCCCATGCGGTCAGTAAAGCTGGCAACAACCCGCAGCGGCGCGCCCAGAATATTCCCTGGAACCCGGAACTGCGTTCCTGTCGCCTGATCGCGCCATTGACCGCCTACCAGCGCCTGCCAGGTCATGGTGATTGGCGTATCTGCGGCAATACCATTCCCATCCAGCAGATTAGACAGATTGACCTGCAACAAATCGCCCACTTCCGGTGTTCCGTCGCTGATGGCCAGATTGCCGGTGGCTTTTTGCGCCGTCACCCAGAGCTGATCGCCGTTGCCAAATTCCAGTTTTTCAATGTTGAGCAGGCGGTCCACGCCGTCATTGAACGCCAGTCCGGCGGCCGGAGTGGCATGATTGACGGTGAGACTGCCGTCGGCATTACGCTGGAATTGATAGTTGCTGCTGAGATCCCGGTAGACGGCAACGTCGGTTTCTGTGCCATTACCGTCGCGGAGGATTTCCCGCACAATCGACAGTTGGTTCGGTTTTAGCGTGCCTGCCAGCATGTAAGATTTGAGCTCATTCATGCTGTCTGCGCTGGTTAACCCTGGCATCCCGGAGACCGCGATACGCACGTTCAGCCACGCATCACCGTCGATGATGTCGTTGCCGGCCTTACCGGTGATGCGGTCGCTGCCGCCGCCGCCGAGCAAAATGTCGCCGCCGTTGTCCGGATTAAACAAGACCGCATTGCCCGATGCTGCGCGCGGAACACCCAGAATCGCCTGGAGTCCGTTGATTCTGTCTGCACCCTCCTGGGTAAGATTGTTGGAAAGCGGGGTGCCCTGAACCGGGGCGGTACCGATAGGTTGCTCAGTACCCACCAGCACATCGTTAAATTTCCAGCCCGAAAGGCCTTCCACCAGGTCAAAGCGATCGCGCAGGATAAACTCTTGCTGGTTAACGAAAATCGGGATGCCCAGATCGGAGTTGGCGGCGTTAGGGTCACCTTTATGAATGGCCCAGTCAAAACCGGACATGCCGTTGTTGCGCTGGATACCCGCGCCCTGAACCATAATATCGTCACCGCCTTCGCCATCGTAGTCGGTATCGTTACCCTGGCCGTTCAACACGTCATGACCAATGATGGTACTGTTAAAGAACAGTTCGGAGTTATCGCCGGCCAGAGTATCGAAGCCGTCACCGCCTTCTAACCAGTCGTCGCCTTCGTTGCCCATCAGGGTGTCACCGCCGGATCCCCCCAGCGCGAAGTCATTATCGCGTCCGGAAAAGACTTCCTGAGCATCTTCGCCGATCACCATGAAATCACTGCCGCTACCACCGAAGATCAGGTCGTTGCCGTTGCCGGAGAAAATGACGTCGTGTCCCGCATCGCCATGCAGGAAGTCAGCTCCGCCAATGGGGGTACCGGTGTCGGTGATGATGTCGTTGCCATCGCCGCCGTGTACGACGTCGGCTTCATCGCCACCGTCGAGACGGTCATTACCCGCATCGCCCCACAGGCTGTCGATACCTTTCCCGCCAATTAAGGTATCGTTGCCCGCAGACCCGCCGAGCACCACGTGACCATCACCGGTATATTTCAGGTAGGCACCGTCAGCCGCGCCGTCATTGTCGACATCCGCCCCCGCCGCGCGGCGAACCACCAGTGGGAAGAGGAGGTCTTTCAGCGCATTGTTCCATTTCGGATCGGCATGCGTCTGCAAGGACTGGTTGACTTCGAAGGTATAATCAGGCGTCTGGAACAGGTGGGCAGGCAGGTGAGACGAACCCGGAGCGCCCAGATCGCTGTTACGCATCACCAGGGCAGAGAAGGAGTTTGCCTCCAGTTCATTCAGCATGTTCAGACCCTGAACGCGGCTCAGGTAGTAGAACCGGTCGCCGTCCTGCAACATCTCCATCTGCGTTTCAAAGACAAAGTTGAAGGTGGAGCCGAGCATACCGCCGAACTCATTTTTGCGTTCCGCCAGCCCGCCAATCCAGAAATCGATCATATTGAGGCCGGTTTCTTTGTTGGCCCAGGCACCGGTTCCCATAAAGAAATCGAGCGCATCGGCAGGCGCCGGGGCGTCATCCGATCCAAACAGGAGGAAGTTCACCGCCGCGCGTTTTCCTTCCAGCGTGGTCGCGTTTTTAATCAAATCATGCTGACCGTAGGCCGCCATAAAGTTGATGATCGACGCCGGGTTTTTCAGGAAGGAGCCAAAATCGGCCCAACTGGTGTAAGGGCGCAACTCGCTATTGCCGGTTAATTCGTAGAATTGCTCACGCGCCTGATTGAGGGTGGGCATTAACGTATCGCGCCCGCGTGCGAGGTTAAGCGCGCCCAAATCCAGCGGCAGCCCGACCAGGTTATTGCGCAGCGCTTCGGTAATGAACTCGTCAATTTCGTTGCCGACCTGACGAGTCATCCCGCGTACAATCGCGCCGACGGCCTGATCGCTGGAGATGGCCTGGCCGTTAAGTTCATTGAACGCGATCGGGTTAAGGAACGCCTCGATCAGCCCGATGTCATCGTCTTGCATGTCGACATCGGTACGGGCGACGGTTTCGGTCAGCATCGAGTGACCAAAGCGGTAAACCACGTGGGCAAATTCAGCAAAAATGGCCGGGTTGATATCCGCCGTGTTGGAGAAGACGAACGGATCGACCGCCGGTTGTACTGCACGGGCGAACTCTTCAAACACCAGGTGCTGATATTGCATTTCCGTCGCGAAACGACCTGCCTGGAAGAGGTATTCCCCGTTCCATTTCAGGGCGTTGGGATCCGCTGGCAGTTCGGTAATCTGATGGTTTGGCATCAGCCATTGGTTGATCAGATCAATATCGTTAGTTGCAAGGATGGTGGTTTTGTACTGTTCGACCAGTCGGTTGTGTTCGCTGTGGAACACGGAGTGTACTGCGGTCAGACCGATGTTTTCGTTGCCGCGACCGTCACCGGTAATGAAGTGTCTGTCGAGCAGTTCATCGTCATAGGTTCCTGCCCCCGGTGCATTACCCACTTCGCTATCACTATCGGCTACCAGGTTGGCTTTCGGCACTGCCGTGTGGGCAATATCATCGAGGAAGGCGTGCCCGGTTCTCAACGTATCGGCAGGTAACGCCTCGCCATTGGCTTCAACCAGTCCATGTTTGGTCACGATTTGGACTTTGCCATCCTCGCTTAAAATCAGGTTGCCGTAGCGGTCGGTCGCCAGCAGCGGTACGTTGAAAACGTCCTGATTGGTCAGCTTGATGCCAAGCAAAGTTTCAGCCTGATGTTTGATATCAGCCCAGGTCGCCAGCCCGCCGTTGCTCCCTTCCAGCAAATGACCGGTGGGCACCGGCTTACCGTCTGCGTCCAGCACATATTCGCGGATAAAGATTTGATGAGAAGGGTGGGAGGTATAGGTCTGGTTCTGATCAATCCACGGCGTAGTGGTGTTGATGGTTTCATGATTGGCATCGACTTTCGCGCGGGTGAGGATCATGAAGTTATTGTCGACGCCGCCGGTGAGTGCAGGATCAACCCATAAAGGGTCATCCGGCATCAGCGGAATAAAGACAATGCCATTCCCTTCTTTGGGGATCAGATCCAGACCGTGGTCGAAGAACTGGCCGAAAAAGGTCATCCAGCCATTAAACGCCGGTGATAAACCGATGTCAGGCGAGAGGTTCGGAATGGACAAACTGCCATTGTCGGAAACCGCACCGCCGCCGGGAACGTCAGTCAGTCCGTCATGGGCTTCCTGGGCCGCCGGGTTCGACGAGGTTTGGTCGGAAATCAGATTACTGATAATGCGCGGATCGGCATCGGTCACCATCTGATTTGGATTTAAGGTGAGGTACTTTGCCAGCGCCTCCATATCATTCAAATCCAGAGCGACCATTCTGGGCATCGCCTGGTCGGCAGAGCCGTACAGCTCCTGGCCGGGCAGCAGGTTGTTCCATGAGCCATCTACGGTACGCAGGCCGTAAGGTAAAAGAGGGCTGGAGACGAGCTCGCGAAGCAGATCGCCATTCACGCTACCATCCGGATTGGTCGCGGCTTCTGATATCTTGATTTGCTGAAGAATAAACGCCAGGTCGTGCAACGTTACTGTGAAGTCGTATTGTGTAGCCATAGATAATTGCCTCATTGCTTGAATAAGCATTCTCATTCGCATCTACCAAAATAAAGGCAGAAGAAATGCACTGAGTCCAACTTTCAAAATTATCTGATTAATAATTACGCATCTAAGTTCTTTTCTAATGGTAAATGACAATACCTCTGGACCTCCCATTTTCACTGATATTTAAATTTACTTTGTCCGCTAAGTTTATTTGCAACTTAAAACGTTAATAAAAACAGAAAAGAAAAACACGCTAATACATTGAAATTATTTGGGTTATGCAAATTTCTTTATTTGTAAGATAAAAATACATTAGCGTTATTTACAAATATTAAGGAGTATTTCAGTCGCGTTACAATTGCGTAATGTTCATAACTATGAAAGGTCATGGTTTTACAACCATCATACTTTTTCATGATACGAATTGTTTTTTCTAAACTGTTACGCGGTAATTAAAAATGGCAGGGGCGATAAAAAGAATGAATATTCACCAAATGAATAAATAAAAGGCGCATTAACATTATGGTTTTGTGGTGAAGGTAAGAAATAAGTAATACAAAATGCGGTAGGGGGATTTTTGGATATAAAAGAAAGACAAAACCCTCTCACCTGGCGGTGAGAGGGTTAATTTTTAAGCTGCAACGACGCTGTCGATGGCCGCTTTGGCGTCGGATTGCGCTTTGGTCGCGACATCCGGACCGTAGGCAATCCCTTCGGCAAACACGAAGTTCACGTCGGTAATACCGATAAAGCCGAGGAAAACTTTCAGGTACGGCGCGATCAGGTCAGTCGGGGTATCTTTGTGAATACCGCCACGGCTGGAGAGGATCACCGCGCGTTTACCGGTGATCAGACCTTCCGGACCTTTCTCGGTGTAGCGGAACGTCACGCCAGCACGTGCAATCAGGTCGAAGTAGTTTTTCAACTGCGTCGGGATGTTGAAGTTGTACATTGGCGCAGCGATAACAATAACGTCGTGGGCTTTCAGCTCCGCAATCAGCTCATCAGAGAGCGCCAGCGCTTCCTGTTGACGCGGCGTCAGCGCAGCATCGCTCGGACGCAGGGCACCCACCAACTCGCCATCCAGTACCGGGATTGGGTTTGCAGCGAGGTCGCGAACGGTGATTTCGTCTGCGGAGTGTTTTTCACGCCATTGTTCAACAAAATAATCAGACAACTGACCAGACTGAGAGTACCCTGCCAGAATACTGGATTTGAGGACTAAAACCTTGCTCATAGGTGTTTCCTTGTATGTGTTTGAAGGGGGTTGCCCCGTTGCTTGTTGACACTTTATTCACAATCCTGCCGCAGTGATAGCGCAATATATCGAAGCCTATGTTCGAAATTATTGAACAACACACGGTTAGCGCCGATGTGGTAATCTATACCCAACATCGAAATGAGATTTGATCAGGCAGAGCACTGCCCTCTAACGTTATGACAGAACAACAAAAATTGACTTTTCACAGCCTGCAACAACAGCTGGAATTGCTGATGTTGCGTGACCGACAGCGCTTTGCTCGTCGCCTGCACGGTGTGAAGAAGGTTAAAAATCCTGATGCACAACAGGCCATCTACCAGGAGATGGCGAAAGAGATTGAACAGGCGGCAGGTAAAGTCCTGCTGCGTGAAGCGGCGCGTCCTGACATCACTTACCCGGACAACCTGCCGGTGAGTCAGAAAAAACAGGACATCCTGAACGCCGTTCGTGACCATCAGGTGGTGATTGTGGCGGGGGAAACCGGCTCCGGGAAAACCACGCAGTTACCCAAAATCTGTATGGAACTGGGGCGCGGCATTAAAGGATTGATTGGTCATACGCAGCCGCGTCGTCTGGCAGCGCGTACCGTCGCCAACCGTATTGCTGAGGAACTGCAAACGGAGCCGGGCGGCTGTATCGGCTATAAAGTTCGTTTTAGCGATCATGTCAGCGACAACACAATGGTCAAGCTGATGACCGACGGTATCCTGCTGGCCGAAATCCAGCAGGACAGACTGCTGATGCAGTATGACACCATCATCATTGATGAAGCGCACGAACGCAGTCTGAACATTGATTTTCTGCTCGGCTATCTGAAAGAGCTGCTGCCGCGTCGCCCGGATTTGAAAATTATCATCACCTCCGCGACCATCGACCCGGAGCGTTTTTCACGCCACTTTAATAACGCGCCGATTATCGAAGTGTCTGGTCGGACTTACCCGGTTGACGTGCGCTATCGCCCGATTGTCGAAGACGCGGACGATACCGAGCGCGATCAGCTGCAGGCGATTTTCGACGCGGTGGATGAACTGGGACGCGAGAGCCCCGGCGATATTCTGATTTTTATGAGCGGTGAGCGTGAAATTCGCGACACCGCCGATGCGTTGAATAAACTCAATCTGCGCCATACCGAAGTGCTACCGCTGTATGCGCGGCTTTCCAATAGCGAACAGAACCGGGTCTTCCAGTCGCACAGCGGGCGTCGTATTGTGCTGGCGACCAACGTGGCGGAAACCTCGCTGACGGTGCCGGGCATCAAGTACGTGATCGACCCGGGCACCGCGCGTATCAGTCGCTACAGTTTCCGTACCAAAGTCCAGCGACTGCCGATTGAACCGGTGTCGCAGGCCTCCGCTAATCAGCGTAAAGGCCGCTGCGGACGTGTGTCGGAAGGGATCTGTATCCGCCTCTATTCGGAAGATGATTTCCTGTCGCGCCCGGAATTTACCGATCCGGAAATCCTGCGTACCAATCTGGCGTCCGTCATTCTGCAAATGACGGCGCTGGGGCTGGGCGATATTGCGGCGTTCCCGTTTGTCGAAGCGCCAGATCAACGCAACATTCAGGATGGCGTACGCCTGCTGGAAGAACTGGGCGCGATCGCGACCGATGAGCAGCAGACCGCGTATAAACTGACGCCGCTCGGTCGTCAGTTATCGCAGTTGCCGGTGGACCCGCGTCTGGCGCGGATGGTACTGGAAGCGCAAAAACATGGCTGCGTGCGCGAGGCGATGATCATCACCTCCGCGCTGTCCATTCAGGATCCGCGCGAGCGCCCGATGGACAAAAAGCAGGCATCGGATGAGAAGCATCAGCGCTTCCACGATAAAGAGTCCGATTTCTTAGCGTTTGTGAATCTGTGGAACTACCTCGGTGAGCAACAGAAAGCGCTGTCGTCGAATCAGTTCCGCCGTCAGTGCAAGGTCGACTTCCTTAACTATCTGCGCGTACGCGAGTGGCAGGATATCTACACTCAGCTGCGCCAGGTGGTGAAAGAGCTCGGTATTCCGGTGAACAGTGAACCCGCAGAGTATCGTGAGATTCATGTCGCGCTGCTCACCGGTTTGCTGTCCCATATCGGCATGAAGGATGCCGATAAGCAGGAGTTTACCGGCGCGCGTAACGCCCGTTTCTCCATCTTCCCCGGTTCTGGTTTGTTTAAAAAACCGCCGAAGTGGACGATAGTTGCCGAGCTGGTGGAAACCAGCCGTCTGTGGGGACGCATTGCCGCGCGGATCGATCCCGAGTGGGTGGAGCCGGTCGCGCAGCATTTGATCAAACGCTCGTATAGCGAACCGCACTGGGAACGGGCGCAGGGCGCCGTGATGGCGACGGAAAAAGTCACCGTTTACGGCCTGCCGATTGTCGCTGCGCGTAAGGTCAACTACAGCCAGATCGATCCCGTCCTCTGCCGTGAGCTGTTTATCCGTCATGCGCTGGTGGAAGGCGACTGGCAGACGCGCCACGCCTTCTTCCGTGAGAACCTAAAACTGCGCGCCGAAGTGGAAGAGCTGGAGCACAAATCACGCCGCCGCGATATTCTGGTGGACGACGAGACGCTGTTCGAATTCTATGACCAGCGCATCAGCCATGATGTGATCTCCGCGCGCCACTTTGACAACTGGTGGAAGAAAGTCAGTCGCGAAACCCCGGATCTGCTGAACTTTGAAAAGAGCATGCTGATCAAAGAGGGGGCAGAAAACATCAGCAAGCTGGATTACCCGAACTTCTGGCATCAGGGTAATCTGAAGCTGCGCTTAAGCTATCAGTTTGAACCCGGCGCGGACGCCGACGGCGTCACCGTCCACATTCCGCTGCCGCTGTTAAATCAGGTGGAAGAAAGCGGCTTTGAATGGCAAATCCCCGGCCTGCGCCGCGAACTGGTTATCGCACTGATTAAATCGTTGCCAAAACCGGTACGACGTAACTTTGTCCCCGCGCCAAACTATGCCGAAGCGTTTTTAGGCCGTGTGACGCCGCTCGAGTTGCCGCTGCTGGATTCGCTGGAGCGTGAACTGCGTCGGATGACCGGCGTAACGGTTGACCGCGAAGCCTGGCAGTGGGATCAGGTGCCCGATCACCTGAAAATCACCTTCCGGGTGGTGGATGACAAAAACAAGAAGCTCCAGGAAGGGCGCTCTTTGCAGGATTTGAAAGATGCGCTGAAGAGCAAAGTGCAGGAAACCCTCTCTGCGGTTGCCGATGATGGTATCGAACAGAGCGGCCTGCACATCTGGAGTTTTGGTCAGCTCCCGGAAAGCTACGAACAGAAACGCGGCAACTACAAGGTGAAAGCCTGGCCCGCGCTGGTGGATGAGCGCGACAGCGTCTCTATCCGGTTGTTCGACAACCCGCTGGAACAACAGCAAGCGATGTGGTGCGGGTTGCGCCGCCTGTTGCTGCTGAATATTCCGTCGCCGATCAAGTATCTGCACGAGAAGCTGCCGAACAAAGCCAAACTTGGCCTCTACTTTAACCCGTACGGCAAGGTACTGGATCTGATCGACGACTGCATCTCCTGCGGCGTAGACAAGTTGATTGACGCCAACGGCGGGCCGGTGTGGACGGAAGAGGGCTTTGCGGCGCTGCATGAGAAAGTTCGCGCCGAGTTGAACGAGACGGTTGTCGACATTGCAAAACAGGTTGAACAGATCCTGACGGCGGTTTTCAATATCAACAAACGCCTGAAAGGGCGGGTAGATATGACCATGGCGCTGGGGCTTTCCGATGTGAAAGCGCAAATGAGTGGGCTGGTGTATCGCGGTTTCGTCACCGGCAACGGCTTTAAACGCCTCGGCGACACGCTGCGTTATCTGCAGGCGATTGAAAAACGGCTGGAGAAACTGGCCACCGATCCACACCGCGACCGGGCGCAGATGTTGAAAGTCGAAAGCGTACAGCAAGCCTGGCAGCAGTGGTTCAACAAACTGCCGCCAGCGCGTCGTGATGATGAGGATGTCAAAGCGATCCGCTGGATGATTGAAGAACTGCGCGTCAGCTACTTTGCCCAACAGCTGGGAACACCGTATCCCATCTCGGATAAGCGTATTCTACAAGCGATGGAGCAGATTAGCGGCTAGTGTTTGTCACGCCAGCCAGTGAACATTACGGCCAGCATTTGCTGGCCGTTTTGCTGATTACAGGGTCGACGTTTGCGCGTCCATGACGGCTGTGCGGCGGCGTCGACTGGCGAAAAAAATTGCCGTCAGTGAAATGGCGACGGTGGTCATCAGATACACGGCGACAGGTACCCAGTCGCCGTCGTATTTTGCCAACAGGCCGGTGGCGATCAGTGGGGCGGTTCCGCCCGCCAGCGCAGCGCCAATCTGATACCCAAGCGTAATGCCGGTATAGCGAACGTTAGCGCTAAAAATTTCAGAACACAGGGTGCCCAGCACGGCGGTCACCGGCGCCCACAACACGCCAAACATGATGACCGTTGCGACCACTATTCCCCAGGTGGTGCCGGTATTGAGTAACAGGAACCACGGAACAATAAACAACCCCAGCGCAAACACGCTGATGGCGTACATTTTTTGGCGTCCTACCTTATCGGAAAGCAGCCCCATGAGCGGGATCATCACCGTCGCAACCAACGCGCCCAGCGTGACCGCTTCCAGCACCTGGGATTTTTGGTAGGTCAACGTGGTGGTGGCGTAGCTGACGATAAAGGTCGAGAAAATATAGAACGGCGCGGTTTCAACCACTTTCAACCCGGCGGCAATCAGCACTTCACGCCAGTGATGCGTCAGCGTATCGCGCAGCGGCGCTTTGGCGACCTGACCGGACTGTTTTACTTTCTTAAACTCCGGCGTTTCATCGATATCTTTGCGGATCCATAGTCCTAACAGTACCAGTACGGAACTTAACAGGAAGGGAATACGCCAGCCCCAGGAGAGGAAGTCTTCTTCACTGAACATCGTCATCAGCGAAACGATAAAGGTGGCCATCAGCATGCCGATGGTGACGCCAGCCTGCGGGATGCTGCCAAAAAAGCCTTTTCGTTTTTCGGGCGCATATTCATACGCCAGTAACAGTGCGCCGCCCCATTCGCCGCCGATGCCCATCCCCTGGATGACACGCATCAGAATCAATAAAATGGGTGCCCAGATACCGATCATCTCATAGGTCGGCAACAGGCCGATCATCACGGTTGCGCCCCCCATCAGCGACAGGGTCAGCACCAGCGTTTTCTTACGCCCGATACGATCGCCAATGTGGGCAAACAACACCCCGCCGATAGGACGAATGAAAAAGGTGAGCGAGAAAGAAAGATAAGAGAGAATCAACCCAATGACTGGATCAACCATCGGGAAGAATATTTTGTTAAACACCAGGGCGGCGGCGGTACCATATAAAAAATAATCAAACCACTCTATCGCGCTGCCGGTCAGACTGGCGATGAGAACTTTTTTGTTTTTCTTCAAAATAGCCGTGCTGCTTTCATGCGTTGTCATTACTGGGAACCTCGCCACAGAGAGTGTGAGTCAGGTGATACCCGAAACGGTGTGGGTGCAACCTGCTGCGTTACAACAGTTGTTAAATTGTTAATCAAACTAGAATTGTTTGTAATATTTAACAAGTAACAAGGCCAGTAAAAGGGCTAAACAGGCAACATTATTGCAGTGTAATTCACTCTTATTAGCCGTAATGGTAAGTCAATGCTTTATCTGAGAAGGAAATGACAGGATAATCCCCAGGTGCAACCGCGACTTTTTTAGTTATTTCGTGTTAATTCACAGATATGCTAAAAAAGTGCTGAAATTCAACAGGCCGTCTTTCAGAGTGATCCGCTATTTTCGCGAAGTGAGTTCGGTACCCTGCAGTGAACAATGAGGAGGAATCATGAACATGCGCCAATTTCCGCCACTGTCCGAAGCCACGTTACAGGCAGTGAACACCGTTGGCCAATGGCTGGCGCAAAACGATTTCTCAGCAGAGGAACCCTTTCAGGCTGACTGCGTTGTACTGGCGGGAAATGCCGTCATCCCGACGATCGATGCGGCTTGCAAAATCGCGAAAGAGCAGCGTATCCCATTGCTGATAAGCGGCGGAATTGGTCATTCGACGACGTTTCTCTATTCGGCGATCGCAGAGCACCCGCGTTATAACACGATACGTACCACCGGGCGGGCAGAAGCCGCGATTCTGGCCGACATTGCCAATCAGTTCTGGCAAATTCCAGGCGAATCCATTTGGGTCGAAGACCAGTCAACAAACTGCGGCGAGAACGCCCGTTTCAGCTGCGCATTACTCCGTCAGGCGCCGGTGACCATTAACACGGCGATTGTGGTGCAGGATCCCACCATGCAGCGACGAACGCTGGCGACGTTCCGGCGCGTGAC
The DNA here is from genome assembly GCF_029338175.1 of Citrobacter enshiensis. Taxonomy (NCBI): domain Bacteria; kingdom Pseudomonadati; phylum Pseudomonadota; class Gammaproteobacteria; order Enterobacterales; family Enterobacteriaceae; genus Citrobacter; species Citrobacter enshiensis. Next base: position 2,399,576 of record NZ_CP119862.1, read on the forward strand.
GAAGGATGACCCGGACGCCCCGCGTTGGCTCAGTTTCCCGGGTTTTACGCCGGTGCTGCGTCATCAGGAAGAGGGCGTTGATTTTACGAATGCGGCGCAAGGGGTGTGGCCCGTCGAGCGTTACCTGTCATTAATTGCAGGTGAACTCCCGCGTGTGCGTGATGATGGGGCCGGTTACGGACCGCGTGGACGTGATTTTATTGTCCACATCGACATTCCCGAGGAGGTTGAAGCGGCCTGGCAGATCCTGCAAAACGATGATGTCCTCAATGAGGCAATACATAGCCGTTCGCTGGGTTAACTGAACATTTTTGCCCGTTTGTGACGATCTACGCTCAAACGGGCATGATTCTTCTTCATCGCTGTCCTTCCTACGTCCCTTTAAGGGCTTCTTTTATGAACTACTTCACAAAGTCGCTAACCTGACGGCAGCCTGTGCCTCACGATTGATATTAATTAACAATGATTTTACTTGTTAAAAACATATCAATTACAGGAGCAGCGCATGTCAGCACCCGTACAACACCCGATGTATATCAATGGTCAGTTTGTAACCTGGCAGGGAACGTCATGGATCGATGTGGTTAATCCTGCAACGGAGGCTCTGATTTCCCGTATTCCTGATGGCAGTGCAGAAGAGGCGCGTCAGGCGATTGATGCAGCGGAACGCGCTCAGCCAGGCTGGGAGGCATTGCCCGCCATACAACGGGCAGGGTGGCTAAGAAAAATTGCGGCGGGTATCCGCGAGCGCGCCGAAGAAATTAGCGCCTTGATCGTTGAGGAAGGCGGGAAAATTCAGCAACTGGCGCAGGTAGAAGTCGCTTTCACAGCCGATTACATCGACTACATGGCGGAGTGGGCGCGCCGCTACGAAGGTGAAATTCTGCAAAGCGACCGTCCGGGTGAAAATATTCTGCTGTTCAAACGCGCCCTTGGCGTAACCACCGGTATTCTGCCGTGGAATTTCCCGTTCTTTTTGATCGCCCGTAAACTGGCACCGGCGCTACTGACCGGGAATACCATCGTAATTAAACCCAGTGAGTTCACGCCCAACAATGCCATTGCCTTTGCGCAGATTGTGCATGAGGTTGGTTTGCCAGCCGGAGTCTTTAACCTGGTGTTAGGGCGTGGTGAAACCGTGGGGCAGGAGCTGGCGGGCAACCCGAAAGTGGCGATGGTGAGTATGACCGGCAGCGTGGCGGCGGGTGAGAAAATCATGACGGCGGCGGCGAAAAATATCACCAAAGTGTGCCTGGAACTGGGCGGCAAAGCGCCTGCGATTGTGATGGACGATGCGGATTTAGAACTGGCCGTTAAAGCGATCGTCGACTCCCGGGTGATCAATACCGGGCAGGTATGTAACTGCGCAGAACGCGTCTATGTGCAAAAAGGGATCTACGATCGCTTTGTTAATCGACTGGGCGAGGCGATGAAAGCGGTGCAGTTTGGCGATCCGGCACAGCGGGATGATATCGCCATGGGACCACTGATTAATGCGGCGGCGCTGGCCCGTGTAGAACAAAAAGTGGCGAAAGCGGTACAGGAAGGGGCCAGAGTGGTGCTGGGCGGCAAGGCGGTTGAGGGGAAAGGCTACTATTATCCGCCAACCCTGCTGCTGGATGTGCGCCAGGAGATGGCGATCATGCACGAAGAAACATTCGGACCGGTATTGCCTGTCGTGGCGTTTGACACCCTGGAAGAGGCGTTGCAGATGGCAAATGACAGTGAGTACGGCCTCACGTCCTCTATTTATACGCAGAACCTGAGCGTTGCAATGCAGGCGATCAAAGGGCTGAAGTTTGGCGAAACCTACATTAACCGCGAAAACTTTGAAGCCATGCAGGGCTTTCATGCGGGCTGGCGAAAATCAGGTATTGGCGGCGCCGACGGTAAGCACGGGCTGAATGAGTATCTGCAAACGCAGGTCGTCTATTTGCAGTCCTGACAGGCGAGCAGAACCGGGCAGGCCGGGTGAGCGTGAACGCGACCCGGCCACACCCTCATCGTTTAAAGTTTAACGAATTTCTCCAGGGTACGAATCAGTTGGGTGACAAAGCCGTATTCGTTATCGTACCAGGCGACCGTTTTCACCAGTTGCAGATCGCCGACCTCAGTAATCTCTGTTTGCGTGGCATCAAACACCGAACCAAAGTGAGAGCCGATGACGTCAGAAGAGACGATTTCTTCATCGGTGTAGCCAAAGGATTCATTATTTTCCGTCGCCTTTTTCAGCGCGTTGTTGATCTCTTCTGCCGTCACCTTTTTACCCAAAATCGAGACCAGTTCCGTCACTGAGCCTGTTTTTACCGGAACTCGCTGAGCATGACCTTTTAGTTTTCCGCTCAATTCCGGTATTACCAGGCCAATCGCTTTTGCGGCTCCGGTGGTATGAGGGATGATATTTTCCGCCGCCGCCCGTGATGCGCGCAGATCTTTGCCTCGCGGACCATCGACCAGCGATTGCGTGCCGGTATAGGCGTGAATGGTGGTCATGGTGCCGACCTGAATACCGAAGTTGTCATGCAGCGCTTTGGCCATTGGCGCGAGGCAGTTAGTGGTGCAGGAGGCGACAGAGACAATCTGGTCGCTGGCATTCAGCGTCTCATCATTGACGTTAAAGACAATGGTTTTCATCTCGCCCGCCGGTGCTGAGATCAGCACTTTTTTCGCACCGGCGTCGAGGTGTGCGCGGGCTTTTTCTGCGGAGGTATAGAACCCTGTGCATTCGATGATGAACTCCGCACCGGTGGTTTTCCAGGGGATATTTTTCGCCTCTTTCTCTGCGTAAACGGCAATTTTCTTGCCATCGACAATCAGCGTATCCTCAGTGAAATCAACGCTCCAGGGGAACGGTCCGTAGTTAGAGTCATGCTTTAACAGATAGGCGAGTATTTTGGGGGAGGTGAGATCGTTAATCGCCACGACATCCACATTGCTCTTCACTTCCAGCAGACGTCGCAGCACCAGGCGACCAATACGACCAAAACCGTTAATGCCAATTTTACTCATGATTTTCTCCTGTCAGGGTAGGGCAATACGCCACATTTTTTCCCTACCAGGCTTAGTCCACTCCGCCGTTGCGGGCAATAACCATTCTTGCGACTCACCGTAACCGATTGAAAACGGGAGAACAAAAGTTAATGAATTTTTAACAAAAGCCCGCTATGTTGGCGCTTTATTGTTTTTATTCAGGAATTGTTATGGGCAATAAGTATTCTGGCCTGCAGATTGGTATTCACTGGCTGGTCTTTTTACTGGTGATAGGCGCCTACTGCGCCATGGAGTTACGTGGGTTTGCGCCGCGTAGCTATCGTCCGTGGTTCAATATGGTCCACGTTTCATGCGGTATCTCGATTCTGGTATTGATGGTGACGCGTCTGTTAGTCCGGCTTAAGTATCCCGCGCCGCCGATCGTACCAAAACCGAAGCCGATGATGACCGGTTTTGCACACCTTGGCCATCTGGTGATCTACCTGCTGTTTATTGTTCTGCCGGTTATTGGCCTGCTGATGATTTACAACCGGGGAAATCCCTGGATGGCATTTGGAATTGTGATGCCGCATGCCGCCGAAGCCAATTTTGATCTGGCGGATGCGCTGAAATCCTGGCATGTCACGCTGGCAAATCTGGGCTACTTTGTTATTGCTCTGCATGCCGCCGCCGCGCTGATGCATCACTATTTCTGGAAAGATAATACGCTGTTGCGCATGATGCCGCGTAAACGTTCCTGACGTCACACATCACCCCGCACCTGCGGGGTTTTTTCTTTGAGCGGGGGAGAGAAAGCACCTGCGTCTAACCAGACCCGTACGCAGGTGAAAACAACGGGTCTACATCGGAAGCGGGTATTATATTCATTTGTATGACAAATACAAACCGGTTTGTTATCCCGCTGGCAGGCGCGCCCACACAGGATCTCTGCATCTCTTTATCCTTACAATGAACATGGATAAAGCCCGTTCTGCGAACTACGCTTAAAAGGTTATAGATATCGGGAGGGATTATGCTGACTCACTCTGAAGCCCGACGCTGGGCGACGCTCATGCTGAAATCGGCGCTGTGTGATGGTATGAAGGGGGATGAGATCTGCAGACAAGTGCATCTGGTTTGCGACAAACACGGAAAAGAGTGTCTTGAAGAACTTATCGAAGAGATCTTGATTGAAGCGGGACGCATCGGTCCTAAGCACAGTACCGGAGAATACCGGCATCATTAAACCACCGCCAGGCGATACGCGGCCTGCGTGAAAGAAACCCCGAAACCAGGAACACCTGACGGTTCGGGGTTTTGTGTACGTTCCCCGTTGTATCATTCACGTGAACTATCCATTCACCACATCATACTGAGCCACTAGCTATTCTTAGGGCATCAAAATTTGCATCATGCAGAATCGTAAAATACGAATAATTCTTTCAACCTCGCTAAGCGGGGTTTTTCTTTAAGGTCTCTATGTCTGGCATCGAAACAATATATCTTCGGGTACCAGACATTGATTTGCGAGGCTGTCTGGAATGGTCACCAGAAGCACTTACCTTCAGGCCTGCTGAGCGACTAACCTCACTTTGATGTTTTTATTGTACCAAGTGAACAACGCACTTCCTGCTACTAAACAAGGTTGTAGAAAGCTCATAATTTCGCACGCTAATAATTTACGGTTGCGATTAAATGAAAAAAATTATCTTGTTGGCTATTGTCATAACTACGGGAATAGGGACCGCTACGGCGCAAAATGTGACGGTGGATGTTCCGAGCGGATATAAAGTCGTTGTCGTACCAAGTTCTGTTACTGTCCCGCAAGCTATTGTGGTTACGACACCGGCACCTCAAACCGTATACGCGGCTCCTGCACCTGTATACCATCAACGGGCTCGCCATGTGGCCAGCGTTGCTGAAGGGATGGTTATCGAGCACCAGTACGATGATCACCATTAATCATCAGTTGAAAGAAATAAACTGGTGAACAGACCCCGGCATTCGCCGGGGTTTTTCTTTCTACAATCGATGATGAGTAAAAAAACAGCTACTACAGAAGATTGCAAAGAGCTATATATTTTTTATTCCAGCCTCTATTTCTCTGGATATATGTTTTTTAAGCCTGGACATCGCTAATTTAACCATGTTTTCAGCCTGGCTTCTGTTAAGGTTTTCTTAATGTAGACCACAAAATGGACAGTGGAAGTGGTATTTATCAAGTGACGGCGGCACGTATCAGGCTGGTGGCCCGGCATTACAGCGGGCAGGTTATTGATGTGGGAATCGGCGCAGGGCAATTTGTCACGACACATCCTGACACTAAGGGGTTCGATGTAAACCCTGCGGGGGTGGAATGTATGACTTGGGGGCAAAATAGGGGTATTAAAAAGGCCGATTCTGTCCGTTAGCGGCTTTTTTGAACTATCTAAGTAATTGAAAACCCCAAAAAACATAATGTTTACAGGAATATATTAAAAAAGTTACCATACCCCCCTATAGTATGGAGGGCATATGCCGCATTCCCCTGAAGATAAAAAACGTATTCTGACTCGCGTTCGTCGCATTCGCGGGCAGGTTGATGCGCTGGAGCGGGCACTGGAGTCCGGCGAGCCTTGCCTGGCTATCCTGCAACAAATCGCGGCGGTGCGTGGGGCATCTAATGGCCTGATGGGCGAGATGGTCGAGATCCACCTGAAAGATGAGCTGGTCAGTGGGGAAACCACGCCGGACCAGCGCGCAGTGCGCATGGCTGAAATCGGCCACCTTCTTCGTGCTTATCTAAAATAAATACATCACCTGACTATAAAGGGAAGAGACAAATGAAATCACGTGCTGCAGTTGCATTTGGCCCCGGCCAGCCGCTAAAAATTGTTGAGATTGACGTCGCACCGCCAAAGAAAGGTGAGGTGCTGGTGAAAATCACTCATACCGGGGTTTGCCATACTGATGCGTTTACCCTTTCTGGCGATGATCCGGAAGGGGTGTTTCCTGCGGTGCTGGGACACGAAGGCGGCGGGATCGTCGTCGAGGTTGGCGAAGGGGTGACCAGTCTGAAGCCTGGCGACCACGTCATTCCGCTGTACACGGCAGAATGTGGCGAGTGTAAGTTCTGTAAGTCGGGTAAAACCAACCTGTGCCAGGCCGTTCGCGCCACCCAGGGGAAAGGTCTGATGCCGGACGGCACCACCCGTTTCTCCTACAACGGGGAACCCATTTATCACTATATGGGCACCAGTACCTTCAGTGAGTATACGGTTTGCGCCGAGATTTCACTGGCGAAAGTGAACCCGCAGGCGCCGCTGGATAAAGTGTGTCTGCTGGGCTGTGGCGTGACGACCGGTATCGGCGCGGTGCATAACACGGCAAAAGTGAAAGAGGGCGACACCGTTGCCGTATTCGGTTTGGGCGGCATTGGTCTGGCGGTCATTCAGGGGGCGGTACAGGCGAAGGCCGGACGCATCCTGGCTATCGATACCAATCCGGAAAAATTCAAACTCGCCGGTGAAATGGGCGCGACTGACTTTATCAATCCGAACGATCATGACAAGCCGGTTCAGGATGTGATTGTTGAACTGACCGACGGCGGCGTCGACTTTAGTTTCGAGTGCATCGGTAACGTCAATGTGATGCGCGCCGCGCTTGAGTGCTGCCACAAGGGATGGGGCGAGAGCATTATTATCGGCGTGGCGGGGGCCGGTCAGGAGATCAAAACCCGTCCATTCCAGTTGGTGACCGGGCGTGTCTGGCGTGGTTCAGCTTTTGGCGGCGTCAAAGGGCGTTCACAGCTTCCGGGGATGGTGGAAGAGGCGATGAGCGGGAAAATTCAACTGGACCCGTTTATTACCCACCGCTTGCCGCTGGATCAGATTAATGAGGCGTTCGATCTCATGCATCAGGGCAAATCTATCCGCACCGTTATCCATTTCGGCGATAACTAAGCACTTCGCCAGCGGTCTCTTCCGCTGGCACTTTCCTGAATTTTCCGGAATGAATTGTTCTGAAATGTGACGAGTATGGCGCTTTTCAGGGTAAGCAATTGTCGGGAGATGCCGATGATCCTCTCACGGGCGTGTTTTTGCGCATTCACCTACAAGAGAGTCGACGGTCATGGACAACATATCATCGATGCAAGCACCACATAAGCTGGGCTTTTTGCATCATATCCGGCTGGTTCCGCTGTTTTCCTCCATTCTTGGTGGCATCCTGCTTTTGTTCGCGCTCAGTTCGGGGCTGGCAGGCTATTTTCTGTTGCAGGCCGACCGCGACCAACGCGATGTGACGGATGAAATACAGGTGCGTCTGGGGCTATCCAATAGTTCTGACCACCTGCGTACCGCACGTATCAGTCTGATCCATGCTGGCGCTGCCAGCCGTATTGCCGAAATGGCGGACATGAAAGCCAATATCGCCGAGGCGGAAACGCGTATCAAACTGGCGCAGGAAGGGTTTAACGCCTATCTGGCGCGAGCCGTGAAAACGCCAGCGGATGAAGCGCTGGACGACGCGTTGCGCGCCCGTTTTAACGCCTATGTTGACGGTTTGCAGCCGATGCTGAAATACGCCAAAAATGGCATGTTTGAAGCCATTATCAACCATGAAAATGAACAGGCGCGGCCGCTGGACGCCGCATATAACACCGCCTTGCTGAAAGCCGTCGAACTGCGAACGGAACGCGCAAACCAGCTGAGCGGCCAGGCGCACCAGCGCAGCCAGTTGGGGCTGATGTTTATGATTGGCGCGTTTGCGCTAGCGCTGGTATTGACCCTGATGACGTTTATCGTGCTACGCCGCACTGTGATTCATCCATTGCAACGTGCCGCCCGGCGTATCGAACAGATCGCCTCGGGCGATTTGACCCTGCAGGATGAACCTACCGGACGCAGTGAAATTGGTCGACTGAGCTGTCATCTGCAAAAAATGCAGCACGCGCTGGTCCAGACCGTCGGTACGGTACGTCAGGGGACGGAAGAGATCTATCGCGGCACCAGTGAAATTTCGGCGGGCAACACCGATCTCTCTTCCCGCACGGAACAGCAGGCTGCGGCGATCGAACAGACCGCTGCCAGCATGGAAGAGTTAACCGCGACCGTGAAACAAAATGCGGATAACGCGCATCACGCCAGCAAACTGGCGGAAGACGCGTCCGACAAAGCCAGTCGGGGCGGTCAGATGGTCTCTGGGGTGGTGAAAACGATGGGCAATATCTCCTCCAGTTCGAAGAAGATTTCCGAAATCACGGCGGTTATCAATAGCATTGCGTTCCAGACCAATATCCTGGCGTTGAATGCCGCCGTGGAAGCAGCGCGAGCGGGCGAACAGGGACGCGGATTTGCCGTTGTCGCCAGTGAAGTTCGCACCCTTGCCAGCCGCAGTGCGCAAGCGGCGAAAGAGATTGAAGGACTGATCGGCGAGTCGGTCAGATTGATCGATCAAGGGTCGGGCGAAGTGGTGGCAGCGGGCGACACAATGACGGAGATTGTTGCAGCGGTTAAACGCGTTACCGATATTATGCTGAACATCGCGGCAGCCTCTGATGAACAGAGTCGCGGAATTGTGCAGGTCAGCCAGGCCATTTCAGAGATGGATAAAGTGACGCAGCAAAACGCGTCGCTGGTTGAAGAGGCGTCTGCTGCGGCCGCCTCTCTGGAAGCGCAGGCCGCCCGATTAACCGACGCCGTAGGGACGTTTCGTTTGCAGGGCAGAAGCCGAGGAAAAAGCGCGACGAGTGCGTGGTCACCGCAGCCCGCCACAACCCATAGTGATAACTGGGAAACGTTCTGAGCAGCAGGCCGGGTTTACCCGGCCTTACTGTCTGTGAATGACCGGCCTGGCCTGCAGCGCGAGGTGTCAGAGCGGCATGGATTTGCGAATCGTTGAAATCAGCGTTTGCGCTGCGGAGGAAAGGGTTGTATCGACCCGGGTGAGGATACCGATAGGTTCACCGGCCCCCTGAGACGGAATCGGCAACGACACCAGCGTCGCCTGACGTAAATCGTCCCTGACTGCGCCGGAAGGCACAAACCAAACGTAGTCATAATCGACGGTAAGCTGACGCGAGAGGGACGCTGACAGCGTTTCGATACAGCCGGAAGGCATTTTACAGCCCTGGCTTTGCAGTAAGGCTTCTGCGTTCTGCCGGGGGACGGTTCCTTTGGGGGAGACAACGACCGGCCAGTCCGTGACGCGACTCAGCGTCACCGTTTCCTGCAACAACGGGTGGTTGGGGCGCACAACCAGTTTCAGGGATTCGAGAAACAACAGCTCATAATTGAGTCCGCTCATCAATTCCGGGTCGGACATTCGGCCAATCCCCAGATCGATCTCTCCCGACTTCAGACCCGCCAGCAGCATGGGATTGTTCATGGTCGCCACTTGCAGAGTCGTCTCTTTTTGTTGCTGATGAAATTGTCCAATAACGGCGGGGAGGATCCCCAGTGCGGCGGTGGGTAGGGCGCCAATGCGCACCACATCATGGTTATGGCCTTCCTTGCGGTTCAGCGCTTGTCCTGCGGTGTTTAGCGCATCAAGCACTTTCACCGCATGGGTAAGAAACTGCTCGCCAGGTAGCGTGAGCTGCGCGCCGAGGCGTCCACGTTCAAAAAGACGGGTTCCGGTCAATTGCTCCAGCTCGTTAAGCGTTTTGGAGAGGGCTGGTTGACTCAGGTTAAGGGTTTCAGCCGCGCGCCCCAGTGTTCCCTGTTGGGCGACGGCTACGAAAGTATGAAGGTGGCGCAAACGAATGCGCTGACTGAACAAACCATTTTTTTCCATAATAGATGTTAAAAACAAAGCAGTGTTGGTGACAAGTAAAGTTATTTGTTTTTGATAACCTGTTAGCAAATTATTATTAACATTTAAGGCATTTAAGTTACAACTATTTTATTTTGCTTATGTTTTGTACCGTTTTGCCGTTGTGCTCCGCGCTTCGGTTATCCGGGAGGGATGACGCAAACGGGGGTGAGGACGAATTCAGGCGAGATCACACTTCGTAAATTCTTCCCCCCAGAGTGAATAGCGTTTTCTACACTCCAGGTAATATTCACTGGAGGCATGACATTATGGCGAACACCATCACGGCAGATGAGATTCGGGAACACTTTTCGCAGGCAATGTCAGCAATGTACCAGCAGGAAGTGCCGCAATACGGTACATTGCTGGAACTTGTCGCTGACGTGAATCTGTCTGTACTGGAAAATAACCCGACGCTGCATGAAAAACTGGCCAACGCCGATGAACTGGCGCGGCTGAACGTGGAGCGCCACGGCGCGATTCGGGTGGGTACCGCACAGGAACTTTCAACGCTGCGCAGGATGTTCGCCATTATGGGGATGTATCCTGTCAGTTATTACGATCTCTCCCAGGCGGGCGTCCCGGTGCATTCCACCGCCTTTCGCCCCATTGATGATGCGTCGCTCTCCCGCAATCCTTTCCGCGTTTTTACTTCGTTGTTGCGACTCGAACTCATCGAGAACGAAGACCTCAGAAAACAGGCGGCGGAGATCCTGGCGAAACGCGATATTTTTACCCCACGTTGTCATGCACTGTTGGATGAATTTGATGCGCAGGGCGGTTTTACCCCTGCACAGGCGCGAGAGTTTGTTCAGGAAGCGCTGGAGACCTTTCGCTGGCATCGGCATGCCACCGTTGATGAGGCGACATACCACGCGCTGCATAACGAACACCGCCTGATTGCTGACGTGGTGTGTTTCCCCGGTTGCCATATTAATCACCTGACGCCGCGTACGCTGGACATCGACCGGGTGCAATCCATGATGCCGGAGTGCGGAATTGAACCCAAAATTTTAATTGAAGGCCCGCCGCGCCGGGAGGTGCCTATCCTGTTGCGCCAGACCAGTTTTAAAGCGCTGGAAGAACCTGTGCTGTTTGCCGGGGAAATGCAGGGGACGCACTCGGCGAGGTTTGGTGAAATCGAACAGCGCGGCGTGGCGCTGACCCCGAAAGGCCGGGCGCTGTATGACACGCTGCTGCAAAAGGCCGGGACCGGTAAAGATAATCTCACGCACCAGCTTCATTTGCAGGACGTGTTCAAAGCCTTTCCCGATAGCGAATTTCTTCTGCGCCAGCAGGGGCTGGCCTGGTTTCGCTATCGCCTGACGCCATCGGGCGAAGCGCATCGTCAGGCGATCCATGCGGGGGACGATCCGCAACCGCTGATTGAGCGCGGCTGGGTGGTAGCGCAGCCCATCACGTACGAAGATTTTCTGCCGGTGAGTGCGGCGGGAATTTTTCAGTCAAATCTCGGTAATGAAACGCAGGCGCGAAGCCATGGTAATGCCAGCCGTGATGCCTTTGAGCAGGCATTAGGGTGTCCGGTCCATGATGAGTTCGTGTTGTACCAGCAGGCGGAAGAACGCAGCAAGCGGCGTTGCGGCCTGCTCTGAACACGGTATCCTGTTGGGATGTAAAAGAAGTCGTGTCAGGACGTTGTCATGAAAATCCCTTCGATCCCACTGGCTGAAACACAGCAGGGGAAAATTATGGGTGTCGCGCAAGGCGACATCCACCTCTGGCGTGGGATCCCCTATGCTGCGCCGCCGACGGGCGAGTTGCGCTGGCGTGCGCCGCAACCTGCGCCCGCGTGGCAGGGCGTCCGCCAGGCAAACGCTTTCTCCTGCGCGAGCTGGCAGGATATCGAGTACTGCAAGGCCCTTGGCGGCGGTGACCCGGGGCGGTTTTCGGAAGATTGTCTCTATTTGAATATCTGGTCCCCCGCGACGTGTTCCCGGCCATTGCCCGTCATGGTCTGGCTGCACGGTGGGGGCTACACCATCGGTTCTGGGTGTTTGCCACCTTACGACGGTGAAGCGTTGGCAAAACGAGACGTGGTGGTCGTCACGCTCAACTATCGCCTCGGTCATCTCGGCTTTTTTGCGCATCCGGCGCTGGAAGGCGAAGAGGGCGAATGCCTCAACAATTTTGCCTTATTAGACCAGATTGCGGCACTGCGTTGGGTGCAGGACAACATCGCTGCGTTCGGGGGCGATGCGCAAAATGTCACCTTGTTTGGTGAATCCGCCGGTGCGCGCAGCGTCCTCTCATTAATGGCCTCACCGCGCGCCAAAGGGCTTTTTCAACGGGCAATTATTCAGAGCGGGTATACGCTGCCCGATACGCCGCGCGAGATTGCGCTCGAAAACGGCGTTGCCGTGGCGGCGCATTTTGGTTTGCAAAACGCCACTGCGGAACAACTGCGGGCCATTCCCGCGAGCCAGTTCTGGTCGCTCGGCGCGCCGTTGAAAATTGCGCCGACGCCCATTTTTGGTGATGCGGTTCTCCCGGAACCGATGCTCGACGTCTTTTTCGCGGGTAAACAGCACCCGATGCCGGTACTGATTGGCTCAAATAGCGATGAAGCCAGCGTGATGCCGGTGTTTGGCGTGGATCTCGCCGGGCAAATCGAAAAGTTACGCCGGGAGCGTCGACTGGGCCTGGGGCTTATCAAACTGTTGTATCCCGGCGTCAAAGGGGATGAAGAGCTGGGGCGTCAGGTGTGCCGGGATATGGCGTTCACCACCCTGGGATATGTGGTCATGCAGGCGCAGCAGCGGGTCGGCGAGCCGTGCTGGCGATACTGGTTCGATTATGTTGCGGAAAGTGAGCATGCCACCTATGCGAAGGGGGCCTGGCACGGCAATGAGGTGCCCTATGTTTTTGATACGCTGATGCTGGCGGAACCGTCGCGCTATTATGCCAATGGCAACGATCGGGCGTTTGCGTCGCACATTGCGGATTACTGGGTGAGTTTCGCCCATCACGCCAGCCGCACCTGTGATGTTTTGCACGGCCCGGTACGCTGGCCCGCCTCAATTCAGGGACGCGATCGCCTGTTGCGTATTGGTCTGAACAAATTTGCCGGTTTTAAAGTTGAAAACCGTTTTATGCGGGCGCGGATGTCACTGCTTAAACGGGTGATGAAACATCATGTCAGCCTGGATTAACGCCAATTAATATGTTTCAACGCGGTAATAACCCTGCGCTAACTTTACATTGGAATCAGTCTGTTCCGATCGACATAAAATATTTTCATTTTTGTACAGATTATCGGCGGGCAACAATTGGATTATTAATCGAATTTGTCTAGAGTGAGCGCTCAGAAACGTGCACTCTCTTGCCGCTGTTACGTACCAGCGCGGGACCATTCACACGACCAGAAGGACTCACTTTCAGGTATGGATCGTAGACGATTTATTAAAGGTTCAATGGCAATGGCCGCCGTGTGCGGTACCAGTGGTATTGCATCTCTCTTTTCTCGCGCCGCCTTTGCGGCCGAATCCGACATTGCTGATGGTCAAACCGTCCGTTTTGACTTCTCTGTTCTGCAATCCATGGCGCACGATCTGGCGGAGAAACCGTGGGGCGGCGTGCCGCGCGCACTGCCGAACACGCTGGCGAATCTGACGCCGCAGGCGTACAACAGCATCCAGTATGATGCCGAACACTCGCTGTGGAATAACGTAGAAGGACGCGAGCTCGATGTGCAGTTCTTCCATGTTGGGATGGGGTTCCGTCGTCGCGTGCGGATGTTCTCCGTGGATGCGGGGACGCATCAGGCGCGTGAGATCCACTTCCGTCCTGAACTGTTCAAATACAACGATGCGGGCGTCGACACTAAACAGCTGGAAGGGCAGACCGACCTCGGTTTTGCCGGTTTCCGCGCGTTTAAAGCACCGGAACTGGCGCGTCGCGATATTGTTTCGTTCCTCGGCGCCAGCTATTTCCGTGCTGTCGATGACACCTACCAGTACGGTTTGTCTGCGCGCGGTCTGGCGGTCGATACCTACGCAGACAAGAAAGAAGAGTTTCCTGATTTCACCGCTTTCTGGTTTGAAACCGCGAAGCCGGGCGACACCACGTTTACGGTGTACGCACTGTTAGACAGTCCCAGCGTCACTGGCGCCTATAAGTTTGTGATCCATTGCGAGAAGACGCAGGTGATCATGGATGTGGAAAATCACATCTATGCCCGTAAGGACATTCAGCAACTGGGCATTGCGCCAATGACCAGTATGTTCAGCTGCGGCAATAACGAACGCCGCATGTGTGACACCATCCACCCACAAATCCACGATTCCGATCGCCTGGCCATGTGGCGGGGTAACGGTGAATGGATCTGCCGTCCGCTGAATAACCCGCAAAAACTGCAGTTCAACGCCTATACCGACAACAACCCGAGAGGGTTTGGTCTGTTGCAGCTCGATCGTGATTTTACCCACTATCAGGACATCATGGGCTGGTACAACAAACGTCCAAGCCTGTGGGTAGAGCCGCGTAATCAATGGGGTAAGGGGACGATCGGCCTGATGGAGATCCCGACCACCGGTGAAACGCTGGACAACGTGGTCTGCTTCTGGCAACCGGAGAAAGCGATAAAAGCCGGGGATGAACTGGAATTCAAATACCGTCTGTACTGGAGTGCGCAACCGCCGGTACGCTCGCCGCTGGCACGTGTAATGGCAACCCGTACCGGTATGGGCGGGTTCCCGGAAGGTTGGGCGCCGGGCGAACATTATCCGGAAAAATGGGCGCGTCGTTTTGCCATCGATTTTGTGGGCGGCGACCTGAAAGCGGCGGCGCCGAAGGGCATTGAGCCGGTGATTACGCTCTCCAGCGGTGAAGCGAAACAGATCGAAATTCTCTATGTTGAGCCTTTCGATGGCTATCGTATTCAGTTTGACTGGTATCCAACCTCAGACTCTACCGACCCGGTGGATATGCGCCTGTTCCTGCGCTGTCAGGGCGATGCAATCAGTGAAACCTGGCTGTATCACTACTTCCCGCCAGCGCCGGACAAACGCCGGTATGTTGACGACCGCATCATGCGCGAATAATGTTTAGCACGGCTCTTCCCGCGTGGAGGAGCCGTTTTCACCTTTCCTGCCATTGATACCTGTACACGATTTAAACTCGATCCCGTTCGCATTATTCTCTGCGCCAAATGCGTAAGCTGGCTGTGTGTATTTGCTATACACATTTTTGCCACTCACAGGGAGAGCGTATGTTTCCAGAGTACAGAGATCTCATTTCCCGACTGAAAACCGAGAATCCTCGCTTTCTGTCCTTGTTTGAAAAACACAATAAACTTGATCACGAGATTGCCCGGCTGGAAGGTTCAGATGGCCGGGGATACAATTTGGATATTGTTCGCCTGAAGAAACAGAAACTCCTGTTGAAGGACGATCTGCTTAAAATGTTGCAAAAAGAAAGCGTTGAATAACGCATGTTCTCAAGGGCTTCACCCGCGGTGAGGCCCTTCATCTGATACTATTCTGGCCATCTTGATTTTTTATAAGGGAATGGCCTGAAATGTCCGACATCATCACTCTCGACGACACCTTACAACTGCGGGCGGTAGACGAAAGTCACGTTACGGCTCTGCACCAGTTGGTCCTCAAAAATAAAGTGTGGCTGCAAGCGTCGTTGAACTGGCCGCAATTCGTGAATTCTGAAGACGACACGCGCAAAAACGTGCAGGGCAACAAGATGTTGCACGAGCGTGGATACGCCAAAATGTACCTTATTTTTAAGCATTCCGATGTCGTGGGCGTCATTTCGTTTAATTTAATCGAACCCCTGAACAAAACAGCCTATATCGGTTACTGGCTTGATGAAGACCATCAGGGGCAGGGGCTCCTTTCGCGTGCGTTGCAGGGCATTATCGATTGTTATGCGCAGCGCGGCGAGATCCGGCGGTTTGTCATCAAATGCCGGGTCGATAATGCCAGAAGCAACCGCGTAGCTGTCCAAAATGGCTTCACGCTGGAAGGTTGCATGAAACAGGCTGAATTTCTCAACGGCGATTATCACGACGTCAACATGTACGCCCGTATTATCGATACCGTTTCACAGTAAACCGGCTAAGGGGGTACGCGTAATATGCTGTTCCCCGTTAATGGTCTTCGGCCCGCGCAGGTGAATCACGTCGCCGTCAAAGGCTTCCACCGTCGCCCGGTCGGTGATTTCAACGCGGTGTTCTATCAATACTTCGCCGATGACACGGGTGTCGCCCTCAATTAAGACATGATCGTCGAGCAGAATGGGCCCGCCGCTGAGATGGGCGCGCCCGCCGACCAGCACGTGATGTTTCAACACACAATTACCTTCCACGGTGGCGTGTTCGGCAACCTGCGAACTGTAGCGCAGGGTGGGAATGGCATCCTCGTCGGTACCGGCAATGATGCGGGCGTGGCCGTACACCTTCGCGCAATCGCAGATCCAGACATTGTTTTCGGCATTGCCTTCGATCAGGGCAAAATCAAACACTTCAGCAC
This sequence comes from Citrobacter enshiensis, assembly GCF_029338175.1. NCBI lineage: Bacteria > Pseudomonadati > Pseudomonadota > Gammaproteobacteria > Enterobacterales > Enterobacteriaceae > Citrobacter > Citrobacter enshiensis. The sequence continues at coordinate 2,415,838 of NZ_CP119862.1, forward strand.
GGTGCTCTATAAACGCCTCATTGATGATCGCATCGCCATAGATTTGCGCCTGATGTACCACCCGCGAGCGGCTAACCGTGGCGCGGTCATAGATTTGCAGCATCAGGTCGTTAGCGTGAGTTAACCCTTTTGCGGCGATAATTTCAGACTGATGTAACACGCGGGCCTCGCCAAAGAGGTGACAAATGCCGCGAACCACGGAATGTTGAACGGTGACGTTGTCACTGATTCGGGCGCCATGACTGATTTCCGCCTGATCAATCCAGCTATTGCCACCGACCTGCGCGTCATCATTGATCACACAATACTGGGTGATTCGGGCATTCCCTGAAATCCGTGCGCCGGCAAAGGCAATGCTGTTTTCATCGTAGATCCAGCAGTGGCCTTCCTGCGCGAGAACAGAATCCGCGTCCACCCAACCGCCGGGCGTGCCGGCTTTGACGTCGTTAAAGTCTTCCAGAGCGATTATCTGGCGCAGGAGAATGCTTTTTTTACTGCCATTCTCCTGAAAACTAAACGAACGCTGTTCTTCACTCAGACGGTATTTGGTCATGGGTTATTTCCACTCAGTCGCTTAAGATAACCGTAGCAAATATTTCGGCTCTGGATAAACACGCAGAAATTCCATAAAATGCATTTCAAATATACTTTATAAATTAAACAAAATGAGTAATAAAAAGCAGAGCGACCGGGTACTCAATCTTCCGGCGGGTTACTTTGGCATGGTCCTGGGCATCATCGGTATGGGGTTCGCGTGGCGGTACGCAAGCCATATCTGGCCTGTAAGCCACTGGATCGGCGATGGACTGGTGATTCTGGCGATGATCATCTGGGGATTGCTGACGCTTGCGTTTCTCAGTCGTCTGGTGCGTTTTCCCCACAGTGTGCTGGCCGAAGTGCGCCATCCGGTGATGAGCAGCTTTGTGAGCCTGTTTCCCGCGACCACCATGCTGGTCGCCATTGGCTTTGTTCCCTGGTGTCGCCCGTTATCCGTGGTGTTATTCAGCATCGGGGTGGTCATTCAGTTGACCTACGCCGCGTGGCAAACGGCCGGGCTGTGGCGGGGTTCGCACCCTGAAGAGGCTACGACGCCGGGTTTGTATTTGCCGACGGTGGCAAACAACTTTATCAGTGCGATGGCCTGTGGGGCGCTCGGCTTTAATGATGCCGGACTGGTCTTTTTAGGGGCCGGAGTGTTCTCGTGGCTGAGCCTGGAACCGGTCATTTTGCAGCGACTGCGCAGCGCCGGAGAGCTTCCGACGATGTTACGCACCTCCCTTGGCATTCAGCTTGCGCCCGCGCTGGTAGCCTGTAGCGCCTGGCTTAGCGTCAACGGCGGAGAGGGCGATATTCTGGCGAAGATGCTGTTTGGCTACGGTCTGTTGCAACTGCTTTTTATGTTGCGACTGATGCCCTGGTACCTGTCGCAGCCGTTTAATGCCTCGTTCTGGAGCTTCTCGTTCGGCGTTTCTGCGCTGGCCACCACCGGATTGCATCTGGGGCACGGCGCTCCGACAGGGTTTTTCCATACCTTGTCGATCCCACTGTTTATTTTCACCAATTTTATCATTGCGTTATTGCTGGTACGTACGGTTGCATTGCTGATGCAGGGAAGACTCCTGATTCGTGCCGAACGTGCAACATTACAGAAATCTGAGGATAAAAAATGACTCTTCGCGACGAAAATTACTTTACTGAAAAATATGACCTTACCCGCACCCATTCTGAAGTGTTAGAGGCGGTTAAGGTTATTAAACCAGGGAAAACACTGGATCTGGGGTGTGGCAATGGCCGCAATAGCCTTTATTTGGCTGCCAACGGTTTTGACGTGACGGCGTGGGATAAAAACCCGATGAGTATCGCCAACCTGGAACGCATTAAAGCGGCGGAAGGGCTGGAAAATGTGCATGAAAAGATTGTCGATCTCAACACGCTAAGCTTTGACGGCGAGTATGATTTTATTCTTTCTACCGTGGTGTTGATGTTCCTGGAAGCCAACACCATTCCGGGTTTGATTGCCAATATGCAGCGCTGTACAAAACCGGGAGGGTATAACCTGATCGTGGCGGCGATGGATACGGAAGACTTCCCGTGTACCGTGGGTTTCCCGTTTGCCTTCAAAGAAGGCGAATTACGCCGTTATTATGAAGGTTGGGAACTGCTTAAATACAATGAAGATGTCGGAGAATTACATCGCACGGATGCGAACGGTAACCGAATTAAATTACGTTTTGCGACAATGCTGGCGAGAAAAAACGGGTAAATCTGATTGATTTACGATGATTATCATCCACTCTGCGTTCGGTACGGCTTGTTTTTCCGAATGCAGAGATCAAATTTGTGCGGATGATACCATTTTTGGTACATCGTATTTATTTTCTCTTTGCTATTATTTCAGATGCATATCTTCAAAACTAAGGGATCGTTTCATGTGTGCTCAAACTTTAATAAAAGTTGCAGTGCTTACTGGTTTACTGGCGTTATCAGGCTGTGCGTCTAAAGTCACTCAGCCGGATAAATACTCGGGTTTTTTAAAAGACTATTCTGGTCTTCAGGAAACAAAATCTGCTACGGGGCATCCGGTTTTACGTTGGGTCGATCCCAATTACAATGCGTCTAAATACGATAGTATCGTTTATAACCCGATTACCTATTACCCGGTTCCTAAACCAAGCACTCAGGTTGGACAGCAAGTACTGGATAAACTGCTGAACTACACCAACACCAAAATGAAAACTGCTATCGGGCAGCGTAAACCGCTGGTCGCGACCCCTGGTCCGCGTAGCCTGATTTTCCGCGGTGCGATTACCGGTGTGGATACCAGCAAAGAAGGGCTGCAATTCTATGAAGTGGTTCCTGTAGCGTTAGTGGTTGCAGGTACGCAGATGGCAACGGGCCACCGCGACATGGATACCCACCTCTACTTTGAAGGTGAACTGATTGACGCGGCAACCAATAAGCCGGTCCTCAAAGTTGTCCGTAAGGGTGAAGGTAAAGACCTGAAAAACGAAAGCACGCCGATGGCGCTCGAAACGTTGAAGCAAGTTGTTGACGACATGGCGACCGATGCCACCATGTTTGATGTCAATAAACCGGCCCAGAAATAAGATTGCTGCGCCATCTTCGGATGGCGCAATTTTTTATGCTGTCCGATGTGCCAGGCGTAACGCGCTATAGCAAATCCCCCCCGCGATGAGTCCCCAAAATGCAGCGCCGATCCCCAGCAACGTCAGTCCGCTTGCTGTCACTAAAAATGTGACGATAGCCGCGTCGCGTTCTGTGGCATCAAGCAGCGCCTGATGCAGACTTCCACCAATGGTGCCTAACAGAGCAAGTCCAGCCAGCATCTGAATCCAGGTGGCGGGCAGGGCGGCCATCAGGCTGGTCACAGAACCGCCAAACACACCCGCCAGCAGATAAAATACCCCCGCCGAGGCTGCCGCCATCCAGCGACGTTTGGCGTCCGGATGAGCCTCAGGGCTTTGGCAAATCGCCGCGGTAATGGCGGCAATACAAATGGAATAGACGCCAAAGGGGGAGAAGAGCAGCGCCAAAAGCCCGGTGAAAATGATCAGTGGTGAAACCGGCAACGCATAACCCGAGGCTTTCATGGTGGCGATGCCGGGGGCATTTTGCGACGCCATCGTCACCAGAAACAGCGGTAACGCCACGCTAAGCGAGTGCGCAAAGGAAAACTGTGGAGCGGTAAAGGTAGGGAGCACCGATGAAAACTGAATATTTTGCGTGACAATGTCACCTTTTAACAGCGCAATCACCATCCCCGCCAGCATCGCGGCGATAATGGCATACCGTGGCGCGATGATTTTCATCATCAGCCAGGCGAAAAACATACCGGCACACAAGACAAACTCACCGTCAAAACGGCTAAAGGCCTGTAAGCCAAAGCGCAGCAGGATCCCCGCCAGCATTGCCGCGGCAAGAGAGTGCGGAATAATCTGCATCAACCTGGCGAACAGACCGGTAACCCCGCACAGGACAATCAACAGATTGGCGACAATAAAGACGCCGACCGCCTCCTGAAGCGTTAATCCCTGCAGTCCGGTGACCAGCAACGCCGCGCCAGGGGTCGACCATGCTGTCAGCACTGGTGCGCGATACCACAACGTCAACGCGAGGGTGCTGACGCCCATGGCGATACCAAGCGCCGTCATCCATCCGGCGATCTGCCCGGTTGTGGCTCCGGCGGCAATTGCCGCTTGCCAGATGATGGCGGCGGAACTCGCGTAGCCCACCAGAACGGCGACAAACCCAGACAGCACCGTTGGCAGAGGAAGAGAAAATGAACGCATGGGGACCCTTTTGTGCGTTATAGCGGTCGCTCACTGTAGCATTTGTGCGTTATAGCGTACAAGTGATAAGCTGAGTCTTTGCGGGAGGAGAAATATGGACAATCTGACCCACTATCTGGCCACTACCCTGAAAACGCTGCGTCAGCAGCGTGAATGGAGTCTGTCGCGTCTGGCCGAGGCGACGGGTGTCTCAAAAGCCATGCTCGGGCAAATAGAACGGAATGAGTCCAGCCCGACGGTGGCAACGTTATGGAAGATAGCGACCGGTCTGAACGTACCGTTTTCAACCTTTATTTCGCCGCCGGAATCCGTGACGCCGCCTGCATTTGACCCACAACAGCAGGCGATCGTGGTCACGCCGCTGTTTCCCTGGGACCCAGAGCTCTGTTTTGACCATTTTTCTATTCTGTTGGCTCCGGGCGCGCTCAGTGAATCAACCCCGCATGAACGCGGCGTTACCGAACATGTGGTGGTCATTTCGGGTCAGTTGGATATGTGTATTAACGGTGAATGGAAAACGCTACAGGCCGGAGAAGGCGTGCGTTTTGCCGGAGACGCCGCCCATGCGTATCGCAACAGCAGTGGGCAAACCGCGCACTTTCATTCACTCATTCATTACCCACGGAGTTAATCGGGAAAAGTATTCCGTAAATCGGTGCTTCTGACTACAATAACCGCCATTTTGCTGTTATTGGATGGTAATAACTGTATGCGCCAGCAACCTCATCACCTCGAACTGTTAAGCCCGGCCCGCGACACCGCCATTGCTCGTGAAGCGATTTTGCATGGCGCTGATGCCGTCTATATCGGCGGACCCGGCTTTGGCGCACGTCATAACGCCAGCAACAGCCTGAAAGATATCGCTGAACTGGTGCCTTTCGCTCACCGCTTTGGGGCGAAGATCTTTGTGACGCTCAATACCATTTTGCATGATGATGAGCTGGAACCCGCGCAGCGGTTGATTACCGATCTGTATCAGACCGGCGTGGACGCGCTGATTGTGCAGGATATGGGGATTCTGGAACTGGATATCCCGCCCATTGAACTGCATGCCAGTACCCAGTGCGATATTCGCAGCGTTGAGAAAGCGAAGTTTCTTGCTGATGTTGGTTTTACCCAGATTGTGCTGGCGCGCGAACTGAGTCTGAGCCAAATTCAGGCGATCCACCAGGCAACCGACGCCACGATTGAGTTTTTCGTCCACGGCGCGCTCTGTGTTGCGTATTCCGGACAGTGTTATATCTCTCATGCGCAGACCGGACGTAGCGCTAACCGTGGCGATTGTTCCCAGGCCTGCCGACTGCCGTATACACTCAAAGACGATCAGGGACGGATCGTGTCCTATGAAAAACACCTGTTATCGATGAAAGATAACGACCAGACGGCCAATCTGGGGGCGTTGATTGACGCCGGTGTGCGTTCCTTCAAGATTGAAGGACGCTACAAAGACATGAGCTACGTGAAGAATATCACCGCCCATTACCGGCAGATGCTGGATGCGATTATCGACGATCGTAGCGACCTGGCCCGGGCGTCAGCGGGACGTACTGAACATTTCTTTATTCCCTCGACGGACAAAACGTTCCATCGTGGCAGCACCGATTACTTTGTGAATGATCGCAAAGGCGACATTGGCGCCTTTGATTCGCCGAAATTTATTGGTCTTCCGGTCGGTGAAGTTCTGAAAGTGGCGAAAGACCATCTGGACGTCGAAGTCACGGAACCGCTGGCAAACGGTGACGGGTTAAATGTGCTGATCAAGCGTGACGTGGTCGGTTTTCGCGCCAATACTGTTGAAAAAACGGGGCAGAATCGTTATCGCGTCTGGCCAAATGAGATGCCGGCTGATCTGCACAAGGTGCGCCCGCATCACCCGCTCAATCGTAACCTGGACCACAACTGGCAGCAGGCATTAACGAAAACCTCCAGCGAGCGCCGCGTGGCGGTAGATATTGAACTGGGCGGCTGGCAGGAACAACTGATCCTGACGCTGACCAGCGAAGAGGGCGTCAGCATCACGCATAGTCTGGACGGTCAGTTCGACGAAGCCAACAATGCTGAAAAAGCGCTGAGCAACCTGAAAGACGGCTTAGCCAAACTGGGGCAGACGATGTACTACGCCCGCAACGTTGAGGTGACGCTGCCCGGCGCGTTGTTTGTGCCGAACAGTGTGCTTAACCAGTTCCGGCGGGAAGCCACCGAGATGCTGGACGTTGCACGTCTCGCCAACTATCAGCGCGGCCACCGTAAACCGGTGGCGGAGCCCACACCGGTATACCCGGAAGCGCATCTCAGTTTCCTGGCGAACGTCTATAACCGCAAGGCGCGTGAGTTTTACCACCGTTATGGTGTGCAACTGATTGATTCCGCTTATGAAGCGCATGAAGAAAAAGGTGACGTACCGGTGATGATCACCAAGCACTGTCTGCGTTTTGCGTTTAACCTGTGCCCGAAACAGGCGAAAGGCAATATCAAGAGCTGGAAGGCCACGCCTATGCAACTGGTCCACGGCGATGAAGTGCTGACGCTGAAGTTTGATTGCCGTCCGTGTGAAATGCATGTGATCGGCAAGATCAAAAACCATATTCTGAAAATGCCGATGCCGGGGAGTGTGGTGGCGTCGGTCAGCCCGGAAGAACTGATGAAAACGCTGCCGAAGCGTAAAGGTTAAGTTTTAGCGAAAATGGGTTTCAGGTTTGCGTGATTTTTGCCAGTAGTGGTGTTCGCGCAAGCCTTCCGCAGATTCTTCCGCCACCGTACGAAGTTCATCGCTGTCCGCCTCATGGCGAAGCTGATGATCCACGTTCTTTACCCACAAAAATGTGTGCCCTTTGTGTCCCGCCATCAACTGACCTGAAAACAGCGCGCAGGTTAGCAACATCACTGATAACGCTTTCGTAAACATCATGCCACCGTCTGATTACCTTTTGCGGCTATCTTGCCCATGGTTTCGTCGGGTTATTATTCAAAAACTCAAATTTGCGAAAAGAATATGTCAACGTGTGCTGAAGAATGGCATGCGCCGGGAGCGGGCAGCCCCCGGCACTCGGACTAATGCGATTTAAACCCAGCGGCGCTCATCAATACGCGAAAGAACATGCCCACGGCGGCCAGCGCTAATACGCTGCCTCCCCACAGGATCGCCAACCACATCAACCGCTTCCAGACTGAGTGTTCCATCAATGATACCCCTCGCCATGTTGAACTTTTCCACGAAAAACGTAATAGCTCCAGAAGGTGTAAACCAGGATGATAGGGATAATCAGTAGTGCGCCAACCAACATAAAGCCCTGACTTTGTGCGGGTGCCGCCGCCTGCCATAGGGTGATAGAAGGCGGAATAATGTGCGGCCAAATACTGATCCCCAGGCCACTGAAGCCGAGGAAAATCAGCCCTAATGTCAGGACAAACGGCAGCGCATGGCTCTCAGGCTGGTTCAGCGACCGCCACAGCCACAGGCTACACAACCCAACGAGCACCGGCACGGGCAGCAGGAACCACAGATTCGGCAGGCTAAACCAGCGGACGGCAATTTCACTGTGCGCCAGCGGCGTCCAGAGACTGATGACCGCAATCACCAGCAGTAAAGCCATCAGCAATTTTTTCGCCGCCGCCCGCATTTTATCCTGCAAGGGATTCTCGCTCTTCATGACCAGCCAGGTTGCGCCCAGTAACGCGTAGGCCACGACCAGTCCGGCACCGCAAAATAGCGTGAAGGGCGTCAGCCAGTCGAATGGCCCTCCGCTGTAGCTGCGTCCGGTGACAGAAAAGCCGTTGATCACCGCGCCGACGACAACTCCCTGCGCGAACGTCGCGAGTATCGATCCGCCCAGAAAGGCTTTGTCCCAGAAAGGTCGGTGCGCAGGCGTGGCCTTGAAACGAAACTCAAAGGCGACGCCGCGGAAGATTAATCCAATCAGCATCAGCGTGAGCGGGATGGTCAGTGCGTCGACAATCACCGCATAGGCCAGCGGAAAGGCGCCGAATAATCCCGCGCCGCCCAGCACCAGCCAGGTTTCATTACCGTCCCATACCGGGGCGACGCTATTCACCATCACATCACGATCGTCGGCATCCCGGGTGGCGGGAAACAGGATGCCGATCCCCAAATCGAAGCCGTCCATCACGATATACATCAGCGTGGCGAACACGATGATAACAAACCAAATTACTGATAAATCAATACCCATTAGCGATGTGCCTCTTGTTGAGAATCGAGGACAGCGGCAGAAAGCGGCCGCGCAGGCGTACCGGTTGGCGGAAGGGTTGGGTCATCTTCCTGCGGTCCTTTGCGAATAAGCCGGATCATGTAGCTGTAGCCGACGCCAAACACGGAACTGTAGACCACAAAGAAGCCCAACAGACTGATGCTCATGTGCAGGTCGCCATGGGCAGAGACGGCATCGGCGGTGCGTTGCAGGCCATAAACCACCCAGGGCTGGCGACCGACTTCGGTCGTTACCCATCCGGCCAGAATGGCGATTAATCCAGAGGGCCCCATCCATAACGCAAAGCGCAGGAACGGTCGCGAGCTGTATAGCCGTTCTCTGTAGCGCAACCATAGCGCGAGGCTGCCCAACAGAATCATCAACATGCCCAGCCCAGCCATAATGCGGAACGACCAGAACACCATGGTTGAATTCGGGCGATCCTCTTTTGCAAACTCTTTCAGCGCGGGGACCTGTTTATCCAGACTGTGCGTGAGGATCAGGCTACCCAGCGCGGGGATCGCCAGCCCGTAGCGGGTGCGTTCCTGCTCCATATCCGGCCAGCCAAACAGGAGAAGTGGCGTGGGCTCGCCGGGAGGATTCTCCCAGTGACCTTCGATGGCGGCGATTTTCGCCGGCTGATGCTTCAGGGTGTTCAGCCCGTGCATATCGCCGATCACTGCCTGGATTGGCGCGACGATTAAGGTCATCCACAGCGCCATCGAAAACATCGCGCGTATGGCGGGCGTGTTATTACCGCGCAACAGGTGCCAGGCTGCAGAAGCGGCCACGAACAACGCGCTGCTCAGGAATGCCGCCACCGACATATGCAACAGACGATAGGGGAAAGAAGGATTGAAAATGACGGCAAACCAGTCAACCGGCACGACCTGACCGTTGACGATTTCATACCCTTGCGGCGTCTGCATCCAGCTGTTTGAGGCGAGGATCCAGAAGGTTGAAATAATGGTGCCCAGCGCCACCATGCAGGTAGAGAAAAAGTGCAGGCCGGGGCCGACTTTGTGCCAGCCAAACAGCATCACGCCGAGGAATCCCGCCTCCAGGAAGAAGGCCGTCAGCACTTCATAGGTGAGCAACGGGCCGGTAATACTGCCCGCGAATTCGGAAAAACCGCTCCAGTTGGTGCCAAACTGGTAGGCCATCACCAGGCCGGAGACGACCCCCATACCAAAATTGACGGCGAAGATTTTCGACCAAAAATGGTACAGCGAACGCCAGGTGGGATTTTTCGTTTTCAGCCAAAGGCCTTCCAGTACCGCCAGATAGCTGGCGAGCCCAATGGTAATCGCGGGAAAAATAATGTGGAAAGAAACCGTAAACGCGAACTGGATCCGCGCCAGGTGAAACGCATCAAGACCGAACATGCCTAACTCCACAGGGAAAATTGATTCAGCGCAATTTTAAGCGCCCGGCATGTTCAGTGGCAGAAACAGAATCTGCTTATTTAACCATAACAGTTGCACGCTGTTATGAGTTGTGGCTGACAAACGCGATTCTGGAATCCGCGTTCCCATTTTTCAATGTCGCGGACGCAGGATGAAGAAAAGCGTGGTATAGATGCTAAAAAGAGAGGCAGGTAAACATAAACGTTTACTTTGTGGTTATAATACACCGTTGGGGGCGCAGTGAAGCAAAGCGAATTAAGACGCTGGCTTGAATCTCAGGGCGTTGAAGTGACAAATGGCGCGAACCATTTGAAACTGAGATATCACGGGAAACGCAGCGTCATGCCCAGACATCCCGGCGATGAGATAAAAGAACCGTTGCGTAAAGCCATACTTAAGCAACTGGGTTTGCGTTGATCATCACGGATAAAGAGGTTGACCACATGCGAGAGTCTCAAATCATTATGCGCTATCCCGTCAATTTAACGCCTGCGCCAGAAGGCGGTTATGTCGTGTCGTTCCCGGACATCCCGGAGGCATTAACACAGGGTGATACGCGTCAGGAATCTTTAGAGGCGGCCTTCGATGCGCTGATGACCGCGTTAGAATTTTATTTTGAAGACAATGAACCGATACCGCAGCCTTCGGTGCTTTGCGATGCGGACGCTTACGTAGACGTCCCGCTAAGCGTGACCTCCAAGATTTTGTTACTCAACGCATTTCTGGAATCAAGCATCACGCAGCAGGAGTTGGCAACGCGGATTGGTAAGCCAAAACAAGAAATTACCCGGCTCTTTGATTTACGCCATTCGACGAAAATCGATACCGTTCAGGCTGCAGCCAAAGCGCTGGGGAAAGAGCTGAAGTTGACGCTAGTGTGACAGACAAAGCGGGTATGAGGTTCTGAGCTAAATTGTTCATAACAGTTATCAAAAACCAGGCAATTATGTAAACTGATATACACTACGTTTATCCCTGTACGCCTTCAGGAAGAGAAATGAAGAAATATCAGCGACTGGCCGAACAGATTCGCGATCAAATCGCCTCCGGCGTGTGGCAGCCAGGCGACCGTTTGCCGTCGTTGCGAGAGCAGGTTGCCAGTAGCGGCATGAGCTTTATGACGGTCGGTCACGCTTATCAGCTGCTGGAAAGCCAGGGGCGCATAATTGCCCGCCCGCAATCGGGCTACTATGTGGCGCCGCGTCCGGTCCGTCAGCCTGTTGTGCCGCCTGCGCAGGTCATGCGCGATGAAGCGGTGGATATCAATACCTATATTTTTGAGATATTACAGGCCAGCCGGGACGCCTCCGTCATGCCGTTTGCCTCGGCATTTCCCGACCCGCGGCTATTCCCCTTACAGCAGCTTAACCGTTCCCTGGCCCAGGTCAGCAAAACCGCCACGGCGATGAGCGTCATTGAAAACCTGCCGCCGGGTAATGCCGAGTTGCGCCACGCGATTGCGCGCCGTTATGCCCAGCAGGGCATTACCGTCTCTCCCGATGAAATCGTGATCACGGCCGGGGCGCTGGAGGCGTTGAACCTCAGCCTGCAAGCCGTGACCGAGCCTGGCGACTGGGTGATTGTTGAAAATCCCTGTTTCTACGGCGCGTTGCAGGCGTTAGAACGGTTACGCTTAAAAGCACTGTCGGTGGCGACCGATGTCAAAGAGGGTATTGATTTAGCCGCGCTGGAACAGGCATTACAGGAGTATCCGGTGAAAGCGTGCTGGCTGATGACCAACAGCCAAAATCCGCTCGGTTTCACGCTCAGCCCGGAGAAAAAGGCACGACTGGTCGCGCTGCTGGACGCGTACAACGTGATGTTGATAGAAGATGATGTCTACAGCGAACTCTATTTTGGCCGTGAAAAACCCTTGCCCGCCAAAGCCTGGGATCGCAGCGACAGGGTGCTACATTGCTCGTCGTTTTCGAAATGTCTGGTGCCAGGATTCCGCATCGGCTGGGTTGCTGCGGGTCAGCACGCCCGACAAATCCAGCGGCTGCAACTGATGAGCACGCTTTCCACCAGTTCGCCAATGCAGCTGGCGTTGGTGGATTATCTGGCGACCCGCCGTTATGACGCGCATTTACGCCGTTTACGCCGCCAGCTCGCCGAGCGCAAGCAACAGGCCTGGCAAACGCTGCTCCGCCACCTTCCCGCAGAGGTCAAAATACACCATAACGACAGTGGCTATTTTCTCTGGCTGGAGCTGCCTGATTCGCTGGATGCCGGAGAATTGAGCGCGCAGGCGCTGGCACATCACATCAGTATCGCCCCAGGAAAAATGTTTTCCACCGCTGACACCTGGACGCGTTTCTTTCGTTTTAATACCGCCTGGCCCTGGGGAGAAAGAGAAGAGCAGGCGGTGAAACAACTCGGAAATCTGATTCGCGGTATGCTGAAATAAATTCTCTGGCGCTATTGTTTTAATTTGAATAGCGCCGGGGCATTTTCAAAATAGTTATTCATGACCGATTGTTAACCCCATCGTTATTAACATATTGCCCGTCATAGGAAATTTGAATAGTCCGCTTTATTTTTCCGCTGCGCCCTAACTCCTTGTCTATACTCCAGAAGATTTAGCATTGTTGCTGCTATCCGCGGCGTAATGCGTGTTAGCTCACAACCTGATTAAATTTCCTTGCCCCGACAGGTGCGCTTCAAAGGCGCCGACTATTTTTAGGAAAGGACATATATTTACGGCAAGGCTGCCGCTCAATATTTTGCGACAGGAGTAAGACGTTATGAGCAAGAAATTTGCCCGCAGCAGCCTGTGTGCGCTCGGTATGACATTGATGACCGCACACGCCGCCGAACCGCCCACTTCATTAGAAAAACCGGAAGGTCGTCTGGATATTATCGCCTGGCCTGGTTACATCGAACGGGGTCAAACCGATAAGCAGTACGATTGGGTCACCCAGTTTGAAAAAGAGACGGGCTGTGCGGTCAATGTGAAAACTGCCGCAACGTCAGATGAGATGGTGAGCCTGATGGCGAAAGGGGGCTACGATCTGGTGACCGCCTCGGGCGATGCGTCGCTGCGACTGATTATGGGCAAACGTGTGCAACCCATCAACACGGCGCTGATCCCCAACTGGAAAGAGGTCGACCCGCGCGTCGTGAAAGGCGAGTGGTTTAACGTCGACGGCAAGGTCTACGGCACGCCGTATCAGTGGGGGCCGAACCTGTTGATGTACAACACCAAAACATTCCCAACGCCGCCGGACAGCTGGAGCGTGGTGTTTGTTAAACAGGATCTCCCGGATGGTAAATCAAACCAGGGGCGTGTCCAGGCTTACGATGGCCCCATCTATCTTGCGGATGCCGCGTTATACCTGAAAGCCACCCAACCGAAGTTGGGCATCACCGACCCCTACCAGCTAAATGAGAGACAGTACCAGGCCGTACTCGAAGTGCTGCGTACCCAGCACGGTTTGATCCATCGCTACTGGCACGATACCACCGTGCAAATGAGTGATTTCAAAAATGAAGGCGTGGTCGCCTCGGGCGCCTGGCCTTATCAGGCGAATGCGCTGAAAGCCGAAGGCCAGCCTATCGCTACGGTCTTCCCAAAAGAGGGGGTGACCGGCTGGGCCGATACCACCATGTTGCACAGCGAGGCCAAACATCCGGTGTGTGCGTATAAGTGGATGAACTGGTCTCTGACGCCTAAAGTGCAGGGCGATGTCGCCGCCTGGTTTGGCTCTCTGCCGGTGGTGCCTAATGGCTGTAAAGCCAGTCCTCTGCTGGGTGAAAAAGGGTGTGAAACCAACGGCTACAACTTCTTCGACAAAATCGCTTTCTGGAAAACACCGATCGCGGAAGGCGGCAAATTTGTACCTTACAGCCGTTGGACGCAGGATTACATTGCCATTATGGGCGGTCGCTAATTCCTCTGGGGTGATTTATGACGTACGCAGTGGAATTTGAGAACGTCTCACGCCTGTACGGTGACGTACGGGCGGTGGATGACGTTAGTATTGCGATTAATGACGGTGAGTTTTTTTCCATGCTGGGGCCTTCCGGCTCCGGCAAAACGACCTGCTTACGTTTGATTGCAGGTTTTGAGCAACTCTCTGGCGGCGAAATTAAAATCTTTGGTCAGCACGCCAGCGAATTACCGCCCTGGGAGCGGGACGTCAACACCGTCTTCCAGGATTACGCGCTGTTCCCGCATATGTCGATTCTCGACAACGTTGCGTATGGTCTGATGGTCAAAGGCGTTGCTAAAAAACAGCGTTATGCGCAGGCCCAGGAAGCGCTGGAAAAAGTCGCCCTTGGTTTTGTTCACGGACGTAAACCTTCACAGCTTTCCGGCGGTCAGCGCCAGCGTGTGGCGATTGCCCGCGCGCTGGTCAATGAGCCACGGGTGCTCCTGTTGGATGAGCCGCTTGGCGCACTGGATCTCAAATTACGCGAGCAGATGCAGCTGGAGTTGAAAAAGCTGCAGCAGTCGCTCGGCATTACCTTCATCTTCGTCACCCACGATCAGGGTGAGGCACTGTCGATGTCGGATCGCGTGGCGGTGTTCAACAATGGCCGTATCGAACAGGTTGACTCTCCCCATGAACTCTATATGCGACCGCGTACGCCCTTTGTGGCGGGGTTTGTCGGGACATCAAACGTGTTTGATACGGCGATGTCCTCCCGTGTCTGCGGCCTTGCCGGAACGTACTCGCTGCGCCCGGAACATATTCGGTTAAACGTCCCGGGTGAAGTGCAGACGGCAGGGGTGATTCAGGCGGTGCAGTACCAGGGGGCAGCGACCCGGTTTGAGCTAAAACTGAGCGGGGGCGAAAAGCTGCTGGTCAGCCAGGCCAACCTGACGGGGGAAATTCTGCCCCCGGCGCTGTCTCCAGGACAAAACGTGATGGCCTCATGGTCACGCAACGTCATGGTGCCGTTGATTGAGGAGAGGTAAATGGCAATGAGCGTATTACATTCACCCCCTCCATCAAAACGCCTGAGTAAAATCTCCGGATTTTTCTGGCGTAATCCTGGGCTGGGGCTGTTCCTGCTGCTGTTGGGACCGCTGATGTGGTTTGGCATCGTCTATTTTGGATCATTGCTGACGTTGCTGTGGCAAGGGTTCTACACCTTTGACGATTTTACCATGTCAGTAACGCCGGACCTGACGCTGGCCAACCTGCAGGCGCTGTTTAATCCCGCCAACTACGACATCATTTTGCGAACGCTGACCATGGCGGTGGCGGTGACAATCGCCAGCGCGATTCTGGCGTTCCCGATGGCCTGGTTTATGGCGCGCTACACCCGTGGCAAGATGAAAGCCTTTTTCTACATCGCGGTCATGCTGCCGATGTGGGCCAGTTACATTGTCAAAGCCTATGCCTGGACACTGCTGTTGGCAAAAGACGGCGTGGCGCAGTGGTTTCTGACCCATATGGGGCTGGAGCCATTGCTGATGTCGTTTCTGACGCTACCCGGCGTCGGCGGCAACACGCTGTCAACCTCCGGTTTGGGGCGTTTTCTGGTGTTTGTCTATATCTGGCTGCCGTTCATGATCCTTCCCGTTCAGGCTGCGCTGGAACGTTTGCCGCCGTCACTGCTCCAGGCGTCAGCCGATCTGGGCGCGCGCCCAGGACAAACCTTCCGTTACGTGGTGCTACCGCTGGCCATTCCGGGGATTGCAGCGGGGTCTATCTTTACCTTTTCACTGACCCTGGGCGATTTTATCGTGCCGCAACTGGTGGGGCCGCCCGGGTATTTCATCGGCAATATGGTCTATTCGCAACAAGGGGCGATCGGCAATATGCCGATGGCGGCGGCATTCACGCTGGTGCCGATGGTCTTGATCGCACTGTATCTGGCGTTCGTGAAACGCCTGGGAGCGTTCGATGCACTCTGAACGCGCACCTTTTCTCCTCAAACTGGCCGCCTGGGGCGGGGTGATTTTTCTTCATTTCCCGATACTGATTATCGCCACCTATGCGTTTAACACCGAAGATGCGGCGTTTAGTTTTCCGCCTCAGGGGCTGACGCTTCGTTGGTTTAGCGTCGCGGCGCAGCGCAGCGACATTCTGGAATCTGTGACGTTGTCACTGAAAATCGCCGCGTTATCCACCGGGATCGCGCTGGTGCTGGGAACGCTGGCGGCGGCCGCGCTGTGGCGACGCGACTTCTTTGGCAAAAATGCGATCTCGCTGCTGCTGCTGTTGCCTATTGCGCTGCCGGGGATTATTACCGGTCTGGCCTTACTGACCGCATTTAAGACCATCAATCTGGAGCCGGGCTTTTTCACCATCGTGGTGGGACATGCGACGTTTTGCGTGGTGGTGGTGTTCAACAACGTGGTTGCCCGTTTCCGACGCACCTCCTGGAGCCTGGTGGAAGCGTCAATGGACCTTGGCGCAAATGGCTGGCAAACCTTCCGCTACGTGGTGCTGCCCAATTTAGGGTCTGCGCTGCTGGCGGGCGGCATGCTGGCGTTTGCGCTCTCCTTCGATGAGATCATCGTAACGACATTCACTGCCGGACATGAACGGACGCTGCCGCTGTGGTTGCTCAATCAACTGGGACGACCGCGCGATGTCCCGGTGACAAACGTTGTGGCATTGCTGGTGATGCTGGTGACAACGATTCCGATTTTAGGTGCCTGGTGGCTAACACGTGAGGGCGACTCGCTCGCCGAAAACGGTAAATAAACGACAATATGGGAAAATGCTATGCAACATCAATTACTGATTAACGGTGAGCTGGTCAGCGGTGAAGGTGAAAAGCAACCCGTTTACAACCCCGCGACGGGCGAGGTGATTCTGGAGATTGCAGAAGCCTCACCCGCGCAGGTCGATGCCGCAGTGCGGGCGGCCGATCGCGCATTTGTCGGATGGGGGCAAACCACGCCGAAGTTCCGCGCCGATCTGCTGCTTAAACTGGCCGATACGATCGAAGCCAACGCCGGGGTCTTTGCGGCGCTGGAGTCGCAAAACTGCGGCAAACCGCTGCACTGCGTACTGAACGATGAGATCCCGGCGATTGTCGATGTGTTCCGCTTTTTTGCCGGGGCAGCGCGTTGCATGAATGGCCTGGCCGCGGGGGAATATCTGGAAGGGCACACCTCGATGATCCGCCGCGATCCGGTCGGCGTTGTCGCCTCCATCGCCCCGTGGAATTACCCGCTGATGATGGCGGCCTGGAAACTGGCACCTGCGCTGGCGGCAGGGAACTGTGTGGTGATTAAACCCTCTGAAATCACGCCGCTTACGGCGCTGAAACTGGCCGAATTTGCGAAGGACATTTTCCCCGCAGGTGTGATTAACGTGCTGTTCGGTCGCGGTAAAACGGTGGGTGATCCGCTGACGGGGCATGAAAAAGTGCGCATGGTTTCCCTGACCGGCTCCATCGCGACGGGCGAACACATTATCAGCCATACTGCGCCGTCGATTAAACGCACGCATATGGAGTTGGGCGGTAAAGCGCCGGTGATTGTCTTCGACGACGCAGACCTGGATGCCGTGGTCGAGGGTGTTCGCACCTTTGGATTCTATAATGCCGGGCAAGACTGTACCGCAGCGTGCCGGATTTATGCCCAGAAAGGGATCTACGACGCGCTGGTTGAGAAACTCGGGGCGGCCGTCGCCACCCTTAAGACCGGCGCGCCGGAAGATGAAACCACCGAGTTGGGACCGTTAAGTTCGCTGGCCCACCTTGAGCGAGTAAGCAAAGCCGTGGAAGAGGCGAAAGCGCTCGGCCATATCAAGGTCATCACCGGCGGTAAAAAAGTGCCTGGGGCGGGGTACTATTTTGCGCCGACGCTGCTGGCTGGCGCGAAACAGGAAGATGCCATTGTGCAGCGCGAAGTTTTTGGCCCTGTGGTGAGCGTCACCGTCTTTGACGATGAAGATCAGGTGCTGGCGTGGGCGAACGACACGCAGTACGGGCTGGCGTCATCGGTGTGGACACGGGACGTTGGGCGGGCGCATCGTCTGAGCGCCAGACTGCAGTATGGGTGTACCTGGGTGAATACCCATTTCATGTTAGTCAGTGAAATGCCTCACGGCGGGCAAAAACTGTCGGGGTACGGTAAGGATATGTCACTGTATGGGTTAGAAGATTACACCGTTGTCCGCCACGTCATGGTTAAGCATTAACCGGACATCTCACAGGCAGGAAGGTCGAAAGTCGATGGCAGAGAGGAGAAATTCTCTCTGCCATTCTACATTGCAAGCACGGAATTGATTCAAGAAAACCAGCCAAATTTCAAAGAGATAAGGCCAAAAAGCCCAACAGCAGCAAAGACATTTATCAGCACTACGGTTCTACTGGAAACATTCATTTTTGCCACCTTTTTTTATTGCCCTTATGTGTATAGTACGGCTTCAAACTATTCGCAATAGCACTTATTCTGGACATCACAGAGTTGTGTTGGGCTTCTGTTAAATCCGTGTTTCAGGGCAATAAAACTTGATGCAGATCAAAAAAAGGAGCATATTGTGCCCGTTTTATAATTCTGGCCTGGATGCCTGACATGTCTGTCTACCAAAAGATGTTGATTTTTTACGCAGTAATGGCGTCAATCTCCTGTTTGACGACCTGGTTTCTCTCCCACGATAAAAAACGGATCCGCTTGCTGAGCGCCGTTCTGGTCGGCGCCACCTGGCCGATGAGTTTCCCTGTCGCGCTGATGTTTTCACTGTTCTGATGTAACACTGCACTGCCAGATAAGAGGCCTGGGCCTCGTCATCTGGCATCGGGCAAAAGTTCGCGCAACCGTTTTTTGTCTGCGTCTGTGACATCCAGCGGATGCGGATATCCGTTGTTTTCATTGGCGCGAGTGTAGAGCGCAACCAGCCAGTCATAGACATAGCGACTGGCGGCGTGCACGGGCTGTTCGTCCAGTTGCGTTAAGCGGGACATCGGCGGTTGTACCGTCGCGCTGAAAATAGCGGTTCCTTTACGGATTCGACTGGCAGGGCGCGCATCCTCTGCGACCTCCGTATAGCCGAGCCAGGCGATAAAATTGCCTATTCCGGCGTGCAACTGCGCGCCACAGACCTCTTCACGCTGCATCATCTGCTGTAAATGCTGTGGCAGATTGAGCCGATAGCTTGCGGTGACCAGAATATCCACGGTGTGACGGAGCGTTTCCGACTCCAGCCCCAATCGACGCGCATTGTCCTCATTACGACACCACTGACGCACATGGTTAACCCACATTCGATGCGCCAGGTCGCCGGTTTGTTTGTTTTCCTCTGGACGGGGCGCATCGCGCATGTCGGCGAACAGGTCGATCTCTTCACTGAACAGCCCGCTAACCTGTTCTTCACGCGGTTGTTGAGTCTGCAGCAATGACTCAAAACGGTGAATCGGCGGCAACAGCCCATCGAGTAGTTCGCCATGACGGGCCGCCTGCGCCTGCAACTGACGAATAACGGTCTCGGTGGCCATCGGCTCGCCCGTATCCGCTAGCATAAGGTCGCGGAGCTGTTGATGATGCTGCCCAATCAACGAGGTCAGCCGCGCCTGGCGTTGAACCGGTGATGTCGCCTGCGAGAGCCACTCCACCAGGCGTTGTAAACTGTGTTTATCCAGCGCCTGCAGCGTTCCCCAGTGTAAACCGGGTTTGCCCATTAACTGCTGAACGGCTTCATCCAGATTTTGTTGCGTCGCAAAGCGGGCATCCTGCGGGGTAATCGCCCATACCACCCCTGGCATGGCGGCGTCGCGCAACGGTTGAGTGTCATGCACCCAGCCAGATAGCTTGCGGGCGACCGCCGGGGTTTGCGAACGGGCTGAAAGGGCGTTACAGATAACCAGAACGTCGGGTTGTAAACGCTGGCGATAACTCTCCAGCATCCACTCCAGCTTGGCCCGCCACAACGGGGTGTGCGCGACGTCGGGCGCCAGGGGGATCTCCAGCAGATCAACGTTATCCAGTACCGCATCTTCAACAGTCAGAACCACTTCACGCGTCAACAGCGCCAGGGCGTCCAGTGACAGACTGATCGCATTCTGCGGTTGCCCATTCACCACCGGATGGACCACCACATCGCTTTGTGTCTCACCGTTGCTCTGCGCCCCCTGGGTGAGGAAGCTTTCCGCCGGTAAACCAAAGTTGTCGACCAGTAAACTCAGTGGTGCCGCCAGCGCTTCAGCATGACCGGTTTGCTGCAACGTATGCGCCAGATCCAGCCATTGGCGGGTTAGTTCCGGTTGCTCCCCCCACAATAAAGCCCACGCATTTGCCCGGGTGCTGAGGTCGACAGCAGGCAGGAGGGTGGCAAACTGGTGCCAGAGCGCATCATCAATCTGCTGTTGCCCGGAGGGCACGCACGTTCGCCAGAAACGGGCAATGGCCGCGACGTCTTCAGGCGTCACACCCTGTACGGGCTGACGCTGGCGCAGTGCCTGCCACTTTTCTAATCGTGATTCGATGATCGACCGTTCAACCGGTCGATTGGCGGGTTGCGCGCAGGCCTGGGCGATAAAAATCTGCACCAGTTCCGCTTCGTTGATAAGCCGCAAACGCAGCGGCCAGTCGCTATCAGTTGAGAGGTTGTCTCGGGTAAAACGCAGCGCCATGTTCGTTGGCGCATGCCCCGGATTAATATGTGAAAAATAGTCAAAACTGCGATCTGGCGTAACGACATTCAGCTTGCCATTGCCGCCTCTGCAGAGCGCACTGAGAAGATGCGCTTTTGCGGATTGTGAGTGCCCATACAGACCCACGCATCCTCGGGTGGCCTGCGCCTGATGAAGGGCTGATTCTTTCACGCCGGCTTGAGTGAGCTGCGCCAACAGCGCATCGGCTTCATCATCAAGGCGCGTTGTCTGCTGACGAGTGTGATTAACCCAGTCAATGATGGCCTGCGTGGTGTTTAACGGCTTACTCATTTCAGGTACACACTCCCGCTGTCGATCCAGTAGTGGCTGCCGCTGTGTCGGCGGTCTGCCAGCGTATTTAATTTGAGGGTCAGGGCATTGGCGGCGACAGGCGTGCCATCCTGTAGCCAGGCATCGCTCAGCACGAAGGATTCCGGCCCGCTGTCTTTATTGGTGCCGCGCAGCTGTAGTCGCACGTTTAAGACGCCATCTCCGGCAATGGTTTTCGCCAGTTCGGCGGAATTGATGCTCAGGGTATATAACGGCGTTGCCGGCCAGCGGCTGTTCGCCAGTTGGCGAAAACCGAGGGTAACGTTGCCGCGTAACGGGAAGTGCAGACGGGCGTCCAGCTTCATGCCCGGTTTGTCGAGATCGACGTTGTGATACCAGACATTCTCATCGCGCAGCGTGTTCACCGTATTATCCAGCACCCCGAGATAGCGCACCGTGGAGTAAGCGCCAATATCCGCCGCTTTGAAGTTAAAGCGCGGCAGGCGTAGGTCCAGCGCCAGACTGCACAGCATCGCGCCCACGGCAGCGGTCGATTTCGGATTGCCAATACGGCCTTGCTGGCTGAACGGATACCATTCATGCACGCGGTAGTTGTCCATCCAGACGATTCGATTGACCGGAACCGGCTGCAGATGGCGGATCAGCGCCTGTACGCCCGGTAAGCAGGCCGGACGTCCGGTGACCAGCAACACGTCGCAGCAATAGTGAGAAATGGCCTCACAGACGGCATGCAGCGGGGAGGTCAATGTGAACTGGCCTGCCAGCAGCGCTTCCTGTAACGTGCTGAACTGCACCTGTAGCGGTACACTCAGCAGATCAAACGCCGGAGCGCCAGACGGCAACGCATGATCGAAAGCCTGCTGGATATAGTTCATCACGTTGCGCGTAGGACGCTGAGGCAGCAGTTCGCCAAACGAGGCATGTAATCCCGCCAGCGGATCGTTAACATCGCTTTGCTCCCAGGCGCTAAGCACCGCATGGCCCAGCGGCATAAACAGCTGTAACGCGGTTTGTTGGCGCAAAATCGCCTGTGTATCTATCCGCCCCGAGTCGCCAAACAAGGTCGCCAGCAGGGCGGCGGCATCGCTCACCCCGGCCTGCTGCAAACGGGTTTGCAACGCGGGCAGGATGCAACGTTGAATGACATCCAGCAGCAGGTCGTCTCCGGCGACTTTAAACCCTTCACGAAACAATAAATGAGGGGTGATTTTGACGTTGGCGCCGACACCGTCATCAAGCTGATAATGAACAACCGCCATATCGGTGGTGCCGCCGCCAATGTCGATAGAGGCAACGCGCAACGCCCGACCTTTCACTTCACCGGGTTCTGGCAGGCGATCCGGACGGGAGAGGGCGTTAAAGAAGGATTCCGTACGACCGGCGTAGTGCGAAATTGCTTCGTTGTACAGCCAGACGAGCTGCCCACAGCTGGCTTCATCCCACTCCATCTGGATCGTGGGCACCGGAATAACGCTCTTTTCCTGCTGTTTGCGGGTGGCGAAGTCTTCGTCTTGTGGATGCCAGCCCATCGCCTTCCACACCAGCGCGACGGCTTCGAACATGCGCTGGCGGAAAATCTCGCGTTCTTGTTTCGGCATCGCAGAGGGCAACGTCAAAATCAGCGAGCGTAGCTGACGGGGAGAGGTCGGGAACCCCAGACGCAGCCGGGTCGCGACGCTGTTAATTTGCCCCAGCGCCTGCGCCAGAATTTCACACAGCATGTGGGTCATCAGCGTGCTGCGGCTATATTGCGGGGAGAATACCGGCAATCGGTCATCCTGTGGCAGGCTGAACAGCGGCTGTCCGTCGTCATTCATCAGATTCATTAACGGAAACGCTGTGGCCAGCGGCTCGCGCTGGGTTTTGCTGTTCATCTGGCTAAAACGCCAGTCCTGCAATACCGGCGTTTCATCCCACAGATAGCGACGCGGACTGGAGATCCCACTGTTGCCTTCGGTGCCCAGACGCTGCATGGCCAGTTTTCGGGCTTCGTCTCCCACCCGCACAATAGACGGCCAGACAAAAGCATCGTCGCGCCCACTTTCGACGGAAAAGTGCTGCTTGCCAAAGCGTGCTTCGGAAAACTCCAGGCGGCTGGTGAAGAGGGGATCGTTGAGGAACTGCGGCTCGCTTAACGAACGAACCTGCAATTCTGCCGTCTGGCGCAGCCCGTCGTTGGCATCACCATGATCTTCAATCAGGACGCCGCAGGTGTGCGTATTTCCGACATCCAGAATCAAATCGACAGGGATCGCGGGCGTGCTCAGCGTATGGGTGACCAGTTTTACTTCCGGCACCGCAAGTTGTTCGCCCAGCAACGTCAGCAGATTCAGCCAGTGCGCCTGATACTCAAAGTTGCGCAGCGCCAGTTGAACGTCCTGCTCTGAGTGATGCTCTTTCTGGGTAAGATGTTGGAAAAAGGACTCCCGCAGCCAGCCGTCAACCCAGGTCTGATCAAGAAAGTCGGCCACTTCGTCATCGCGCCAGGCGAGCGCAAAGCGTGTACCGTTGAGCAGATCGTTTTCATTTGGCGCAAGCGTTGCAGAGACACTCTGCGCCAACTGGCTGTCTAGCGCCAGGGTAATGCGATGGGTGTTTCCCGCACCGTCGGGTTGCGCCAGTTTGCGCACCTGTACCCGCGCCCAGTTATCCGGACCTTCCACGAAAGTGCGTGGCGGATTAAAGCGCAAAAACGGCAGCGGCAGCCAGACGCCGTCAAGCACCTCCAGCGAATGATGCAGCGTCTGGGTACTTTCCGGTTTAACGACTTCCGGTTGTCCGCCGGTTCGCCCCGGTAATGTATAGCGACCGCTGCTGAGATCTAAATCCAGCCGTAACAAGGGGCCATTGGCGGTTTTTCGCACAAAGCGACCCAGGTGCGCGGATTCCTGCGGCGTCAGCCCGAAATCCAGAAACTGTACGCCGCTGTTGGCGATGAGCGTTACGCTTTGTTTGTAATCACACAGATTTACCAGCATAAAATCAGGAACCTATCTTTTTAAACGTCAACGGCAGCGCCGCGTGAGCATCGTAACGCGCCGTGCACGCCGCGACGTCATTCGCGCCCGCTTTACAGGTAATTTCCGGCATGGGGTAGCGTGAACCGTCAGTGCAACGCGCATTGCCACGACTCTTGATCATTAGCTCACCCGTCTGATGCAGACCAGAGAACACCTCGGCCCGACAGACGATGCTGTCGCCATGCACCACGCGGGCGGTGCCCTTATTGTTTTGCAACTGATAGCGCAGAGAAGGCGCTTTCCCGGTGATGGGATCCTTTACATCGATCATCACGCGCCAGTTGCCGTTTAAAAAACGTGTCGTCCCGGCTTTCATCTGATTGGCATCCATCACCAGCGCATCTTTCGGGATGGCGGTAATCACCACCGGCTGATCCGGTTTTTTCTCTGTTTGAGGCGCCGGGATCACTTCCGCCTGATGCAGCGGTAGCGGGGCGATTGTCTTCGGCAACGGTTTTATCTCTGATGCAGCCAACGTCACGGGGACGGGGGTTTCAGCGACGTCAGCTGATGGCTTCCACAGCAACGGCGCTGCGATGAGCGCAATAACCGCCGCCGCGAGCGGCAAACACCACACGGGCAGACGGCGGACGGGTTTCACCGACGGCGGTGGCGTTTCCGGCTCGCTGACCTTCAGCGCAGCAATTGAAATCGGTTCAGGCTCCGGGATTGGCTCGATAACAGGCACCAGCAGAGGTTCATCCGCCTGGGCGAAGGTTACCTCGGGAACGGGCTCGTCTTCCGGCTCTGGTTCTGTGCAAAGCGCAGGTGGCGCGTCAAAGGTGCGCAGGCAATCAAGGACCTCATCACGGGTATTTTCATTGAGATTCACGAAACCCCAGAAGGTGATAACCGGCTTACCGTTCACCAAAAAAACATGATTTTCGCCAGGGAACTGAAGGGCTTTCTCCAGCAACGATCCAAACAGTTGCAGGGAAGTTTTACCGGATTGCAGGCTTTTTCGACTCAATGCCGCTGCCGTCTCTACCATGCCAGACAGCACGCGCAGCGCCCGTAAACGCGACTCTTCACTGGCAGATTTCCACGCGATAGCCTCTCCCTCGACAGGGGAATACCAGTCAACGCGTTCGCCGCTATCGTTGAGTTGCGGTATCGCCAGACATTCCACCATGGCCTGCTGTTTACGCAGGCGGAGCGTTTCACGAATTTGCAATGCTGAATCAAAAACGGCCTGACCGCCGCCGCCCACGGCCTGATAGTCATCCAGATTGCCGCTACGCAAGAGAGTTTTTGCCACGTTATTGTCCCTTAGACTTCTTCACGCATCTACTTTACGGGGTACCGCGACATGCAAACGGCGGAAGAGAGGCAAAAAGGGGCGAATTTTCCAGGCATAGAGGACCAGGAAAATTCTTGACGTTAACAAAAAGACTTAAGGGAAATTCTTTCACGTCCGTTGCGGAATTTTTCAGCGAAAAATGCCGGATTTGCATAACCTGAGAGTGATTCGTTATTTGTCAGTTTTTGTCAGCTATGCTCAGATGGTCCCCTTAATACTAAAATGAAAAGGCCTATAACTATGTCTACAGGGAAAGCAGTGCTTGCGTTGGCGCTCAGCGCAATGTTGCCCACAGGAGCCGCCGTGGCGGCAGCGACGGATACCCTCATCTATTGCTCGGAAGCGTCTCCCGAATCGTTTAACCCGCAAATCGCCAGCTCTGGTCCCTCGTTTGTGGCCAGTTCTCAGGTGCTGTACAACCGACTGATTAATTTTGATCCGGTAAAAAATACCCCGGTTCCGTCTCTGGCAACCGACTGGACGATCTCTGAGGACGGCAAAACCTATACCTTCACCCTGAGGCAGGGCGTGAAGTTCAACAGTAATAAGTTCTTCAAGCCCACCCGTGATTTCAACGCTGACGACGTTATTTTCTCCGTCTTGCGCCAGAAAGACGCCAGCCATCCCTATCACAACGTTTCGCAGGGGAGCTACGAATACTTCAATGATGTCGGTCTGGACAAATTGATCAAAGAGGTGAAGAAGCTTGACGATTACCACGTACAGTTTGTGTTGAGCGAGCCGAATGCGGCGTTTCTCGCCGACTGGGGAATGGACTTTGCCTCCATTCTCTCGGCGGAATATGCCGATGCCATGCTGAAAAAAGGCACGCCGGAAAACGTCGATAACTGGCCGATTGGCACCGGTCCTTACGTTTTACAACAGTACAAGCAGGATGCGCAGATTCGCTATCTGGCGAACCCTCACTATTGGGATGGCGATGTGCCGACGAAGCACCTGATTTTTTCGATTACGCCTAACGTCCAGACGCGTCTGGCAAAACTGCAAACCAACGAGTGTCAGATTATTCCCGCGCCTGCGCCGGTGCAGTTTGATGAGATTAAAAAGAATAAAGATCTGACGCTGCATACCGTTGACGCGCTGAACGTGGGGTATCTGGCATTTAATACAGAGAAGAAACCGTTGGATAATGTTCTGGTCCGCCAGGCGCTGAATTACGCCACGGACAAAAACGCGATCATTAACGCGGTCTTTTTAGGTTCAGGCACCGTCGCAAAATCGCCCATTCCGCCGAAGATGATGGGCTTTAAACAAGACCTTAACGACTACGCTTACGACCCGCAAAAGGCAAAAGAACTACTGAAACAGGCCGGGCAGGAGAAGGGCTTTGAAGTGACGCTATGGTCAATGCCGGTTCAACGTCCATACAACCCCAACTCGCGGCGAATTGCCGAGATGATCCAGAGCGACTGGGCCAAAGTGGGCGTAAAGGCAAAAATTGTCTCTTATGAGTGGGGCGAGTACCTTTCTGGCATGCGTAAAGGCGAACATGATACCGCACTGTTTGGCTGGATGTCTGATAACGGCGACCCGGATAATTTTGCCGATGTCTTGCTGGGGTGTAATAGCATCAAAACCGGATCGAATGCCGCACGCTGGTGTGATAAAGGGTATGATGAGGCGGTTCAGAAGGCGAAGCTGGTCAGTAATCCGACCGAACGCGCGGCGTTGTACGGTCAGGCGCAGGATATTTTTTATCAGCAAGCGCCGTGGATAGCGCTGGCTAACGGAAAAACGTTCTACGCTACGCGCAGTAACGTGAGCGGTTACAGCGTTAGCCTGATGGGCAGCGATTTTTCAAAAGCGAAACTGAATTAAGACGTTAAGGAGAAAATATGTCGCACCTGGATGAGGTAAGCTCACGCGTCGATGCCGCCATTAAAAAGGGGGTTATCAGCCATATGAACGAACTGCTGGTGGTGCTGAGCGATGACGGCGAGCTGAGCCGGGAGGAGCGCTACACCCAGCAGCAACGCTTGCGTAACGCCATTGCCCATCATGGACGCCAGCACAAAGAAGATATGGAAACGCGCCGCGATCAGCTCACCAAAGGCGGCACGATCCTCTGAGCACCCTAAAACGTGCGCCTGGCGACCAGCCAGGCGCCGGCAACCAGCAGTACCGCCCCACACACAGGACCTGCCAGCGCCCGTAGCGGCACCCCGTGGCTTCGCACGATATCCAGCACTAAGCCACCAATCAATTGGCTGGCGACCAGCACCGCAATGGTGGTCGCCGCGCCGACATATTGATAACCACTGATGCTGGCGAAGACAAAAAACGAACCCAACAGGCCGGGGATCAGCGTCCACCAGCGCACGCTCGACATCAGCTCGCCAAATCCCGCCGCACCCTGTTTGAACCCTAAAATGCTGACAAACAGAATAATGCCCACCAGCGAATTGAGCAGCATCGCGATAAGGATGGTCGACGACGTTTGGGTAATACGCACCATCAGGGTGTTTTGTACGACCAGGCCAATGCCTGCGGCAATCAGGAAAGCAACGGTCAGCGTCTGGTTCATCTGCGTCCGTCCGGATCGAGACGATCGTCCAGTTGCAGTTGCATAAAGGTCAGATCCAGCCAACGACCAAATTTCGTGCCGACCTGCGGCATGTGCGCTGTCGTTTTAAACCCCAGTGTTTCATGCAGATGCAGCGAGGCGAGGTTTTGCGACTCAATCCCGGCGACCATCACGTGTTTGCCACACGCACGCGCCTCATCAATCAGTCTGCTGAGCAGCGCTCGCCCCAGTCCTTTACCCTGATGTTCCGGGTGAACATAAACCGAGTGTTCAACGGTATGGCGAAAGCCTTCAAAGTTTCGCCAGTCGCCAAAAGAGGCATAGCCGGTGACCGTGTCATTTTCTTCGCTGACCAGCACCGGATAGCCCAGGAACTGACGCGCTTCATACCAGGCGATGCGGTTGTCGACATCAACGGTTTGATCGTTCCAGATTGCGGCGGTGTGTAAAACGGCATGGTTGTAGATTTCTGCGATGGCGGCACAGTCATCTTTGCTGGCAAATCGAATGGGCATGTTGAACCTCAGGGGGTGTTCACTATAGTATTACGATATGAATACTATTGAAGACAGCATAAATCAACGGATCAGTGTCAGAATTCGTATTGAACGCGAGTCGCGGGGCTGGTCGTTGACGGAGCTTGCCGAGCGGGCGGGCGTCTCACGGGCGATGATCCATAAGATTGAACGGGGTGAGAGCAGTCCAACGGCAACGCTGCTTGGCAGACTTTCGGGCGCGTTTGGCATTAGTATGTCGACGCTGATCGCCCGCGCCGAGATGCAGGAGGGCAAGCTGTTGCGCTTTGCCGATCAACCGGTCTGGCACGATCCGCAAACACACTATCTGCGCCGCCATGTCTCGCCGCGCAGCGACCTGCCCATCGATTTGGTGCAGATTGAGCTCCCCCCCGGCAGCGACATCCCGATGCCGGCGTCGTCCTACGCGCTGGCCCGACAGCTTATCTGGTTACAACAGGGGGAACTGGTGTTTGTTGAAGGGGATACCCGCCATGAAATCAAGGCCGGGGACTGTCTTGAGCTCGGACCGCCCAATGACTGCCGCTTTATTAATGAAACGCCATCCCCTTGCGTTTATCTGGTGGTGCGTTTAAATCCTGGCAGCAATTAAGGTTAGTGCGTCATCAGTGGCAGGAGACTAGTATTGAGGAATTCATGCCAAATATACTGGAGAACATTATGGGTCAACAAACACATCGTAATCGTCGTTGGGTATTGGCGTCACGTCCACATGGCGCACCGACTGCCAGCAACTTTCGCTTCGAAGAGCATGAAGTTGCGCGCCCACGCGAAGGAGAGGTTTTGCTGCGCACCGTTTACCTTTCGCTTGACCCCTATATGCGTGGACGCATGAGCGATGAACCGTCCTATTCGCCACCGGTTGATATTGGCGGCGTGATGGTCGGGGGCACGGTCAGTCGTGTGGTGGAATCAAATCATCCGAATTATCCTGCGGGAGAGTGGGTTCTGAGCTACAGCGGTTGGCAGGACTATGATCTTTCCAACGGCGAGGGTCTGGTGAAACTGGGTCACAACCCTGAGCATCCCTCGTGGGCGCTGGGGGTGTTAGGAATGCCCGGCTTTACAGCGTATATGGGATTACTGGATATCGGGCAACCAAAACAGGGAGAGACGCTGGCTGTCGCCGCCGCCACGGGGCCAGTAGGGGCGACGGTGGGGCAAATTGGTAAGCTGAAAGGTTGCCGGGTCGTCGGTGTTGCGGGCGGTGCTGAAAAATGTCGTCACGCCATCGAAGTTCTCGGGTTCGACAGTTGCCTTGACCATTATGCGAAAGACTTTGCGGCGCAACTGGAGAAAGCCTGCCCTCAGGGAATTGATATCTATTACGAGAACGTCGGCGGTAAGGTGTTTGAGGCGGTTCTGCCGCTGCTCAATACGTCCGCACGCATTCCGCTCTGCGGCCTGGTGAGCGGCTATAACGCCACACACCTGCCCGAGGGCCCCGATCGGCTTCCGTTGCTGATGGCCACGCTTCTGAAAAAACGGATCCGGTTGCAAGGGTTTATTATTAGCCAGGACTATGGGCACCGGATTCACGAGTTTCAGCAGGAGATGGGGCGCTGGGTGAAAGAAGGGAAAATTCACTATCGTGAACAGGTCACTCTCGGTCTGGAGAATGCCCCTGAAACGTTTATTGGCCTGTTAACGGGGAAAAACTTCGGCAAAGTCGTCATCCAACTGACGGATGAAGTGTAAAGTAATAATGGCGGTGCAATGCCGCCATAAAAAATGGGCAAATTTGTCATTTGCGGCTTTAATTAAAGCACCGCAAAATACGTCACAGAACGTTAATAAACGAAATATCACGCGGGTAAACTATCACGTTTAATTTTTATTTTTTTATTCCTGACCAGGTTTGCTTTTTTACACTCAAATCCCTTGCGCTGTTTGTGGATTTAATTGAGATGTCGCTCGATGAATAAATGAAGGATGTAAAATGCCCGGTTTGGAAAGAACATCACATATCAGCCTGACGACACAGGTTGAGAACGGTTTGAAACACCAGTTGACGATAGGCGCATTAAAACCTGGTGCGAGACTGATTACGAAAAATATTGCCCACGATCTGGGGATCAGTATTACACCTGTTCGTGAAGCATTACTGCGGCTGGTCTCCGCCAGCGCATTGGCTGTTGCTCCGGCGCAGGCCTTTATGGTGCCAGACATTTCACTGGCGAGATGGGAAGAGATCAACCATGTCCGCACCGAACTTGAAGGTATGGCGGTAGCGGCGGCGGCAGAGACGATTTCTGCCGAGCGCCTGCAGACGCTCACCACGCTCCTGGAGCAGTATCAACAGGCGCACGAAAGCGGCACGATACAAGAGCGACTCCTGGCAAATCACACGTTTCGATTTGAGATTTACCGTTATGCCAATATGCCGACGCTCTATCAAATGATTGAACAACTGTGGGTGCGAATGGGCCCCAGCCTGCATTTTTTATATGGCAATGGGGTGCCTGACGGTTATCAGAGCCGTGTGGCGTATTATCACAGGTTGCTCGACGCACTGGCGCAAGGAGATAAAGAAGAGTGTCGTCAGTGTCTGAATGACATCATTGCTAAAAACGTGACCCTCATTAGAACGCAATATCTTAATTAACTTCACCTGAATTTCGCCTGAATATAGCGGGGTTCTCCCCGCTATTGATGCATTCGCATGTTGCGCTATTCAAACCGCTGCCAATACCCTCAATGATTACCCTGATTGGCCTCGTCATATCGACGCTTCGTGGAGAAATTAAGAAGATTGCTGTTCTGATGAAAAGAAATGCTCCACATATTGATAAATAATGATTACTATTCGCATTCATAAAAAGCAACACCATGATGTTGCTCGTCGAAGCCGTGTGAAGCAGTTATACAGATATTTATCAAAGGGAGTCGTCATGCATTTACGTCATCTGTTTTCGCCGCGCCTGCGGGGTTCATTATTGTTAGGTTCACTGCTTGTTGCGTCGTCATTTAGCACGCAGGCTGCGGAAGAAATGCTGCGTAAAGCCGTGGGTAAGGGCGCATATGAAATGGCCTACAGCCAGCAGGAAAATGCGTTGTGGCTGGCCACGTCGCAGAGCCGCAAAACGGACAAAGGCGGTATCGTGTATCGCCTCGATCCTGTCACGCTGGAAGTCACTCAGGCGATTCACAACGATCTCAAACCGTTTGGTGCAACCCTGAACAATGCAACCCAAACGCTGTGGTTCGGCAATACGGTCAACAGCGCGCTGACGGCAATTGACGCCAAAACGGGTGATGTTAAAGGCCGTCTGATTCTCGATCCCCGCCAGCGTTCAGAAGAGGTGCGTCCGCTGCAACCTCGCCAACTGGTGGCGGATGAGGTAACCAATACGGTTTACATCAGCGGCATCGGTAAAGAGAGCGTTGTCTGGGTGGTCGATGGTGAAACCATCAAACTGAAAACCACCATCCAGAATACCGGCAAGATGAGCACCGGTCTGGCTATCGACAGTAAAGCCGGGCGTTTATATACCACTAACGCCGATGGCGAATTCATCACCATTGATACCGCAGATAATAAAATTCTGAGCCGCAAGAAATTGCTGGATGACGGTAAAGAGCATTTCTTTATTAACCTGAGTCTGGACACTGCCGGGCACCGCGCGTTTATCACCGACTCCAAAGCGGCGGAAGTGTTAGTGATTGATACGCGTGACGGTAAAGTGCTGGCAAAAGTGGCGGCGCCTGAATCGCTGGCGGTGCTGTTCAACCCTGCGCGTAACGAAGCCTACGTCACCCATCGTCAGGCTGGTAAAGTCAGCGTGATTGACGCGAAGCGCTACAACGTCGTGAAGACCTTTGACACGCCGACCTTCCCGAACAGCCTCGCGCTTTCTGCCGATGGAAAAACCCTCTACGTGAGCGTTAAACAAAAATCGACTCGCGAGCAGGAAGCCACCCAGCCAGATGATGTGATCCGTATCGCTCTGTAATCCTCAACAGGAGAGGGACATCCTCTCCTGTCTTTCCGCCAACGTGCCGACATGCCTCGTTACACCCCGCAAGTAGCCTGGTCAACATCAGGGAATTACACTACCGACACGTTTGAATTATTGAAAAAATACAGGAACATTATGAAAAAGCCACTTATGTGCCTATGCGCGGGCGTTATGCTTTTCACGCTGACCGGTTGCACCACCGACTACGTCATGACAACGAAACAGGGGCAAACCATTGTGACCCAGGGCAAGCCGCAGTTGGATAAAGAAACGGGAATGACCAGTTACACCGATCAGGATGGCAATAAGCGGGAAATTAACAGCAATGACGTCGCTGAGCTTATCGAAGCGAATTAATTTTGCTAAGACGCGGCTTTTAGTCAATGCCCGGTAAACGTTGCGCCACCGGGCATCCAACAGAATTTAGCGCTGATCCGCTGCCGCTTCTTTGAGCGTAGCATCCTCTGAAGCGCCCGGCGCATGACGGTGAATTTCCGCAACGCGGTTACGTACGCCAAACCAACCGGCAACCAGCAAAATCGCAATCAACGGCAGGGAAGCGATGGTCCAGGTGCCGTTAGGATAGTCAAACGCCATCAGCACCAGCACACTGAGCAGGAACAGCAGGGTGAGCCAGGAGGTGAAAGGCGCGCCCGGCATTTTGAAGCTGACGTCTGCCGCTTTGCCTTCGTTAATGGCCTTACGCAGACGCATCTGGCAGACCACGATGAATCCCCACGACGCAATAATTCCCAGCGATGCAAAGTTCAGCACGATCTCAAAGACCTGAGAAGGAACCAGATAATTGAGCAATACGCCGAAAATGTAGACGAACAGCGTCGCCAGAATTCCGGCATACGGCACCTGTTGACGGCTCATTTTCGCCATGAATTTAGGCGCAGAACCGCCCATCGACATCGAGCGCAAAATACGTCCGGTGCAATACAGACCTGAATTGAGACTGGAGAGCGCTGCGGTCAATACCACAATGTTCATGATGCTGCCGACGTAAGGCACGCCCAGTTTTGAGAAAAAGGTCACGAACGGACTCTGGCCTGCCTGGTAAGCATTCCACGGCAGCAACAGCACCAGCAGTACCACAGATCCGACGTAGAACAGACCAATTCGCCAGATCACGCTGTTGATAGCCTTTGGCACCATGGTTTGCGGATCTTTGCATTCCCCGGCCGCCGTTCCCACCATCTCAACGGAGGCAAAGGCAAACACCACGCCTTGCACCAGCACCAGTGCTGGCAGCAGACCGTGCGGGAAGAATCCACCGTTATCGGTGATCAAATGAAACCCGGTGGTGTTGCCATCCAGCGGTTGGCCTGACCCTAAAAAGACGGTACCGACCACCAGAAAAACCACAATCGCCAGCACTTTCACCAGCGCAAACCAGAACTCCATCTCGGCAAACCACTTCACGCCGATCATGTTCATGGTGCCGACAATCGCCAGCGCGCCGAGGGCGAAGACCCACTGTGGCACATCACCGAACGCACCCCAGTAATGCATGTACAGCGCCACGGCGGTGATATCGACGATCCCAGTCATTGCCCAGTTGATGAAGTACATCCAGCCTGCGACAAAAGCCGCTTTTTCACCCAAAAATTCACGGGCATACGACACAAAGCTCCCGCTGGTAGGGCGATGGAGCACCAGTTCGCCTAATGCACGAAGGATAAAAAACGAGAAAATACCACACACCAGATACACCAGCGCCAGCGCGGGGCCAGCCATCTGTAAGCGGGCGCCAGCGCCTAAAAAGAGGCCGGTGCCAATGGCGCCGCCAATGGCGATCATTTGAACCTGGCGGTTCCCCATCGCCTTGTGATACCCCTCCTCGTGGGTATTCAACCAGCGTCGTTTCGCAGCGTGTTGCTCAAGTGAGCTTGCGTTGTCTGTTTTCATTACGTTACCTGTTAGCCTGTCTGTCCGAAGGAACGCAGCTTGCCGTACCGCTGGCGACTCAAACGATTGCTTCGCTGCATGCCACACACCTTTTCCCGTTATTCTGGGTAGGGATAAAAATGGGTGGCGCAGCATCCTACCTGCTAATTTTTTTTGACGCAAAACCAATGCATAAGAATTCATGAAGTCAGAACAGGCAGGGGGTGGCCTCGATTCAGCTTGTGGGCGTTATTGCGATACTGACCGCGGTTTTAGCCCGCATTTCCGGCCAGAATCCTGCAAACGGCCTGGCTGTTCTACACTTAGCGTTTTACGCATTGTGGAGGCGGTATGATGACGGTTTATGGTGTACCCGGTTGGGGATCGGCAATCAGCGAGGTCATGCTGACCCTGGCTGAAATCCCGTATAAATTTGTCGATGTCACGGGATTTGATGCCGAGGGACCACAACGCGATTTATTGAAAATACGCAATCCGCTGTGCCAGGTGCCGACGCTGGTGCTGGAAAATGGCGACATCATGACGGAAACCGCAGCGATCGCGCTGATGATCCTCGATCGTCGTCCCGATCTCGCGCCCGCTGTGCATCACC
The DNA here is from genome assembly GCF_029338175.1 of Citrobacter enshiensis. Taxonomy (NCBI): domain Bacteria; kingdom Pseudomonadati; phylum Pseudomonadota; class Gammaproteobacteria; order Enterobacterales; family Enterobacteriaceae; genus Citrobacter; species Citrobacter enshiensis. The sequence continues at coordinate 2,450,479 of NZ_CP119862.1, forward strand.
CTGAGCGGCAACAGTTCCAGCGTTTACTCATCTGGCTGGTGGCGAATGTGTATCCCACCTTTACCTATGCCGATTATCCTGAGCGCTGGACCGCAGATGCGCCTTTGCAGTTGAAAACATCGTGCATGGAATACCGCAAATCGCTCTATCTCTGGCTAAACGATCGGCTCATTGCCGAACCGTACGCCTTTGGCGAACAGCTAACGTTGCTGGATTGCTACCTGGCGGTGATGCGCAGTTGGGGGCCAGGCCATGACTGGTTTCAGGAACATACGCCGAACATTAGCGCGATTGCCGACGCGGTATGCCAGATCCCACGGCTGCGAACGGTGCTGAAAAACAATGAAATTATTTAATCCGCCCGCAGGTATGCTAGCTTTAAACGCACACTAACAATAAGGAGCCTGCAATGCCGCACGTTGATATTAAATGTTTTCCCCGCGAACTGAATGACGATGAGAAGACCGCACTGGCCACGGACATTACCGCCGTAATCGTTCGTCACCTGCAAAGTAAAGAGAGTTCGGTGAGCGTGGCGCTAAACGAAATCCAGCCCGCAGAGTGGAAAGCGGTCTGGGACGCGGAGATCGCGCCCCAGATGGCGACACTGATCAAAAAACCGGGCTACAGTATGTAACCGGCTAGCGTGACCAACGATTCCGCCCGGCCTGTTTAGCCCGATACAGTGCGGCGTCGGCCTCTGCGATCGTCTGTTCAGCCGTTTTACCTTTCGTTGAACAGGCGACACCCTGACTTATCGTGACGTTGTCACTTGCTGTCGATGCGGAGTGGGGGATTGCCGCTGTCTCCAGACCGGCTTTGATTCTGGCGGCCACCTGCTCAGCCTCCGGCAGCGACGCGCCAAACAGCACCACCGCAAACTCCTCACCGCCGTAGCGCGCAACCACATCTTCCGGGCTACGCACTGACTGCATCAACACTTCCGCCACCTGCGCCAGACAGGCATCGCCTTTCGGGTGCCCGTAGGTATCGTTGTAGCGTTTAAAAAAATCGACATCGAGCATCAGCAGAGTGAACGCGCTGTCATTGGCGGTGGCGCTGTGCAGCACATCCTCCAGCGCGCGGCGGTTTGCCGCGCCGGTCAGCGCGTCTCGGTGCGCAAGAGCGTCAAGGCGAGAAATGAGCACGTTGTTATGTTGGTTCTGATACCAGGCTTCATCGAACCAGCGAAGCAGGATAACGCGCCCGCCGAGCATAATCAGCGTGAAGATGACCCAAACGACCGCAAAGTGGGGATTGATCCCGTGGTTAAGCACGACACTGGCAACCGGTACGGTGAACCACAGCGGTATCACGTAGGAGAGCAAGGTTGGGGTGTGAAAATAGAGCGCCACGACGGAACTGAGCAGCAAGATGGAACACAGTGGATAGGCAACCGGTAATTGCCACTGGTCGATGAACGAGTAGATGCACAAGGACCAGAGCAGGCTCAGCAGTACCAACAACCCCTGATTCAGCCATGATTTTCGCCGTGGTGAGAAAATCAGAATGACGCTGATCAGCACAATTCCCATCACCGCGCTGTCGATGGACTGGAGGAGGCTTATCTTCGCCTGATACAGGGTATCCGCATCAGTAAACAGGGCGCGACGAAAAAAGATCATCAGCGCGAAGCTGATGTTCACAAAGGCGAACCACGGCAGGCTGATTGCCATCCCGCGTTCAACCATATCTTCACGTTTGGCCCAGACGGTATAGGCAGGTTTTCTGTTATTTGGCGTCATAAACTTCATACATACGTAAAACGGGCGGAAAGTCCCGCCCCCAGAGAGTGTGGATTAGGGTGTAATCACCGTGGAGCAGAATTCAACTTTATCCTTAAGGTGAGGCGTTCATCCCGCAGTGACCCGTTTCCCGCTGGTGATAAAGGTTCCGGCGCCTAAATGGTGCAGGGTATTGAGCTTGTCGTCGTCAAATTGCCAGCGGCCTTCCACAAAGGCCCGTTCGTCGGCAGAGGCCGAGACGACTTCGCCAAACAGCGTATCGTATTTCTCTTGCGCGGACGTCGCAGGCAACAACCGGCACTCCATCCAGGCCAGACATTTTTCTTCAATCATCGGCAATCCGAGCACCGGACCTTTCACCACCGGGATCCCGTAGCAGTTGAATTTGTCTTCCACGCGCCCTGAAACACTGCCGACCGCATAGGTCCAGTTGGTGGCGGCCACTCCCGGAACCACAATGCCAAACATGCCGCTACGCTCAATCAGTTCGCGCGACCAGGTACTTTTGTCGACCACAATTGCGATACGGGGCGGCTCAAATTCGACCGGCATGGACCACGCCGCCGCCATCACGTTACGTCGTTCAGTGTGGCTATCCCGACAGGTGATCAGAATCGTCGGGCCATGATTTAACAGACGGCAAGCATGCGTTAACTCAACAGGGCGAAAATGGCTCATGGCAGTTCCTCAGAAAGATGAAAAGCGTAACGGGAATAGTATTGATATTAACGGGATTAGCGATTTTGTCGCCCCGTTGTCGCTATTCACCGCACAAAATCGCCTGTGCAACAATAAAAATACGTTATAAATACAGGACGCTATCAACAGGAACGCCTTATGACGCCTTTTTTACACGCTTATTTTTCCCGCCTGGGTTGGTCGGCCACGGCGGCGGTCAACATCGATACCCTGCGGGCGCTGCATTTGCATCACAACAGCGCCATCGTGTTTGAAAACCTTGATGTGCTGTTGCCACGCGAGATACAGCTTGACGATCAATCGCTGGAAGAAAAACTGATCGCCGCACGTCGTGGCGGATACTGTTTCGAACAGAATGGCGTTTTTGAACGGGTATTACGTGAGATTGGATTTACCGTCCGCAGCTTGCTGGGGAGAGTGGTGCTGGCGAATCCGGCGAGTATGCCGCCGCGCACGCATCGTCTGTTACTGGTTGAGTTACAGGGCGAGCAGTGGATAGCCGACGTGGGCTTCGGCGGGCAAACGCTGACCGCGCCGATCCGGCTGCAGGCCGATCTTGAACAACAGACGCCTCACGGGGAATACCGTCTGGTTCAGGAAGGCGAAGAGTGGATTTTGCAGTTCCGCCATCACGATCACTGGCAATCCATGTACCGTTTCGATCTCGGCATTCAGCATCAAAGCGATTATGTGATGGGCAACTTCTGGTCGGCGCACTGGCCGCAATCGCATTTCCGTCACCATCTGTTGATGTGCCGACACCTGCCGGACGGTGGAAAACTGACGTTAACCAACTTCCACTTTACCCATTACCAGGATGGGCACGCGATAGAGCAGTTCAATTTGCCCGATGTGGCCAGTCTGTACGCGCTGTTGCAGACGCGGTTTGGACTGGGTGTTGACGATGTGAAGCACGGTTTTACCGAGACGGAACTGGCGGCGGTGATGTCCGCCTTTGATACCCATCCGGAAGCGGGAAAATAATTGCGCCAGTCTCCGCCGCAGAGCCATGCCCTCCGGCGGAGAAACGCTACAGGTCAATCGACCATTCGGCGCTGAATAAGATCACCGCCGTGCCGGAAATGGTCACTTTTTCCGGTTGGTTCTCGCGGATAGTGACGTTCACATCGACGACGCCATCGCGCCCCAGCGCACGCCCCTGATGCCCCAGAACACGCAACGTGTTGCCGTCGTGCGCCATCACATTGTGATGAACCAGCCATGCCCCCATCGGACCATTGGCGTTGCCTGTCACCGGATCTTCAACAATACCGATCGCCGGTGAGAACATGCGCCCATCGGTTTCATTTTTGCCACGGCGGATCTGGAACGGAAAAAAGCCGTTGCAGCCAATCTGCTGGCTGATGGCCGTCAGTGCCGCAAGATCGGGGGAAAGGGCGTCAATATCGATCTCAGGTTTCAGCGGGATCATCACTTTCGAATGTCCCGTTGTCGCCACCTGAATCGGCAGGCCGGGAAGGATATCGTCTTCACAAAGGTGGAATGCGTTGATGATGGCGGCGCGCGTTTCACCTTCAAGCGGCGGCTCAAAGCCCGGCGTACCTTGTTCCAGCGTGATGCGATAGCCGTTGTCTTGCGCAAGGATATCGACCCGGTGACGTCCGGCGAGCGAACGTTGCCAGACGGTACCATTCCCTAACCCAAGTACGGTGGCGCGAACATAATGCGCCGCAATGGTCGCATGACCGCAAATCGGCACTTCAACCGTTGGCGTAAAATAACGAATGCGCACATCGCTCTCGTCGCTTTTTAAAACGAATGCCGTTTCACTGTGGCGGAGTTCGCGGGCGATAAGCTGCATTTGCGCCTCGCTGAGTCCATCAGCATGTAACACGACGCCCGCCGAGTTACCGCGGAACGGTTCGGAGGTGAAAGCATCAACATGATAAACCTGGGGTTTCATTCGGGTTCTCCTTAGGTCGGAGAACCATCATAACGCGCCAGCCGCCGGAGAGTGAAGGCTATCCGGCGGCAGAAAGGGTTAGCGACGCGAGCGGACAATCTGGTAGCGGCGCGTGAAGTATTCAAACGGCGCGCTCCAGACATGGACCAGACGGGTAAAGGGAAAGATCAGGAAGATGGTCATTCCCAGCACCAGATGCGCCCGGAAGACCAACGCCACACCGTCCAGATGCGCAGACGCTCCGCCCTGGAAGGTCACCACTGACTGCGCCCAACCGACCAGTTTCAGCATTTCGCTGCCGTCCGGGTGCTGCGCGGAAAAGGGGATCGATATGAGGCCCAGGATGCACTGAAACAGTAGGATGCAGAGGATGAGAATATCGGCGGTGGACGAGGTCGCGCGAATTCGGGGATTGGTCAGACGGCGCACCAGCAAACCCGCACCGCCGACCAATGTCAGCACGCCACAGAGTCCGCCGGCAATCATCGCCATCTGCTGTTTCATCGCCATGGGCAGAAACCAGGCGTACATCCAGTGCGGGGTTAACATCCCGAACAGGTGTCCGAAGAAAATCCCCAGAATGCCGATATGGAACAAATTCGACCATAACACCATGCCGCGTTTGTCCAGCATTTGGCTGGAGGAGGCGCGCCAGGTGTACTGCCCGTAATCGTAGCGTAACCAACTGCCGAGGATAAACACCGTACCGCACAGGTAAGGGTAGATATCGTAAAAAAAGACATTCAGGTACTGTATCATTTCGGACCTCCCGAACTGACGTCAACATACTGTGGCGCCACGTCCTGGCTAAAGCGGCGTTGATAATGTTGTAACGGTGAACTGTCACAGGCGGTGGCATTATCTTCGATAAACTTCACCTGTTCTTCTTCCCACACCGCATCCAGCGCCTGACGCGTATCATCGCGCGTTTCACTGCTGACTTGTTTGGTGACACTGTCACTTGAGAGTGGGCTTCCTGCCAGAGCAAGCAACGCGTCAAACAGCTGATACCACGGGGTTTCGCGCTGTTTTAAGCGCCCGCCCAGCAGAGCCAGAATGGGAGCGACATTCTGTAATCCTTCTTTGGCCTCGGCTTCCGGTAAAACGCTCAGGTACTCCAGATAGAGGGGAAGATGGTCCGGTAATTCCCGGCAGTTGAGCTGCAGTCCGACCTTTTCATATTGCGCCAGCAGATCCACCATCGCCTGACCCCGGTCACGGGACTCCGCATGGACATGCTCAAACAGCAGTAACGAGGTAGCGCGACCGCGATCAAACACTTCGCACCATTGCGCCTGTTTCTCGAGCAAGGGCGCATTAAGGAGATCCGCCGCGAAATCGCTCAGCATCGGCGCTTCATTGCGGACCAGCGCGATGGCGTCGTCCCGACACTCCCAAAGAAACGCATCGGGATATTCCATCAGCAGCCCAATCACTTTGAGAATTTGCATTATTCGCCCTCCGCTTTGTCGCGCACTTCCGTGACATCGATGGCGTCGATTCGGCTGCTGTTAAACAGGTTGAATTTGGTGTCTGAGCCGTGGCAGCCATCGCCAAAAGTGAAGCCGCAGCCGTCACGTTCAGGGAAGGCGTCGCGCGCCATTTCCCGGTGACTGGTCGGGATCACGAAGCGGTCTTCATAGTTGGCAATGGCCAGATAGCGGTACATCTCTTCAACTTGCTCAACGCTTAATCCCACTTCTTCAATCGCTCGGGTGTCCGTGACGCCTTCCACCGTTTGCGAGCGTTTGTAATGGCGCATCGCCATCATCCGTTTCAGCGCGCGCAGCACGGGGCCGGTGTCGCCGGCACTGAGCATATTGGCGAGATATTGCACCGGGATCCGCAAATTTTCGACGGCGGGCAGAATACTGTCGGTCTGCGGCAATCCGCCAGCATCGGCATACGACTGGATGGGCGACAACGGCGGTACGTACCAGACCATCGGTAGGGTGCGGTATTCCGGGTGCAGCGGCAGGGCCAGCTTCCAGTCCATCGCCATCTTGTAGACCGGCGAGCGCTGGGCAGCCTCAATCACGTTGTGCGGAATTCCCTGCTTCAGCGCCTCTTCGATCACTGCCGGATCGTTCGGATTCAAAAACACGTCGCACTGGCGCTCATAGAGGTCGGTTTCATGTTCGGTACTGGCCGCCTCTTCAATCTTGTCGGCATCGTAGAGCAACACGCCGAGATAACGGATGCGGCCCACACAGGTTTCTGAACAGACGGTCGGCTGGCCCGATTCAATACGCGGATAACAGAAGATGCATTTTTCAGATTTGCCGCTCTTCCAGTTAAAGTAGATTTTTTTGTACGGGCAGCCGCTGATGCACAGACGCCAGCCGCGGCATTTGTCCTGGTCGATCAACACAATGCCGTCTTCTTCACGTTTGTAAATCGCGCCGCTCGGGCAGGTCGCCACACAGCTGGGGTTCAGGCAGTGTTCGCACAGGCGCGGCAAATACATCATGAAGGTGTTTTCAAACTGACCGTACATCTCCTTCTGAATCTTGTCGAAGTTACGGTCGCGAGCGCGTTTTTCAAATTCCCCGCCGAGCAGCTCTTCCCAGTTTGGCCCCCAGATAATCTTGTCCATCCGTTTGCCGTCAATCAACGAGCGCGGGCGGGCGGTGGGCAGATTTTTGCCCTCAGGCGCGCTGTGCAGGTGCTGGTAATCGTAGGTGAACGGCTCGTAGTAATCATCGATTTGCGGAATCACCGGGTTGGCGAAGATTTTCGTGATGACGCCCATTTTGCCGCCCAGACGCGGCCTTATCTTACCGTTAACGTCGCGAACCCAGCCTCCTTGCCACTCCTCCTGATCTTCCCAGTTCTTCGGATACCCGATACCCGGTTTAGTCTCAACGTTGTTAAACCAC